>JAFGIN010000059.1 GCA_016929595.1 Chitinispirillaceae bacterium
AAGGTGAAAGGTGAAAGGTGAAAGGTGAAAGGTGAAAGGTGAAAGGTGAAAGGTGAAAGGTGAAAGGTGAAAGGTGAAAGGTGAAACGCGAAAGGTGAAACGCGAAAGGTGAAACGCGAAAATTTCAATTCGGAGTACTTGAAAAGGATGTATTGTTTACAAAAAATACTTTCAATTTTCATATCCTCCTCACTCCTTACTCCTCTATACTCCTTGGAGCTGCAGACCATTACAATTTTCCAGAAAAATAAAATGTACAGTGACAAAAAATCTCATTGCGACGTCAGGTACATAGGGTATTTTATCAAAAAGGAACATTTAAGAATGGTTAAATACGCAAGCATGTCAGTTCTTTTTATCATTGCGATAAGTTTTGCAACAGAAGATTTTGATTCTGTTCGTCTCTCTCTGAAGTTGCTGGAGAAAGCAGAAACAAAGAAGGACAGTGTTACAGCGGTAACGAAAGTGATCATAGCTGATAGTGCAGGCTTTATGAAACCTCCTGTTCTTACAGTTCTTAAAAGCAGCTCTGTTAGCCTGGAGATAAAACCTTCACTTACTGTTGATTCGGTAATGGCAGTTGTACGGTATGGAGGTGCAATGGTAGATACCGTCGGAACAAAATCCCGATCACCTTATGAGTTTAACTGGGATTGTTCAGATGTTTCAGATCAGGACCAGATTCATCTTCAATTCGGGTATACATTGTTCGCTGATTCATTTCATACAATTGTCTCTCCACCCTTACCTCACCGGTGGATGCTTATGCGGGAAACAAGGAAAAGTCGCAAAGTACTCCATGCACATCAGATAACAAGGCCGGATACGATCTGCGTTGATGGAAACCTTGATGACTGGAAAGGGATTCGAAAAACAAGGCTGGGTAATGCAGGAAATGCCAGAATTTGCTGGACTATAGGGAAAGTGTACGTTGCAGCATTTGTAAAAGATGCCTCAGTGTGCCCCTCCGATTATCTTGAACTGCACTTTGATATGTACAATGATAAGAGCGATTTTGCGGGGAAGAATCATCGCAGCATTCGGTTTGGTCCCCGCAGTAGAGCACTTTGCTTTACGGTGGAACTGAATGATTCAGGCTTTACGCCGGCAGATAGTGTAACCTTGCTTATAAAAGAGCAGATGGAGTGGCGTGCTGTGGTGAAAGAGGATGGATACATCATTGAAGCTGCAATTCCTTTTTTCACTCTTTCCGATCTTATGTATCCATCAATGAAATCAGGTTTCGATCTGACTGTTGTCGATGTTACTCACAACAGGGACACCGTATTCTATTCCTGGGGGGGGAACAAAGATCTTTTCTGCAGGTACACTCCTTCCCGATGGGGAACGCTTAGGCTTCATCAGGCAATGGTATCACTTCATTATATTATGCTCTTCAGCGCTCTATTTTTTGTTGTTGTGATATGCTCGATTATCGCATGGCTTTTGTACAGGCATTATATCGACAGCAGGATCGATGATATTGAGGAGAGAAGGTATTCCGAGACCATGGAGAAAATAGTAACCTGCATAAAAGAGAATCTGTCTGATCCGGATCTCTGTTCATCGGTAATTGCCGAATTACTCTCCCTGGACAGGGAATCTGTCGAACAAACGGTTACAATGGAAGCTACCTGCAGTGTCGATTATCTCATTTTAAAAGAGCGTATTAATTGTTCAAAAAAGCTTCTTTCTGTCGAGACGTATGTGATTGAAACGATTGTTAAAACGGCAGGTTTCAGGGATAATGAGGCATTTGAAAGGGCTTTTAAAGAGATTACCCGGACTACTCCGGAAAAATATTATGAACGGAAGAGGCTTGATGCACTTGAGGAGCAGAATTGAAATCGAAAGTCTAATCTGAGCGATCTGTTTTTGAGTTTCAAAAATAAAAAAGTTTCAAATTTCATTATAAAAATTCGTATTTTTATAAACCATTCAATCATCTATGCACATTTCATATCGGCTTCTTATTCCTGGGGGGGAATAATATGATGAAAAAACAGCGGTTGATTTTATTTGTCTTGATTGCACTTCTTTGGGCTGGAGAATCATTCAGTCAGAATCCTAAATACCCATATCCTCTGAATATCAAATATCGATATGGCTTTCTTCCGGCAAACATAAAGCCAGCTCTGGACAGATGGTATAAAAATTACAAGGCAAACAAACTCCTGCTCGATTGTAGTGGAGGGCTGAGAACCACTTCCGATGTAGATGGTCAAACGTTAGTTGAATCGATGGGATGGGCGATGATTATCGCGGCATATATGGGTGACAAGGTATCATTTGATGGATTATACAGATATTACAAAAGCAAAATTCAGGGACATGGCATGATGGCCTGGAAAACAACATGTAATGGCGTAGTTGATGGTGGCAGTGCAAGTGATGGAGATCTTGATGTCGCTTTTTCGCTGCTTGTGGCAACATGGCAGTGGGGGGACAGCTATAAGTCTGAAGCGAATAAGGCAATTTCAACTGTCAAAAAACTGATCATTGACTGTGGCGGCACATCGGTTATTGCAGGTGGCATGTACAGTAACAACAATGTTTACGGCGGCTGCCAGGAGACTGATATTTCATATTACTCACCTGCATTTTTCAGGTGCTTTGCAGATTTTACAGGGGATAATACCTGGAAAAAACTTGCTGATGATACCTATACTGTCCTGAATAATGGGGCAAATAAGTCAACTGGACTTGTGCCTGACTGGCAGGCGCTCTCCGGTGGTCCGGCAGCAAACGGAAGAAAACATACGTACTCATTTGATGCGTCACGTGTTCCCTGGCGAATCGCGCTCGATTACCTCTGGAACGGTAATGAAAAGGCAAAAACCTGGTGTACAACAATCTCAAACTGGGCAAACAAAACTGGTCCTAAAAATATCAAGGACGGGTATAATCTTGATGGCTCAGTATTCGGCACTAACCACAATATGTCTTTTGTCGGAGGATTTGCAGTTGCCGCAATGTGCAACAATCAGACTGTTGCGGACGCGTTTGGTTCTGAAGTGTCAAAAATGAATTTCGACAAATTCTGGTATCATGGATTCCTCGGTAACTGTTATATGCTTGCGATGAGCGGAAATATGTGGCAGATTAAAGACACTGGTCTTGCCGTAAAAGTAGCTGTAAACAGCAGGCAGTCTGCTCTCAGGAGTGCTCCGATAGCGGTTGCACTACATAAAAATCGTCAGATCGAACTATCCGGCGCTCTGGAAGGGTGTGAAGTTTTCCTTACAACACTTCAGGGAAGAGTGGCTGTAAAGAATGTTGTCACTGCAGGAGAGAAACATCTTATCGATATATCATCATTGCGTAGTGGCTGTTATATGCTCTCCATTTATGATATACACGATAAAATAAGTCTGCAACAGGTTATTTCGATTTACTGAGTACCATCCCTGTGAGCGACTCTCTGAAAACAAATGTTACTGAAGTCGCTATTGCAGACTACCTCAATACAGTCAGTTTCATCGTAGAACGAAATGTGCCTGCAATGAGGCTGACAGCGTAGGAACCGGCCGGGACCATACTCCCATCAGATTTCGCACCATCCCACATCATTGATAATGTGCCCGCTCTGTTGGCAATCTCCCGAACCAGCCTGCCGCGCAAATCGGTAATGCGTACTTTAATGTCCATTTTAGAGCCTTTAGGCAGGGCAAACTTAAGAGTTGACATTTTCATTGTGGTACCCGTAAGAGTAAATGAAAAAGTATCTGAGGGGGTAACGGTAGTAACTTTTTGAACCGAAACGGTTTCCGGAGTCATCTCAACCCATACCGGATCTGTTTCTTTGTAGCCAAAGCTGGTAAGAAATTTGGGAATAACTTCAGTTTCATGGTTGGTTACGTTCATAATTTCTTCACGGATTTTTTTCACGCAACAGTAATCCACTGCACCGGCAAATGTTCCCATGACTATCCGGTCCGGTTTATGAGTGATCGCGGTGTCTGGTCCCTTTTTGGCTGCCCATATACTGTCGATGATACAAAGTTGCTGCCTGACAGGATTGCCTCCAACAGTAGCAGCAATTTTATTGATATTGATAAGTCCGTTGGTTGAATGCAGATGCATTGCCATACCACTACTCTGAAGAAATGTGCCGAAATGATTTTTCAGGCACAGGGTAGTTTTCCCTATATTGAAATTGCTGTCATGTCCTTTGTTTACTGCGATGTTAACAATAATATCGGTTACTCCATCGACAAGATCCTTTGGGGCGTATCCGCTGGAAATATCAGGGATGCTTATTGATGCTCTCCCACCGAGGGAATCGTACTTGTTACTCATCGTGCCCCGTATTTTTGTATCATCAGTTAGACTGGTAACAGACTGAAAATCTTTCCAGTTTCCACCCTGCCCATCAAACAGGACAATGTTTTTTGGCTGTACACCAAATCCAATCAGCACATCGACTATTTTTTTTACAATGGCAGCACGAGCCTGCATTTTGTTCGAAACCGTATTGATCTTTACCATTACCTTGGTATCAGCCCAGGCTTTGCTGGATCTGAAAATAGTTTTCCACGCATCATCAGCAGTCGTTTTATTACTTAGTGCCATCGCCATTTTGTCAAGATTTTCATAAACACGTTTCTCATCGGCTATTTTATTCTGAGCGCTGAATGAATCTGCATTGGATTTATTGTACATCAGAGGGTCATGCATACAGATCACGCGCATATTATCGATATCAGGATTGATCGGCATTTTATCGGTCCAGACAAAACCATTCGCAGGGGCTGAAGCAAGAATTGATTGGGCTCCAGGTACGGTAACTGAAAGGCCTGCAGCTCCAGCGACGGAAGTTTTTAGAAACGAACGCCGATCGATCGACATAGTATCTCCTTTGAGTTTTTTACAAGACAATGAACTGGAAAACCAACATTCCCTTAATGTAGTCGATTATTCTTAAAAAAGTGTTCAAAAAAAGTGATATATAATCACATCAATGATTTTTTATAAACAGGCACTGTTCAAGTTCGGTAATGCGTTCGTTGATCTCAAAACGTTCACGTACCGATTTTGCAGCGGCTTCACCCATCTTTTTGCGTAACAGAGGATCTTTGATTAAAGTAATAGTTTTGTCGGCAAACATTTCAAGATCCTGACAATCAGTAAGAAAACCGGTGATGTCAGAGGTTACGATTTCCGGGTTGCTTGTTGCATTGAAAGCCACGACCGGTTTACCTGCAATCATCGCCTCAACAAGGGCAAAACCAAAGCCTTCCCATAATGAGGTGAAAAGAAATATGTCAATTGAATTCATGAATCCGGGTATATCTTCGATAAAACCGGTAAAAACCACTTCCTGTTGTAATCCATATTCATCTCGTAATGATTCCAGTTTTGACTGAAGTTCTCCTGTGCCTGCAACGAATAGGGTAAACTCTATTCCCCTTTTTTTGAGTATCGATGCGATCCGGATAAGATACACCTGCCCTTTCTGGGCTGTGAGTCTTCCTGCATTTCCAAGGATAATACCACGACCTTTTTCACGGATGACAGGCAGTCTTTCAGACACATCTGTATCAGAAATCGTTACATCGATCCCGTGATAAATTACATGGACTTTTTTTCCATTGACATATTTTCCAAGGCGTTTGAGTGTGTTTCTCTTTGTGTCTTGGGAATTAAGAATAATATGAGTAAGAAATGATTTAAAAATGAGAATATTCAACAGGTCTGCTTTGACTGGAGATGCAAGACCTCTGAGGTACACTATATTTTTAACTCCTGCAAGTTTTGCCGAAATACTTCCAAGTTTAAGGTCCTGTGATGCCGAAAATATGACGGTGTCAATGTTGTGCCTTTTGTAAAATAGTAAACATTGTATGATTTTGAAAGGGTTGAAGAATGAAAGATTACTTACCGAAACAGGGTAGGAAAAAAAGCCCTCAGCAATAGCTTTTTTAGAAAGAGGCGAACCTTTCCTGGATGCAATAACAACCTTGTAGTCTCTTTTTCTGAAATGTATAGCGTTTTCCAGATGAAGCTTTTCGCCGCCACCCCAGAATTTGACACTGTTAAAAAAACAGATGGTACACTTATTTTCTTGCATATATTGATTCGATCGAGTATGGTCATTTTACTTTACGCAGATAATATAGAACCATGGCTTCAATTCGTGCAACTGTTTTAGTCGGATTGCCTTAAATAACTCAAAAGTAATGATCTCAATCCGGTGTTTCCCTCAAAGGAGAGATACTTGAAATGAAGAGTATCTAAAAGTTCGGATACCTCCTCCTGCGTATCAAGGAGGTACGTGGGAATATCATCTTCGTTTATATATTCAGGCTCACACCGGGAGGGGTCAGAAAAACTGAAATAAATGCGGCAGGTGATCGGGCGGACAGGGTATATAGAACATCTTCCATTGTTGTCAAGAAGCGGGCACGGTCGTTTAAATTGATAGAAAACAGCTAACAGAAGGTCTGTCTGATCGAGCTGATCATCAGGAGTCTGGGACACATCGGGATGAGACAGCATTGTTTTTTCAAGGTGTTCCAGTTGCTGCAGATCTTTTTCACATGTTTTAATAATTTCAGGAATACGTTCAGGAATGTTCTTTAAAATATAATCATAGATGATTGCAGCTTCGAAAGAATTGACATCCTCTACCCAGTGATTACAGCAGCAGCAACAACCGCTTCTGCAGGTAACAGTCATCTGGTTATGTTCGAGTATGGCAGCCTGGTACTGATCAAACAGTTTAAGACAGGACGAGAAAGGTACTCTGAATGAAGGGGCCAGGCAGTTATCGGATTTGAGTACAATAAGCTCCTTTAAAAGAGCGACCATCCTGGTATGGATTGCAACTCCCTTTGCGGGTACGGTTAACAACGGCTTATTATGAGGGCTGTCCATTATAACTATTACTTTTCAGGTAGTTTGACATAAAGATCACTGAAATGGACTGAAATTCCCGCCTGTATAATCGGATCGAAATTGTACTTTTCAGTTTTAATATTATTTTTGTTCTTTTTCCATGAACCACCGGCACTTATCCAACCGTCAACGTAGTCTCTGAAATACCCCCGGGCGTTAAGTGAAAAAGAGAACGTTTTTTCCTTAATGTCGGGCAGCGTATCAAATGGTAAGCCGGGAAAATGTGTGTGGTCGTTCCACTGGCTGTTGGGATTATTATTACCTTTTTCACTATATGAGACCCTGGCATCTGCAAGCCAGTAATTACATCCGATAACCTGAGCACCCAGAGTGAATCGGGTCAGATCATTTTCGGGATATCCCAGACTTTTCCTAAGGTAAATATATCGCTCGCCATTGTTGGAGTTGTTATCTGGAACCGTATACATCCACTCTGACAACGTGGTAAATTCACTGTAGATCGTATGTTTCAGCTTAAATGCAAACGGATCATACCAGTAAGCACCGCAATCTATACCCCAGTGCGCAGGCTCTTTGTCTGTTTCAATTTCGTTATCCACCTGAAAATCATCAAATGCAAGCTGTCCTTTGAGAGATACTTTTTTAGTAAAGGGGTGGACATCCCAGTTAAACGCAAGCATCAGATTCCCATCACCCTCCTGATTGGTATTGGTGACCGTATAAATTGAGAACGGGTTAACATATTGAAGGTCTGGAAATGACTTATCTCGTGTAAAAAGGACTGTTTCAGTTAATCCTGCCGTAACCCACTCACCGAACATAAGTGAAAGTGAATGGGCTGCAAAAAATCTGTTCCAGACTGTGCCGTTATCTGTATCCCAGTTTGTTTTTTGATGGGGAAAAGCGGCAACTAAATGACGGAATTCAAAAACTGATGAATGTACCTGCCACTCAAGAGCATCGAATGTATAGGGATTTGTTGAAAGAACAAGACTCCTGTCCGGAAAGGGACCCCAGTTGCGGTTAAGTCTTCCAAGTCTGAAAAAGCCATATTTCCAATCTAATTGACAGTATGCCTCCTCAATCCGACCGTGGGCACCTCTCTGGCGGTGCCCTGGATAATAGGTATCAAATTCAAATCGGGAGTCTATATCAGCGGTTTGACGGATAGAAAGGTTGTAAAAACGGATTTCATTGAGCAGTTCGCCATGTAAAAAAGAATTTTCATATCCCGCAACAGCAGGTTCAAGATAACCGAACTGGAATGCCGGTTCAACAATCAGATGGTTACGATTTAATTGTGAGTCACTGAACCAGATAAGTGAATCGAAAACCGGAGCGGAACTTAAATCATCCCAGAACATGAGAGATGGAGAACTGGTGCGGACATAACCGCCTGTTGCTGCTGCAAAGAAGAAGGGCTTTCGCCAGTTATCATACTGCACTGCCAAAACTATTGACACAAGAATAAAAATGTAAGAAACGAACCTGAAATTTAACTTCATAAATTCAAAAATCCGATATAGTTAAAGTGATGTTATTGTTCCGCACGAGTAATAGATCCGAAACTTTAATACGCGCCTTCCCGTTTAAAAAGTATCAGAAATGTCTTGGTAATAATCTTGATATCTTCCCAGATACTCCAATTGTCAATGTATTTTAAGTCAAGTTTAACGATTTCATCAAAGTTGGTGATTGCATTTCTGCCGGATACCTGCCACATGCCAGTGATTCCGGGACGGATACTTATTCTGCGGTGGTGCCATTTCTGATATTTAGAGACTTCATCCGGGGTAGGAGGGCGAGTACCGACAAGTGACATTTCACCTTTGATAACGTTGATAAACTGTGGAAATTCATCGAGACTGAGTTTACGCATGAATTTTCCGACAGACGTTACCCGAGGATCATCTTTCATTTTAAAAACAGCACCATCACATTCATTGTGCGTCATCAACTCCTCTTTGCGTTTTTCTGCATCATTGGCCATCGATCTGAATTTGTATATGACAAAACGCTTTCCGTTTTTACCTACCCGTACCTGTTTGAAAAAAACGGGACCTTTTGAAGTCAACTTAATGGCAAGTGCAAGAAAGGGATACAATATAATAAGTATAGTAAGGCCAGCAAGAGCACCACACACATCGAAAATACGTTTAAAAAGGATCTGATCGGGATCGAGTTCAACAGTATGGGAAACTAATGTGGATCGCTGCAGAAACTCATGGTACTCCCAGCGGGCATAGAACGTGGCTCCTGAAATGTTCAGAAAAATACGTGCCGGCCTCCCCATCTCCTCACAGATCTGCAGGTACATGTCAACAGGATACCCTTCAGTGGTAATTTTACGCGGGATACAGAAAAAAACCTCTTCAACATAATAGCTTTTTAAAATCTCTTCGAATTCCGCCGGAGAAATACTGAGATCGAGCTTCCTGATAATTCGTAATCCCCATTCCGGATGGCAGCAGATCTCCTGATTAACCTGCGCAGCATCACGCCCTCTGCCAACAAGGATGATCGGCGTAGTGTTGAGGTTGTTCCTTCTGATTTGCGCGATAACCTGTTTTATAAGTAGTTTTTCGATCAAAATTAAACAGAATGCAATCAATGCAAACGTAAGATACAAGAAACGACTGTTGTGGTTATCCGGAAGCAGGTACAATATTGCAGCACCAAGAAATCCTGCTGAAACAAAGATCATGACAATTCGCCACAGCAGGCCACTCATCCAGTTGAAATGCAGTACTGAAAAAAGAGAGCGGGTCCAGGCAAAGTAGAGATAAAATCCCAGAAAACCTGCAAACATCACCCAGTAATTCATAACTGGCAGCAATTCTTTATGATTGCCAACAAGAAAATAGGCAGCGTAAAATGCAATAAAAACAAGAAAACAGTCGAGTACTGCTATGGACTGTTTAACAAATGAGGAGTGTTCCTTGAGCATATACCTTTTGGAAGTCCAGTGAGATGCTACATATCCCGGTCAAATTCAAACGGAAATTCAAATTTCATGGTTCCAGCCTCTGCCGGAATAGATTTAAATTTGATCAGTTTCAGATAATTTAATAACGGATCCAAAAACCCACTATCGACAATATCTGTTTTGGCAACAGAAACTTCAAGAACCTTTCCAGTGGGGGCGAGATTAAAAGTTACCTTTATTGTTCCCCTAATGTTTTCATTTCGTTTCAAATGTTTTTTATATAATGCCCGGATCTCCGGTATATGTCTGGTAATAGTGTCGAGGATCGATTCCTGATTACGTAGCTTGAGCATATTTTTTTCATTATTTTGTCGTGGTGCTTTTTTCGTGCGGGAAATTTTTCTGATAGTGTTGGTTGTGCTGCTGGAATCAAAAAGAAGACCTTTGATACTTTGCTGCAGTTTCTGATTATCTTCTGAATGCTGCTCACTAGTGAAAACTGCCAGCGCAGTAGCCGTTGGCCCATCAAGATTGAATAGCTCCGAAAAGAGTACACTTATCCATCGGATCCGGTTTTTATCAGGAGGATTGACAGTGATTTCAGGGAATGAATAACTTTTTTCGGTGTTAACGATCTGAAACAACGATTCAGCGAAGGCAACTGTTGCGGAGCAATTTTCTGCCTGCCCAAGTTTTGTCCGAATCTGGTGCGCTGCATCGTATAGAAGATTGGCTGCCTGAATAGACCACTCAACTCCGGACTCAAGGCTGAGCTGATCAGCCAGCAATGAATCAAACGAGTCGGGCATTCTGTTTTCAACATCTATTGTTAGCCCAAGACGAACCAGTACATTACGATATCTGATCGAATCTGCTTTTTCACCGGGATCAAGCATCGCAACAAGGTGGCCGGTGAGGGTGTCACCTTTTCCGGTAATAAAAAACCGTTCCTTCCCGGGCTCATTCTGACAGGAAACAAGTATAGTAAACAAGATAAATGATAACGTGGAAATGGTTCTGTTCATGATATCTTTCGTTCTGTACGATGGTTTGTTATGAAAGAAGACGTTGCGCTAATTCCGGAACTGAATGTATCCAATCCATAACCTGCTCAAAAAACGCATGTTCTGTGTTTTCATTGAGCATGTGATGCCAGTTGTTCTTTGAGGGTGGACTGAAAAGGGTTTCCTGAATCCTCATTCGATGGGCCAGCTCATGCATGTTGAGGCTTGCATCAGAACGGAATATGTTGAGACGATGAAGCCTGACTTCAAAGTCTGCATAAATCCACAACCGATGCTTGAACCAGTCCTCAATGTTCCATAACGGAACAAGCGCTGCATCAAGGAGCATGACATTATCTGAAGATTCATCAATCAGTTTTCTGAGATGTTCTATTAAAGGAGGGTGCACTATAGTGTTCAATGCCTCAACGGTTTTTGTGGTTTTAAAAACGATCTGGCCTAAGAGCGAATACCGGATTTCACCATTGATAACAACCTCCGAACCAAATTCCTGAACCAGTCTGTTTTTTATTTCATCAGAGCTGCCCATCAACCGTTTGGCTTCATTGTCAGCATTAATCTCCCTGCAGCCAAGAGAGGCAAGTAGTTTGGTGCAGGTAGTTTTTCCAGACCCCATATATCCGGCAACTGCTATTACTGTTTTACTCATTCTACATTTAATCCATGTTTTTTCTTGACGGTAACCCGATTACCCTTTTCACTGAATGAAATCTGGTCGACGTAGTGGTATGCAATATAAAGTCCGCGTCCACAATCCCTTGAAAGGTTTTCCGAAAGAGTTGGATCGGGGACTTTGGCAGGATCAAACCCGTTTCCTTCATCAAGTATTGAAATAACCGCTTCTCGTTTATCTACTATATGACCAACTGTTACCTTTTTGGAGAAATCACGTTTGTTACCATGCAGTATTGCGTTGATGAGAAGCTCTGTAAGGACTACTTTCATTTTCCGGATATGATCATCCGGATACCCGAACGCATCCATACTGCTCAATATTACCGCAATAGTCCGATCGATTTCTTCATAGTAATTGAGAAATTGCATGTAAACCGGATCGGCGGCTTTGAATCCAAGCTTCTCCTTGATCTGGTTTTTACGCGATTGAATAAGTACTTCGGCAACAATCGCAGTGACATCATCCTCCATTGCTCCGGCTTGAGAGATCTGGCTAAATCTTTTTTTTATCATCTCAAGAAACGCAACGGGAGTGGCAGATGAGAATGTGTCCAGGACCGCCTGTTCAAACAATAATCTTCCTTCATGAAGATTCTCGGAGAAGACCCGGTAGATTCCATCAGTGACGAGTAGTAATGAATCGCCAGTACCTATATGGACTTGCTGTTCTTCAAAAAAACCATTATCAAAAACACCGATAAAGGTGCCCTGCGTACGGAGTGGCAGTGTTGTTTGATCTTTTTTGCGGTAAATGAGCGGATAGGCATGGCCGGCGTTACAATAGGTGAGCCGGTTGTCATGTAAGTCAAGATACCCCAGAAAGGCGGTGATATAAAAATCCGCAGAGATGTCCCTGATCAATTCGAGATTAACCCGCTCTATAACAGCCCTTGGAGAAATACCCGGTTTTATATGATTGATAAAACATACTTTTGCCATTGCAGAGATCAGCGCAGAGGAGACACCAAAGCCGGTGACATCAAAAATAAAAAATGCAAGGACATCGTTAGAAAGTTGAATGACATCATAAAGATCTCCACCTACTGCTCCACAGGGAAGATAGATGGAATTAAGCTCGAGCCCTTCAACAACAGGGAAAGAGCGGGGTATCATTGCTGCCTGAATTTTTCTGGCGATTTGAAGGTCAGCTTCTCTGCTGTCAGCTTCAGAAGATATTTCCAGACTTTTTGTTTTTTTTGCCACGATACTCCCGGGGAATCAGTAGATTGCTGATTTCGTTGATTTAATTATAAGATATATACAATGGTTTGTCCACTTTTAACCGTTTTCTGCTTTCTTGTAACCTGGATCCGGACGTGGAACCGCAGTAAGAAGTGCTCGTGTATACGAGTGCTGAGGTGTTTTAAAAATAGATTGTGACGGACCGGATTCAACAATAGTACCTTTGTACATCACGGCAACCTTATCGCAGATATATCTTACAACTGCAAGGTCATGTGAAATGAAAAGCATTGTAAAAGAAAAGGCTGCGTGCAATTTTTTTAATGTGTTAAGAATCTGTGCCTGTACAGAAACATCGAGTGATGAAACCGGCTCATCGGCAATAATCAACGATGGCTCTGCGGCCAGAGCTCGTGCAATAGCGATTCGTTGTCGCTGTCCACCCGAAAATTCATGAGGAAATTTATTCATCATGTCCGGGTCAAGCCCAGTGGAAAGCATCAATTCTGCAACACGGTCAGCTTTTTGAGATGTCCTCAGATTACCACGGATTGCTTCGGCAATAGTGTCAAAGATACTCATTCTGGGGTTTAGTGATGAGTAGGGGTTTTGAAAAATCATCTGCATCTTCGCCCGTATCGATCGGAGTTGTGATTGTTTTAAGGAACACAAATCTGTATCTTCGAGGTAAATACTGCCGCAATCTTCCTTCTGAAGACGAATGATGGTACGCCCGAGTGTCGTTTTTCCGCACCCCGATTCTCCTACCAGGCCAACGATTTCACCCTTTTTAATCGTGAGGTTAATGTTGTCAATTGCCTTGAACAGCTGTCCTTTCGTCTGCGAAAACGTTACCGAAAGATTAACAACTCTGAGAAGATCGTTAAATTGATTCATAAAGAGATCTCTCCCTTTTTTATTCTGACACATGCACTTGCGTGGCCCGGAGCAACTTCTTCAAGTGTGCATGGGGTAGATCTGCAGTATTCATTTGAATAATCACATCGCGCAGCAAATGGACATCCGGTAAGAGGCTGTGATGAGTCGAAGAGAGATCCGCTTATCATCTGAAGTGAATCTGCTGGATTGTCAAGTGATGGAACGCAGCGGATAAGTGCTTTTGTATACGGGTGGGCGGTATGCCTGAAAACTTCATTTGTAACACCACATTCAAGAATCGTACCTGCATACATTACATTGATGCGGTCACAGAACGTTGCTGCAATCCCAAGATTATGGGTTATGAAAATAATTGACATCAAAAATTTCTGCTGAAACATTTTCAGAAGATCAAGAATCTGCGCCTGCGTCGTGACATCAAGTGCAGTCGTAGGTTCATCAGCTATAAGAAATGCCGGCTTAGTGATCAGGGCCATAGCGATCATTGCCCTCTGAAGCATACCGCCGGAAAACTGATGTGGATATGTGTTTATTTTATGATGCGCATCACTAATACCGGTTTGTGTCAGAAGGTCGACCGCAAACTCCAGAGCCTCTTTTTTTGAAACACGGTCATGGTATATCAATGGCTCAATAATCTGATCTGATAACTGCATAAATGGATTGAATGCACTTAAGGGATCCTGAAAAATCATGCTGATACGTTTGCCTCTGATTGAACGGATCTGTGACGGATCACAACTGAGGAGGTTAACATTGTCAAAAACTGCCTCTCCGGAAATTATGGCCGGCGGGCGCGGAATGAGCTGCAACAGAGAAAGCGCAAGTACCGACTTTCCGGAACCGGATTCACCGACAATCCCAATAATCTCTTTGTCTTTGACTGTAAAAGAAACACCCCGTACCGCATAAATAACAGATTTTCTTAAATGGAATGATGTTACTACGTTGTTTAATTCAATAGGCATCATTACTCCCGTGATGATCTGGGGTCGAGTGCATCACGCAAGCCATCCCCGATGAAGTTCAGTGAAAACAATGTCAGAGAGAGAACGACAGCCGGAAATATCAGAAGCCACGGATACGTTTCCATCGACTCTGTTCCTTCACGGATAAGAATGCCCCATGAACTCGATGGCGGTTGAACACCTAGTCCAAGATAACTTAAAAACGCTTCAAGAAGCATAATTGCCGGAATGGTAAGAGTCGCGTAAACGATCACAGGACCAATGATATTCGGGAGAATATGACGGAGGAGTATCTGATGCTGTCGCAACCCCAGCCCGATTGCAGCATCGACAAATTCCTGATGTCTCAGCGCCATTACCTGGCCCCGGACAATTCTTGCCATGGTAAGCCACTCAACCGCTCCGATTGCAATAAAGAGAAGCAGCAGGCTTCTTTCAAAAAAAACCATGAGAATGATAACGAAAATGGTAAAAGGAAAGGCGTAAGCGATATCGACAAAACGCATCATGATTGTGTCAGTTTTACCGCCATACCATCCGGCAATGGCACCCCAGGCGACACCAATAAGAACCGAAACGAGTGTTGCACATAATCCTACTGCGAATGAAACGCGTCCCCCATAAAGAATGCGTGTAAAGAGATCCCTTCCAAGAATGTCGGTGCCCAGAAGGTGCTGTGCTCCCGGAGGTGTCGCTCCTGATGAGAGGTTCTGATAATCGTAGGTGTACGGAGTGAGCAAGGGTGCAGCAAGACACAACGTGATTATGAACAGCAACACGATACATCCGGTAACAGAGAGCCGGTTACGTACAAATCTGCGAAGCGCATCCCGCATGAGTGATGTTCCCCTCGAGTATGTACCGTTTTTTTTCATCGTAAACTGCTCCTGAGCCGGGGGTTAACTAATGCAGTAAGGACGTCGACGATGGTGTTGAAAGATATCATAATAAATGCATAGAAAACAACCGTACCCATAATCATTGTGTAATCACGGTTGAATGCTGCAGCGACAAAAAATCTTCCAAGCCCCGGGATGGAAAAAATGGTCTCGACTACAAATGATCCGGTAATAAGTCCGGCTGCCGCAGGGCCAAGAAATGAAAGCACCGGAAGCAGCGCACCACGCAGCGCATGACGGATCAGAATCAGTCGTTCAGGAAGTCCCTTGGCACGTGCGGTTCTGATGTAATCCTGAACCATTGTATCAAGCAGTCCTCCCCGGGTCAGTCGTGCAATATAGGCAATGTACACCATACCCAGCGTTATTGATGGAAGAATGCGGTTTGAAAAGGTGTTCCATCCCGAAACCGGAAACCATCCCAGGATCAGGCTGAACAGTAACACAAGCAGCGGTCCCATGACAAACGTTGGAATGCAGATTCCCCCCATGCTGATTGACATGGTCAGATAATCACGGAGAGAGGATGGCTTTGATGCAGCAATTAGTCCCGCCAGTATACCAGATACAATTGCAATACATAGTGCATATACCCCAAGTTCAAGAGATACAGGAAACGATTCCGCAATAAGTTCAGTAACTGTCCGCCCGGGATATTTGAATGATGGTCCAAAGTCAAAAGTAATGATTCTTGCCATGTAGGTGAGATACTGAGTGAACAGATGTTTGTCAAGGCCATAAAACGCGTTCAACTGTGTGAGAACCTCTGGGGAAATACTCTTCTCTGTACTGAATGGGCCACCCGGTGCAAGTCTGATAAGAAAAAAGGTGATCGTGGCAATAACAATCAGCGAGGGAATCGTCTCAAAAAAAATACGCTTCAGGATAAATCGTACCATGTTATTCCAGATAGAGATGTTTATAGTTGTGCATGTTCAGTATGTTGGAATACCATCCCTTCACTGACGGTTTCAGCAGGTAAACATTAGTGTAAAAATATATAGGTATTGCCGGCAGTTCATCAAGGAATATCGATTCTGCCTGACTGAAAAGGCGAAAACGCTCCACCTGATCGGCACTCTTTGATGCCTGCTTGACAAGACTGTCATATGTCGGGCTGGACCATCCGGTATTATTGTTGCCGCCACCGGTTAACCATAGGTCAAGAAATGAGTTGGGATCATTATAATCACCTATCCATCCCATGCGTGCAATATCATACTCTTTTTTTGTCTTTGATGCCAGGTATACTTTCCACTCCTGATTAACAAGGGTTACATTTATTCCCAGATACCGCTTCCACATCTGCTGAATCGCCTGAGCGATTATATGATGTGATTCGGAGGTGTTGTAGAGTACTGAAATCGGAGGCAGCGAATCACCTGACTTGAAACCCGTTTCAGAGAGTATCTTTCTTGCTTCGATTGTGTCAAAGGTAACCACAGGATCAAATAAATAACCGGCAGTGTTGGGGGGCGTAAAACTTCCCGCCGGGATCTGTCCCCCTTTCAGGATATCATCAGTAAGCGATTTTCTGTCGATTGCAAGAGCGAGTGCTTTACGGAGTTTTTTATTATTCAATGGCGGCCTGTTGATATTGCATATATAATAGTAGGTGCCAAGATAAGGATCGATATGAAGGAGATGAGGCGCGTTGTTTTTGTACCAATCTATTTTCTGCAGAGGAAGATTAGTGGTTACATGAAGCTCATCATTCCGGAACATACGCTCTTCTGTCTGGTTATTTTCTATCGGATAGAAATTGATTCCGTTGAGTTTGACATTTTGTGCGTCCCAATAATCCGCACGTTTGACAACGTTGATGATTTTGTTGATCTGCCAGTCTGCGAGCTTGAACGCTCCGTTACCTGTAAAATTTTCGGGGCGGGTCCAGCGGGTGCCTCGGCTGTCAATGTTGCCGAATTTAAGGATAGTTGGAGGGTGTACCGGATACCAGGAATCGTGCATAATCAGAGACATGAAATAGGGGGTTGGCGAACCCAATCTGATTATCAGCGTAGTGTCATCTTTCGCGCGGGCACCTACCCGGGCAAAATCTTTGAGAGCACCTTTGTGATATTTTTCTGCGTTATCGATACAGTAGAGCATGTAAGCGTATTCTGAGCCAAGCCGGGGAGAGAGTATTCGCTGGAAAGAAAAAACAAAATCGCTGGCTTTCACCATCTCCCCGTTGGACCAGGTGGCTTCAGAGCGCAGATGAAACGTATACACAAGATTATCTTCCGAGATATCCCAGGAATGCGCAGCACCTGGCAGCGGATGAAGATCGCGTGGGTCCGGAGTAACCAATCCTTCAAAAAGTGATTGAAGAATGTGAAATTCAGGCACACCTGTGACTATATGTGGATCAAGATCCTCAGGCTCAGTCTGGTTTCCGAAGTAAAGAACACCGTTTTTAGTACCTAGAGAAACAATCGTGTCCCGTCTCTGGTTCTTACACGATGAAATTGCAAGGAGAATGATAGCGGCGGCTGTCATATAAAAGATGCAGAAATATTTCATCAAAAATCCTTAAATGTTGAATGCGCGTTGCACTTTAGACAAAAATTAAATCATGGGATAGGTTTGATGGCTGATCACTTGAATATTTTTTCTTCTGGTATTCTCCCTCTTTGGTTAAAACTTCGGAGGACGGGCCAATTTTCGTTTATTTACCAGTAACAGCCACAACATCACACTTAACTGTAGCCGGAGTAGTAATGAAGAAAGCAGAGATGAGGTTGACTAAAGCTATGATAGCTCCGGCAAGAAAGACCGTTTGGTATCCCCATTTTGCCCAGAGCACGCCACCGGCAAGAGCGATTGAAATTGAAAAAATGTGATCCAGAGAAACAGCCATTGTCAGGGTGGGAGTGATATGCTCTTTTTTAACAACGATTTTCTTAAGGTAGGTAGATCTGGCCATGTTGACAGACATTAAAAGCTGGTCGGCGACAAAACAGATACATGCGACAATGAATGCCTGATTCCCGGGAAAAAGAGTTTTTGAAAAACCATAGCCAAAGCAGATAAAAATAAGTAGAAACGCTTCCATTGCAAGTACTTTTTTTTCACCGTAGATATCGATTGCTTTACCAAGCATGGGTTGAAATATAATGCCGGAGATACCTGCAATTGTCAAAAGTGTCGCGAGAACCGCTGTTGGTTGATGGAACTCTGTTACCAGGACCCAGGGGGCAAAGGTAAGAAAGATCTGTTTTCTGGTTCCGAATAAAATTGCCAGCCAGTAGTACAATCGGTACTCTTTATGCAGTTTCATATGACTCGATCGGGGCTGTGCACTTCCGGGGTGCATAAAGTAAAGGAAACACGCTGCGCACAGATAGACAAACGCTGCGATGCAGAACGAGATTTTGAAATTAAAATGGAAATATTTGAACCCAAGGAAGATAAAAAAGCTGCCCGCAATTATGGAAAAATTTCGTATTGCGTTGAACTGGCCCAGCCGTTTTCCGGTTTCCCCCTCTTTTGCCAGCTCCATCGATATACTTGTATTGATTGGCATGAACAGATGCTGGCCAAGACTGAAAATGAACAGCCACACAAACATCCAGTGGAAAGTCACCGAAAAAAATGCCATACAAACCAGCCCGATAGCTCCAAGAAGCAACGAAATCGCTGCCATTCTTCGTGAAGGTATAAAGAACAGAAGTGCTGAGACTAAAATTATGAGTAATCCCCCCGATTCCCTTGGTAACTCGAGGAATGTACGGTAAAAACTGTTAAGACTGAATGTTGAGTCCAGAAAATTGTTGAAAATGGAGTTAAAAACGCTTTCAGAAAAAGCTGAAGCTGCAAGAGCAGAGATGAATAAAAGCATGTCTCTGTTGAGTGAAAAAATTTTCTTCTTAATTCTGTCGACCTGTTGCATATAATTTCTTCAATTTTAATGTACTGATCCGCTGGTATTCACACTGGTTAAAGGTTTAATCATCAGGTGAACGGTGTACAATATAATTTTTGATACGCAGCAGGGTATCCAGAATTCAGGAGCCATCCCGAGCTTGGGAAGAATAAGAAAATAGGTTTCTGAAAAGCGGGACACTTTTTCAGCAGAAATCATTATTCAAACGGAATAACAGGTTCCCGGATACTTTTTATTCTGAATGCTCACTCCTTAGCAATTAATTTATGGGTATTCACCTCACTGGTGTGACAATGCAAAATTCTCATATTACCTCACCTCCTCGATCCCCCTCCCCATAAAAAATGGAGAGGGGGAAGAAAAACATTATTTCTGTACTGTGCCCAGCTACCTGAATTTCCAACAATGATTTTACTTTGGGGTAGTTCATAATAGTATTTTCCAGAGTGATTTGTAATACTGGCTGAATTGAGCCTGAAAAAATGATTAATCATTTAAGTTTAATCACTGCACATTGCTGGTTCATGTATAAAAATGTAATTTCCAGGAAAGTCTGTGGATCACAATTGCTGAATGACTGATATGCAGCCGTTTTGGTCAGTGTACTGTTTATTCAAAAGGAGAAAGATGTTATGGAACTTTGCCCGTGTGGCTCACAGCAATCGTATGATATTTGCTGCGAACCTATCATCACATTTAAAAACAAAGCTGCCACAGCCGAACAACTGATGCGTGGTCGGTATACTGCGTACGTTAAAGGCGCAGTGGATTTTATTCTTCAGACTACCCTTGAAGAAAAACGGAAAGAGTGTGATGAAAAGGCAATAAGAAGCTGGTCTCAAAATTCAGTGTGGCATGAACTGGTAGTCTTGGGTACCTCAAAAGGAACTACCGGAGATACTGAAGGAGTGGTAGAATTCACGGCTCATTTCACTGAAGGCGGTATTAAAAAAAATCTTCATGAAAAGGCTGTGTTCAAAAAAATTGATGATACATGGTTCTATGTTGATGGAGAGATCCAGAAGTCAAAACCATTTGTCCGGGCTGAAAATAAGCAATCCAGAAACGAGCCCTGTCCGTGCGGGAGTGGGAAAAAATATAAAAAGTGCTGTGGCGTTTTGAAGCATTGAAGAAATTGTGTGAACCGTTATTAGTACTACAACGTTAACATTACTGTTCCGGTCGTCGAGCGGAGTCGAGACGACGCGTTTTAAGCAAATCACGCTTGTCATTTCAACCTTTCGACTTCGCTCAATGCACCGCTCCGCTCAATGACCTTTTTGATGCGATTCAGGTATTTTAACGTTGTAGGATTAGTTCTAATAAAATTACAAAAAGAGTTTTAAGCTGGCACTAGTTGCTTGTCCTGTCTTACAGGACAAGCACGTTGCTATTTCCAGAGGCTGGAGAATTCTTTCGGAAGCATCCCTTTAACATCATCGATTTCGCCTTCAGTAATCTTTTTTTCCAGCAATCTGAATACTGCACGGGCAATCTGGTTGATACTTATCTGAGGGTCACCGTGATAGTTGTTGCTCATCCTGGTGAGGAAGTCATCAAGATGGCGGTCTGGTATCGGGGTCTTTGAGGGATCCCATTCATCATAGTAAATACCTTTTATCAAAAGAGGCAGCTGAGCTCCAAGATCAACTGCTTCATCAACAGTGAGCCTGTCACGCAGTGTGTGAAGTACCGCCCGAAGACCTGCATATGCAATTCTTCTGCTGTCAACGTTTAAATCGATCATAATTTCTTTGAGCCAGATATCAGCTTTCTGTACTGTAGTGTCAAATGTTTCAAGACCTGTCCAGGTCATTGCTGCCCCCTTTAAAAATGGTTCCTTCTATGCAGCTGCATCAGCGACTCTCAGAAATGTTCAGTTGTAATGATACTGTGTCATTCAATAACATTTGTGAAAACTCACCAGCAGCGAAAGTATTATTTCCATATAAATCAAAGCACACATTCTCACGTTTTTTGTTGGTTATTCTTTTTTTATCTATCATTAATACTCCCAGAAGATTGTTAGCACAGGATAGAATGTGTTTTTGCAATTTTTTGCTTTTTCTGACAACACATCCGGCAGCATTGAGATGTCCACCGCCGCCAAATGTTTCAGCCAGATGCGCCACATTAAGCCCGTTTTTCGATCTGAAACTTATCCGCCATTTTTTATCTTTTGTCTCTCTGAACAGTATGGCGATTTCCACACCTTGAATAGATTGCATTCTTTCCGGCACAGGATCTGCATCAGCGTCTGTTGACCCTGTTTTTTCAAAATCTTTCGTGTTGAGTTCGGTCCACACCAGCGCACCATCAGCAACAAATTTACATTTTGATAATGATATGCCTGTCAATGCTGCAGTCGCACGGGAGGTCTTCCAGTAAACAGTTTCACTCAATTCTTTCATATCGATACCTGTCTTGAGCAGTTCGGCACAGATCTCAAAGGTTCGTGAATGTATACCTGGTAAACGGAATGAGTTTGTTTCAACGATTATTGAAGTTAGAATGCAGCGGGCAATTTCTCCAGTGATTGGTATGTCCATACATTCAAGTAATTCATATACCAGTTCGCCGGCGGACGCGACCTCTGTATCTACAATAGATTGACGGGCAAATGATACGCGGCTTCTATGGTGATCTATCTCAATAGTCTCTTCTGCCAGATCAAAAAAATGTGCTGCACTTCCAAGCATCTCTCTGGAACCACAATCAACAGCGACTGCACAATCAACTCTGAATGGAAATTTTTTTGCAATACGGGATGCTCCGTATAATCCCTTGTATCTTTCCGGTACAGGATCATCACAAAGAAGATAGACATTTTTACCAAGGAACTCCAGCCCTGCACCGAGAGCCAGAATCGAACCGATCGAATCACCATCAGGATTTCTATGTCCCGCTATGGCAATGTTTTCCGAATTCATCAGTATATCTTTAACCTGACTTACACCTTGTAAGATCCAGAATGGTTCATTCATTGTGTGCATCAGCAGGTCCTTTTTTATTTAACGAACAATTTCCGTATTGTATAAGCAATGGAAGCAAGTGAAGTGCCGGAATTTTACTCGTTAAATAACAGAATTTTAACAATTTTACCAAAAAAAGCAGGTACTCTCTGTTGAAATTGGAGTTATTTTTCTCACTATTGGAAAACCGTACGTAACATCCTGAAAATATGAACACTCATAAGGAACACACCTGCTTTGAACACTGAAAACAACAATAAAAATACAAATACAAATACAACCTTATTTTCACATCCGCTGATCTGGTGCTTTACGACCTATTTTACTGAGGGATTTCCCTACTCGATTATAAGAACTGTGTCATCATTCTATTTCAGAACTATGAATGTAAGTCTGGAATCGATCGGGCTGACATCGTTTTTCGGACTTCCATGGATCCTGAAATTTTTATGGGCACCACACATTGACCGTTTTTTAACGAAAAGGGTGTGGCTTATTGTGATGCAGGTGTCAATAGCAATTCTCTTTCTTCTCTGCGCGGCTCTGGTACCTTTTCCCTGGGGAGTTAAAGCGGTGGCCATACTATTTATGGTTGGAGCAGTGTTTGCCGCGACGCATGATGTTGCTATTGATGGATACTATCTTGTTTCTCTTGATAACGAAAAGCAGAGCCGCTATGTTGGCTACAGGGTTCTGGCGTACCGATGTGCTCTCATGATGGGAAGCGGAGCGATTGCATCAATCGGAGCACTTAAGGGGTGGGGGTGGCAGCTGGCATTCGCGGCAGCAGGTGGTCTTCTACTTCTGTTTGCATTTTACCACCTGTTTTTTTTACCACGCAGTCAGCAGTCGCAGTACTCATTTCGTGCACTCATTGCATCATTGGTAACACCTGGATCAATTACCGGAATACTCGTCGCCGGGTGCGCCGTGACAGTACTCTACATATCAGTTAACTCGCCACAGTATCTTGCACTTAAGGAACGTTCTGCTTTTTTCAGGCAACTTGGGTTTCCGATGTGGATAAACATTGTTCTGTTCGGGGTACTGGTGAGTGCCGCTCTCATGAGAAAACAGATATCATCATACATTGTAAAAAAGAGCGGTGCATTTTACGCACGTGCGTTTATAACATTCATGGAGCAGGATCGTATCGGTTTACTGCTGGCTTTTATCATCTTTCTAAGAACCGGAGAACTTCTTCTCAGTAACATGACATCTTCATTTGTGGTTGATTTAGGAATAAAAGAACATTTCGGATGGATCACCGCCGTAGTCGGGCTTCCGGCATCAATCGCAGGTGCACTGCTTGGTGGTTACTGCATTTCGCGTTTGTCGTTAAAAACCACGATGATACCTTTTCTGCTGCTTCAGAATGGCACAAACCTGATCTACATGTGGCTTGCTTTCCACCTGCAGCATTATATCAGTGTCAATACTGCATCTGTAAGCCCTGAATTTATTGGAACGTTAAATATAACATTTGTGGCTGTTGTCCACGGATTTGATCAATTTGCCGGAGGTCTTGGCACATCGGTACTGATAACTTTTCTTATGCTTATATGTAAAGGTGAGTTCAAAGCGGCACATTACGCGATCGGATCCGGCCTGATGAATCTGACCGGTTTGTTTGCCGGTACACTGAGCGGAATTATAGCCGCAAAGCTTGGCTACGGATGGTTTTTTGGGGTCAGCTTTGTCGCATCAATACCGGGAATGGCGCTTGCGATTCCTCTGTTGCCACTATTGGGAGAGGCTTCGAAGGGCGAAAAGACCGCATAGATTAATTTATCGGCAACTAAATAGACATTGGTGAAAATGGTGCTGGACGTGGATATATTCTACCCCAGCCCTTCTCTTACCAGCCTGTTTGAGAAGTGGGGAGAAAATGTTGATGCAAAAAAGTGCTTTCCTGTAAAATCTAAATTGAATTAAATGGGTGATAGGGTAATCTCCTCTCGGAGAAAATTTGAATTGCCTGCCACGTTTTCGTATATTTCTATTTTCAGTAAGTAGTAATTTCACGTTCATCCAGGGATTTTAATGCGACGAACTGCTCTGTTTTTCCTGTTAGGGACTGCGCTTGTTGTTTCAGTGTGTACTCCACCGCCGGTATCGAAAGGGGAGGCTGGTAAGGCTGTATCACCAATTATTAAAAAAGGCGATACGACGACCTATTCAATTGAATTTTATAATCAATCCGAAAAGAGTCGTTTTCTGCATTCATTCAAAGAATTTATGAATACGTACCCTTTTTCTGCAATGGCTGCTGACAGTACCTATAGTCTCATTCGAATTAAGATACTGCACGATGAAGCAATGCCACAGGGTGATTCTATTACTTCGGTTCAGAGGGGATTTTTCTTTGAAGACAACATTGACGGTGGAATAGAACTGGCCGATAATGAGCTGCTGCCAGCTACTGATTCTGTGATGCAATTCCCTTTTTCACCATGGGACACCATAGTTCCTCCGCTTGGAGGTGTGTTACGTCTCTATTCACCACGAGCCGCATTTGACCAGACGATATTGCCGCTGGTGCTGCTCAAGGGGGATACCGTTTTTTCAGATACATCGTATTTTTCGTTGGCAGATACCTCACCGGTAAAGGTAACCATTCGTCTGAAAGACAGAATTGTAAATGGCAGAAAAAGAGCGATAAGTGCGCTCGATCTGATTCAGCAATGGACCTCTTTTGTTAAGGAAAATCCGGCGCAGGGTCAGGCGATGTTTCGCGGTGTTCAGGGCTTGATTGATTTTATCAACGGCAGGGAAGCGTTAATCCGTGGTTTTAATGCACCCGATCAGCGTACCGTCCAACTTCGTTATGATACTCCGCAGCAACATGCAGTTGAGAGATTGAAAACACCGCTGATCATGGTTCCAAAACTGTTGCTGGGAAATTATTATGAAGGTATGGTTTCAGGAGAGACGGTATTGTTGCCTAACACCGAAACCTTCGGTACCCGAAAGGCGTTTCTTGATAAAATTATACTGAAAACAGGTGGGGATCCAAATCCTGTTTTGTCGTTTTCACTAAACAAGTATGATGCGCTTCTTCTTAATGCACTCAATGATATTAACTATGTACGCTCAACACTTTCTATGAAAGCGGACCTCTATAAAGTCGGCTCAGACCGGTATTTTATCTCGTGCCGGATACCGGATCAGCAGTTGAGAAAAATGGTACGATCAATTGTCAATGCTGAATTGTTACTTAAAAATTATCTCAAAGTTGAAGGTGAAGTGATAAAAGCGGTTGGATCTGATACAATTGTTCTGGAGAACATGCCTGTTCTTCCACCGCAGAACACCAAAGGGTTTGGTGCGGTAAAAATACTTTTCAGAAAAGATGATCAGGTCTCAAAGAGCATTGCGGAGAAACTCATGGCAGACTGTTCGGCAAAGGGTATTTCAGCGGCCCTTGATGGTAGGGATCCATCAGGGTACGAACGAGGACTTGTATCTGGAGAGTATGATTGCGCTGTAGGATGGGTCAGCCATTCGGTTGTATCTAACAATAATGAAAAGCTGCAGCTTGCATCTATGTGGTTTGATAACGAAACTGATGAAATGCTGCGGATTACAGGGCTGCGGGAAATACCACTCTTCTCTGTAAATACATACCTGTGCTGTAGAAAAAATGTACGATTGTACAGGGATGAACTTGAAGGCGTTTATTTAACAAAGTGATAATGAAGTCCGGTAATTTGCGATCTCAGGAGGCGCTATGAATTGTTCTGCAAAAATGGTTTTTGCATCGCTTACGTTGTGTGGTGTGTTGTTTTCATCGGGCTGTGGAAAGAAAGAAGTACCGTCAATTCGTATTTATGGGTCAACGACTCTCGAACCGTTTATGTCGGCTGCTGTGAAAGCATATCAGAAAAAACGAGATGTTACATTTGATATTAAGGCAATAGGTTCCAGAGATGGAATTGACTCACTGATCAGTGGATCCTGTGATATGGCGATGTCTTCGATGGAGATTTCATCCGATCTGATTGAACAAGAGAAAAAAAAAGGTGTTTCTCTGAAACCGTTTCTTCTGGGGTATGATGCAATTATACCAATAGTAAATCCAAAGAATCTGGTTTCCGATATCAGCTATCAGCAGCTTCTTGATATTTACAGGGGTGTCATTAAAAACTGGTCGGTTCTGGGTGGAAAGGATACTGCTATCGATGTCGTAGAACGTACTGATGCATCAGGGACTCATTTTATCTGGCACAAAGACGTTGTTCCACCAGGGACGGTATCTGATCATTTTACAACAAGGGAGTCAAACAGTGCGTTAACCGGATATGTAGCAGACCATAGTAATGCTATTGGCTACACAAGTGCAGTTTTTGTGAATCCGGAGTTGAAGGCATTACATATCGATGGGATCTCTATTGCAGAAAATGATTCACTTTTGTCACAGTATCATCTGAAGCGTCAGTTGTTACTCTATGTTAATGAAGACGAAATGGATGGAGAACTGCGCAGTTTCCTGACATTCCTTATTTTCGACGAGCAGGGTAGAAAACTGCTGAAAGAATCGGGGTTCTTTACTAATTATGCCCATGGTTCATTGTAGTGGGCTTCTGTCAAACTTATTGCCAGTTATTATTTCGGGAAGTGCTCTTTTTTTTAAGGGCGTTACCTCAAATCGGAAAGGAGCGCCGGTGCATTGTATGCGGGTGGCGTTTCTCGCGATTTTTATCCACTGGAATTGATGTACGTCCTGATGTACGGTGTCCAAGGTGTAATTCGCATGAGCGACACCGGGCGGTCTGGTTTTATTTGAATGGAAATACCAGTCTGTTTAATTCAAAGAAAAAAAAGCTGCTTCATGTTGCACCTGAGTTTTGCTTCGCACGAAAATTTCGCAAACTGAGATCAATTGAATATACAAGTGTAGATTCGTGGTACGGGTTAGCGCAGGTAAATCAGGATGTTACCCGGTTGAGATTTTCAGATGATTCATTTGACTGTTTCATCATTATACATGTGCTTGAGCACATACAGGATGAAAAAAATGCCCTTGGTGAACTTCATAGAGTGTTGAAACAGGGTGGATGGGGTATTATCCAGGTTCCGATGGATCTTTCACTGGAAAAAACGAAGGAGGACTCATTTGCGGATACACCCGAAAAACGGCTCGCTGCGTTCGGTCAGGATGATCATGTGCGTTTGTATGCGAAAGATTTCAAAATAAGGCTTGAACATGCTGGTTTTAAGGCCGAGTATATCGATATGTGGAATAAGTTGGCAGAAAAAGATCGGGAATTATATCGTATTTCGGAAAATGAACCTTTTTATTTTGTTAAGAAGAATTGAGACATACTGCAGGCAGGTCATTAAACAACCGCCTATTTTCCAAAAAAGGTTATTCTTCGGCAAAACCCATTATAGATTCTGACAGTTTTTATATCTTTCGTGCATTCTTTACGGCAGAACCTTTTTGATTTTGTCTGATATACTATTAATAAGCACCTGTCTGAGTCTGTGAGTTGATTCAAGAAAATCTCACGATAGTCCCGGTTGAATCAGCTTCGAATTCATTGCTATACTATCAGACCGGGTACTATGAAAATCCCATATACAAGACCGTATGATTTAAAGTGACGGTGAAATCTTGAAAGAAAAAGTTTCACTATATTTTCCTCAAAGAAGTATAAAACTTCTTATTCCATACACAGATAGTCGAATGTATTTTAATAAATTACTCAGATATGGAGAATAGATGAAGCAGGGGTTATTCGAAAGTCTTACGGGTGAGTTTCTGGATCTTACACCCATTGATGCAGTTCCGGTAAAGAGCCGTCGGATAGTGTCGATAATGGATCACCTTAACCGGATGTTTAACACCCGGGAAGGAAGCATCGGGCATCTCAAGGGGTATGGTCTTCCTGACATTTCTGAAATTTATAGAAAAATGCCTCATGGTATTGAAGAGCTTCAGGCTGCAATTAAAAAGACGGTCGAAGTTTATGAACCTAGAATGACAAATATAAAGGTTATACCAAGGGATTCTGAAGGAGATAAATTTAAACTTGTATTTATAATTTCCGGTGAGATGAAGGGTGGCGGGACCGTGCGGTTTCAGACGACCTTTACAAGTCAGGGGAAGTCATCAATTTCGCCGTGGAAAAAACCGGAATAGCAGTGGAGGGATATGTCTGAATTTGAACGATATTATGAAGAGGAGCTGCGCTATCTGTATGAATCGGGGCGCGAGTTTGCGCGGGCACATCCTGACAGAGCTCAATTTTTAAATATTGATGCTGTTGGAGATCGTGATCCTTACGTGGAGAGGCTCTTTGAGGGTTTTTCGTTTCTTACAGCTCGTATTCGTGAAAAACTTGATGATTCTTTTCCGGAACTTACTGAGGGACTGGTTAATCTGCTCTGGCCTCACTTTCTGATGGAGTTTCCCTCACTGGCGATTGCTGAATTCAGACCGCGTAAAGGGCATCTTCAGGAAACAAGAGTTCTTCCGAAAGGTTCAAGACTGTTATCAAATCCGGTTGGGCCGGAGTCTGTAGCATGTAAATTTGTTACCACATATGATATTCAGCTCAGTCCTGTCAGTTTCATGTCAATTGATAAGAAGTCCGATACCCGGAGGAAAGGCGCTCTTTCATTTAATTTCCAGATCGATCCGGGTGTTAAATGGCAGAATCTTAAAATAGATCCCTTGCGGATGTATATTCATGCGGAAACGCCGACAGCGCTTGCTGTGCACGAAATTCTTACCCGTCATGTGGTTCGGGCTGAATTGTCTTTTGATAATGGAAGAGCTGTTGTGCCGCTGGATCCATCCATGGTAATAAGTGCTGCGGGTTTTAAAAAGGAAGAATCGCTTCTTCCGCATGATTCGCGGGGGTTCTGGGGATATGCACTGCTGCTTGAATATTTTGTATTTCCCGAAAAGTTTTTCTTTTTTGATTTTAATGGCCTTTCGGCCGCTCCCATACTCGATCCGCCTCCTGCACGTTTTTCAATAAACCTCTATTTTGACTGCGATTTTCCTCATGATAAACCGTTCGGGCAGGAAATTTTCAAGTTGCACTGTTCTCCAATAGTCAATCTTTTCAAAATTGATACTGAGCCAGTTGTCAACACTGGCAGAATGACCGAATATCTTGTCAGGGCTGATGCATCAGATTCCCGGTCGGTTGTTCACAGTCTTATCTCTGTTGCATCGGTTGATAGAAAAACCGGTGAACGGTTTGTATACGAACCTTTTTATCAGTTCAGAAATATTGGAAAGAAAAATGCCAGGACCTTTACATCCCATTATCGGGAAGGGTTTAATGGAAAACGGGAATTGTGTATTTCTATCGGAGGCAGCCAGCTTGATGCAAACAGTGTACTGCATGAAGAGAATCTCTCTATTGAAGCGTACTGTACAAATGGGGTGCTTCCACGTGATGAGATCCGGGAGGGAATGATATCAAAGCCCGGAGTGGATTTTCCCGACTATGTGATGTTTACTAACATTACAAGGCCGACACTGCCGTCAGCACCTCCGCCCAATGAAGATTACTTGTGGACGTTCCTGTCGCATCTTGGCGCGACATATGCATCATTCGGTTCACCGGATAGACTCAAGAGCTTTTTGAAATTATATGAATGGTCAAGGAGTGAAGGGCGAAACCGTCGGATCGAGGCGATCAGTGATGTCGCCCTGCAGCCGGCAGAGCTGTTTTATAAGGGAGGCATTGTCCGCGGAATCGAATTTGTAATTGCCATTGAAGAATCAGGGTTCTCGGATGGAAATGATATGCATCTTTTGGGTGAAGTGCTTCGTGAATTTTTTGCACAATATATTTCAATCAACTCCTTTCTTGATCTGATCATTGTCGCTCGTCCATCAGGCGTGACTATGCGGTGGAATTCATTAAGAGGTGTCAAATGGCCAGTCTGAGTGAACGGCTCCAGCAGGAGTATCACCAGTTCAATTTTTTCCAGGCTGTATCCCTGATCGAAGAGTATTTTCAGAGTCAGGGAGAACGCAATCCTATTGACACGGGAAAAATACGTTTTGTACCGGATCCATCGATATCATTTCCGCCTAATGATATTGCCGGGATCAGGGATATACAGGGCGTATATGTCTTGATGCTCTCTTTTATGGGGTTGGTAGGTATTACATCACCGCTTCCCGTCTATTTCTCAGAGTATTTGTCGAGGCGACAGGAGCACGCTCCTCCATTATATAACTTTCTGACCATTTTCAATCACAGAATTCATACGCTTTTTTACAAATCCTGGAAAAAGTACCATTTTATTAAAGCGTTTTCAACTGATGGTTCCGACCTTTTTTCAAGAAATATAGGCAGACTTACCGGGTGTACCAGTGAGACACAGTCACCGGAGCAGTTGCGGTTGCTGGCATATTGCGGTATTCTGGCCGGATTGCGAAGGGGGCCAGCTGCGCTCGAGGCTTTGCTAAGTGATTACTTTGGAAACATTCCGGTAAGAATAGAACAGTTTTTTCCCCGGTGGACGCCGTTACGTGAAAAAACGAAGCTGGGAATTGATAGTCGGCTGGGAATGACCGCTTTGTGCGGGACATCATTCTATGATGTTGCCGGTAAATTCAGGGTGGTAGTGGGACCGCTAAAACGTGAAATTTACGAAGAATATCTTTGCGGCTCTGATAACATAGGGATCATGAAATCAATTATAAGAGACTATATTGCAGATCCGCTCGATTTTGATATCGAGGTTCAGCTTCAGAGTATGGAGTTGATACCGGTTCGTCTTGGATGGGATACTTCACGATTAGGAACAACATCCTCGCTTGGAAAGTCATCATCCAGATCGGAAATTGAATCCGTGATAATAGAATAGTTGACAGTGATGTCCTCCTTCGCCTCAGTCCCTTGGTCCCCCTCTCCATTTACCAATGGAGAGGGGGACCAAGGGACTGAGGCGAATGGAGAATGATGTGAATTCATTAGATACGATATTCTCTTTTCGTCTCACATAGAGTGAATAGAGACTATGTAACAATACCTTTTAGATTAACACAAAGGAGAAAAACACCCATGATTGTCAAAGACATCAGATCGTTGCTTCAGACGCTCAATGATACCTGTACAAAAGTGTTGGAACGTGCGGTTGGTGCATGTGTGAGCCGTGGTCACTATGAAGTACGCTGGGAACATCTTTTCATTGAGTTTCTTGAATTGCAGCAGAATGATCCCGTTCTGATCCTGAACCATTTCAATATCGATACTGCTCATTTACGCAAAACTATACAGAAGGATCTTGAGTCGTTCAAGAGCGGTAATACAGGGAAGCCTTCATTTTCTCCACCTTTCCTTGAAGCGATCGAGAGTGCCTGGAGTTATGCATCACTGAATTATGGTTTGCCAAAGGTAACTTCAGGGATATTGTTTATAGCTGCTCTGGAAAAAAGTCAGATGGCACTGAGCCTTTCATCAGAGTTTCTCCGTAAAATTGATATAGAGACATTAAAAAGCAATTTTCTGAAAATTGTGGCATCATCGGTTGAATACAGCGGCGGTGGGTCAGCTGGAAAACCGGGTGAAGCATCAGGAATGACTACTGAGGCCGGGCTTGAGATTCTTACGCAGTTCTGTACAAATTTCACCGAACAGGCTAAAAGCGGAAAAATAGATCCGATACTGGGGCGTGATGATGAAATTCGTCAGGCGCTTGATATTCTTAACCGTCGCCGGAAGAACAACCCGATTCTAGTTGGTGAAGCTGGAGTCGGAAAAACTGCAATCGTCGAGGGGCTTGCGTTGCGTATCGCTTCGGGTGATGTACCTGATCACCTTAAAAACGTTGATTTATGGGGTCTGGATCTCGGATTACTCCAGGCGGGAGCGAGTGTAAAGGGCGAATTTGAAAAAAGGCTGAAAAATGTCATAGACGCTATAAAAAACAGCCCGAAGCCGACCATACTGTTTATCGACGAAGCCCATACGCTTATCGGTGCCGGCGGGTCGGCTGGACAGAATGATGCTGCCAATCTGCTCAAACCTGCTCTGGCGCGTGGTGAGCTGCGGACACTTGCCGCAACAACCTGGTCGGAATACAGAAAATACTTCGAAAAGGATCCTGCGCTTGCCCGACGGTTTCAGCTTGTAAAAATAGATGAACCTGATGAAGAACGCTGTTCTATCATGTTGCGTGGTATCGCTAAAAGTTATGAGAAGCATCACAAAGTTCGTATCTCTTACGATGGTATTAAAGCGGCGGTTTCGTATTCTCACCGGTATATCTCGGGCCGTCAGCTTCCTGATAAAGCTGTTGATGTTCTTGATACTGCATGTGCACGGGTTCGTATGAGTCAGGCCACAAAGCCGGCATCACTGGACATTGCGGAACGTGCATTGCTTAACGCTGAACTTGAGCTTAAAACTTTGACCAAAGACCTTGATGCAGGACTTCCTGTTGCCGAAGAAATTATTATTGCGTGCAAAGAAACAATAGAATCGAAAAAGGAAGAGATCGCCAGTCTTACTGAAAAGTGGACAAAAGAAAAGGACCTTGCTGCAAAAGTGATACAACTTCAGGATGAACTTGTGAAGGCCCGTGAGGATAAGGCCGGGGAATCGGTTCTTGACGCAAAGAATAAAGAGGTTGAAGCTGCAATGGATGAGCTCTCTGATGCTCAGGGTGAGTATCCGATGGTATTTTCACATGTATCGGCACAGGTGTGTGCGCAGGTCATTGCCGACTGGACCGGTATACCAATCGGATCGATGGTCAGGGATGAAGCAAAATCGCTCCTGGAGATTGAAGACAAGTTGGGTGAACGCGTGATCGGCCAGGACGCTGCAATTGGTGAGCTTGCTAATACAATCCGTTCATCAAAGACCGGTATGGGTAATCCTGACGCACCGATTGGGGTATTTCTGTTTACCGGACCATCGGGGGTTGGAAAAACGGAGTGTGCACTTGCTCTTGCGGATTCACTTTTTGGTGGCGAGAAATTCATGACGGTTATTAACATGTCGGAATACCAGGAAAAACATACCGTTTCACAACTCAAAGGTTCTCCACCTGGATATGTCGGTTACGGTGAGGGGGGGATCCTTACCGAAGCGGTTCGTCAGAAACCATATTCGGTTGTCATTCTTGATGAGGTTGAGAAAGCGCATCTCGAGGTAATGAACCTGTTTTATCAGGTGTTTGACAAAGGATTTATGCGTGATGGTGAAGGGCGTGAAATCAATTTCAGAAATACTTTGATTATCATGACATCGAATCTGGCATCAGATGTTATTGTTGAACTGTGTTCAGATGATGAAAAAGCGATTACTGATAAGGAGCTTGTTGATGCAATTCGTCCGAGGCTGAGCGCGCATTTTCAGCCAGCCCTTCTTGGCAGATGTAAAATTGTTCCGTTCCGTCCGCTTTCACTGGAGGTGATGCGTGGGGTGGTTGCGTTGAAACTTGACAAAATTGCTCAGCGTATCCGTAAAACCCATGGTATCACATTCAGCTGTTCACCGGATCTTATCGATCAGATTGCGGAGAACTGTACGGCTGTTGAAGCTGGTGCCCGCAATGCTGATGCTGTTATCGATCAGTCACTGCTTCCGGGAATCTCCCGTCAATTACTGATGCATCTGGGAGAAGAGGGCAAGGAATACACACGTCTTCATATAGGAGCTACTGAAGAGGGCGATTTCGAGATTATCTTTTCGGAAGAAGGTGATGTTGAGGATGAGGACGCGACATCGATTATTCCAAAAGAGGAGATGGATGTCGAAGAACAGACAGAGATGGAAGGCGCGTAAAAGTAACCTTCAGGTCGAATTTTTCAGGATGCCCCTTTTGAGGGGCATTTTTTTAGATGTGGAATAAATTGATTTCTGAGTATGTATCTGAATGGTTACGCGGTATATTTTTTATATTTGTACCGTTTTTGTACAACAGCAGATACTACATGCCAAATCAGCTCAACTTCAACGACCGAATAATGCAGAGGCTTCTATTTTGAAGTCGGGGTCGCAATCGGTATCGGCATCGAAAAACGCCGCATTTGAGAATCGATCCCGATCCCGATTCCGATACCGACAGCGACCCCGATTACTGCTCAACACAAGCGGTCACGTAAATATTGGTGTCAATGTACCTGAATAGTTAC
>JAFGIN010000060.1 GCA_016929595.1 Chitinispirillaceae bacterium
AAGATCAAATTGAACTGTAAAAACGATTACTTGTAAACGCATTTTCAAACCGGTCGAAAACCTACATTTTCAGACCGGTGCCCGCATAGAAATTCTGGATTTAACATAAAAACCGCTCCCAGTGACTGATTTTGTAGTGTTCAGGCCGTTGCAGGAGTGATTGAACGGGTTGAACGGCTGGCAGGAAAATGAACCCGCAGAATATGGTTGCATCGGCCGGAAATCTCGTAGGTGATAGAAAAATTATAAAATTCACAGATCTGTTTTGCTATCGCAAGGCCAATTCCCAGATTACCATTGAGCCCTCTGGAAAAACGTTCAAAAAATTTTGTCGGGTCAGTCTCAACTTCAGGCCCGCTGTTTTTGATCTCAAAGGATGATATGTCCAGGGAAATTCTGATATACCCTCTGTTTACGTTGTACTTGACAGCATTTTTTAACAGATTATTGATAAGAATCTCAGCAAGCCCCAGATCCATGGACACAATTACCGGATGTATTTCACTGGTAACCGTTATTTCTCTGATTTGACAAACCTCAGAGAAGGTGTCGATGGCTTGCTGTACGATCCCGTGAAAAGGGATGTTTGTGTCATTGCAGAACTGACGGTTGTTTACTTTGCATAACAACAGCAGCGATTTCTGTACATGGGAGAGTTTGGTCACTGCGGCATAGATCTTCTCGAGTTCGTTGATACCTTTCTTTTCTGATGAATCGGAATCGTCAATCAGTTTTTCGGTATTCGTCCTGATAATCGCAAGATGGGTCTGCAGTTCGTGTGATGCATTTTCGTAGAACTCCTTATTGTTGTGGTAGTCATCAGAAATTTTTTTCAGTAACCCTTTGATCGTCATGTTCAGTTCCTCAAATTCATCGGTTCTGGTAGAGAGAAAATCGGGTACAGGACTATCTATTGAAAATGTTTTCAGTTTGTTCATCGTATGGTAGAAAGGCGCCCAGATCTTTCCCGTTATATGGTTTACTATTAATACCATGAACAACGCTATCAGCAGCATCGATCCAACCGTAATCAACAGGGTTCCCTGAGCAATGTCATCCCGTCCAAGCATCAGATGCCTGAGCACTACACCATAAAAATATCCATTCTGGCTTATTGAAAAACGCAGCTCACGGTAAGGAACCATCTCATTATCAGCTGGTTCCAGTAGAAGTGTGTCTTTATAATAGGGTCGGGGATAATTTACATGAGGAACAATGTAGGCGATATTATGGAAATTCGGGAATGATTGAAATTCGTTGTTGTATTTGACAATACGATCCATTTCGTATTTGAGAAATTCATCAGTCTCTTCATAGGCAATATATTCAATCGTGAAAAAACAGAACACACTACCGATGATTACCACAGGGAGCAGCCAGATTGCAGCATGGAGATAGGTCTGTTTAATCAGTTTCATTCTTATTTTATCTCAAATTTATATCCGATACCATATACCGCCCGTATGGGATCTTTGACTCCGTGTGCAACAATTTTCTTTCTAAGATTTTTAATATGCGAATAGATAAAATCGAAAGAATCAACCAGATCCATATTATCTCCCCAGATGTGCTCGGCAATACTTTCCCGGGTAAGAGCTCGCCCCTGATTGGAGAGAAAAAATAACAGTATATCAAATTCGCTTTTAGTTACTTCGATTTCACGACCGGAAATGGTTACCACTCGCCGAGTCACATCTACAACTATTTCACCTGCAGTGATACAATCGGTTCCTGAAAAGTTTCGCCTCCTCAAAAGCGCTTTAATACGTGCGATAAGTTCAGCCATATCAAAAGGTTTAGTCAGGTAATCATCGGCTCCCAGATTTAAACCTTCAATCTTATTTTCAAGCGAATTCCTTGCTGATATTACAATGATACCAACAGTAGGATCTTTCTTTTTTGCTTCTCTTATAAGATTGAGGCCTGATCCGTCGGGAAGATTAATATCGATTATCACTGCATCATAGGTATAAAGAGCAATTTTCCCAGATGCGTCTTCATAGGTTTCTGCCGTAGTACACAAAAGTTTTTCGGATTTCAGATAGTACTCGATAGACTCAAGAAGCCTTACATTATCTTCAACGGCCAGTATTTTCACTGAATTATCTCTGCCATTTCTATTATGATATCAGAAAATCGGTTCAAACTGCCTTTTTTCAAAATAAATTCTATCATAGCTGAAAAACGAGGCCAGAATAACAACCTGACAGGAATAAATCTATATAAATTGAAAAGGGTAATCAAAGTGAGTTTTGAACATTATTAAATTACCCGTTCTCAGTTTCAACCTGCCCAAAAACTACACAGGTCTGGTGTATCATATGAAAGGGTAGGGTTTGGTGAACCGGTACTAAATTTCTGCAGACCGGGCAGAAGAATCCAATGATGGAAGCGGGTTGAACGTAGTTTGCTGTGGGAAGTTAGCAGAGAGATGAAACGACCGTTGTGTTTTTAAGTCAAATCAGGAGGATGAGTTTTGACCGGTGATCTTAACAGATACTTCGAATGTATACAAAAAAGTTCAATCCGCAACTGAAGGTTACGGATTGTTGCATTCTAATAATCTCAGCGGCCCTATTGAAGTTTGTTTGATTTGAATTCCCATCCGCTGGCTTTGCAGAATTTGCAATTCGGACCGATCAGGAGCGCTTTACCTGTTGACCCCTCATCTCCCTTGAGTTGCCAGTTCAGCCATGCCAGATTGACTGTATTAAAATCACCTTTACCGTTATTCAAATCCCCACCATGGCCAGCACTTGTTTTTGAGAAATACAGGACAGCGATACCAAGAGCGCTCATATCTTCAAAATCCCTCAGACCATTTTCATATGCCATATCGCTGGATCCTCCATTCATTATCTTTATTGGTGTATGGATCTTTTTATATAAAGTCTGATCAGCTGAGAACAATCCACTGCTGGTGTAACCAATGGCGGCAAAACGAGGGTCACCTGAAGCATTAATTGCCATCAATCCACCGCAGGAGAATCCATCAGCTGCAATTTTTGAGGTGTCAAGACTCTGGTAATAGGCGCTGCAGGGTTTTCTGTTTTCTGCAATAGCCCAGGTAATGTAGTTATAAAAAGCTTCAGGGTTGCCCATACCACTGCTGCTGGCCTTGCTCAAACCACCTCCGCCGCCACCTGGAGTTCCATCTGCAATGATAAAATATCCCCAGGACGCGATCTCGCCCATAGCCGCTTTATTTGAAAGGCCATTCTGAGAGCAACCACCCTCTCCCCAGACAAAGATCGGATAATTCTTACCGGGTGCAAGATCCTCGGGACGAAAAATAGTACCTTTGTTAATACCGGGATCAGAATTAGTTTCGATGACTACTTTATGCGGACCGCTGCCAGAAACCGTTGTATTGACTGGTCTTGACTGCGTACACTCCCCGGGAGACTCTGCCTCAAGAGGTATGTCCAGAGTTTGCCGATAAGAACTGATTGATACTGATTTTGATACATATCCCGCTGCTGATACATCTAATTTATCGATGGTTGCACTCTGTTTTTGCAGCTTATTCACCTCAGATGTAACAGCTGAGACGCACGTGTAAATAGTTGAGGGTATAATGCGGAGGCATGAAGTTTTCTGCCCAGAGTTGACACGTATTATCATCATGCCTGTTCTGGCGACATGTTTCACCAGGTTATAACGGAAAACAGAGGTAGTTTTCGGACTCCCGGTAACTGTTTCTATTAACTTTCCCTGAATGTCAAATATTTCCATCCGAACCGGTTCTTTTTTCTGGTGGTTTACAAACAGAATGCCGCTTTTCAGAGTAATAAAAGGTGCATTCTGAGAAAAAACAGCATCATTGATTGCAGAGGCTTCAGCGCTGAGTAAGTAAGCTCCACCTGTATCGGTTGTGTCTGAAAGATTTCTGGATTTCAGCTGAACAACAGCACGTTGTATGGCTTTACCATTGGGATCAGTCACTTTTCCGCTCAAAGCAATCGTTTGTGCCTCCGTATGAAATACTGTCAGTAAAGCCAGACAAACTGCAATTTTCAGATACATACATTCCTCCTGATAAAAAGTAATGATAATTCGTACCTGTTCAGGTACATTGACATCAATTTCTGCGAAACCTTCGTGTAATCCATCCTCCGCAGTCCCGATTGGAAAATATTCGGGACGGAGGACGGGATCCCGCAACTGGAGAAACATGAGCGGTTTTTTGAAAACCACTCACCATTCCCGGGATTCACGGGAAATTTTTATAGTATCACCTTTTTTTATCAGTAATTGAATCTGATCAACCTGTCATCTATACGTTGATTCATGTAACATAATCGTATCCAGTCAGGACTTCGGGCATTGTCTGTTACCCGAACCTCATCAATGGCACCTTTGAAGAAACAGTAGCTGAGGCTGTTGTTTGGGAGTGCAACTGCATTTGAGAACTTTCCAATTAAAAAATCGCCTGTTGTATTTCTTACAAGGCCCTCTTTCTGATAGCTGTTTGGAGTGCTGTCAATCGGCATGCCATTACAGTATAAAGTCTGCTTTTTCCCCTGTCTTACACATGTCAGTAATGTCCACTCTCCAGCTGCTGCTGTGGAAGTGCATGCCTGCCAGATGCCGGCTTGACTCATCTGAGAAAACTCCCATTGTGGTGCATTTAATGGAAAATAGGTTAATCGTAAAAAATACTGTTCGTATCCTTTTGACAGAATCAGGCGTGGCTGAGAATCAAGAATGTCAAGACGAACCCAGGCGCTTATCGTATAATACCCGTCTTCAGGGAAATTCAGCTTGCTGTTTGCGGTCTGGGGCATATGAATAAAATCCGCGAGACCATCAAATGAACGGTAATTCCCCGAAATACCTTCAGTAATCTGTGGGCTGGCAGAACCGGTAATGATACCATAATATCCGTTTTGTGTAGCGTCGCGAATCTCATCACCGGTACCATCACTGAAATGCCATACACCCTGATATCCTGCAGATGTATCGAATACAGGGGGGTGTTGTAAAGGATGTGCCATGGTGTTGCCCCAGTACATGATTATTTTCTGGTCTGCGTTATTACCATAAACAGTATCTGCGTTCACCCAGATTGCGGCGTTGCGGTCAGCTGCATTCCAGTACTCAATTTCACAAGGAAGAACGGAGTTATCTGTTTTTGTAAATAATATATCTGAGCCGTTCTCAAGTACCTCTGAAAAATCAAAATTGCTGGAGTCCAGTCTGATCAGTACAGGGAAGCCTGTTATCGTTTCTGATATATCAGCTCCTGTCCGGGATGTGTTTAAAATCAATTCATGTGCATATTTCCAGGTCGGGTTGTACACCACAACGGTGTCATTTGAGGCGACAGGAACATCGAATCGCAGAGTCGTTTTACCTGAACTGTTAAGTGATGAATAAACGATTTCCGGAATAAGTCCGGCGGGCATCGAATCCAGAACAGCAAAATCATTGCGTTTGTTGCAAAATACAAAGAAGGTTGTCCCTGGAACATACACATATCCTGAGGTATCATTGATCTTATCAGGCAGCCACACTTTGATTTGCCCGGTCTGATGCAGTGTGCTGGTTACAGAGACAATCGTATCAGGGATAACTTCTATTTTACTATTAAGAGAACGTGTCAATTTTTCGAGGTGAATGACCTGAATACTGTAACGACCCAGATTGATATCCGTAAAAGCATAATTTCCCAGTGAATCGGTAGTATCGACAGTAACAGTACTGTTATTTACTACCGGGTCGAATCCTTCCGGGATAAGTTGCACCCTGACATTTGCCTCAGGATCACCCTTGTCATTAAACACTGCGCCAATGATTCCGGTAGTGGTTTCTGTGCCCGAGCCTCCGGAATCGACTACCATACATTTTGTAAGTGACAACAGGCATAGAAGAATAAGGATCCGCGCGCTCACAGGAAACATCACCTTTACTCCTTGTGATCAAAGCGTGTCAGGGGAAATATCTGGAAATTTATCTGGAATACACCATCAGGATTACTATCCATCCGGGCCATTTCGAGGAGCTCCTTACGAATTTCCCGTAAACGTTCTTTCATTTCCACAAAGCATTTCCTTGATACGCTTACTGTGACTGTTGATGTTTCACGATGTGATTTCGGTACATTACTGATAGAATCAGCTGCAAGCCGAAGTGATTCACGCTGAAAATTTTCTATTGCAATGGAATTCCATGACTCACCGGTGGTGACAAATTGTTCCGTCTGTTCATAATAACCATTTTCATTTTTTTTAACAAGACCGAGTCTGATGAGTAAATCTATCGCATCTTTTGCTTTTGCTTCACTGATTGGAGGATTAAGTTCCATGGCAAGAGCCTTGAAGTCTCCATTAAACTGGTAATAATTTGATGGCGTAGAAAATAAAAGACCTTAAAAAAATAGCCTCTTTTTACGATAAACAGAATAGGTCAAAACAAACATCGTAGAAAG
>JAFGIN010000061.1 GCA_016929595.1 Chitinispirillaceae bacterium
CCTCAATGAACCTAACTGTATCTACAAAATATGTATGCGGTATCGATCTTCATGCAAGAGAAATGAGAATTTGTGTTATGGACAGAGATGGAAAAATACTTCTTAAAAGAAATATCCCCTGTGCTATTAAAGAATTCATTTCTCATGTAAAACCGTTTATGAAATCTTTTACGGTTGGTGTCGAATCTACATTTAACTGGTATTGGCTCCTGGATAAGCTCAAAGAACACAAAATTACCGCAGCTCTTGGCCATGCCCTTTACATTAAACGCATTAAAGGCGGAAAACATAAAAATGATCAGGTAGATGCCCGCGATATAGCTGATCTTCTAAGGACAAACCGGTTCCCTTTAGCCTATGATTATCCATCTGAAATGAGAGCTGTGCGAGACTTCCTTCGCCGCAGACACCTTTTTGTACGAAAAAGAGCTGCCGCATATACTCATTTTCAGAATACTTTCACTCAACATGGTATTCTGGATGCTGTTTATGCTCTTGTAAAAATACAAGGCAAAAGAAGAGCATTACTGGAGCGTGCTGTAAATGATGACATGCGTAAAATTATTGAAACAGACCTGGATTATATTGATTCGCTCGATGCCATTATCAAAGAAGTTGAAAATCTGATTATAAAACGCGCCCGTCATCATAACCGTAAACATTTCGACCTGTTACAGACCATAATTGGTTGTGGTCCTATTACATCGCTGGTTATTCCTTATAAAACACATACCATTAAACGATTCAGCACCCCGCAACGGTATTCTTCATATAGTCGCGTGATAAGTGCTGACAATGAATCAAGTGGCCAGTACCTCGTGCATTCACCAACAGATAAGAGCGGTAATCCTTATCTTAAATGGGCATTCTCTGAGATTGCTATTCTTATGCTGAAAGACAGCCCTGAAACCAAAGAATAGTACAACACTGTTTCAGCAATCTGCGAAGGATCGGGAGCCAGAGCTCGCTTACTCCATAAAATCGCTGTTGCAGTATATCATATGCTGAAAAAGGGTGTAGCCTTTGACGAATTCAAGTTTATCAATAGTACAAATGATCGGACTGGAAGCTCTGCGCACAACTGGATGGAAACTTCAGGTGAAAAATCCAAGCCATCGCGCGTGATTGGCAAAAAGTCCGGTCATTCTTCTTTAAAAGATAAAACAAAAAAAGTAAGTGTTAAAAATAAAGTAACTGTAAAAAAATCATCAGGACGGAAAACCCTGCGCACAACTGGGAAAGTGAAGGCCTGAAAACACACAAATCCATCGGCGCTGATTGGATCCGTCCTGTTTTTTTTACTTTATCGTAATGGGAGTATTTTATAAGATTACTCAAAGAAACAAGGAACATTGCATTTGAATAATTATTGTAAAAGATCATTTATGAATAAAATCAGTTAGCAAGGACTAACGATATAAATAGATTTTCGACCACCGTCTCTGCGGATAAACTCTTACACAACTGGATATGTAATAATATGTACATAGAACCATCAACCATCTTGAATAGCTCCGCAGGGTACCGTACTATTTCTGAGGACAATTATTGTCCAGAGTGTTATTTACAGGGCTGTAGGTTACTTGAGCATTTTACCGTAAATCAGTCTATGATAGCACTTTAATTCATGATATATGCTTGGACCGGAGGTCGTTTACTTCGGGAACCATTTAAAAGAATATCGAGTCGGCGGAAGAAACAGTAGTTACAATGCAATATGCAAAAGTAGTAACTAAATCGAACGAAGAAAAGTCGTTTATGTCAGCAGCTTTATTGCATGGTCGTGACGAGGAAAGTCAATTAAAAAACACTTGTAAAAATTTAGCTGCAGGGGATTGTATTTTCTTATTGACTTTCAACCTTCTATATATGTTGGGCGATGGCTTAGAGTACCCCTTCTCCTATTTTTTCGCGCGCGCCTTGTGCTTTTTCTTTCTTGCAATTTAAAATGATAGCCTTCATCTTAGTTCTAAGAGAACGCCACACTTGTGACTCCCATTCACAATTTAATAATTCCGTGCGATAATTATCCAGTGACTTTTTTAATGTACTATGAAACTGAAAAGCATAAATTGTAGAGACTCCAATATCTAATGGGTTTTTTGAATGCTTACAACTTATTTTCCACCCCCCGGAAGTTTCTCCTTGATGAAGGATGGAACACCGAATATCTTTATAAAAGATAGATGGAAAATCGGAATGTGCATACATTGCAAAACAAGTGTCTCTTGTAAAAAACTTCAAGAAAGCAGTTTCGCTTTTCCCGTTACTGTTATTCCAACCTCGGTAGAAAGATTCAATAGTTTCAATCAACAAACAACAATTTGCCATTATAGCGAAACCACTTACAAAATGACTACGATATTTGCTATCTTGGAAATCAAACATTTTCAAGTACCTGTTATATAACCTATCATATATAAATTGACTTATTAGATCAACGTTCTTTTGTTTTGCCCAGTTTTCGTATGTGCTTATGTATATGCATTTTGATTTATCATAGGAATCATAGAGAAGCATATAGTCATCAGAATTATTTCTTGCAATTGTCATGCTTAACCTACCGTATTTTATGCCTACTTACTTAATATTTGTGATGACGCAGTTATAAATAACATCATTAATAGAGATTCTTGAAATAGAATATTTGCTGCCATAAGGATATGGCCCGAGTATCATTTGAAGAGAAACAATCGAATTAGACGCGACTAATGATTTGGAAAGCAATTCTTTCCCTGAAAGATCGAAAAGCGCTACTTCAATTTTTGCACCACTTGGTATGTTGAATGATTGTTTCCAAGCAAGCGCCGAAGGCATAATGTTTTTACTTGGTTTGGATACTGATTTAGTAAGTGTTGAAATCCAATCAGATGTCCTAATGCAATCATAGACATAATCTTTAATGGCAAGTTTGTATGAATAAGTCGTAGTGTTTGGAATTTGAGTTACTAAAATCGCAGCTTTAGGCATGTAGGAATATGTATAATGATAGGTTGTAAACGTAAAACTCATTCCATTTGATAGCTTTACAGTATCACCAAAATCGCTACCATTAAATTCGCCCTGAACACTTGTGCATTCATAAACATAGTAATCAGCCAAAGTACAAAAATCACTAGCGTCGCCATTAAGAGAAAAACCAGCTTGAGATTGTCCTACCAAGAATACAATAAAAATAAGTAATTTAGTTTTCATAATCATAAAATCAAGGGTTAAATGTAATAAAAATCAGAAAATCTTATAATCCTCTTTTGTTGTATTGCGCGCGCCTCCTTTTTTAGGGGTACTCTAAGCTTTCGCCCAACGGTCTCATAATTACCGGCACTTCTTCGATAGTAGTTCTCGGGGTCGGTATCTGAATCGGGATCGATTCTCAATTACTATGCATTTCGATACCGACCCCGACTCCAACTCCGAAATGAAAATTTGTGCATTGTATTATGCAGATAGTCAATAATACAATTTTTCCTGCCTTTTTTCTCATTCTGAATTCTGAATTCCTGCAGAGTAGTATCGAAAACTATAAGACCGTCGGATGTTATAACAAATCATTATCTTCTTCATAAACATCATCAAAAATCGATTCTTCCTCTTTCCATGGAAGAAGCACTTGTGATCTGCTTGCCTGTTTTAACTTTCGCAGCGCTTTGATCTCGATCTGACGAACTCTTTCGTTGGTGAGATGCAATTTTTCACCGATCTCACCAAGCGTTTTAATCCGCCCGTCATCAAGACCGAATCGCATCATAACCGTTTTTTTCTCTTTCGGTTCCAGAGAGTCCAGAACCTGTGCAATATGTTCTCTCAATGAGCCCAGTGACAATCGTTCAAACGGATCTTCCGAATGAGTATCTTCAATATACTCACCTATCGTAGTACCATCTTCAGAGTTTATCTCCATATCCAGCGAAATCGGATCGGCAGTACATTCCATAGCAGTTTCAATCTTATCTAAAGGACAGCTCAACCCTTCAGCGATCTCTTCTGTCGATGGGTGTACACCATGCTTGAGGTAATACTCACGATTAAATTTTTCAATTTTTCCTACAAGGTCAAAGGTATTTGCGGGAATATGGATAGTCTTTGATTTTTCATGAATCGCCCTGGTTATCGCCTGACGAACCCACCAGATTGCATAAGTACTGAACTTATACCCCTTACGGTAATCGAAGTTGTCAACCGCCGTTATCAATCCTTTATTACCTTCCTGAATTAAATCGCTTATCTCCATACCCCGGTAGGTATACCGTTTTGCGATACTTACCACCAGTCTGACATTAGCTTCAATAACAGCACACTTGGCCTGATTACGCATCTCTTCCCAATAAGCAAAAGAGGTTATATCCGCAAGAAAGCCATCTTCACCAAACCTTTTTTTAAATCTATCAAGAATATCCTTTACCCGTCGCCCGTTTAACCGAAGCTGCTGACAAAGCTCAACCAGCTCATCCTCTTTCTCTTTCAGTTCATCATTACCATTATCGCTGTCGGAAGGGGCCTGGCTTTTGAGCATTTTCAAATGTTCATAAGCATTTTTTACTTTTTTAACCCCTTCAAAAAACTTCGTTTTGAGTTCCTGGACCTGTGCTGGTTCCTTTATCCGGTCCTCTTCAATACGTAAGATATCAACACACTCAATCTTACCATGGTAAAGCTCATCACTAAGAGTACATACCGTTTTCAGCACCTCATCATCACGAAAAGCCATATCGAGTAATTTATATTGTGCAAACCGCATCAAAATCGCATGTTGTACCTCCTGCCCCCGTGTCATCAGAGGCACCCTTCCCAGACTGTTGAGATAAATCCATGTTGGATCGGAGTAATGATTTTTTGCAACAGATGCTGTTTTCTGATTTTTTACACCCTTTTGAATTCCAGCATTAGATTGGATCGAAATATTCCCTTCATAAAGGATGCTTTTGATCTTCTCTCTCTCAAGCTCATCACCAGTCAATTTCTCGATCTGTCCGATAGTAATGTAACCCTGACGAGCAGCTACAGCCATCAGTTTCTGAACGATTTTTTCTGCCGATCTGGTCTCTGTTTTCATAGTCTGCTCTAAACAAAAAGTAATGCTGATAAAATTTATTTATGTATGTACCCTTATATTCTGACGTTTTTGATCTTTAAATGCAAGCTATAAAAAAAGGGAGCCTGTCATAAACAACAAACTCCCCCTAATAAAAGCAACTAACCCGTTATTATTCAGTAGCCGTTAGTCCATCATCCCTGATGTATCTTTCTTTTCGTCTTTATTCTTGCTGTCATCCTTGCTACCATCACCGTTAGAGGTTCCCATCTTGATACTTGTAGCTACCTTCTGTTCCTGTTGAGTTTCATATTCTACTTTTACACTATCACCGCTCTTAAGTTCATCAAGATTCATATCCATATCAGTTTGGTCCGTTACCTTCACAGTATCAACCAGACCACCCTCTTTGGAAACTGTAAGCATACTATCCTGGGGCATGACATCTTTTATTGTCCCGGTAATGCTCTCTTTTTGACCATTTTCTCCATTGGATTGGCTACCATTCGAACCACCATTTGAACCTGCAGCCATAAGTAATGTTGAGCATGACACAACCAGCAGCATTGTTAGCAATCTTTTCATAACTAAAAACCTCCATTTAATTTTCATGGCACACCTGTATACTGGGGAGCAGAACGTATATCATTAACTGCAATTAAAATGCCATAAAAAAGGAACTCAGGATTCTTTCTCCCCTTGAGCTTACGAATTTAGGAGAAATTTCTTAATGTATTGATATAAACATCCTCATCTTCAAGGTCCTCCTCAAGGTTCTGAATAAGCTCCGGTATCTCGACAATTTCAAGTAAATCCTGAAGTTTTTCGGCAACCGCTTTTTCCCCTTTTTTTAATCTGAAAATAATCTCCTCCTCCGACAAATCATCTGTAATTACCTCCATCTCTTCAGAAAGATCTTCAGAGAGTTCAGCCTGCAACGAACCGCCACCAAAATCTCGAATATACAGATTGATCCGCTCAAGATGCTCAATATGATTGTTATGCATTTTTGCTAGCTCATTTTTTAGCTCTTCATCCTGAATGATTACAATGGCACGCTCGTAATTCCAGGCAGAATCAGCATATAATTTTGCAAGTTTAATTAAGGATGTTCGCAAATAGTCAATATTCATATTTTTTCCTTGAATGAATTTTCCATTATGAAAAATAACGAAGCAAAGTTATATGCCAAAAAAAAAGCGGCAGGATTTCTCCTGTCGCTTTTTTTCCAGTAGTACAGATAAAACAGCTAAACGTTTCTATCGTTTAACCGATTTCAATTCATCCTGAATCTCTTTGTTATGCGGTTCCAGTTTTCGAGCTTTTTCCAGATAATCCTGATAGACAGCATAATTCTTCTCCTTTTTCGCTATTCGTGCCAGACCCAGATAGGTAAGGCCATGTTTTGGGTTGGCTTTTAATGCACGATCGTAAAATGTCTGAGCCCACTGAGTTTTTCCCTGTAACATGTAAACATTCGCTCTTTCACAGAGTGCAGGAGCATGATTCTGATCGATATAGAGAATTTCTTTATATGTCTCAATTGCATCATCGTACTTTTTCTGTGAAACTTTAATTTTACCAAACATCATCAGAGCATCAAGATTCTCAGGCTCCTTATTTTTGATCTCCTGCAAAACCGTTGACGCATCATTAAACCGTTTCATTTCGATAAGGACCTTTGCATATTTAATCATCACTGCAGTGTCCTTCTTTTTGGAAATGATCGTCTTGAGCTCGCCAACAGCTTTTTCATAATTCGCAGATTCGATATAGAAATCCGCAAGAACCATCCTTAAATCATCATCAACAGACCCTTTAGTACTCTTGACAACTTTCTCCAGCAGATTAGCCCCCTCACGTTTTCGGTTAGTCATGATATAACCACGGGCAAGAAGTGTCATGATTTTCGGGTCATCTGTTTTAAGCGAATTAGCCATCTCAAGAAACACCATCGCATCATCAATCATATTTCTTGACAATAAGACTTCTCCGATTTTTCCGGTCGCTTCAGCATTTTCCGGATCGATCTCGAGGAATTTACGATACGCCCTCAACATATCCTGATCTCGGTTCATCTTTCCATAAAGACTTCCAAGCTCAAGCCACACTCTTGCAATCGTATCGGTAATTGCAGCACATTTTTCCAGATATGACACCGCCTTCTGCGTTTTTGATGCCTGACGGGAATAGTACACGCCAAGCTTGAGCATATTTCGATAATCTTTTGGATAGGCAACAGCATTTTTCTCATACATCTGAACAGCAAGATTGGCATTGATAGTTTCATAAACTTCCGCCCGCTTGTACGATGCATCAGGATCTTTCACTCCTGGAATTTTAACATAGTCATTGAGAACCTCAGCTGCTTTTTTCTTATCCCCATTTTTTTCATATGCCTCAGCAAGCGCTTTGAACGCAGCGCCATTTGATGCAACTGCAGCGCTCTTATTGCTCCTGAGTCCTTCAAGGATATCGATAGCCTGATTTATCTGATTAACCTCAATTGCGCACATTCCATACTTGGAAAGGAACGCCGGGCTCTTATCACTCTTAACCATGCTGAAATAGCGAAACGCATCAGAAAATTTTCTGTTGCTATAAAAATGCTCACCAACCATCTTCGCAACAGCTTCATCAGTAGGCGCCTTGTCAACATATTTGCGATACGCAGTCATGGCAGCATCAGTCTTTTTCTGTTTCGTATAGAGGTCACCAAGCATTTTGTACTCTTTTACAGCAGATGGATTCATTGCAAGTGCCTGCTCATAGGTAATCGCAGCCTGAGTATACGAACCGTTTTTCACCTGTGCATCTGCCAGAAAGCTGAGGATTTCTCCGTTTTTGGGATCAAGCTTTGCAGCGCTTTCAAACATGGTAATTGCTTTTGAATAATCTTTCATATTCATGCTTATCTTACCGGATTCAATGTAAATATCTGCATCCGCCTCACCAGCTTTTATGGCGCCTGTAAGAGCAGCTGATTTTAAAGCTGATGTTGCAGTTTTTGAATTCATCACGAGTTTCACATATCTCTTGTAAAAACCTTTAATTGAAGGTTTAGCTCTCAGAGCAGCGGAATATGCTTTCAAAGCCCCATCTGAATCGTTCCTGTCAAAGAGAAGATCTCCAAGTTCTTTCTGAGCATCAGCATCCTTAGGCACAAAGAGAGTGTACTTACGCAGATACGTTAACGCATCCTCCTTCGCTCCACTCTGTTTGGATACTTCATAGAGTTTCTTCATGACATTTGGGTCTTTTGGAACCAGGGTAGATAATTGTTTATAAATGATTGAAGCCCTGGGCAGGTCATTGGCTTTAAGTGCAGCTTCACCGTACATCTGCAGGAATGAAACTGTTTTACCGGATTTTCCTGTAACCTTACTTAAATATTTGACTGCATCCGCATAGTTCTTCGTTTTGAACGCTTTTTCACCTACAACAGCGCTAACCGTTTCATCCATAGGATTTTTTTCAAGATATCTTTTGTAAGCTTTCAAAGCGGGGTCAACTTTTTTCTGAGACATATACAGATCGCCAAGACTCTTAAACTCTTTATCTGCTCTTGGATCCATAGCAACAACCTGCTCATACGTCATGATCGCTTCAGAAACCGATCCCTTTTTAACCTGACAGGCTGCAAGAGAACTAAGCAGCGCAGGATTTTTAGGGTCGAGCCTCGTCGCTTTTTCAAATGATTCCGTAGCCTTAACGAGATTGCCCTTTTTACTGTATGCTTTGCCAAGCTTTTCATACATTTTTGCATCAGCTTCACCAGCTGCAGCAGCCCCTTGAAGTGCAACCATTTTTTCTTCTTCGTTGCCATAGCTCATCATCAGCGTTGCATACCTGCTGTGAAATCCTTTAAGTTTCGGGTCAGCTTTAAGCGCTGCCCGGTAGGCATTCAGAGCGCCCTTCTCATCTTTCTTTTCGTAAAGAAGATCTCCCAGAATCCGCTGCGCCTTTGCATCAGCCGGTTTAAGACTGGTATAGGCCTTAAGATAATTAGCAACCTCATCTTTTGTTCCTACACGAGCTGCCAGATCAGAAAGTTTCTCAAAAACCTCAGCGTCTTTTGCATTAACATTTGACAGCTGTTTAAAAAGCTGGTACGCTTTAAATTCATCACGCGCCATCAATGAAGCTGTCGCATATTTTTTCAGGAAAGCTGGATCTGTTGAAGCATTGCCGGTAACCATTGCAAAGTACTTTATTGCTTCAGGGTAATTCTTCTGATCAAAATAGTGCGTACCTACCAGTTGTGCAACGGCATTGTCCTGAGCTTTTTCGAGATACTTTTTGTAAACACGAACGGCATTGTCCCGTTTTTTCTGACCGGCATAAAGATCACCAAGTGCTTTAAGCTCTCTTTCGGCTTTCGGATTCATTGCCGCAGCCTGTTCATAGGTAAGAATCGCTGAAGCTGTATCCTTTTTCGCAACCTGACTTTCTGCAAGGTCTACAAGCAGTGATGCATTTTTTACATCAAGCTTTGATGCTTTCTCATACATCTGAACTGCTTTAGACGGATTTCCAAGCTTACGATAAATCATCCCACAACGACTATACATATCAACCGTCGCCTCACCGGCAGCGATAGCCCCGTTTACAGCATTAATTATTTCAGTGTCTTTTCCTTCTTTGACCACCAGTTCAACATACTTCTTGTAAAATCCTTTCATTGATGGTGATGCTTTTATTGCTCCCCGATATGCCGCCAGAGCACCAGTATGATCGCCTTTGTCATACAGCATATCAGCAAGGTCTTTCTGAGCCTCAGCATCATTGGGACGAAGTTTCGTATATGCCCTGAGGAAATTCGACATCTCATCCTTGTTACCGACTTTCCCGGCAAGCTGATAGAGCATCTTAAATACATCTGCATCACCCGGTGTAACCGATGCAAGCTTTTTGTAAATCTTATATGCCTTCATCTCGTCACCGGCCATCTTGCTTGCTTCACCGTATGCTTTGAGATGGGCGGCGCTGTCAGCTGCCGGTCCCGTCACCATTCCAAGATATTTAACCGCTTCCTTATAATCTTTCCTGTTCAATTCAAATATGCCTATTTGAGTAGCAAGTTTACTATCAGCATTCTTCTCCAGATATTTTTTGTAATTCTTTACAGCAACATCCTGCTTCTTCTGTTTCGAATAAAGATCTCCGAGCATCTTGTATTCCTTACTTGCAGCAGGATTCATCGCGATTGCCTGTTCATAAGTCATGAGAGCTGCGCTGGTATTACCGCTTTTTGCCTGACAGTCAGCAAGTGCAGTGATCAGTTCGACACTCTTTGGATCAAGCTGACTGGCCTTCTCGTACATCTGAACTGCTTTTGTGTAATTTTTGTTTTTATCATAAATACCACCAAGCATCTTATACATTGAAACATCAGCTTCACCGGCAGCAATCGCTCCATTGAGAGCACTCTCAAGAACACTACCTTGTGCTCCGGAAGAGAGCAGAAGTTCCACATAATTTTTATAAAACCCCTTCGCTGCGGGATCAGTCTTCAGAACTGCGTTGTATGCAGCAAGTGCACCTGAAGCATTCTTCTTTTCGTAAAACATGTCACCCAGTGTCCGCTGCGCTGCAGCATCTGAAGGTTTAAGCGCTGTATATTTTGTCAAATACGCCAGCACATCCTCTTTTGTCCCGACTCTTCCCGCCAGTTCATACAGTTTTTTGAATACATCAGCATCCTTCGGCGTAAGTGTCGCCAACTTTTTATAGAGCTGGTACGATTTTGAATCATCCTTTGCTGCAAAGGATGCATCAGCATACAGCTTTACATAAGAAGCCTTGCCCGCAGCAGGCCCATCAACCATCCCCAGATACTTGACTGCATCGGCATACTTTTTCTGATCATAATAATAAGACCCTACTTCAACAGCAAGCCGGCTGTCTTTCTTTTTCTCAAGATATTTTGTATAATTTTTTACAGAAGCATCCTGCTTTTTCTGCTTTTTATAGAGATTACCCAACTCCCTGTATTCATCCACTGACGCGGGGTTCATGGCAACAGCCTGTTCATATGTCAGGATAGCACCACTGACATTGTTGCTTTTAACCTGTGCATCAGCAAGATTCTTAAGTAAACTCAGATCCTTTGGATCAAGCTGTGAGGCCTTTTCATATGTCTGAACTGCCTTTGCATATTGTTTACTTTTTTCATAAAAAGCACCCAGTTTTCGATACATGGCCACATCAGCTTCACCGGCAGCTACCGCTGCTGTGAGTACTTCAATAACCTCTTCCTCAATAGTCTTCTGACCTTTTACGTACTTTTTTGGAGGTTCCTGTGCCATGACCAGTTCAGCATATTTTTTATAAAAACCCTTCGCTGAAGGATTAATTTTTAGAACAGATCGGAAAGCTCCAAGCGCTCCTCTGGAATCTTTCTTCTCATACAACATGTCTCCCAAGGTTCGCTGAGCATCTTCATCGCTGGGCCTGAGCTTTGTATACTTTCTCAGATACTCCAGAACATCATCCTTTGAACCATTTTTTGTCGCTATCTGATAAAGCGATTTAAAAATATCAGCGTCACCAGGTGTTTTAAGTGCCAGTTTCCTGTATATGGAATAGGTTTTTGCTTCATCCTTAGCCTGTAAAGCAGCATTCCCGTACTTCTTTAAAAAATCAGCACTCTCCGCCTCTGCACCACTAACCATGTCGTAATATTTTACAGCTTCACCATATGCTTTAGTTTCGAGCTGGTAATCTCCTACCGTTCTGGCAATTTTACTGTCGGTATTCTTTTCCAGGTATTTTTTATAATTTTTTACAGCTGATTCTGTCTTTTTCTGCTGCATGTACAAATCACCGAGCAATTTGTATTCTCTGTCGGCAGAGGTATTCATCGCAAGATACTGCTCGTATGTAAGTATCGCCCCTGAAACATTGCCGCTCTTTGCCTGAGCCTCAGCCAACCCTGAAAGCAGATCGACATTTTTTGGATCGAGCTGTGATGCTTTCTCAAACATAGTAACAGCCTTTGCACTGTTACCCTTTCTTCTGTAAATATCACCAAGCTTCGAATACATTGCAATATCAGCCTCACCAGCATCGATAGCCCCATTCAATACCACAATAAGCTCTTCATCTTTTGCCGTAGACAAAATCATTTTTACAAATGGCTTATAAAACCCTTTGATTTTGGGATCCGCTTTGAGAGCTGCACGGTATGCTGCCACAGCACCATCAGTATCCTTCTGGTCATACAGTTTATCACCAAGGATTTTCTGATATGCAGCATCTCCAGGTTTTAACGATGTATACTTTTTCAATGAAACCAAAGCAACACTATCCGCTCCGGTTCTTTTACTTAGTTCGTAGAGAGTCTTATATATTTCGGCATTCTGCGGTTGAACATCTGCGAGTTTTTTGTAAATTTTTATTGCAGTCTGGTCTTCCTTTGCCTCATAACAGGCGTTAGCGTAAAGAAGCAAAAAACGTGCAGATCCGGATTCCTTCCCTTTTACTTTCCCGAAATACTTTACTGCATCAGTATAGTTTTTTGTATCAAGTGAATATTTTCCAACGACCTCAGCTATCGAGTCATCAGTACTTTTTTCCAGATACTTCTTATATGATTTTATGGCGCTTTCAGTTTTTTTCTGTTTCATATAGAGATCACCCAGGGCTTTATATTCAGCATTCGCTGCAGGATTCATTGCAACTGCCTGCTCATAGGTGATAAGTGCCATTTCATTTGATCCGCTTCCAGACTGAGCCTGAGCAAGTGAAGTAAGTAATTTGTAGTTTTTCGGATCGAGCTGAGTTGCTTTCTCCAGCGTCTGAATCGCTTTTACATAGTCTTTACTTCTAAGATAAGACGTCCCCATTTCAGCATACATCGAAGCATCAGCTTCACCGGCAGCAATTGCTCCGGAAAGCGCTTTAACCTTTTCATCAGGGGTACCCTGAGCCGTAACAAGTTCTACATACTTTTTGTAAAAACCTTTGGCATCAGGTTTTGCTTTCAATACAGCTCTGTACGCTGCAAGCGCTCCGGCACTGTTTTTAAGGTCATAATTTATATCACCCTGCAACTTAAGCATTTCGACATCATCAGATTTGAGCGCCGTATACCCGGCAAGATATTCTGCTGCAGCCTTCATATCCTTTTTGCCCTGAGCAATTTCAAAAAGTGTTTTGAAGGGTTCAGGGGATTTAGGCGATATAACTATAAGCTGTTTATAAATTTCTTCGGCTTTCTGCACATCACCAGTTTTGAACGCAGATTCAGCAAACATAAGCAGGTAATCACTCTTTTTAGCAGCTTTACCAGACACCATTCCAAGATATTTTACTGCTTCCTTATACTCTTTCCTGTCATATTCGTAACTGCCAATTGCTAATGCAATCTGATCATCTTTATTCTTTTCGATATATTTGCGATAAGCATTCATCCCCTGCTCTTTTTTCCCCTGCTTCAAATAGAGAGCACCAAGAGATTTATACTCTTTTACCGCAGCCGCATTCATCGCTACAGCCTGCTCAAACGAAAGGATCGCATCAGCATTTCTGCCGGCTTTCTGTTGACAGTAAGCAAGAGAGGAAAGAAGCTGAAAGCTCTGTGGTTTCTTCTGCAAAGCTTTCTGATACATTTCGATTGCTTTAGGATACTGTGATTTTTTCTGATATATCTCAGCGAGTGTGGTAAAGATCTCCTCATCCGCTTCTCCGGCGGTAACAGCAGCAGTCAAAACTTCAATGACTTCTTCCTCAGGTGTTTTCTGTCCTTTGGGAAGGGGCTTTTTCGGCGGTTTCTGCGCCATCACCAGACTTGCATATCTCTTGTAAAAACCTTTTATAGCAGGATCTGCTGCGATAGCCTTACGATATGACTGAAGTGCTTTAGCACTGTCTCCCTTTTCAAAGTTAAAATCCCCGAAAGCTGCCTGAGCTTTAGCATCTTTGGGTCTTAAACTCACAAATTTCTTCAGATAGCTGGCAGCCTGCTCCTTTTTACCGAGTTTTGTTGCTACATTGTATAGATCGTAAATATAATCAGCATTTTTGGGTCTCAGAGACGAAAGGTCCTGAATAATTCCAAAAGCCTCTTCATCATTACCCTTTTCACGCAGATACTTTACATGCCGTTCTCTTGAAACAACATCCTTTCTATCTGCAGCAATAATCTGTTTGTCTACAGATGCAAGTTTTTCTTTATCATTTGTTTTCTCGTAACATAATGCTAACCGCTGAAGATACTTTGTGTTTTTGGGATCCCTTTGAACCAGACGTTCAAGGATCTTTGCAGCTGCCGTATAATTGTTTTCCTGCATGTTTACCTGAGCGAGTACAAGCTGTGGCTTAAGGAGAGAGCTATCATGATGCAATGCGGTTTCAGCGGCATCACGTGCCAGATCGTACCGTTTTAGTTCCATCGCGGCATTCATCATTCCTTCCGCTGCCGCTGCATTTTTTTCCAGATTGAATCCTTTCTGGAAATACTTAAGTGCATCCTGCCACTTTTTAGTTTTAAGGCTGTATTCACCAAGAGACATATAGACTTTGGGATTATCCGGTTGTATTGTCAAAAGGCGTTCATAAAGCTTCTGGGCTTTATCCTTTTCCCCATTTTTCTGATAATAATCAGCCAGACGGGCATGTGCTTCAACATTCTCGGAGTCCTTTGCAATAACCTGCTCCAGAAGAGGGATCGCTTTTACAATCTCCCCCATCCCTTCATATGCCTCAGCAGCCAGAAATGTTGCATCTGAAACAATTTTTCCAGCAGGATCAGCTTTGAGAATCGCCATAAAAATAGCAAGCGCTTCCTGAAAACTCTTTTTCTCGATTTTGTAACGGCCGATCTTTTCTTTTCCCTGTAAAGCTACTTTCGATCCGTTTTTTCCGATTACTTTGTCCGCAGCCTCATATGCAGCAATTACCTTCGGGTGATCCTCACCGCTTTTCTCAAGACTGAATGCGTAATTATAAAGATCGGCACCTTTCATTTTCCCCTGCTCAACCATTGCATATACCCCGGCGGCATCCTTAAACTGTTCTTTTCCGTAAAGTAAACGCGCAAGTTGGAGCATTATATCTGGATTTTTATACTGTTTGTCCTTTGATGCTTCCCTGAAAAAGTAGATCGCAGAATCGGCATTCTGTCGGCTCTGATAAATAGAACCTATTTTGACCGCAGTTTCACCTGATGGCTGTGCTCCCTGAGTAAGTAACAGTAGAGGAAGAGCTTTTGCATAATTCTTCTCTTCAAAGTAAATATTTCCCAGCTCTCTGTTTGCAACAGCATTCTTTTTGTCGGTTTCAACCAGTTTTTCAAGAGGACCTTTTGCTTCCTTTGTTCTTTTAAGAGCAATCAATGCCCGTGCATATTCCCAGCTCGCTTCACCAGTCGTTTTTATGGCTGTAGCTTTCTGAGCCATTTCAACCGCCTGCTCAGGCTGATTCATTGAATTGTATACCCGTGCAGCTCCCAGATGCGCTTCATAATTTTTGTCATCATTTCTGATAGCCACCATATAACATGCAAGGGCCTTCTCAACCAGCTCGGTCCCTTCATTAGCAACCCCCAACTTTGCCCAGATCGCAGCATCACGGCTTCCAATCGGGATCTTCTCGTCAGCATACTTGATCGCATCAGCATACTTTCGACCATTGAACAACTTATCGAATGTTTCATCAGCGGTGATAAATGAAGAGTGTAAGAGTAGAATTGTACCTGCCCATGAAAGTATACACTTTCCAGAAAAGATACCCATACAGAAGCCTCCGCAGTTCTTTTATTTTGTTTGCACTTTTTTAAACGATTTAGGAAAAATTTTAGTCCCTGTCGCAGATGTAAAAGTCCATATAATACTAGTTTTGAAATATACTAGGTATCACCGCTATTGAAAACCCTTTTAAGCGTTTTATTTCATATGATCGGCATTTCATCATTTTCTCTAAAATGCCCAGGCACATAAACTTCCGCTCATCAGAACAAAACAAAATCAGGTAATACTCAGGTATATATTTTGTTACTTAATTATTACTATAAGAATCCAATCCTGACAACCTTCAAGTCTTTTTTCCGCAGAAATCACTGATAACCGCTCCTGATGACGGCTCATATTTCTGCGACTCTCGAATATTTAGCTTCAAGAGGAGTTTTCCATGCAAAAATCATTCTCACCTATAGTAGAGTGTGATGCCATTGATTGTGCTTACAATAAAAACCGGCAATGTCACACACATGCAATTACCGTCGGCGATGAAGAACCGTGCTGTGATACTTTTTACTGTGCCCGGCATAAAGGTGGTATTCAAGATGTGATAGGAGGCGTTGGCGCCTGCAAAGTCGAAGATTGTGTCTACAACAAATCGCTGGAGTGTACCGCTAAGAGTATTCATATTGTAATGAATATGGGTCACCCGGATTGCGGCACCTACAAAAAAGTGCAGTCCTGAGTTTCAGTATAAGGCAGAGTTCCACACCGGCGGTGTTTTCCGGTGTGGCGTTTCTTATATTCACCACTTAACAATGTCTGTGACTAAAAACAGTGCACTCAGCTGCCTTATTTTTTCCGATGCTACCTGTAGCAACAAAGCTTTTTATGAAACAATTTTCTGCTAAAGTATTAAAAAACTGCCAAATAGCTGACAATTTTCTCGAATTAACACTTTCCGCAAACGAACCTGTTTCGGTTCCGTTACCGGGACAATTTCTTACAATAAGAGTAAGTTCTTCTACAACCCCATTATTACGCAGACCATTTGCTTATGCCGGTGTCACTCAAAATTCTACAGAATTTTCGATTATCTATCAAAAACGCGGAAATGCCACTGAGATCCTTGCCGGAAAACAAATCGGTGAATCTGTTGACTGCATCGGCCCTCTGGGAAACAGCTTTCCATTTCCCGGTCAGAATGAAACCGCAATCCTGATCGCAGGAGGGGTTGGCATCGGTCCGATTCTCTTTTTTGCAGAGGGACTGGCCAGGAAAAAGACGCCATTCATTTTTGTTTTTGGTTGCAGAACAAGCTCTCTGGTTCCAGATACTCCAGCATTTTTAAAACTGAATCCGATTATCTGCACCGATGATGGCAGCAGGGGGTTCAAAGGAACCACCGCAGATTACCTTCAAACAACAAACTCTACAATTCCCGAAAAATCAATCTTTTACGGTTGTGGACCCGGCAGAATGCTTGAAGCCTGTTACAGATTCGCAAACGCCCGTAACGCACAATGCTGGGTATCAGTCGAACAGGTTATGGCTTGTGGAGTAGGTGCCTGCATGGGATGTGCAGTAAAAGTAAAAACTGAGCAGAAATTTCTAAGGGCCTGCAAAGAAGGACCTGTGTTTGATGCCAACCTGTTAGTCTGGGAAGAGCCAACAAAATGAATCTTGAAGTAAAAATTGGTAAAAAACTTCTCCCGAACCCAGTCGGAGTTGCATCAGGTACTTTTGGCTATGGCAGTGAATATGAATCACTTATCGATCTCTCGCAACTTGGGGCCATCTACACCAAAGCGGTTACTCTCGAGCCTAGAGCTGGAAACGATCTCCCCCGACTCATCGAAACACCATCAGGCATCATTAACTCCATCGGCCTGGCAAATGTCGGTATTAAACGGTTCATTGAAGAAAAAATCTCTTATCTCAAGACGCTGCCCTGTGCAATCATTGCCAATGTCGCCGGATCCACTGAAGATGATTATAAAGTTGTTGTCGATAAACTCGAAAATTGCAACTGTATCTGGGGGTACGAAATCAATGTATCCTGCCCCAACGTCAAATGCGGGGGGATGGCATTCGGCACAGATCCAGTTCAAATTGAACGGCTTACATTAATGCTGCGAAAAAGAACCGATAAACCTCTCATTATAAAACTCACACCGAACGTAACCGATATTACTGTTACAGCAAAAGCTGCCGAATCCGGAGGAGCAGATGCAATTTCCTGTATAAACACTCTGGTTGGAATGGTAATCGACACGAAAAAGAAAAAACCGGTACTTGCCATGAAAACCGGTGGATTAAGCGGTCCTGCGATTCGACCGGTGGGTGTGGCAATGACCTATCGGGCAAGTCATGCGGTAAAAATTCCGGTTATCGGCATGGGCGGAATCATGTGTGCCGATGATGCAATCCAGTATCTTCTTGCCGGAGCCAGTGCAATTGAGGTTGGAACTGCAACCTTTGTCGATCCGAAAATTCCCACGCAGGTACTTGACGGTATTCAAAAATATATGAAGCAGGAAGCGCTCAATTCAATTGCCGATTTCTGGAAATTTATTGAGTAGTTTTTTCCCTATTTTCCAGCAAGATAACTGAAACTCGACACTATCAGAATAAAAGCAACGATAGCACCAGCTATAATTGCTCCGACGCACCCAAAAGCGATAAACGTTATTTTGTAACCACAGCCTCTTCCAAATACCATTGCAAGTGAAAAGAGAAATACCTCACAGATGAATAAATACCAGAGAAGCGTCGAAATAACTATCCGGAGTCGAACCATGTAATCTGGTTCGGTTTTTTTACGTATAAGCATACAGCGCTTCAATCTAATACATCGAACTTTATCCTGACATACTTTGTGTAACTATTTTAATATCAATACGTTGCGAAACTAACCCCAGACACGTCTCGTTGTTGTGTTATCCACATCAGCTCTGCTGCGATTTTCAGGTTTCACCAGCTCTGAACCGATTTCTCAAGTATTTTTCTCACCAGATCAGTGATCGCTTTCTGGCGCCCGACACTTTCCTGTTCAGTGGCAAAATTATATATACCTTCACCGGTAACTGCCCCCTTGAACATTGAATGATCCTTTTTGTTATCAACGAAATCAACATCTGCGGTAATCCGCACAATATATTGATCTACAGTAACTTGACGCACTTCCGTAGTTCCATAAATGTAAGGTTCATTAAGATAACTTCTTACCTCACCATACAAGGTTGCATCACCCTGTTCGGTAACAACCCTCAGTAAATTATCACTCACCATTTTTTTATTAAGTTCGGTGGTGATCTCGTCAGCAATATTTGGTTCCAGAGATAAATTCCTGAATAATGGTATATCTATCGTTTTCATATAAGAAGGAAGCGTTGAGCCATTAAATGTGTAAACACCACATCCGTTTAACGCCATAAATAGCAATGCATTAATTAGTAAAAAAACGTTTTTCAAACTTCCTCCAGCGGAACATACTTCTCTGATGACTGCTCATATCCGTCCGGGTTACTGAAAAACTCCTTCACAGCACCGACCATTGAAGTACTGTCGTTAAACGTCCTGAAATCCCCATCAAGAGACCTGATAAACTGTTTTCCATACCCTTTGGTAATTATTCTGCTGTCCAGAACTACCAGAGCCCCGCGGTCTGTCGTTGTCCGTATGAGCCGACCAGCCCCCTGCCGGAACTTAATAACAGCTTCAGGGATTGAATATGAAAAGAACGACTCCCCGTTTTTGCCTTCAACCCTTTTACATACCGCCTGTGTAAGAGGGTGAGTTGGTACCGGGAACGGAAGCCTTGGAATTATAACCACTTCACACGATTCCCCGGGAGCATCAATACCCTCCCAGAAGCTGTCGGTGCCCAGCAGAATCATCGAACTGTTTTTCTTGAATTGATCTAAGATCGCATGTCTGGCCCCACTGGTCCCCTGTGCAAGCAATTTATGATTATCGATAGATGAATCGCTCTTGAGCAGATCATACACCGCACTTTGCATCGATGATGCAGTAAAAAGAACCAGGATATTTTTATGTAACTCATTGTGAATCCGGCTGATAGCCTGCGCTACATATTTCGGATACTCGGGGCTGTCAACTTCAGGGGCACTGCTGATAGAACCCATAATCATCTGGTGAGCACCAAAAGGACTTTTGAAAAGTTCCACAGCAGTTCTTGCATCATGGGGACCGATTCCCGAGGCATTTTTAAAATAACTGACTGATTTTGAAACAGACAGGGTGGCAGAAGTGAACACAATCCCTCCACTGCACCTAGACCATACATCGGATAAAATAGTACTGATATCTAAAGGTACTCCACATGCTTTAACCCAGCCCCGCTCAAGATTTCCCTCAAGCCAGAAAACATGATCTTCAGTAACTGCTTGAGATAAATAGAGATAGTCAGCCTTAAGCTGCGAAATCCGTTCTGAGCAGGTAACCGCTTCCTCTTCCAGCTCTTTGAAAGCATCTGCCTGCTGATGTCCGGTAATAGCCTGTTTCAGTGCATACAATTGATCGGAAATCTCATTAATAGAATGCTCAAAAACCGCCGATCGTAAAAGTCCGCTGAAAAGCGTGCTGTCATACCCGATTTGAAACTCATTAAGGTTCTGATTCTGAGCGGCCCAGGTAGAAAGTTCATGAAGAAAATCCTGAGAATGCTTTCTGAATTGTTTCAGAAGACTGCGTATCTCTTTGCCAATCGAATAGATCTGCTTTTCCTCCTGAAGATTTCCGATATGAAGAACCAGGCTGTTGAGAACTTCAGTGAGAAGATTTATACGGTTTGTATCAAGTTCAACCCTCAAAAACCGATGTCCTGATGTTTCAAGGTGGTGCGCTTCATCAAAGATGATAGAACCGATTGGACCCAGAAAAGAATTTTCCGAGCAGAGATCGGAATAAAAAAGAGCATGATTGATTACTAATATGTTTGATGACAACGCCTTAGCACGTGCGTTCTGATAAAAACAACTTTGATAGTGAGCGCAGCGACGTCCCCTGCATTCATGACTTTCTGATGAGATAACATTCCATATCTTACTAAACCACTTGGGGTTAAACTGATTCTGCTCTTCAATGTCACCTGTTTCAGTCGATTCCACCCAGGGGATAAGAGGTAGAATAGCAAAGCGTTCCCTTGGAGAGAGATTACCCATATCGCCCGAAAGTACCCGCTTCCACTGACTTAAGCAGATATAATTAGAACGCCCTTTCAGAACGGAAAACGTGATATTCCCGTTCACTGCATCTCTGACAAGAGGTAAATCTTTTGAAATGAGTTGATCCTGAAGATTTTTAGTCCTGGTTGAAACTACAACCCTGCACCTGTTTTTGAGCGCCCACACAGCCGCAGGAATAAGATATGCCAGCGACTTACCGGTACCGGTACCAGCTTCAGCAATCAGAATAGATTGATCATTGAGTGATTCCAATACCTTACAAGCCATCTGCTCCTGTGACGATCGATACACGAAATTCCCTACATGGTTTTTCAGAACACCATCAGTCGAAAAAATACTCTTAACTTCTTTAGAATCAATAGATTGATAACTTTCCGGTTCATGCAGACGCTCAAAAACACTATCTGTGCGTTTGCGGTCAATAATAATAGTTGGACGATTATGGCCTAACGATTTGATTATCAACCCTTTAAAGAAAGATGTCGGCGCACAGTACGCTAGTGTCTGACGAATATGCAGTGGAAGCTTTGCAAGTTTTGGAATAAGCGCAACAGCAACTTCACCTGATGCCCGCGCATCATTGAGGGCCCTGTGGGCGTTATTAAGGTTCACAGACAGATATTCACTCACTGATTTCAGAGAGAATCGCTGATCCGGCCCCAGAAGAATTCTTGAAAATAGTGCAGTATCAATAAGTTGCCTTGACATTGGCTCGCGATGTATTCTTTTAAATTCCTCATTGATAAACGTTGCATCAAACTCCACCTGGTGTCCACACAGAGGAAAAATACCTATGAAATCCAGTAGCTTATCCGCTATATCCGCAAAAGTGGGAGCCGAATGGATATCTTCATTCCTGATTCCGGTAAGATCGGTTATATGTCCTGGTATCGCCACACCAGCATTTACAAATGTTGAAAACTCACCAGTCACTTTGCCATCAATGAATTTAACCGCCCCGATCTCAATTATTCTATCGGATTTGAAATCGAGACCGGTCGTTTCTACATCCAGTGCAACAAAATCGGGTATCGGGAATGTCCCGGCATGCTCCGCATACAAATGTTTTTGCGATTGATGAGATCCGGGTGATGGTGTATGTTTTTGTTTCTTCTGCTGCGTCCCCTGCTCTTTTTTCCGCGCTTCAGAAATCAGATCCTTTCTGGATCTGTCAGATAATAAATCGGATAATCTGGGCATTTATGTCTCACTATGTTATTGGTACATGACGTGTACTGCAATCCTGAGAAATTAACCGGCATACATGGTAAATGGTAAACCAGGCTCTGGAAAACAGACCTGAAATCGTTAAAACGATTGTGAGTAAATATAACTCATAGGAGCTATATAGAGAAATCAAGTAATGGAATTTTATCAGGCAGATTCTCATCACTGAGTTTAAATATGTCCTGCTGTACCCATTTAACGGTAAGATTTTTCACCTTTTTTGAGGCAAGCAATTCGATAGCATACGAATACCATGGCTGGGATGTTGCGATTAAAAGCATCTCTGTTTCATAGCGCTGCAGGATCTGTGCCATATCATTCATTGTTCCAAGGACCGGATACCCCTCGTACTCCGGGGGCATAGGCGTTTGATCTGTCCAGATAATTCCGGTAATTGCACCTCTTTTTTCACTTTCGACATTCTTGATTAACCTGTATGAAACAGAACCGGAACCAGCAATAATAATTCTCTCCGGCGAAATAAGTATCCTTTTAAATCTGCTGATAAGTCGAGGAATTACTTCTCTCCATCCCATTAGCACCAGTGTAATTGATATGGTTGAAAATGCAAAAGCGATTCTTGAAAATGCCATTGACTTTACAAAGTATATACAGGAAAGAAAGGTCAGTGAGGCAAAAAGACTTGAAAAAAAGGTATTTGAGACGGTGTATCGTTTTTTTGAGTACACGCCATTATAAGCAAATACCGTAATAAATATAACTGATAACAAAAAATGAGCACCTATGAGCGGTATAATTGTTCCGTATGTGTAGGGATTTTCGGTTTTAAATCGAAAAAGGATGTTCATGTAGACTACGCTATTAATAAAAAACAGATCAATCAAAGCTGCAGTACTGTACTTGAAAAGAATCGACCCAATATTCAGGGATGCCTGTAATAGTATCCCCAGAAAAATGAACCATGTTGGAAAGATTCCCGAAAAACGGTACTTTTTCAGAAACAAAACCATCGCTTCATAAAAAGCAATTCGAGACCTGATAGCATTTTTTGAACTGCTTCGCCCCTTGCGATGAATAATCTGAGTGGCAGGCTCGTACCATACTTTGTACCCTTTTTCACGTATTCTCCAACACAGATCAAGATCTTCTGCATACATGAAAAAGATCTCATCAAAGCCCCCGATTTCATTAAAAAGATCTCGTCTGAGAAACATGAACGAACCCGAAATAGCTTCAAGCTCTCCTGCCTGATCGGGATCCATGAAGGTCATATGATAACGGCTTACCAATTTACTCTTTGGAAACAGTCTTGAAAGACCGGAAAGATGGAAAATTGCTACAGCCGGAGTTGGAAAACTACGCCGGCAGCTTGCCTGAAGCGTTCCATCAGGATTGAGAATTTTCGGCCCCATCAAACCAATATCCGATCGACTTTCGAGCAGATCGTATGCTACAGAAAGTGATGTTTTACTGATAACTGTATCGGGATTCAATAATAGGATATACTGTCCTTTGGCATGCCTGGCACCAATATTGCAGGCTTTTCCAAATCCGATATTCTGTTTTAGTTGAATCCAGGTAACTTCAGGAAACTCTTTTTTTGTGATTTGAGCAGAATTATCCCCTGATGCATTATCAACAACGATTATTTCCGCGCTGTCAGAAAGTTCAGCCTGGTAAATTGAGTGTATCGCTTCCCGAAGACACTCCGGAACCTTGTAATGAACAATAATAATGGATATTTTGATATCTTTTTCGCTATTCACTTGACTTAAAGACACCTTTATTTAAACACTGAAAAATTTCATCTCTGAGAGGCATCCGGATCGGTTTTCACTTACCTCTCCCTTTTCAGGATTGGAGAACGACCCTGATTAAAAAATAGCCTGGACCAGCAACAATTATTCTTCCTGATGATAAAACAGATTTAAAATCTTTTATCACTAAGATACAATCTAGAATATGTGAGTTCAAAGCGGTTTATACTTTCGTGTGTGATTCCAGTCGTCATATTCGCAAATGGACCCAGATTGAACTATGTTTTGATGCGCTGCGACAGACCTGGGCTGATTTTCTGAAACAACGTTTATAACATTAAAAAATTGGAACATCCTTTGGTAATTTTTTCTTTATTTTCTCTCATCTCAGCCATCATCTGCTTCTCGATAGCACATCTTGTGTTTATCGGGAAAAACAAAACACCTCTTATAAAAACATTTGTAATACTCTGCTTATCATTTGCATGCTGGGGGTTTTCTGAATTTTTCGCCCGACAAGCCGAAACAGCTCATCGCGCAAAACTCTGGCAGGCAATTGAATCAATATGGCCTCTGACAGCTGTCTTATATCTCCATTTTGTTTTTCTTTTCTCTGGATATATAAACCGATGGATTAGAACCATAATCCTCCCCCTCACCTACACTATCGGGGTCCTGCAGGCCTGTCTTGATATTTATATTTTCACTACAGTACCTGTTCGCTACTGGTGGGGATGGGGATACCAGATCCCCGATTCTGCACTGTTTCACGTTTCAACAACCATATCGGCAGTAATAATAATCGTCGGAACAGCACTACTGGTTAGGTATTATAGAAGTCTTACTTCAGCTGCAAACAGAAAACAGATAATTTACATTCTCATCGGTACATCAGTTACCGCAAGTTGCAGCCTTACCACTGGATGGCTATTGCCTCTTTTTTCCATAAAAGTTCCGGAATTGACCGTTTCATCACTCTCCATTTCCGCTGTTTTTTTCTATCTTGCAATTTACAAGTTTAAACTATTTGCCTTGAGTCCTGAGGATGCAGCCGGTATTATTGTGAAAACGATGTCTGATGCACTTATCGTGGTCAACCTGGACCGGAAAATTGAGATTGTTAATAACGCACTGCTTGTAATGCTGGGGTATACAGAACATGAGTTACTCGGAAAACATCCTGAAGTAATTATCGGAAAATTTACCAGCGGAGACGATTCGGTAACCCGACTCTTACGCAGTGGCATTGTAAGTGACTTTGGCACCTATTTTAGAAAAAAAAACGGAGAATCTATCCCCATCTCGCTCTCCTGGTCTGTGCTGAGAAACCATGAAAACAAATTAAGTGGGATTGTTTTTGTTGGCAGAGATATATCCGAAAGAGAAAAAATACAGCAGGAACTCCAGAAAGCCAGGGAAGAGCTTGAAAGGCGCATCGAGGAACGCACACAGGAATTACGGATCGCCAACGAACAACTCCAGGAAAAAATTGAACAGCAATTGAAATTTGAAACACAGCTGGCAGCAGAAAAGGAGTGGCTGTCGGTAACCCTTTGCTCCATTGGTGATGGTGTGATAACTACCAATAGCGATGGCTATATTATTTCAATGAACCCGGCGGCAGAACACCTTACAGGATGGCTTCAACAGGATGCATCAGGAAAACACATTAACGACGTATACTCTTGCCAATCTGATACTAACAGCAGTGAAACGCCTCCTGTTCATGCGTTATCTATTCTTATGCAGGAATCATGCAATTCACCTATAAATAACCACTCAACAATAGTTTCGAAAGATGGTCTCAGGTACAAGGTGGCAGAACAGGCAGCCCCAATTCTTGACAGCACTGGTAATAAGGTAGGATATGTAATAGCTGTCCGGGATATAACCGAAAGGATTGTTCTTGAAGAAGAGCTGTTTAAAGCAAAAAAACTTGAATCGATTAATCTTCTTGCTGGTGGTATTGCACATGATTTCAATAACCTGCTCACCAGTATCGTAACTAATCTTTTTATGGCTAAAATGGAACTGCCACCCAATGAAGAAACGGCACAACTTATTACCAATGCCGAAAAAGCTGCATTCAGAGCATCTAACCTTACAAAGCAGCTGCTGATATTTTCAAAAACAAGTGCTCCTCCCAGAGAAAAAATTGCTATTAAAGAGTTTATCGAGAGTTCAGTTGGATTTTATCTCAGTGACTCCAAATCAGACTATAAGCTTGAATTTGGTGAAGATCTGTCGAAAGTCGTCATTGATCGTGGACAGTTTGATCAGGTACTGAATAATTTAGTCAATAACGCAGATGAAGCGATGCCTGATGGCGGTACTATCACTGTCGATGCTTCGAACTTTGACCTCAAGCCTCCTCACAGTCTGCCAATAAAAACTGGCAAATATGTACGAATTTCAATTTCAGATACTGGTGAGGGAATTGACAACACTATAATTCATAGAATTTTTGATCCCTATTTTACTACCAGAAACGCCTCCAATGGTCTGGGGCTGACCTCTGCATTCGCTATAGTTCAAAAACATGGAGGACACATTACCGTTGAATCAACAAGAAAAAGGGGAACCGTATTTAATGTTTTTCTCCCTGCTTCAGAGGAACCACATACCGAGGCTATCGATCAATCACCGTCAATCTCCCTTTCGGATTATAATATTCTTCTTATGGATGATGAGGAAACGATACGTCTGAGTATCAAAAAAGTCCTGAAACACCTCGGTTATGATTGTGTTCTTGCAGAAAGTGGCGAACAGGCTCTTCAGGCAGTAAAAGAGCACCTTGAAAAAAATATAAAATTCAAAGTAATTATCCTGGACCTCACTGTACACGGTGGCAAGGGTGCAATTGAAATAGTCGATGAGCTACGCACTATTGATCCCGATACAAGAATTATTGTTTCCAGCGGGTATGCAAATGATAAAGTAATCACCGATTACCAGAAGTACGGATTTCACGCAGCGATCACAAAACCATATACGATAGAAAATCTTGCGGATGTGCTCAGTCGATGCTGCAAACCAGAAATGATTTAACAACAACTGCTTAGACACTTCATTTTCTTTAAATTTAATTTCCTTATCAAACATTATCCAATCCTGCAGAGAGCTCTGATTTCGCTGTTATCATCAGAAAAAGCTTTTTTTTTTGCTTGAAGAATAGTTTTATAAAATTATTAAAAAAAACATGTTTTATATTCAGTGAGACAAAAATTGATCACCTCGGACTGTAGTAAAGGAGGTCATAGTTTGACCGATATTTCTGACCTTCTCCAACGACAGGATTATCATACTGCCCGACACATTCTATCAAATCTTGGAACTCTTGGAATTGAAGAAGTTCTGACACGATGTGATAAACAGTACCGCGGAATAGCATTTCGTCTGCTCCGAAAAGATCTTGCTCTGGAAGTCTTCGAGCGACTCGATCCAGTATACCAGCAGGAGATTCTTCAAGAATTACGAGAACCTGTTGTCCGTGAAATCCTAGAAAACATGGAAGCTGATGACAGAGCGAAACTTTTTGATGAGATGCCCCCTGAAGTTGCAAAGGGGCTTCTTGAAGGACTCTCTTTTAAAGAACGTCGGTTGACATCACTGCTTCTGGGATATCCCGAAAACTCTGTTGGCCGGATAATGAGTCCCGAATTCGTTGACCTTAAAGTCACGATGACTGTTAAGGATGCTATTGCCAGAGTAAGAACTTCAGGACGTGAAGTCGAAGCAATCTATTCTCTGCCAGTAATAAATGAAAACGGTACTATCGCTGACGTTCTTGATCTGGGGGACTTAGTCCTTGCAGACCCACAGCAAAAAATCGGAGAACTAATCTCCGATGAAACCTATTATGCCAGGGTTGATGAAGACCAGGAGAAGGCCTCGCAACTTCTTCTGGAAATCGGATATATCGCATTGCCGGTAGTAGATACCGACGATTCCCTTGTCGGTGTACTCACCTATGATGACGCCATGTATGTTCTTCAGGAACGTGACACTGAAGATATCATTCGCTCAGGAGCATCAGAACCATTCTGGGTACCCTACCTGAGTGCTTCAGTTTTAACACTCACAAAAAGCAGAGGTGTGTGGCTGATGGTACTTGCCATTGCCGCCACTCTGACTGTTAATGTATTGAACATCTTTCAAAACTATCTCCACTCGGCAATTCAACTTTCCCTTTTTATCCCTCTTTTAATTGGAATCGGCGGGAATATCGGCTCACAATCAGCAACGATCATCATTCGGGCCATGGCTCTTGACGAAGTACGTTTTTCTGATCTGTTTACTGTTTTTTTAAAAGAGATCCGGGTTGGCTTTTTTCTTGGATTATCACTTGCACTTATCGCACTGCTTCCAGTCGGTTTAATTTTCAACTGGGATATCTCGGTAGTCCTTTTTCTATCATTAATCTCCATTTCAACTCTCGCAGCTGTAGCCGGATCCGTACTCCCAATGACAGCAAAGAAAATCGGAATTGATCCGGCGGTTGTCAGTGCACCAATTATTTCAACACTTGTTGATGCAAGCGGACTAATAATCTACTTCCTCATTGCCAAAGCCGTTCTGAATTAGAAAAAGAACGTACACGTAAATGAAATGCCAGTCAGTGCCAGTGATGAAAATGCAGCATATTCAAAACTTTTTGCTTTATTATACAAATCTTCAAATTGCCCGGGATTATTAAACAGTGTTTGCTTATTAAGATCCATGTATTGCGAATAGTAGTAGCGTTCTACACCGAAGAGGATAGCTGATGACACGCTGAAAATGATTGTTGGGATCATAAATCGGGAGTTGTAAAACTGGCGTGACTTCATTTCGAGAACATAGGTATGTATTCCTGGAGAGCCGAGCCTGAGATTTCTTTCCAATTCGCTGTAACCATTGAGATTTCCGGTGATCTCAAGCTCACCAACAGGAAGAACCCATTCAAGAGGCGTTTTTCCCTCCAATCCAATACTGCTTGAAATCATTACCCCTGAAGGTTCTGATTCGAGCCTGAGGTGGCAGATATACTGGGTTCTGAGGTTTTCCACAGTTTTACGTACTGCAACAGTTTCAAACGTTGAAAGTTCCTCAGGATCAAATAACAACGATATCAGTTGATTGGCGTTATGAGGTACCGAATAGTTGTACCTGACCTCTTTCAATGGAAGAAAGTAAATTACAAATATCAATGTCGACTCACTGTCGGACCTGTTCAGATTCTCTTTTACATCAATCAACAGAAGTGGGGTAAGCATCCCAAGCGAATCCCGATGTGTATAGGAATCCAGCCTGAGAGGGCAATAACCAATCTCCTTTAATGGTGCGTTCAGTGCATAAAAAAACTCATCACTGAAACCCGATCTGATCTTTCGGTCCACGGCAGCCGTAGATTTATAGAAAATAACCTTCTTACCCCTTCCACACTGCGATGAAAGCGCATCTGCAGATTTTATGCAGCAAAACAGGAGAAAAAGAGAAAAACAGGTTGATAATTTCATCAAAGATAATCCATTGTTACAAATTGGTTCTCTCAATTTCCGGAATTCAAAAACTAACCTGATGGTAAAGGTCCGCAGGCCATAAGGCACACAAACCTGAAATGCAATCTGATACAGATCTTTGTTAAAATGACACCCAGTACTCGATATTAAGAGACCTCATGGTATAATACGAAAAAATAATACTCATTTCCGAAAAACGAGAAAGCCACAGGTTCATTTTAATTATAAAATATAAGAGTAATTAAATAAATTAAAAACAAACTGAAATTGCTGTCCATCCGATCTGTATTTATATTTGAGATATGGAAAAAACGAGAAGCCATTATTCAATCACCCTGTTCTTACCGATTCTCCTTCTGCTATTCTGTGCCTGCATTGAAAGGAATAACATATGGGACCCGATAAATGGATGCCCTGAAGAGTACCGAAAAGAAATTCAGGATAGCAGCCTTATCCAATTTCAAAATTTTGCCTTAGATGCCACTTCAAGACTTGAGCAAATTTATGAACAGATTCCCAAAATCGACAGTTTAAATAAGTTAAATGATTCAACCCATTCTATTTTTAAATCCATGCAGAATCGGCTGGATTCTATTTACATACTCAATAACTCAATCGATTCGTTGAACCGCATTGATTGCAGGATTTTAAAGAACAAATCCAAAGTGGACACTTTTCCTTCACTGACCTTTTTTACCGATACTGTAGAAATTAAGGATTTCAGTAATTTGATCCGCAGTGCTATGGAACTGACACTCACGCGCATTTCCAGGGACAATAACGAATGTACGCCTCAGGGAATCCATTCAAAAGAATTTCAGGATTCAGTCACAGGCTTTTATGAGCGCCTTACCATTAGTGCCGATTCTCTTATCAAGTACATTAAGACGTTTAACAGTAACATTTCTGATACTAACACCATGATTATCACCATGAAAAACCGGGATATCGGGCGCTACAATGAAATGGTAGAATCGTATAATGATTCGATCAAACTTGCAATGGAATACTGTAAAGCAAAGTGGCTCTCTGATCCTGCCGAAATTAAAAAGCAGATTGATTCCATTCAGCCAGGTGATACGGTCTCAATCGATTCCGGAACACATACTCTTACACTCAAATTTCTCGATAAAGGAAGTAGCGAAAAACCAATTATCATCCAGGGTTCACCTTTCAATACTACAAAACTTCTTTATCCATACTTCTCAATCAGTAATAGCCGAAATATTATCATTCGAAATCTGTCATTTATTAATTCCACAACCCGTGGACTTAACATTGAAAACAATTCATCTGATATCTGGTTAAAACATTGTTATATAATCGGATCAAAAAATAATGGCCTTGATGTGCTCAACAGCAATGTTACAGTAGACAATTGTGAATTTATAGAAAATGAATACGGAATCAACTGTATCGGTCCTGATGCAAAACTGGAACTTAAAAATGTTTTAATCGTCCGAAATCGGGGATATGGTATTTTTTGTAATTATTCAGAGCTCAACATTTCCAAATCTACAATTTCCGACAATCTCAATTCCGGTGTCCATATCAAAGATCAACGCAGTTCTATGAGTATTGTAAGCACACTCTTAACACACAATGGAGTGTACGGGCTGGAACGAGCTCTCAGCGATAATATTAATGAAATTACCTTATACCTCAGTTTATTTTTCGGTAATGCAGCAGGAGATTTCACAGGTGATACAGCAAAAATTAAAATTGATGTTTCCTGTAAAAATGGTGATCCTCAATATGCAAACCGTGAAATGAACGATTATAAAGTTCTTAACGGTGAATTCAGTATCCTGGGATACAACCCCTGACACCAGTCTTTTTTGCTAATGGAGAGTTTCATGAAATATATCGGTGCTCACGTCTCAACAACCGGCGGTGTTCAAAATGCACCATTGAATGCATGCGCAATCGGAGCAACAGCATTCGCAATGTTTACAAAAAACCAGCGTCGATGGGTTTCAAAACCTTATGAACAGCAAACTATTGATGCATTCAAAAAAAACATGACTGACTGTGGATATGACGCTTCACAGGTTCTTGTTCACGACAGCTACCTGATCAATATCGGTAATCCCAATCCGGACAAAAGAAAACAATCGTATGAGTCATTTCTTGATGAGATTATCCGCTGCTCTCAGCTTGGATTGACACTTCTAAATATCCACCCAGGAAGTCACCTTGAGCAGGTAAGCGAACAGCAATGTATTGAATTTATTGCAGAGTCTATCAACAGGGCACTTGATGAAACAAAGGGGGTCACCGTCGTTCTGGAAAACACTGCCGGTCAGGGATCAAATATTGGGTATAAATTTGAACACCTTTCAGAAATTATCGGATTGGTCGAAGATAAATCACGAATTGGCGTTTGTATCGACACCTGCCATGCATTCGCTGCCGGATATGAACTGCGTACAAAAGATGCGTTTCTCGATTCCATAAACAAACTGGAATCTATTATTGGTATTAAATACCTTCGCGGCCTTCATCTCAACGATTCAAAAACAAAACTTGGAAGCAAAGTTGACCGCCACAACAGCCTTGGCAAAGGTGAACTTGGACTCGAACCGTTTAAATTTATCATGCAGGACAAACGATTCGACAACATTCCACTGATTCTGGAAACGATTGATGAGACGTTATGGCCTGAAGAAATCAGGTTGCTTCAGAGTTTCTGTTAGGGGCACGTTGCAACGTGCTCCTACCGTAGCGTACGCACCGGCACAAACAACCAAAAAACGTATTTCATCAAGAATATGCAGATAATCATTACACGCAACACACTTCTGGTTTCATGCCAGTACCCATTGTCTTTATTAAACGCAATGAATCCCATATGCCCGCCGTGTTCTGCCATTTCGAGGAATAAAAATGTACTGCCTAATGCAATCTCCCGGGGGCTGCATGTCTGAGTAGTTGTTTCATAAGGCCTGTTCCAGGAGGAAAGCTTTCTCCCAACAGAAATCATGTATTCACTTCTTTGGGTTCCAGCTTTGTCGGCTTAGGATACAGCTAATATAAAGATAACGCTTTTTCGAGGAAACTTAGTGTTTTTTAACTATTTTTAACCTCTAAGCATACCAGAATTTCTTCTGGTGTCCTCGGTTTTAGAAAGGAACAACAAAATAATGACCTGTCATACTGTCACATTCCAGAAATGGCATGGCCTGGGAAACGATTTTATTATTCCCGACCGGAATCATGAGCAATTGTTTCCGTTGTTAAAAAAAAACGCAGCCATCCTTTGTGATCGCAGAAAAGGAATCGGAGCTGATGGTTTATTATTTCTTCTGCCATCTGAAATTGCCGACTTTAAAATGGCTATAATCAACAGTGATGGCAGTGAGGCTGAAATGTGCGGCAATGGTATCCGCTGCATTGCATCATACATTGGCAGTCAGAAGATTTCCCTTCATAAGAGCCTGGCTATTGAAACAGGTGCTGGTATCATAAGAACTGAACTGCTTGATAATACTACCGTTACTGTCAATATGGGCTCCCCCTGCCTTGATGCATCCCGGATTCCTGTTGCCGGCAGGTCTGGAGTAGTCCTGATGGAAAAAATTGATATAGCTGGTAGAGAATTTAAATTCACTGCAGTATCTATGGGTAACCCTCATGCAGTCATATATCCAGACCATAACGATGATGACCTTGTAAAAACTATCGGGCCGCAGATAGAAACACATCCGCTATTTCCCAAAAAAACTAATGTGGAATTTATCACGATCCTCTCAGATTCTGAGATAGTCATGCGGGTCTGGGAACGGGGATGCGGTGAGACACAGGCCTGCGGGACCGGAGCCTGTGCCAGCGTAGTCTCCGGCATCCTCAATAAGCTGCATGGAAACTATGTGACCGTACATCTTCCGGGCGGTGATCTTTTGATCAGCTGGAGTGGCACACAGTCTGACCCTGTTTACATGACAGGCCCTGCGATGCATGTCTTTAATGGAAATATCAAGGTAGAGCAATGAGTATATTTGAAGGTTTGATGCTTTTGTGCTTTGGTATCAGCTGGCCTGTTTCCATAGTTAAAGCCGTACGTACCAGAACAGTCAGTGGCAAAAGCCCCCTTTTTATGCTTATTGTCATCTGCGGATATGCATCCGGAATAACCCACAAATTGATTTATGCAAGAGACTGGATTATCGTTTTGTACATTATTAATCTTTTACTGGTCGCCACAGACATGTCTCTTTACTACTATTACTCAGGGAATACGCCTGAAGAAAAAGCAGCTCGATGATGAACGAATTAGATCATGACACTCTTCCGGTAATAATTCTTAAAAAAGGACGTGAAAAACCTGTTCGCACGGGACACCCCTGGATATTCAGCGGGTCGATAGGACAGATACTGGGAAAAACAGTGCCCGGATGTCTTTGTAAAGTTCAGGAGATAAGCGGCACTGTTCTAGGCTATGGATATTACAATAGCAACTCTGCGATTTCAATCCGTATGCTCTCAAACGCAAAGTGTCCATTTTCTCTTCAACTATTGGAAAAACGTATCTTTGATGCTGTTGCACGCAGAGCATTCATCCTCGATGAACACACAGATTCCTGCCGTTTAATCAACTCTGAAGGCGATTTTCTTCCGGGACTGATTGTGGATAAAGTTAACCGGGGCCTGGTAGTACAGCTGCTCACCTGCGGCATCGAACAATTCCGAAATGTCATTATATCTTCATTGAAAAAGTATTGCACCCCGGAGTTTATTTACGAACGATCTGATACCGACTCCCGTAAACGGGAAGGACTTCAGGAGCAGGAGGGTGCACTATACGGCAGCGTACCTCCAGATCTTGAAATCAGTGAAAATGGCCTCTCTTTTTCTGTTGACATTTCTGGAGGACAGAAAACGGGTTACTTTTTTGATCAGCGCGAAAACCGTTACCTATTAAGGACTTACGTGCCGGGTAAATCGGTATGCGACTGTTTTTCCTATAGCGGTGGTTTTAGTGTCAATGCTCTTTACGCAGGCGCCTCACATGTAGAACTTGTCGACATCTCCCGCAATGCGGTTTCCTGTGCACAAAAAAATATCGGGCGCAACATGCCGGACATTCACAATGTAAATTATACCTGTTCTGATGTTTTCCGGTATCTCAGAGAAACCTCAACATTCTACGATTGCATCATTTGTGACCCGCCCAAGTTCGCAAAACATGCCGGCGAGGTCGACCGGGCAGCCCGGGGGTACAAGGATATCAATTTGTGTGCCCTTAAAAAACTTAACAAAGACGGAATACTGTTCACATTCTCCTGCTCGCAGGCAATAGATATGAAACTTTTCAGACAGATTGTCTTCGCTGCAGCAACAGATTCAGGACGCCCCATTCAGGTTCTCCATACATTGACAGCAGGTCCTGATCATCCGGTGAATGTCGCACATATAGAGGGTGAATACCTTAAGGGGCTGGTATTAAGAGTTGTTGAATAAGCCTTCTGAGTGCATCGATTCGTGCTCATTTCAGGAAAAAAAGAAATATTTGTATGCACACAGTTGGTACTGATTGCATTATCAGGTAATGACTCCAGTTTTACAGAATACGCTATCTACTCTCTCCGCAATCGATAAGCTCAGCGACCACCCAGTCCTCTCTTTACTCGTAGAGAAAGGGAGCAAGGAGAAACATTATTGATGGAAATCGGGTAAGCATTTCAAAACAACGTAGAAAAACATTTGTATTGAAACCAGGTTTCAATCAGGATCCTGATCGATACTCATTATCTAAAAATAAGGAAAAAAATAAGTCTCTGAAATGCAGGGCTCTTTTTCAGCTTAAAATTCATTATTCCAGGCAGAATTTCAGATACCTGGATGCTTTTTATTCATCTCTAGCTCAGGATTAAATACTGGATTCTGGATTCTGATTCCTGAGCAATAACTAATTTTTTTATTTTTTTTAAAAAAAACCTTGACTTCAAACTGTAATTAGAGCATATTTAAGGCTGAAATGCAGGAAGTTCACTTACAGTGCGTGCTTTCGACCTCGCATCTACACCAATTCAAAACTTGTTTTAGAATCCAGGCTTGAAAGTAAATCGTCGATTGGAGTATCCTTTTAAAGCACCTTTTTGCTTGTATTCCATTTATAGTATGTACAATGTTTAATCTTCATGAAAAAATAATAGTGCTTAGCTCTTCAAAGTAATAGTAATAATTTTCCAACGAAGCAATTTTTATAGTGATAAACGGGCTTATCCCCTTGACCTCTAAGAGAATTGCGACATAAACAAACCATTTATCGAGGTGTCTGAATGAATGTTGCCGAACTAAAGTCCAAATCAATGACAGAGTTAAACGATCTCGCCGCTAGTTATAATGTCGGCGAACACCGTAATCTCCGAAGACAGGAGTTGATCTTCAAGATCCTTCAGGCCGAAGCAAATCAAAACGGTCAAATGTTTGCTGAAGGTGTTCTTGAAATCATGCCAGACGGGTTCGGATTTCTCAGGTCACCTTTGAACAGTTATCTCAGTGGACCCGATGATATTTACGTGTCACCATCACAGATCAAACGGTTCTATCTTAAAACGGGAGACGCAGTCAGCGGCCAAGTTCGCCCTCCGAAAGATTCTGAGCGGTATTTTGCTCTTCTTCGCGTTGAGATGGTCAACTACGAAGATCCCGAGGAATGTAAGAAAAAGATCAATTTTGACGATCTTACGCCTCTCTTCCCAAATGAGCGGTTTAATCTGGAGTATAACAACAAAGATGTCGCAACCAGAATCATGAACCTCCTTACTCCTATTGGTAAAGGACAGCGTGGTTTGATCGTTGCCCCTCCGCGAACAGGTAAAACCGTACTCCTTAAAACTATTGCCAACGCGATTTTAAGTAATCATCCTGAAGTTTTCCTTATTGTTCTTCTGATCGACGAACGCCCTGAGGAAGTCACTGATATGCAACGTTCTGTCAAAGCTGAAATCATAAGCTCAACATTCGATGAGCCCGCTGATCGTCATGTGGTAGTCGCTGAAATGGCTATTGAACGTGCGAAAAGACTGGTTGAACACAACCGTGACGTTGTCATCCTTCTGGACAGTATAACACGTCTTGCACGCGCTCACAATACTGTTGCACCGCATTCCGGAAGAATTCTCTCTGGTGGTGTGGACTCACAAGCTCTTTACAAACCAAAACGCTTCTTCGGTGCAGCACGTAACATTGATAACGGTGGAAGTCTGACAATTATCGCTACTGCACTTATTGAAACCGGCAGCAGAATGGATGAAGTTATCTTTGAAGAGTTCAAGGGAACCGGTAATATGGAACTTGTTCTCGATCGCAAAATTTCTGACAGAAGAATCTATCCGGCTATTGACCTTATGCGCTCGGGCACAAGAAAAGAGGAACTGCTGCTTTCTGAAGAAGAGTTAAACCGTATGTGGATTCTTAGAAAATTCCTCGCCACTATGTCGCCAAATGAAATGATGGAATTCCTCATTGAAAAAGTCGGGAACACCAAAAATAACCGTGACTTCCTTGAGGCTATGAAGAGCTAATCTATTATGAACATCGCAATACTGGGCTGCGGTAATATGGGTAAAGCACTCATTGAAGGAATTATCAATTCCTTCGGTTCAGAGTGCTACATAACTGCATTTGACCTCAATGCGCTCGCACTTTCCGGCCTGCCGGAGTCTGTTGTTGTCCGCAGATTTGAAGACTGGTTTCAAAATCCTGAGACAATTCCAGATGTCGTAATCCTTGCAGTTAAACCTGCAGATATTGCTGGTGCAGTCAATCAGCTGCAAAAAAACAGCTTTATTAAAGATCCATTGTGGATATCCATTGCAGCCGGTGTTCCCTTGTCAGGATTAGAGGATCTTCTTGGAGCAGAAGCCAGAATCTGCAGAGTAATGCCCAATACACCCGCTCTGGTTGGTGAAGCAATGAGTGCATTTGCTATCAATGGTCTTTGCACAGCAAAAGACCTTGACACAATAGCATCGGTTCTTAACTCGTTCGGGAAAAGTGTGCAGGTGGGTGAAAAACTGATTGATGCCGTAACTGGGCTTTCCGGAAGCGGACCTGCTTACGTGTTTCTTTTTATTGAAGCATTGATTGAGGGAGGGGTTACAGCAGGGCTACCCTTTTCTGTGGCAAAAGAGTGTGCTGTCCAGACTGTACTTGGAGCGGCAAAAATGGTTGCTTCAAGCTCAGAACACCCTGCAGCATTAAAAATGAAAGTGATGTCACCTGCAGGCACAACCGCTCAGGGATGCCGAACCCTTGAAGAACACGCTTTTAAACATGCTGTAATAAGTGCTGTATGTGATGCAGCTAAACGGTCAGCCGAACTTGGAAAACAATGATTAAATAATTCACAAATTTTATAAGAGCAGCCTTCACTATGTGGGATCCTACAAAGAACCAATGGCCTGCTGCTGACTGGGTATTGGCCCGGATTCAACATACCCCTGTGCATCATTGATTCGTTTACGAAGTTCCTTCGATGCTTCAAAAACCGGTTTAAACCCTGCATCTACTTCAATATATTCATTTGTCCGTGGATTTCTTGCTGTCCTGGCTTTCTTCTGTTTGACCTTGAAGCGCCCAAAGCCGCGGATCTCAATGTTGCTGCCCGCCTGAAGAGCCTCGGTAACAGATTCGAGGAAACTTTCAACGACGATCTTTGTATCTACCTGAGTCAATCCGGTACGATCTGAAATTTTTTCAACCAGATCCTTTTTTGTAGTATTACTCATGTAATCACCTCGAAGAATGGTGTGGTGGTAACTGCTTTAACCGGTCATTTAAACCGATAACTCATAGAATACATTGTATTATAGTGGAAATCAATGATTAAATATATAACAGTCTGAATTTAAACGCATTACTTATTATCAAAAAGATAGAAATACAGAATCTTCTGGTATTCTAAAATAACAACCTCAGAAGTGTTTTTATGTCTCCACCATCGTTCATACATCAATTTTGAAGCATTATACATATTCATAGGCACCGGGTGGTAAGAAAAACTGACATTTTTCATACGTGCCTGACTCTTTACCATCAATTTAATCCTCCTCATGTGATAGGGACTGGACACCAGACCGACACTTATTTTTTGAGAATTCTTTATCTGCTGCTCCTTTAAATACCCAAACAGACATTTAACTTCAGAGATTGTACTTACACATGTGTCTACCACAGTAACTCGTGAAAGATCAAAACCCTTTTTACTGATATAATTTATATACCCATTTTTAAAATCACTCAACAACCAGTGCGAATCAGAATACTTTATCATAAACTCTGACGAGTAGTCAACTCTGTTCCGATCTCCTGCAAATGTAAATACAACATCCACCTTGTCAGGAAGAGGATCTTTAACGAGTAACCACACACCAGCCTTACGTATTGCAACGGACGCCAAAATGACAAGTACAACCGCTGCCCCGGATATAATCAGCAATTTTTTAAATTTATTTATAATGGTCAGCATACACCCAAAAAGAATTTGAATAGCATTCAGTCGTAGTTTCGAAGCGATACTTAGAACACGTAGGGGAATCATGCCATACGGTTTTTATTTGACACAGTGCAAAAAAACATGAAAAAAAATCCTATTATAAACCAGCACTTCTCAGTGTGTGCCCTGGTCACCCTCGACCAGGTATTTTACAAAAAACAGACCTCAAACAGAAATCTGAATTTTTACGGATGAAGCACAACCCACGTGCAACACACCACCCTTACAAAGTACATCACCTCGCATTACCCAGTCACCCAGTCACCCAGTCACCCAGTCACCCAGTCACTCAGTCACTCAGTCACTCAGTCACTCTGTCACTCAGTCACTCTGTCACTCTGTCACTCTGTCACTCAGTCACTCTGTCACTCTGTCACTCTGTCACTCTGTCACTCTGTCACTCTGTCACTCTGTCACTCAG
>JAFGIN010000062.1 GCA_016929595.1 Chitinispirillaceae bacterium
GATCTCGCAATTGAACATTCAATTTTGAAAATTCAAATTGCGAAAGAAGCGGGGAAAAAAGTATTATAGAACTCGGTACTCTTGAGGAAGTAACATCAATACCATTAAGCAGTTCCTTGTTCCCTGCGATAATTGTAGGACGTGAAACACCGGTAATTTTGGCTATCTGTTGCCGCCACCAAATCCGTAGGATGATGCCTCTGCGGCAACATAAAGCCGTAAAATCTTTTCATCAAGAAACGGTGATATCAATTCATGACGCTTTTTGATTTGTGATTCTGCCATGAAAACAAAATAGTATCTAAACATCTAACTGTCAAAGTTATTTTGTGACAGCTCCTAAGGGCATCTGTATTTTTATCGATAAAGCATCACCAGGCATTGACCCTCCATTTATCGATAGATTACTCCATCAATTGTGATATACCAGTTTTTTGCATCAGGGATAAGCAGTTCAAACTCATCAGCGGATTTCAATGTTCCTTTCAGTAGCTCTTTCCCGCTATCTGCATCGATGATAACATACTCTTTCCCTTCCTTGAATTTTGTTGACATCTGTCCATTTGCATCCTGTTCTTTCAGGGTTCCGCCACGGACGTTTGTCAATGTCATGCTCAACGGGACCCATGGATACCTGTATTGCAATCCTCCGGTATACGCAAACGGGTTGCCCCCTTTTTCTTTAATAAGTTCATCACCGGTTGTTGCATTCCACTTCGGGATCTTTAATTCGATACCGGTATTCAGAAGATCCGGATTTTCTCAAATGAGATTTTTATTATACTCGTAAAGGTATTTCCATGAGGAAAGCCCGAATTTTTTTGCTATTGAGCCGAGGGTATCATGTGATTCAGTAATATATAGTTCATACTCATCTGAGTTGTTTTTGTAGGAACTATTTGAATCTGGAGAGCCTTTTGTGTATCTATTTTCTTTATTTCCATATTTTGGATTTTCAGCCATTTATTACCCCCAGTTTGAGTGCATTTGCTGCCTTGTAAAAAATTACTTTCCCATCGGTTCAACAGGTAAAACACAACGGAAACCTAAAAATACTCCTCCCCAGCCTTCTCCTGTACTATTACGGGACCAAGCTGCACATCCTCTCTTATCATTTTGCACCGAACCGCCTCGTATTGTGTGCTCATAGATATGAACAGTATTATTTTGCCATTGCTTCCCTGTTGGATTTGTAACAGGCGTTGGACTTAGAATATCAATAAGATCATTTGTAAATTCATAGGCATTTCCAGCCATATCACATAATTTGTAAGGATTGCTTAATTTTTGGCCAACCATTTGGAGATTTAAGTTTTCTTCTGACATAGGTCTTTTTAAGCACCACTCATAGCTTCTTATAAGGTTTGAATCAGAAAAGTCCTCGTAGTAGTCAGTTCCCCAATAGTAATCTTTGGTTGTACCTCCCCGGTAAGCAAATTCCCATTCTGCCTCAGAAGGCAAACGATAACCTACTACATTATAATTGATTTGCAGGCCATTTAAATCTGATACATCTTCAAATGTGCCAGAACCACTCCTATCAATATAGCGATATGCTGTGTCCAATCCATCCCGTTTACTCCTTGCGTTACAATATAAGACTGCATCACACCAATTAAAGCATGTTGCAGGATTGTTTGTGTTCAAGGGAATATTTCCTTGATTCGTAAAAAATATCCATGGAGAATTATACAAACTGCTATAATCCCCCTGGGTCACTTCCGTCGAATCCATATAAAACCCATACGTAAACGTAACCTGATGAGCAGTATCCCCATCAATTGCCCCACTAGCTCTTCCCATCAAAAATGTCTTCCCCTTCGAAGGAATCGGTTTGAGTAGTTTCGGGACTGTAAAAAAATGCACCTTTACACTGTCCGGAGCGGTAATAGTGGAAAGTGTACAAGCATATGCTGCTGTTATTTTGGTGTCCCCTTTGAATAATTTTGCTACTATGGAACCATCCGCTGGTGTGATTGTAAAAATTCTACTGTTTCCATGCATCACGTAAGGATTTGAGGGCGATATAGTTCCACTACCGTTTCCAGTGTTTGCAGTAGTGATGCGGTACGCAATGCGCAATACCGCCGGTGTACTGGTGTCCGGCTTACCGATACCGTTAGCGACTATGCATCGATACGTATCATTGTGTGTGCCGCCTGTCAGTGTCAGGGTTGGGGTCGTGTCGCCAAGCAGGGTTGCATTGCGCAGCCACCGGTATGAAACTGTTTTCCCGTACCCGTTTACTGCAACGGTAAATGAAGCCGATCCGCCCGGAAGTTTCAGGGTATCATCTTTTGGCGGAAGGGTTATCTTTGCGGGATTGCCGGTAGAAAAAGAATAGACAGGACTTGATCCGGTATCTTTCGTATCTGTCGCTGTAATTTTCCAGTAATACGTTTTGCCATACAGCAGGTTTGTCATGGAATACGAGAGTGCGTTCTGCAATGATATTCCGGTTTTGAAATTTTGAGTCGTATCTGCATAGAGTGTATATAGTAGCCCTGCAGTTTCTCCGGCATCCGTATCGTTGCCACTCCATGCAAAAGAAACCGGAAGATTCAGCCCGGAAGCAGTGTTTGCAGGTGAAGAGAGTGTCACTGTCGGAATAGTATTAACCTTAAAACTGCGCACCGCACTTTCAATGAAGGTTTCATTATCATCAGATACAGCGATTTTCCAGTAATACAGCTTTCCTGAAACCGCCGTAAACAAATATACTGAATCGATATCGCTGGCGATCTGTTCGAGGTTGCTTTCGGTAAAACCAGAAAAGACTTGATAACGAAGTGTATCGTTGTCTGCATCCTGGCCAGACCAGGACAACAACACTTTTCTGGGAACTGCTTCAGCGCCATTCGCCGGGCTTTTTAGCAGCACCGATGGCAGTCGGTTGTAACGGAATGTCAGCACGAGTGAGTCTCTGTTAGGTGATGGTGCCTTGTCTTTTGCATAAATTACACACCGGTTGGCTCCAAACGATGTCAATGGCAGTGAAAGCGTGTAGGTATCCTTGACTGCAGGTGTGAGCGCAATGACAGGTCCATTATTGAGGTTACAGTATAACGAGTCAACACCGCTGTTGTCGGTTACTGTAAATGTGTAGCTGACAGGACTTTTACGAATAATGGTATCGGATGATGGGCCGCTGATGCGTGTTATCACAGGGCCGAGATCATCAGGTTTTCCCGGATCATACGTTAGATAAATAGTTAAAGAGTCGGTGTTTCTTTTTTGTGAGCTATCCTGCGCAATGATCGTGATCGGGGTTTTTTTATTCGCTTCAAGTCCTTTTACGGTAAAATTATAGAGCGTATCAGATTGCTTCATCGCAATGTCCCACAGATCCCCCTGTCTTATTTTCACACTGCCAACACCTGCACCCATATCTGAAATGATAGCTTGGCAGTTAAAAGCATCAGCAGAAACGGTACTGGTGATTGAATCGGGAGTGGTTACATTTATAACCGGCTTTGATGAATCGCCCGGTGTTGCTGTAAGCAGTAGGGTACAGTTAAATGATGCAGTGTCTTTTATGGCGGTTATCATGACAGTATCATGAACGATACCCCATGGTACAGTCCATCTCCAGATACCATCCTGGATAATCCCTTTACTTGCTGAAAGTCTATCAACATCAGTATACAGAAGATTGAGCAGCATTGTGCAATTAACCTGTTTCTCGCTCCCTTCAACAGCGGTAATCACTTCCTGTACTTTTTTCCAGACCTGAACCGTTTTTCCGGAAACTTCCCGGATTACCCTGATCGTATCTGAAAAGTATCTGTTGGAGACCGCAATGACAAACGTGTAAATGTCCGGATTAATGGGTGTGAATTCAAAAATAATTGTATCAGATTTTTTCGATAAATATCTGATTATATCGTTTGGAAAATCAGATTCATTGAGAAACTGGAGGACGGTGTTAGACGAAAGTGAATCTTTGCTTGCAATAAATTGTAGTGTCTCCGACACGCCTGCTTCCAGAGTATCCATTTCCACAAAGGTGTTTTGCAATGAGGGGACATTTAAAACTGTACAAGGTACGACCTTTGATGTTGTAACTTTTCCGATAGATGCAGTTATAGAAATCTCGAAAATTCCTGCTTTATCCGGCTTTATTATAAATATGGATGTTGAATCACTATTTGTTCTTAATGTAACAAATGCACGATTTTCATTGATTTTCGCATTAAAAGCGATCGGGCTGGCAGGTATTGAATGTGCTTTGATCAGAATGGAATCTTCCCTGTTTACCTGAAACGCCGGTGGAGCCAAAATGGTATCGATTGTAATCTGGAAAGGAGGTGGGGTAATCTCAAGGTGCATGGTATCGTATACGGTAAATCCGTTGCGACTCTGAACGTATCCGATGATTGTATAAAGACCCGGACAATTAAACGCATAACGGATGATATTGGTAGTATCCCATGACACAGTTGAAGCGCTGGTATATGAAAAATGAAGGGAATCCTTGTTGAATCCTACGAAATTGATCCCATAACCAATAACATGTTTTGGAAGATAAATGGCAATACGGAACTGAACTGTATCCCCCTGTTGTGCAGAAATTTTTTGTGGATTATCCGGGATGAACAGAGTTCCATAAACATAATTCGGATTTTCTGTCGGATCAGGTGGTAAATTACAGAACAAAAAGGCGGAAGTTACAACAGAGAGAAAAACGCAAAAAGATGAGGTCGTTTTCTGCATGAAAGCTCCTTTTTCAACACCACATGAAGCATGGAGTAAGTAATTTTAGAAAATTAATTTGGTGAACAATTAAAAATAATAAGTTGTTTAACTATGTGCCACATGTTTTTTGATAACAGAAAAGAGAAAAATACAGGTTGCATTTGAAAAAATCGCAGGTCAAGTCCGTTGATTGATACGCTTTTATGCGATTGTGGTCTATGTTTAACAACACGAGTCAGGGATCATAATCGTTTAGTAACGTTTACGGTTTTTCAGGTACGGTGGAATTATATTTAACAATCTAAGCCTTTTACAGAATATTTTTAATCAATGAAAAGAATGGATTTGATTCAGGACACTGTTCAATTAAAACAGGAGCACAGCTGTACCTATGTAATCAAGGTTGCTGCTGGATCCACGCAATTACGTTCGAGGATTTCCATTACACGATAGGTTTTATGTCGTGGTGTTCAGTATGGAATGCGGATCAAAGGGTTTTACAGCAGATACTGATGTATCTGCTGTAAATTATTTTTTAAAGGTCATTCTTGTGCTTCAGTCTGTCATTCAGTTTTCCCAATTCCCAGCTGTAGAGTAATTTACCATCACAAATAACATATTTCATTGGCTCTTCAATCCAGGCATGCGAAAGCATTTTCGCACCTTCACGCATTACTTTACCGAGAAAGATGGGTTTACCAAGGTACATCGGGTTGTCTTTTTGTATGGGGAATGCGACTATTTCGGGGTTGTCACTTCCGTATGTCCCATCGTGAACTATGAGCCAGTTACCATCTGGTGAGAATTGAAGATTTCGACTGAAAAAATTGTACTTGTCATGTTGTCCTAAGATTTCCTTGAATGGATATATAAGTACCCTTTTTTCCTTATCAGGATGTTCCCATCTTACAATATTAAAAGATTGTCTGTAAAAGCCATCTTCCTTTTGGATTCTACCGATAAAAATTGCAAATGGTAAAGTCGGATGTACGAGAGTTGTTCGTATAGAATATGGGTAACCATTAACGGCGTCAACCAAAGGGTGAGTTGTTTTTTTCAGGCTCTTATCATATGCTTGAAGCCTATGATTCTTTTCGCTATAGAAAAAGAAAAAATCTCCACGTTGACAATGATCAAGATCATTCTGAAGTTCATCCTCTGATGTCAACTCTGCAATTTTGTCATAATTTCCCCAAGCGCTTTTAATTGAATAATCGAGTGGGTGTAGTTTGACAAGTCTGTATTTGTAAGTGCTTTCACCTGCGCGTAATTTAAAAAGAATAATATAATTATCTTTATCAATAACTTTGATATCTTCAGTATAATCAGATAACCCAAGCCCAAATGCAAGATCGCTATGTTTTTTGATATTAACAATATCAAATATCAGATTGAGCCCCCAGATAATTTCATCTTTATTAACTGGTAATGTATTGAAAATCTGACCTGGAGCTATTGGGTAAGAATCATAAAGCGGGAATACCATTTTTTGGTTAGCGATCTCTCCGCTGCACTCCAATGCTGTAATTCCATCACCAGCATAATAGGTCCCGACACAATTTTTAAATGGAATTGCGAAGATTTGTTCGATCTCATTTTCTGATGCCACCGCACTGATTACAGGCTGAAAGTGGTCACGGTTGTTATACTGCAAAATCAGATTATCCATTGTCTTATGTACCTCCCTGATTAACAGGAAATGTTTATAAATGTTTATTGCTAAAAATGTAAAGGCAGCAAATGTAAAGAGTATACTGAAGAGTACTTTTTTAGTTTTACTGTTCATCTTTTATACCATAGTATTTTTTCAGTTCTTTTATCTTCTGGGGGAGTGCTGCCATACTTTTTTTTCTTTCTGATATTATTTTATCTATCGCTTCACACTGAAAATCATCAAGATTATTATTTTTTAACTCGGCTTTAACACCCTTTTCGTAGTTGTCTAACAGAAATGTATTTCCCAGATCATAAAAGTTGAATGTGTTAATGATCGAAAATCTTGGCCAGAGCGTCGGATCAACCGAATCAAGGAAACATTTCCA
>JAFGIN010000063.1 GCA_016929595.1 Chitinispirillaceae bacterium
AACGGGTATTCACAGATATTCGATGATATCGTGGTAAACTGGAGCGCATATTCAGGAGCAACTGCCGGAGTAAACCGCTTGGCGTTGGTAGAAACCCGTGCAGGAACAGTTATAATTGCAGGCACTGACCCGATAAAAGAACGTCTTTCACTTGTTAATCGTGGAACAATAACCACCGCATCACCCGTAAATAACTCCGCAAACAGGCCTGATACCGATTGTGTTGCGTTTTTTGACGGGTATTCGAGAGTGTTTCTGAATATTGATGGTCCCTCATATCAGGAAACAGAAAAGAGTGCTACCGGTATTGCTATTCGTATTCCTCAAAATGTCCATTTGTTTACGTATAATCCGATCAATTCACAATTTACCTCTCTGCTTGACGGGAGCGTTAACCACGCGATTACCGTGAGAAATAACTCTGAAGAATATAATTCCATTATATCCAATGGTCTGTGGTGTAAAGGTGAAGGACCGGTAACTGCTGATGCTGATACTGCATTCGCTTTTTATATCGGAATTTCACCGGTTAACCTGCAACACGGATGGACCAGTGCTCCTGTTGTAAAAACAGATGCGGATAAAGCATTGCTTACCGACCCTCGTGGACAGATAAAGAGTGAAATTAATGGAATTTTCGATATCCAGGTGCTCAATGATGACGGCACGATTAATGAAAAAGCCAGGTTCGGCCACCTGATGCTTCCCGGACAGAAGCGAAAATGTATATATAATGACAAATATAAGATGAGTGGTTCAACGATAAACTTCACGATCGCAGGAAGCGCAACTGGTGTACTTGATTTTAGCGATAAACAGACAACATATGCAGTAGTGGAAGCCAAATCGATCTGTCCTTATGAAGCAGCAGTTGTGCGGGCTGAAGAAAATGGTGCGGATGGTACAATCTACCGGGTGTTTGAGAAGATGTGTACGGTGTTTAATCTGGGGTTGAATTCGAGTACTGGTGCGGTACAAAATACAGATGGTACTTTCTCTGTAAATTTTTTACCACTTTCTGATGTATTACAACCAGCTCAATTACGAGCTGGAGGTAAGATCCGGATAGAAAAACCGGATAAAATATCCATTCTGGACAAAACAAGTAATCAACTACTGCCTGATAGTGAGGAAAAATTTAATAACGATGAAAATTTAAAGGGAAGTACCTTTTTATCTTTAACATGGGATGAATACAAACAGTATTTCATTACGCCTGGAGAAATAAAGCTAAAGGCAAACAAAAGTGAGCTTGCTGGATTCAGTATTCTGTATCAACCTGAAAACGAAAATTCAAATTACCTTGCTGAAAAAATATCGACAGGAGATAAAGGTTTCTTTATATACCCTGATATCGATACTAACATTAGTGCAGATGATGCTAAAGTTGAGATTTATGCCTGGATTGGCTCTGGTGGTTATTATGATGGAAAGTTGATTGGACCAGAGACAAAAATTCGATGGTCAATTGTATCAGGTAGTGGTGGCAGGATTGAACCGCATGAATCGATGGTGGTAGATGGGCTAGCATCAACATTTTTTTATCCATCGACTGTAAAAGGATCTGTTTTCAGTGTTAAAGCAGATGTCGTTGAGCTTGAGCTTGACGGAAGTACTTCGACGTCCGTAACCGGGATATCTGCACAAACCGGCCTAATGACAACAGTCGCAGGTGCGGCTTCAGCTTCTACATCAACTTTTGGGAATTGCTCAAGGAGTGCATATCCTGCTGATGGAGTTTCGCAATCTTCTGTCGAAATTACATTACGCGATGCATTCGGGAATACATTACCTGACAATACCTATGTAGAGTGGTATGTAGATGCTGGTGACATTGTCTCTGGGCTGACTGATAGGAAATTGAACTCTTCAGGCGTAGCAAGAGCGACTGTAACCTCGGGAATGTTTCCTGGGCCACAAAATCTATTAGTATCTGCTGGTGCTGAAAAAACATTTCCATTTTCAAACACGCTCGTCACCCCATCAGCTATTATTTCAACAAAAAGCCAGTTGGTAATTGAGGATGATGAAGAAACTACCCTTACTGCCAGGTTTCCCGGTGTTCCTATCGGAACGGAAGTTAAATGGTTTACAACAAATGGTTCTATCAAGTCAAAGACAAACATTATTGATGCAAACGGAACAAGTACAGCTGTATTATCCGCAATGGATGGTCGTATCGGACACGCGCGAGTTGGTGCGGGAGTTGGGAGTATTCTTCAAATAACGAAAATACCTTTTGTTTCGAACTGTAATGTAAAACTGACAATAGAAAAAAATGTTCTTGCTGGAGATTTGACGAGTAATGCTTCCTTACCCGTTGAGTATATCGATGAAAATACATGGGAGACTGGTAATCCAGGTACACGAAACATTGATGTTCCAGCGGTATCCCAGGTTACGGTTCATGGGCCTGCAGGCAGGACCATTGTAATATCAGGAATTCCCATCGAAAGTACTCCCGGAACTCCTCCGACAAGGCCATTTGGGAAATATATCTACGCTTCAGGTCTTCCTGAAAACGGAAGGATTACCTTACCAGAGACTGGTACATACACTTTCACGGTTAAATCTTTTGGTGTACTCGATCCTGAAACGTCTGTTATTTATACCAACAGTATTGTTGCAACACTGCAAATGGTAACAGTCGCTAAAAAACTTGCTGAAATAAATGATCCAAATACCTTTTCAGAAGATGTTTACATAACTACCTCAAAAGCTTTGAAACACACCGGGAATATCGTACGAGGGTTTGTTGGTTGGGGGGGAACAGATGGTGTTGATGTAATGGCTGGTGATTTTGTTGCCGGGTTATTCATTTGGGGTGATATAAGAGATCTTGTTAAGGAAATTGCAGTTGGAGTTGTTCCTGGTGGACGCGATATTGATTGGGCTGTTGTTGCCTTTGCAGTAGCTGGGTTAGTAACAGAGTTGGCACCTGGACTGGCAGAAGGGTTGGATGCTTACTTCGCGGCAGTAAAAACCGTTGTTAAAGCTATGCCGCCCGGGCCGTTACGAAATGCTATTGTAACATCAGCGATCACAGTTGTCAAAATCTGGAAAGTTAGTGGGGCTGCCGCAGCTCTTGACTACATTAAAAAAATGACATCATTTTTAAATGAATTAATTACCAATTTTGAAAATGTCATTTCTTCTCTCACTAAAGTTCTTACAGACAATGCGGTTATCCAATCAACCCTGAAACTATTTGGGAAGATTCCTAATCCTTTGAAGAAAATTGATAACATCACCCGGAATTTTTCAGAAACTGTTGCAAAAAAATTTATTAAATCTATTGATGGAATAAATGATGCAATTTTGAAAAAAATGAGCGATGCGCAGATGGATCTGTTGGCTACACACCTTAAACATTTTGACGAAGTTCCTGGTGCTATTAAAGGAATTTTAAACTCAAGTGATGATGTTGCAAAAAAGATTCAGGATATTGCTAACACTCGCCCAACATTCATTAGTATTTTCTTTAAAAATGAGGACGTTCTTGAATGTGTTGGAAAAATAGATGTTTGGAAACAAAGCTGGAATGCACGTGGTCAGCTTATTGAGCATGCACTTGCTGCTACAGATTATAAGGACTTTAAGCATGTAGGCAGACTCTTTGAAGCAAAAAATCCGACATGGGATTTTGTTAGCAAGAGTGGTGATAAATGGATCAGTTTGAAGACGGTTCGGATTCCACAGAAGAGTAATTGGACTGGAAGAGTGAAGAAAGAAATTGAGAAAATTTATAATAAAAGTGTCTCTGGTGAAAAAATTTTAGAAGTGCGTATTCCCAAAGGACAGTTATCCAATATTGGAAACGAAATGGGAGAATTGAACCAATATAATAATAAATTCAATATAAAGTTAATTTTTAAGGAGTTTTAAAACTTGGATAATTTAACATTGATAGTCTTATTCGAAAATAAAAAGGATGTTGGTAATGATATTCTTGAATGTTTTGTAAACTTGTTTAATAAAATTGGAATAAGTGAAAAGTTTTTAGATATATCCCGGCCTTCAAGTAAAAAAACAATTCGAGAAATTGCCGGTGAAATAAAAATGAAGAATAAAAAAAGTTATCAAATTGAATCAGTAGATAAAAAGATAGATATAGATTTCATATATGGTGGTAATTTAGATTGTATGTTAATGGGTTTGGGTAGTAAAATTGAGAATGTAAACAATAATTTAGATGGCTTAATTTTTAATTTGATGAAAATTGATACTTTTTTACAGGCAAATATTTACAATGTTCAATACAGTTGTGCTCAAAATGAAATATTTTATGATAACCTTGAGAGGTATGGTCTTAAAACTCAAAATTTAAAAGTCTATATTGATAAAGATATGAATATGAAAATGGTTGACATATCAAAAAACCCTGGTAGAAGAGCTGATCACAAAGGATATATAGAATTAGTAACTTCACCAATGTACATCGGAGATAAATTTATTGAATACACAGGTGCTGATATTGATAATGTAAAGCAACTCGAATGGGCAAAAGTGGATGTAGTTCACGAAGGAATCTACCGGATAGAATCCTGGCCTCACCCTTTCGATTCAGATGAAGGAGAACAGCGAATGCGGCAGGAGACACTGCGTAAACTTTTATTTCCAAAACTTTACCCATAATTAAAAACACTGGAATTATAAAACATGGGAATGACAATTCGTATAGATAGAGTTGATGATGAAGGTACTCAAGCAGAGAATGGCTTTACTCTCGAGGAATGGACAAATGCTGTTAATACTATTAAGGGAGTAAGGCTTGCCGGTAAAACAGATGAGAACGCATTAAGCAGCGAGCATGATGCTGAACTATATAACTCATATACCCGTGAGTGGTGTCGGTTGTATTATTGGGATGGTGATCAGGCATGGTTTCCATTCAGTGATCCCGGAGATAAAAGCTTTCCAATACTAAAAAAAGCATTTGAAATCGCGGATGCTTTAGATGCTGTATTAATCAATGACGATGGGGAAGTTGTAAAGAAGGAAGATTTTTCAATCGTTTTTGATGAATAGAGATGTGTTTCATGTGGAGTGGCTTGCTTTTTGAGAGGGTGTTCAGCTTTGCGAGGCCGCGGTTGAGGTGAAGGGGACATTGAAGAGAGACGGCCTGACATAGAGACATTCCTACGTTAAAACTACGGAATGCGGGCTGCCGGACGGCCAGAATAAGAATTTGTTACCGAAGTCATTAAGACCTTAACAAATCAAAATGCGTTTAAGTTGTAATACCAGAATAGTCCAATGTCTGCATATCGGGAACTACTGGTTTTTCATTTTCTTCCGGATCAGTACAATTTTATTTAATGAAAGACCGGTGATTTTTCGAATATCAGCGTTACTCATGCCATTCTCAGCCATTTTTATAACCATTTTCTCAACACCGATACCGATACCTTTTTCAACACCGATACCGATACCTTTTTCAAGTACGGCTTTCTCCCAATTCTTTGTGTTAGTCTCA
>JAFGIN010000006.1 GCA_016929595.1 Chitinispirillaceae bacterium
CGACGCGTTTTAAGCAAATCACGCTTGTCATTTCGACTCCGCTCAATGACCTTTTTGATGCGATTCAGGTATTTTAACGTTGTAGAATTAGAACATCAGCACAAAAAAGTGCTGCTGATTTCAATCATTCTGATTGGATAATCCAATCCCGAAGAACAGCGTATACAATTCAGTCAAGAATTTGTTCTGGCCGGGACGGGTTTTTAATAATATGTACCCTCTTTATAAAAGGGTGCTTTGTCAGGGCGGCGATGTCATTGCATGAAGCTTAACTTACGAAACACACTCATCCCGCAGAGGCGGAAGAAACATTTAGTAAATCGCTCTTCAATCCCGACATATCGGAAGGCGAGGGTTTTCTGTAAAAGAAAGCTTAACGCAATGGCATTACCGAATATCCGGCAGTCCGTTCCAGGGGGGATTTATCCGGGATGATGAACCTCGCGTCCATTGAAATTTTACACTTTTATACAATTAAACCAATTCATTCTTTGGAGGAATAGCTATGGCAGAAACAGAAACAGCAACATCAACAAACGAACCTCAGAAAATGGAGTTCCAGACAGAAGCACGGCAGCTTCTCCATCTAATGATCCATGCGCTTTACAGCCATAAGGAAGTGTTCGTCAGAGAACTTGTATCCAATGCTTCCGACGCACTTGACAAGCTGCGTTTCGAAGCTCTCACCAATCCATCACTGTTATCTTCAGATACAGAGCTCGCAATCCGGATCAAACTGGACAAGACTGCAAAAACCATTACCATTTCTGATAACGGTATCGGTATGACTCGTCAGGAAGTTATAGAGAACATCGGAACGATTGCACGAAGCGGTTCAAAAGCTTTCCTTGAAAAAATGACCGGTGATCAGAAAGCAGACTCGAACCTTATCGGTCAGTTTGGTGTTGGATTCTATTCCGTTTTCATGGTCGCAAGCAGTGTGAAACTTGTTACCAAACGCGCCGGTAGTGATGAACCAGCGGTTGTATGGGAATCAAGTGGTGAAAGCTCCTTTACAATAAACGATGCAGAAAAAGCGTCCAGCGGAACCGATATCGTTATTTACCTTAAAGAAGATGAATCCACTTATGCCGAAGACTGGCAGATTCGTTCGCTGATCAAGAAATACAGTGATTTTATCGCATTTCCCATTTATCTCCCTAACGATAAGGGCGCCGATGAAATAATCAACCAGACCAAACCGATCTGGAAACGACCGGCATCAGAGATTACCAGTGAACAGTATGAAGAGTTTTTTCACCAGGCACTGGGCGGATTCGACAAACCGCTTGCAACACTGCATTCTCAGGCTGAAGGGATCATGGAGTACTCATCACTGCTGTTCATCCCGGAAAAAGCACCGTTTGATCTTTTTTCCATGGAGCGCAAGCATGGTGTAAAGCTCTATGTCAAACGCGTTTTTATTATGGACAACTGCAAAGAGCTGCTTCCCGATTACCTGCGTTTTGTCCGCGGTATCATCGATTCTGAAGACCTTCCTCTGAACGTTTCCCGTGAAATTCTTCAGAAAAACCCCGTTATCGACAAAATAAGAAAAGCGATTGTAAGCAAAATTCTTGGCAGGCTTAAAGAGATGGCCGAAACTGAACCCGACAACTACAAAAAGTTCTGGCAGAATTTCGGTCCCGTAATCAAAGAAGGTCTTCATACCGATTATGAAAACAAGGAAAAACTCCTTGAACTCCTGCGATTTCAGTCCTCAAACGGGGCGACATCGGAAGATACCGTTTCTCTCAAACAGTATGTGGAGAGAATGCGTACCGATCAGAAGGACATTTACTATATCATCGGAGAAAACCGTTCGATCGTTGAAAAAAGTCCGCATCTCGAGGTGTTCAAATCGAAAAGCATCGAAGTTCTTTACATGGTTGACCCTATCGATGAATTCATCGTACCGGACATTTACAATTATGATGGAAAACAGCTTAAATCGGTTACACAGGGTAATCTCGATCTTGGTGACCTGGCCAAAGAAGAGAAAAGTGCTATCAAGAAAGCTGAGTCAAAGTTTAAAAAGCTTTCGGAAAGAATCAAGAACATTCTTGCCGATTCAGTCAAGGAAGTGCGTGTCACCACCCGCCTTACCGACAGCCCGGCCTGTCTTGTCACTGATGAAAACGAGATGAGTTCTCATATGGAAAAAATGATGAAAGCAATGGGTCAGGAAGTGACAAAGGCTAAACCGATTCTGGAAATCAATCCTGAGCATTCAATACTTGCGAATATGAATGCCCGTTATGAAAAAGACCCCAAAGATGAAGACCTTGAAGACTGGGTGAAACTGCTGTTTGATCAGGCGACAATCGCTGAGGGTCAGATGGTTGCAGATCCACTCGCATATTCAAAGAGGGTTAACAAACTGCTTTCGCAGGTTTCCGGTCAGTGATGTTTTTTATTACGAAGTGGCAATAATTAAAAGGGGGCGCATTGTTTGCGCCTCCTTTTTTATTTCATCAAAGGAGTAAACCATGGCAATCATCGCATTAATAAGCGATTTCGGCACCAGAGACTGGTTTGTCGCTGAAATGAAAGGTACCATTTTATCAATAGCTCCTCAGGCGACAATCGTTGATATAACCCACGAAATCCCTGCCGGAGATCTCAGAACCGCTGCATTCATTCTCCACGCAGCATTCCGCAGATTTCCATCAGGCACTATTTTCAGTCAAAATGTCGATCCTGGTACTCAAAGTGACTCTCCGGTGATCATCGCGCAATTGGCAGGACACACCTTTGTAGCCCCGGACAACGGAAGCATCTCATGGATCTTTAAAAATAAAAAACCGGAACTGATTTACTCATGCACAAACCACCACTTTTTTAATCATGAACACTCAACTTTCAGAGGACGCGATATAATTGCGCCTGTTGCTGCTCACCTTGCAAATGGAATTCCACTGGAACAGTTCGGGCCTGTCACTGACAATTACACATCCATCCCCTTCCCCAATGCCATATCCAGCGGTGATCAAATCACTTCAGAAGTTCTCCATATTGACCGCTACGGAAACATCATAACGTCTATCGACAACCATTTAATTGAAAACCTGCATAAAAAAACAGTCTCACTTACTATCAATCACAAGGAGATCACCCTGCCAGTCGGACACTATTATTACGAAATCAGCCAGGGAGCGTTTCTCCTTTATCAGGGCTCTGTAGGGTATGCGGAGATTGCAATCAACGGCGGCAGTGCAGCTGCGTATTTTAATGCAAGGATTGGGGATGGAGTGAAGAGTGAAGAATGAAGAGTGAAGAATGAAGAGTGAAGAGTGAAGAGTGAAGAGTGAAGAGTGAAGAGTGAAGAGTGAAGAGTGAAGGGGGAAGGAGGAAGGGGGAAGGAGGAAGGAGGAAGGAGGAAGGGGGAAGGAGGAAGGGGGAAGGAGGAAGGAGGAAGGAGGAAGGGTGACTGAGTGACAAGGGACTGCTAACAGCGAACAGCCAATAGCCAATCCCGACTCATCGGGACTTGATTAATAGATTTCTAATTGTACCAGTAGCCAACAGCAGTAAATAACAGTTTGACACCATTGTCATCATGATGTAAATTATGATTACGATCGCCGGGGTTCTATTGTTTCACAACATTCGCTGCCATGGGGTAATCGGTTTGAGTATTCCTGCTGTAATTCATTACCTTGTAACAAAACCTCACTACCTGTTCTCACTGTTGCATTACAAATTTAAACTGTATGGACGTTACAAATGGATTGATTCATTTGCTGCATCTAAAAAGGCTGTTCCCGCACCGCTTACCTACAAAATTATTTTAACAGAGAGATGCAATCTTAGATGCAAGATGTGTATGAATATTACTGACCGGACCAAAACAGATACAGAAACCTCTAAAAGGCAAATTGATTATACTCTGCTGGAAAAAATTCTGACTTCAAAATCAGTACAGACACGCAATCTGATCCTCTCAGGTGGAGAACCGATGCTTTACTCGCGATTCGGTGATCTGATTAATCTTCTCGAGTATCTGAAAATAAATACTACCATTTGTACAAACGGAACTGTACTGCATAAGTATATTCATCTTTTAAAAAAGTCCAGATATATCCACTTAACAATTTCATTAGATGGTCTAAGAGATGCCAACGACAGTATCAGGGGAGCTGGTGTTTACGACAAGGTTCTTGCTGCAATTAAACAGATGCGAATGGAATCCGGAAACATATATATTGGGATACAACATACGATCAGACCCGAAAATGTTCATTCCATGTTTGACTTCTGCAAAGAGATGGTAAAATTAAAGATAGACTGGATATTACTCAATCCGAATTGGTATATGAGTCAAAAAACAGCAGAGGCTTACAGCACAGTTATCAGGAATGAATTTAATACGGTGCCACACTCCCAGAATGGTTACATTATGGAATACAATCTGGATCATGGTGCATTTTCGAGGGAATACCTCAAAATAAAGTCTGAAAAATGGCCGATCCAGATATCCTGTTATTACAATGATCCGATTAATGATATGAAAAACATGATCAGTAATGAAAACTATTTTTGTGGTAACAGATTCTGTTACAAACAATGGATTCGCATGGATATTTCAGTTGAAGGCAATGTTGTTTCCTGCCAGCAATTTCCGGATATTATTATTGGTGATTTGAATTACAGTAACTGGAATGAGATATGGAACTCAGATGTCTTTAACCATTTCAGGAATGTAATCATTAAAAAACCGCTGCCGGTTTGCAACAGATGTGCACCAATCTACTTATATGATCGCAAAAGAATGCACTTGTAACACAATCCAGGTACGAAACGGTCATCAGGACAAATGAAACAAACAGCACATCAAAAAAAAGGGTTATCTCCCAAACAGCTCAACAATCTTGATACTGCAATCAGGTCTTACAACAACAGGTCACTTCTCTCCAGCGCATACCCCCCGGTACTTTTTCTTGAATTGACCAGAAATTGTATTTCCCGATGTGTCTATTGCCGGAAAAATTGGACCAATGATCCTCAATATGATATGTCTCGGGAAATTTTTTCGATTATTATAAAAGATTGTGCTTCACATGCAGGATTAATCGATTTGCGCAACTATGGCGAAAGCCTGATGCTTTCTGATTTCCGATGGTATCTTGAGCAGATAGCTGATGCCTGTACCAATCTTAGAATTACAACGACTCTTGGATGTGGTGATAAAGAAACATTGAAATCACTGGTGGATCATAATGTATCGGTATCAGTATCATTAGATGCTATTGACAAAAACATTTACGAACGTTACCGAAGAGGTGTCTGTTTTGATACGGTCATGAAAAACCTGCGGTATATCAGTAGTGAAATGGTAAAAAAGCACGACAGCCTGAAAGGACATTTAAGAATCGGCATTGCCCCCTTATACAGGGATAACCTTGATCAGGTAGATGGCATACTTACCCTTGCACACCAGCTGCATATCCCTGAGATCAGAATACTTCAATTATCATCAGCCTGGTATGATCTCAACACTCTTTATTTCCATAAAAAAAGGCTGTTGATAACCTTACATAACGCAATTGAAAAAGCCGAAAAATACGGTATTGAAATTCAATTCGGAAGCCCTTTGATCTCTGCATTAAAGCTCAACGAAAAAGCGTGTGATTTGTGTGTCAAGCCATGGTTGTATTCAACGGTCATGTTCAATGGAACGATGAGACCGTGTGACTGGCAGATTGAATTAAAACAGACATCAGACGACCTGGGAAATATCCGTGATGGAGTTGAGTCAGTCTGGAATGGTAAAGTGGCTCAACGGCTCAGACGTTACCATATACAATCCAGAGGCTATGCAAAAATATGCAAAACATGTTATAGAATAGGGCGATATGCCGATCATGAACACACTCTTGATCAATCATTTAAAAGGTGGCTTGTTACAGGAAATGAACTTTACGAAAAAATTACCACATTATCCGGCATTCCAAAGGCAGGTACTCCATGTTCGTTTCTGTAATAGTTCCGGTCTACAAAAGCTTACCCGATTTAAAAGGTTGCCTGGAGGCACTTGATGTTCAGTCATACCCCGATTATGAAATAATTATTATTGATAATGGTGAAAACGACGGAATCGAAGCTGTTTGTAAGAAATATGCTAAAGTACTACTATTAAAACATGAAATCCCCGGGAGCTACTCATCACGGAATGCGGGTATTAAAGCTGCCGGAGGAGAGTGGATTTTTTTGACTGACGCAGATTGTATTCCTGATAAAAACTGGATAAAAAATGCCCTGACCAGGCTTACTTCTCATTCCTGCAAAATGGGAAGCGGACGTATCAGGCCTGCATTCAGAAAAAAATATCGTCCATCAATTATTGAGCTCTGTGACGTAATTCTCCACACAATGGATCAGCAGCAAACACTTGCAGAGTGTACCAGTGTTGCTTGTGCGAATATGCTGGTTCACCGTACGCTGTTTGATTCTGTCGGGCTTTTTAATGACACACTTTTTTCTGCCGGAGATTGTGAATTTACCTTCCGGGTGAAAAAAAGCGGTGAAAAGATTTTATTCATTAATGATGCCGTTGTTTTTCACTACGCCAGGAAATCGTTAAAAGAACTCAGTCAGAGGTACCGACGTTTTGCAGGTGCTGAATTCGAGTCAATGACGACAAAAAACAAAATTAGCACTGTCAGAGAACTTCGTTCACTTAATTTTTCTTACCGAATATTGTTGTGTTTAAAGAATATGCATAATGGCATTATTAAATATAAACGATATAAAAACCCTGTAGTTTTAGCTTTCGCCCTGTTTCTGGTTGAAAGTTATATTACGGTAATAAAATTTCTGGAATATATAAGATTGTCTCTGGGTGCAGAAAAACAGCGGTAAGACTGTTTAGTATTCAATACGTAATTTCTGATGGATCGATAGCTGACACTATAGATTTAAACTTTTTCCCCTTCTGAAGCAGATCGTTTATCTGACAACCTTCAACGCGGACAGTCATCTCCCTGCCGGTAAACGTTTGTATTGTATCAATAACGCTCCTTTTTACTTTGTCGAAATCATCCCATTCTCCTGCGATTCTTACCCGCAGGGAATCGATTGACTCCTGAATAATCTGTCCGCACTCTATTCCAGGTAAACGATCAAAAGCCACATACAGGGCGGTAATTGCACGTTTATCAGGAGTAATTATCACATCTGAATCCCTGCCGATGATAGAATGAACAAGTGGAAATGTACGTTTGCAGAGACAACTGGTCTGCCTGGAATCTATGATGACAAGATCACCGGTTTTGTACCGGATCAGCGGCATACTCATATTATGAAGTGTTGTGCCTGCAACCTCACACATTTCAAGGCCCTCTCTTAATACCGGTGAAATTAATGAACTTTGCGGTTTTACTAACTCAAGCAAACTGTAATCAGAGTGTATATGATAATTTCCATATTCACACTGAGAAATCGCAACCGTCCGTTCCATCTGTCCATATGAATCGAATACAGGTGAATTAAAAACCGATTCTATGAATTTTTTCTGATTGGGAAGCAGATTTTCGCCCTGTGAAAAAATAGCCTTGAAACTGATACCATGCTTTTTTACTGAGTCACAAAGCAGTGCCAGTATATAGAGATTTGACGGTAGTCCTTTAAGAAAAAGTGGCTTCTGTTTTCTGAAAAGTGAAATATAGATCTGTATCGTTGTTTTTGAAAGCAGAAGGCTATTTAAAAGAAGACGATTCATAAGGGGATTGAATACTGAATACGTTTCCCTGTTTTTTTCTATGGGCAAAAAATGCTCTGCAGAAAACTCTGCGAATTTATTACCAATATGGTACCCGTGCCATCCCCAGAACCTCCAGTAATAGACAAACTCAAGAACATTTGCCTGTTTGTCGACAAGAAATGAGACCTGTCCGCCCGTGGTTCCACTGGTGTGAAGAACCATCGGATTATACCTCTGTGCATTCAAAGCTGTAAGATTATTAAAATTTTTTGTAAGGAGCTCTTTGGTAAGAAATGGAATTACCGATATATCAGATATGGATTGTATCGATGACAGTGTTATTGAATTTTTATCTAACAGGTTTTTGTAATATGGTACATTTTCATATGCATGCAGCAGGATTCTCTTCAGATTACCAGTCTGATATCTTTCTGATGCCTCCTGAGGCAGATATTGATTTTTGTCAAATTGGTATTTTGCTTTAATCATCGAGAGTGGATATGCGAAATCTCTGATCCTGAAATCTAAACCCATGGAGTATTTCAATCCTTACTATTTGTATACCACTTCATAAATGCTGATAGAGAAAACCATTCTGCCCCGAAATTATTGATAGCAAACCGGGCATTATTTGTTTCCGCAACAGGCATTCCCTTAAATAAAAATATTTTTCTTTTGGCAGCATGTGCTTCAAGCAGCGTCCCCATTCCCGGCTTAGTTATAACGCAATCACATTTTGCAATAAACTGCTCAATACTATCTACCAGACCAGACACATTGATATTATTGACACTACAATACCTTCTCCGGATTTTTTTTTCGAGCCTATGATTATCGCCGCAAATTACATAAACCATTACATCAGGATAATGTGAGTGGAGCAGTTGTAACGTTTGTAACAGACGTCCCTGTCCGAAATACCCCCCGATCAGAAGACAGTGATTTCGCGACCCGACCGTTTTTGAAAATGAATAGTAGACTGATCTGGCCTGAAGTGGCAGCTGAACAAAAGGCAATTTTTCCGGTATGCACATGGAAAGAACCGATAAAGGCAGCGGTGAAATGAAACCATTCATCTGATCCCAGAAAATATATCTCCATCCGGGGTTGTTGCCGAATTCAGTTAATACTCCATAAACTGATATGTCCAGTGATTTATTACGTTTAAGAACCGATGTCCAGAAAGCCTGTCTATGGCTGATACATACAACTGTCTGTATTCTATTCGTTTCTAAAAATTCCCAGTACTTATCAAGCCGTGTTTTTTTCAGCTTCTCCCGTATCAGTTTACGCTGATAGAATAGCGGCATTGTATAAATTGCCGAAAGAAGATGAGGAATATGGTTTGAAATGAATTTATACCGTACCAGATCCTCATGAACAATATCCCTGGGCATAAAGTCTTCGATCGATCGATGAAAAACCTGACAATCTGGTGTCAGATACTCATACACAGCCTCTGCAATACTGATATTTCCTCTTCCGGCCCGCGAGCTCAATATAAGAAGCGGTTTGGAAAGTGAGCAATAATATTGTTTTGGGTTCAATTGATTTACCATAATTACTTTATACCCGGCGGATCAGCCATCGATAGTTGTTTCAATCCCGTGCAGAACAGGTAGAAAAATGATCCGCTCTTTTTTTCCATAATTGGCTTTGCAATTTCTGATTGCTGCTTACGACTTTTGCAATTTCAACACCCTGCCTGATTGCATGATCAATATTGCAATGCAGGAAAAGACCTCTCCGACCGAAAACAAATAAATTTCTGATATCTGAGAGATTCCTTTGAATACTGCTGTAACTCTCTTTCCAAGTGGTTGTATATACAGGGTAAGCCTTTTTTATTCGCACAGAATAGACAGTTTTAATCTGTTGTGTGTTCGACAATATTTTACATTTGATCAGATTTTCTTTACATAATCGACCTATTTCATTATCATCCATTTCCCATATCTGATCACCCTGTGATGTCGGGAATTCACACGTTATAATTGTTCCTGTACACCGGTCATTGAGAAATGGTGAGTACTTCTGAATAAAAGAGATTCTTCCACAAGCCGTGTCAAGGGCGGGAAAATAAAAGGTTTCATTTCTGAGATGTAACTGTTCAGAAATGTGAATATAGACAACCCGAAGATCTCGCCACATTAATGGAGGAGCAGGAATATAGGGAAAGATTGTCTGACACAGTTCGTCTACTGGTATGGTCGATAACACAAGCGGGTTTGAAAATATAACTTCTTTCTCTAAACTATCGAGAACTGAGACGGATCTGATAGTGTTACTGATATCAGTTTCTACATTAGACAGATGTGACTTGTAATATATTTTTCCTCCGTTATTTCGGATTTTCTCTGCAAGAGCTTCTGCAATGGCCCCGGTGCCATTTTCAGGATAGAAAAAATAGCGGTGTTTACCTGCAACACTCTTTAGCACTGATTTGAGATTAAGAATCGTTTTTCTTCTTTTCATTCCCTCAATTGAAATATTTTCCGGTGCAATACCCCATAGCTTGTAAATATATTCATGGAAGAAATTTTCATAAATTCTTTTTCCCACTTTGTGGAGCATCGCCGATTTATAGTTTGTCTTATCGTCAGGATACCTGAAACGTTCAAGCAGGCTAAATGAATATGAGAGAGACATCCTCAAAGGTAATGTCCTGAACAGATTCAGAAGGTTAGGAGGATAGGAAAAACTCATACCCGGCATACAGAGAAGACCATGCCGGCGCTGTTTTAATAAATTCACTCCCAATGTGTTCGAAATATATGAGCGTATGCTTCTTTGTACTGTGCTCTGAATCCGATGTGATCCGATATCTACATTAAAAGTATCAAAATGTAGAGTTGCAGCAAGCCCGCCACAAAAGGGTTCTTTCTCTACAACTATTACCTTCCTGTTATAAATTTTTGATAGCTCATAAGCAGCAGTTAATCCACTTATACCCGCACCGAGAATGACAATGTGCTTGTAGTCATGATTATCAGGATTTTCCATGAGATAACTTTACTGAATTGTTATACCATCTATGTTTTTTTCGGCACTTCCACCTGAATCGACTTTACCAAAAGCCAATCTTCATGTGGTATTAAATAGTCATAGTAAAAAAATCGTAGTATTTTATAAAAGGAGAGTTCAACGATATTTTCTGAAGAAATCTTTGCTATCAATGAAAAATCTGGCCGCTGGTTAGTTTTGTACTGCTGTCCGACAGCGTTTTTCCTGTTAATGCCCTCACTGAGCCATCGAACCGTTGGCATTATACAGTAAACCGCCGATGATGAACCGGCTTTTCCATTTAAGAACGTTTCATACTCTTTTGATGTAATGTAGGTAATATTTCTATTCTTAATCGACATATTATTGAACTGAGAAAAATACCGGGAAATTTCGATCTCACACGCAACAACATCACCATCTTTAACAAGGGAATCAATTTTTTTTATTGCTGAAAAACGTGCATAATGTATTGCCCGGGTACTCTGAACCGCATGAAAACATATTTCAAAATTACCGTATAATGCAAGCAGTAAAAAGACATGCACTGCAATTGTATTCCACTTATGATTCTGTACCCATGTGTATGCTCTTTTTATTCCGATATTCAGCCAGATATAGCATGGTAAAAGCGCAGCAATAACATACCGGTTTGAAAATGCAACAAAAAAAGATAACAGAATAACGGTTGATACAAAGTAGACTATCAGAAATTTTGCAAAACGTCTATCGAATTCAGTAAATGAGCTTTTGACCCCGATGAAGACGAATGGCGAAAAGAGGATAAAAATCCCCTTAAAATTAAAAAACAGATCATTAAGATAATGAAACAGTTGAAATCTTTTCCCAAACTCCAGCTCCTGAAAAAAATAGGTGAAACTCAATGTTGGCTGGTGTTCCACATAGGAAATACTCATTAACCCATTCAGGTAATGATGATTATAGACCAGTTGAGGTATATAAGGAACAACAGAAAGGCAAAGTCCCGCGATGTGAAATAATAATTTTTTCCTTGTACTCCAGAAAAAAATCAATAATGCCGGAAAAAAGAAAAAACTTGCATACCGTAAACTTATAGAAAGCGAAGCGAATAGATATACAAGTGGTATTAACCGATCCTGTTTTTTATCCATTACAAGCCACACTATGAAAACGGTACACATTATGGCCGCAAGTGTCGGAATATCTGAAAATACCTGCGATCCAAAACGTAACATTGGAAAAGAGAGCAAAAAAGCAAGGGACGTGAACGCAGCCGGGCACACAGAGGATTTTCGTATATTAATTTCATATAACAGAACCGTGATAAACAATACCGACAGTGCGGAAAGTGAAAGTGCGAACGTGGTACAATCGATTTTTAATGCCAATGGAATATAGAGAATATAAGCGTAAAGAATATTCCTGAACTGACACCCCGTTTTTCCGTTCTCGTAAAGGTTCAGCGCATTTTCAAACCAGCTCGATGCATCAAATCCTACGACTCTGTCCTGAAGAAAGTGTAACAGGAACCATCCGCATACAAGGATTGCAGCCAGACATCCCCGTGAAAAAACATAGGAAGATGTTTTTTCAGTTATAATTTTAAAAACTTTTAATGTAGTCATATAAGGTAAAGATTAAGTCTCATTCACACGCATTCTCATAGTCTTAATACTATTTCAGGTACTGGAGAGACCCGAGGCTCAATGACCGTCAGGTTGCTGATCATTTAATAACTCTGCTTCTCTTTATGTAAAATCAAAATAGTATCTTGCTTCCATTCCGCGCAACAGTCATAATGCTGTGCATTGGAAAAATCTGTCAGAACAGGATAACTGATGCAATACTGAAGCATACAGATGGCGCCTTTTGGTAATCATTACAATTTAAAAGTCTTTGTATCAACTTCACTAAGTGAAGACCCTTATATTGTGTTTAATGCCGGCACCCATCGGGAATTAGTCAGGCTCTCGTACAAAGATTTTGTCGATCTTGTCAAACCTGAAGTTTTTTCGTTCAGTGTAAAAGAGCAGCAAGGAAAACGGGTGCCGCCAAAAGAGGGTTGAAGAAATACGGAATCGGGAATCGGGTATCGGGTATCGGGAATCGGGTATCGGGTGATTCTCGATTTGTTTGTCTTGTTCAGTGACTATGTGACTGAGTGACTGAGTGAATAGCCAATCCCGACTCATCGGGACTTGATTAATAGATTTCTAATTGTACCAGTAGCCAATGGGCGGGCATGGGGGAAATTACCTGGCTATTGTTTCATAGATCGACAGGTTCTCATTTCGGATCAGGATACTATCCTAATGGGCATTTTGCAAAATGCCCCTACGAGTTAAAACACATCTGTCCCATTCTTCCTGTCTCATTGTCCCCCAATGCCCAGCCGTCTGGATGTCTGGCCGTCTGGCCATCATCGTTAACCTTGACCTTCGATCCCGCTTAACTTATCTTTTAAAAGTAACATCAGTCCATATAAAAGTCGCGTACATTCGAGGGGCACGTTTTTTTCAATCGAAAAATCGTTGGTTGTATCAGTCCCCCGGGTGAGATTTTGTGGCTTTTATTTAGGTTTTCGGACGTGATGGGGGAAAGGAGTACCGGGATTCGACGGATTTATCGGATTAACAGGATTTTTGAGTGAAAAGTGACTGAGTGAAAAGTGACCTGAGTGACTGGTCCCATTGTCCTAAAATTTTTTCTTGCGTTCCTTCAGATACGAGTGTAATTTATATGTACATGTGTGCAAGTTGTACATATACTCATGCTTCACACCCAAATCTCGGAGGGGGTTTAATAATGAGGAATGAAGAATCAGGAATGAGGAATGGTGGGAAAAAGGAATCAATAGCCAGGAATGAAGAATTAAGA
>JAFGIN010000064.1 GCA_016929595.1 Chitinispirillaceae bacterium
GCACCGGCTATAATTGTAATTATCATTACTTTGTTTTAAAATGTGACATTCCGGATGTTCTGCAGAGTAAATTAAATAATCTGATATGCCTGAATAAATAATTTACCAAATATAAGTGTATATATTGAAATATCTTCGCTTTTCTCCGGTCTCCCAGCATTCTAACTTCAAACTTCATGCTTTAGAATTTAATTTTATATAATCTCCCCAACCCACAATTGTACCAGAAATGTTTTCCATGGAAGAACGCTTATATTATCAATCTTTCTCGGATATGGATCTGTACTTACAATTATCAGTTTCTTAACCTTATATTCCTCAGAAAAACTTTTTAAGCCTTTCAGATATCGTGGATTTACCATATTTGTTGATTTGACTTCAACAGCAACCTTATGATCACCAAGAATAAAATCAACCTCGATCTGTGAAGCTGTTCGCCAATAGAATATGGGGAAATTAATATCAGAGTAATGACTGTATGGGTATAGTTCATGGTATATCAGATGCTCAAATGCTTTTCCAAAAGCCTTGTTTCCGATTACATGATATTTTAAATTTATGTTTTATATTATCATGATATTTTAAAGTAGAAATATTCAAACTTATAATCAGTTTTTAATATCATTCATATCAAAGTTCGTACAATCGCTGTTTCAAGAAATCACAGAAACAGGCAACAAAGGATCGTTTTTGAAATATTATTTTCTTATTTATGCTGGAGAGCAAATATCAATAATCGATTTCGATAAGAACAATTTATTTTATTTTTATAATAAAAACTAATAAAACTAAAATATAAAAATGAACAGAAATCAAATTGGGAAAGTACCAAATTTCACCAGATCTAACGTACAGGATCGTCGGATTTTTCTAAAAACCGCAGGTATTGGCTTAGCTGCATACTCGTTATCTCCCTGGTTAGTTATGCCTGCTTATGGACAGGAGCCCGTGACAGGTGCTGTTGTTGAGACAAATTCAGGAAAGGTCAGAGGTTTGGTTAATGATGGAATTCATTCTTTTAAAGGGATACCGTATGGTGCTTCAACTGCTGGTAAAAATCGGTTTATGCCTCCGGTAAAACCAGAGACATGGACCGATGTTCGGGAAGCATTCCAGTTTGGTCACAGATGCCCTCAGGGGTCGGGGGCTCCGGCAAAAACTTCCACCTCTGATTCGGAAAGTTTTAGTGAAGATTGTCTGTGCCTGAACATCTGGACACCGGAACCCAATTCAAATCGAAAACGTCCTGTAATGTTTTGGTGTCACGGGGGCGCGTGGTCGGGTGGTAGCGGCTCTGAACCCGTATTGAATGGGGAGTCGCTTGCTCGTCGTGGCGATGTAGTAATTGTTACCATCAATCATCGGGTGAATGTGTTTGGATTCCTTCAATTGGGTGCTTTTAATGATAGATTTGCGGTTTCCGGAAATGTTGGGATGCTTGATCTTGTGGCAGGATTACAGTGGGTACATGATAATATTTCACAGTTTGGAGGTGATCCTGATAATGTTATGGTTTTTGGTGAATCAGGAGGCGGACTTAAAACTTGTACACTTCTCACTATGCCGGATGCTAAAGGATTATTCCACCGGGCTGCGATTGAGAGTGGTGCTTTAACAAAAAACAATACAAAGGAACGAGCTGATGAAATAGCAAAAATGTTTTTGGATGAATTAGGTATTAGCGCTAACAGGGTTGAAGAAATTCAGAATGTGCCACAAGAAAAATTGCTTCAGGCAATGAATGCCGTTGGACAACGCGACTCCGGTGCAGATATGCATCAGGCGGCCAGTCGGTTTTCTCCTTTTGTTGATGGTGAAGTGATTCCGGTGCATCCCTTTTATCCTGTTGCGACGCATGTATCGGCTACAATACCAATTCTGATTGGATGGAATACACACGAACAGTCATTTTTCCAGGGCAGAAATCCAGGTGTATTTGATATGGATGAGGTTGAGCTTGAAAAGCGAGTTGTTGAGTTAACAGGAGAAGCAAAGGCACAGCAATGTATTGATTTGTATAAAAAACTTTATCCGGGGAGAAAGCCCAGTGAACTTTTCTTCCTTCTCGCTACAGATCAGGATGCAAGAATGAAGGGCACTCAGATTATTGAATTGAAGGTTAAACAGGATAAAGCACCAGTATATGTATATTTATTTGCCTGGAGAACACCGGCAAATAGAGGCAGATTGGGTTCTCCACATACGATGGAGGTACCATTTGTGTGGGACAATACACACATCCCAAACAGATTACTTGCAGGAAATCAGGAGGAGAAAGAATTAGCTGTTAAAACCAGTGAAGCCTGGATTCAATTTGCCCGTAGTGGAAATCCGAACCATAATGGATTGCCAAACTGGCCCGCTTATGATTTGAAAGACAGATCAACAATGGTATTTGATAAGGAGTGTAAAATGGTAAAAGACCAGGGGAAAGAAGAGCGTGAGTTCTGGCAGAATATATAATTTTTTATAAACTGTTGTATTAATTTTTAATACGATAATTAACGATAACTGAATGAAATGAAATTAGACCAAAAAAAACTTCAAAACACTTTTGATACAATTAAAGCAAGTTTGCTATTTGTGTCAATGGTCACATTTTTCCTGTTAAAAACGCTGTTTTCCTCCGCACAAACCTCAATTGAAGAAAAGGAACCTGTTTTTGGAGGAGCCTGCAGGCTGTGTCCCTGGGGAGTGATGGCCGAAGTTGTGCAAACGGCCATGATACCTTATGGCTACAATGTGCAAATTTGTTACAACTGCAATGCTGCCGATGCTCCACGGATAGTCAGCGAAGCCAGAACACCACCTCCCTACCGACCTGATCCGAATGTTCCTGAAATTCTGGCACCCCGCAATGTTCCCGGTCTTGGAAAAGTTGATTTTGGAGCAACAGCCATCAAATTTTTAAGTGATGCCTACCATGGAACCGGTATTTATGAACCGGATGGGCCAAGATCAAACCTGAGGTTGATTGCTAACATTCAAAGTCCCGGATACTTTTTGGTTGCAGCAAAAAAAAAGACCGGTATTACAGATCTTTCCCAGATTCGTGAAAAACGTTGGCCTGTGAGAGTTTTGGCAGCCGGAGTACAAAGTAATCCTGAACGGATTCTTTCTTATTTTGGTTTGTCTAAAGACGAAATTGAAGCTGCAGGAGGGCATATTGGAAATTCGCATGAGGATGAAGAGAATTTTGACATTGCCATTGGCAGTGGAGATGGTTCTGTATCAGCACCGGAGTGGCGGGTATGGCTTGAAATTAGTGAAAAATATGATCTCGAATTTATTCAGCTTCCCGATGATTTATTGAAACAACTGGCGGAAGAAAACAAAGAAAAAATTGGTATTATTCCTGTAGGACTTTACAGGGGGATTGAACAATCCATTCCAACAGTTGTCAGTTCGGGTACTGCCATTTACGGCCGGGATGATATGCCCGACGACTTTGCCTACAACGTTGCGAAAGCGATGGATGAACAACAACAGTTGTTGCAGTGGACACACCTGAAATTCTCTTATAATGTTCATACCGTATGGAAAGCATTTGATGTGCCCTTGCACCCCGGTGCTGAAAGGTATTACAGGGAAAGAGGTTACATTGAATAATCAGACACAAAGTGAAAATACCGTTTGTAAAGTGATTGAATAAACATACTATATTCTGAAAGACAAAAAAAGGGCGAGTACTTTATTGAACTCACCCCTAGACTCCCGCTGGTGCGGGACACTCTCTTCTCTAAAGAGAGGAACCTAAAACTAGTGCAGTAATGTTACATCACCTACTTTCTTGTAAGGCTCTCCATTGGCATACTTCCCTTCAACATACCATACATATACTCCCTGCGGACAAAGCTCGTTCTTGTAATATCCGTTCCATGGTACATTTATGTCATGGCTTTCGAAGATCAGGACTCCAAGCCTGTTGAAGATCTGAAGCTTGTAATTGATCACTTTCTCCCTTATAGGCGGGAAGAAGAACTGATCTATCTCCGTTCCGCCCGTAGGCAGATCAGTACGCTCTATCGGTCCTTCCTTGTTAGGCATGAAGACCGTCGAGAACCTTATCTCTCCTGCCGGCTCAACAGTAACTGCCGGTGACAA
>JAFGIN010000007.1 GCA_016929595.1 Chitinispirillaceae bacterium
AATGCGTCCAACCCCAAAGCGCATATCGCGAACCGGTCGTCGAGCGGAGTCGAGACGATCGGTAATGCGTCCAACCCCAAAGCGCGTGTCGCGAACCGGTCTTCGAGACGAGCCGAGACGATCTGAAATCAACGTCCCCGGTCTTCAAGTGGAGCCAAAACAACCACCTTAACACCCGCACTAGAACCGCTCTTATCCATACTGTACATCATCTGAGCTCGTGCCGGTGGATGAGAAAATTCACCTTCGGTAGTCGCTTTCAATCTGAAATAGAAATCGTATGTACCTGCTCTCATATTTTCAAAGTAGTATGAGACACGATCATCAAGAAACTCCTGATAATCTCCCTGATTGGTTGTAGCATGACTCGGTTGTGCATCACTGCCGGAGGTTTCCAGTTTCGGATTCATTGGCTCAAGACCTGCAGCTATGGGAGATGTAACTGCAACGAACAATCTGTTTTGCGGATTCTGCACCTGAATATGCTCTTCAACGATATCTCCGGGAGCAAGCTTGACAACTATTCCACCTGAATCGAAGTTCACAATTTCGGCAGCCTCATCTTTTTTAACCAGTATGAATCTGCGTTTAACCACAAATCCTTTCTGCCCGGGATTTGCAGAGTAACCAGGCTCTGCCGGGAGATACTTCTCATTCATCCGCACCCAGAACGAATCAGCCTTACCATTTACAAGCTTCAATACACCGAGATCATCACTTGACCAGTTGCGAGATGCGAGTCCCTTTTGAGGATCAATTGAGAGCTTTTCGGTCCCTATCTCGCTTGTAATTGTAAATTCAGCCGGCAGATTTTTCTTCTCCATTATGTAATCGTGAATAGCCAGCAACGCCAGACTGTTAGCCTGGGTAGATCCCCAGTTGCCATTATTGCTCATTTTTACAAGCTCATAGACTATCTCCGGTAGCTTTGATGATAATTTTTCCTGTTTGGAAAGCGCACTGACAATTGCAGCAATTGAGGTGATCTCATCGATATGCACTCTCTTCCCTATGAGAAAATTTCTTTTCTGTAGCCCTGCGAATACTTCTTTTCCATTTTCCTTTTTATACACCATCTGAAACCAGAGCTGTTTTTCTACCGCTTTTATCTCTTTTGCAAAAAGCTCCCTGTTTGTTGAAAGAGCTGACATGACTTTTGCAATTGTCTGCGGATCTTTATCTTTCACACCTTCAGCAATTTCCCGTGCGTATGCAACATCTTCTACCCCGGCGTTCATCAGAGCACACAGTGCAACCGCACGCTCATGATCCTTGTGCCCGTCAAGAAATCCGCTATAATCGGTTCGTAATGATCTTTTCAAAGCTTCAACAGCTTTTGAATACATCGCTTCATCAAAGGGATAATTACTCTTGTACAATTCATTTGCTTTTTTAACCTCGGTAAGGAATTCGAGAACATACGCAGAAAGATAGATATATGCATTCGAACCCGGCCAGTACCCGAATAATCCATCACTCCTCTGAATCTGTGCAAGATAATCCATTACCTGACGTACTCTGTGATGTAATTTCGGATCGGGTGATTCAAGTCCGAACTTGTTCCAGATTTCTCTGTAAATAAGTGACGGATAGGTTTGTGAAACCCGCTGTTCTGTACAGCCATAAGGATATCTGATCAGTGCATTCATTCCCGAGAGCGCTTTCAGAATATACACCTGGTCGCTTACCATCAGATTCCTGAAAACTATATTGTCCCGTGCCATCTCCGGAAGATTTTTCCATTTAAAATCTTTCTTTCTGGCAATACTTTCAAATCGCGTGGTTTCGACGAATTCTCTGTCCGGGTAAAGAGGTATCTTTACGGAAAATCCATCACCTGCATTGTCTGAATTTCTGATAACTGACACTCCGACAGTTACAGAATCGATGGTAAGATTGCCAAGTTTATCAAAAGCGGGGGCAGGCACAACCATGTCGGCATACACCCGTTGAGCTTTTGTTTTTGACAGCTCACATGCGCCTTGTACCTTTGATGAGATTGTCAATCCATCCGAAACTATTTTAAATTTTCCGGCACCATTTTCTCCCTCGATAATACGGGCAATTCCCCCAGCTTTAAGCTTATCTCCGATTCTCACAAAACGCGGCAGCGCAGGCTGAACAAGCACAGGTAAACGAACACCGACTGTGGACGTTGATGAGCCAAAACGGTCTGGTCCATTGACAGCGATCGCCCGGACCGCGAAATTGGTAAGATCATCTGACATCTTGATTTTCACGACGGTCTTTCCACTCTTATCCACCAGTATCGATGGATTCCAGTAAGGAACCGTTTTAAAATTTTTCCTGACCGTCACCGCTCCAAAAGGATTACTCTCCTCAGCTTCCTCTCCATCACCTCCCGGTGTTTCAAACGACATAAGATTGCCAAGCGCCATGTTTCTGCTGTCACGCATGGAGATTCTCGATTTTACCTGTTCGATAAAAGGTGTCAGCGGTTTTAACGGCTGATCCTTTTTCAGTGCAAGGACCGCCTCATCAACAAGCCACAACGCAACCTCACCGCTCACCGGTTTTCCTTGAAAATCCGACAGCGTGACGGTCATCTCCATTTCGGAACCCGGCCTAACTGTTTTTGCATGTTTAAGGCCGACATTGAGTGTGTACGCTGCAGGTTTTACTGTCAGCCAGGTTGTGTTGGCGATCGTTTCCGGTTTTCCCGGATCAACCACTACCCCTTCAGGAGTCACTCTTCGGTTATCAATTCGTGGTCGCATCAGAAGAAAACTCACCGGAACACGCGGTGTCATTTCCGGAGTTATGACAAGTGACAGATCAGCCTGTCCGTTGTTAATCGTAATCCATTCATATTTAAGATTATTATCAGGTAACTCAATAACTGCCAGAGCCATCGCTTTCTGATAGGGACTTTTAAGTACAATCTGTGCAGTCTGTCCCGCCTGATACTCTTTCTTATCTGTGATGGTTTCAAATACAAGATTCTCAGCCTTTTTCCAGGCCATCTGCTGATCGCCACCAAGAAACAGATCCGCTTTTACCGTCTGGAATCTTCCTAACCGGTCCTTTGATGACATCTCAAGTACATAGACACCACTCTGAAGATTTTTAAAATCCAGTCCCACCGGTGATGATCCGGTTATACATGTTTTTTCCGCTACGACATCAATATTTTCGTTAGTAACATATTTGGGCTTACCTTTTGAAAAATCTGTTTCTGCAAGATATGAAATCCATGACATTTTTTTCAATGTCACGTTCACTTTCTGCCCTTTAATAAATTTTCCGTTTACATCTATTGCAATGATCTGTGGTGAAATAGTCGAACCCCGTGTTATATACCTGTCAACTTTCATTCCCAGTACAAAAGGCGGCAGCGTTACCAGCGTATGATAATTTGATACCGATTGCTCATCAGCATCGGTTACCGTTGCTTCGACAATATATTTTCTGGGACTGCCGCTTATCGAAGTTTGCGGGTTTACCGTAATAGAAGCACTGCCATCATCACCCGTTGTGCCAGACTCCTCCTGTACCCCTTTCTGACGCTCCTGATCCACACCCCCGAACCGGTTGTCAGAAGAGAGAATGTAGCCTTTCACATTTTCCGGCTGATTGTAGTACGGATACGATGTAACTTTCCACGCAACACTCTGATTTGCCACGCTACCGCCGGCGTAATATGAAGATATCAGATTTATGGTCACCGGCCGGTCGTTAGGCGCTTTATCAGGTCCGTTTAACTTTACCTCAAAACGAGGTACTCTGTAGGCTTCCATACTGAATTCGGTTGATGCAACCTCGAGCTGACCGCCGGATTCTACAGTACAAAGCAGTATAATACGATAATCTCCTGTAGGAAGATCATCTTCCTTGAATTCCTGATCAAAACTATATACAGGTGACAATTTGACTGCATAATCATACTGTGCTCCCGATGGAGTTATAACCCGCAATGTATAGTCTTTATTCTCAGGAAACAATATTTTCCCCTGATACGTATCACGAATATACCCTTTTATATAAACCTTTTCTTCGGGACGATAGAGCGGACGTTCTGTGCGGATATATGCCCGGATTGAACGATCAGTCTTATCTGAAAAGGGTTTGCTGTTTATCCACTGAAGCCATTCAGAACTCTGATACCAGTGATTGTTGGTAAAGGTCAAAGGTGATTCAGGTCCCTGTGTGTTGAGCACCAGAACATCATCACCCTTTTTTACAATGATTCTTTTTACAACAGCACCACTGAATTTTTTTGAAAGTGATGATGGGATGTCAAACTGAAAAAAACCATTGTTATCGGTCGTACCATTTACTATAGAAACATACTTATCTTTGTGATGTGCCTCGACAGTAACTTCAGCACCAGAAACCATCTTCCCACTTGAATAACTGCTGACAGAAAAAAGTATGCTGTGCCGTGCCTCAACCGTACTCAAACAGAGGTCGGTAGAGGTGATCCTGACAAAAGAGCGTTCATCCGATCCATCAAGCCTTCTGTATCCAACAAGATACGTACCGGGTTTATCCCCATTAATCGATGATAAAGCGGGTTTAAGATCGATACTGTTGAATTTTGAAAGATTCAACTTCTTACAATCAAGAACCGCTGAATAATGAGGACTTCCAAGCATCCTGATGTGCTTTGCAATATCATACGTTGATAATGAATGTCTTATTTCAGTTTCTGCAGGTGGCTCCTCCCCCGGTCCGGGCGGCAATTTCGATTCACTGATAACAACAGGCGTACGGGGAAATGGCCAGAAGGCTTTATGAAGAGGATCGATTTTGTAGATTCTCAAATCGATATTGTTCACGCCACTGACCTGCAAAGGAAAATGCTGGGGACCAAACCGTTCGATAATACCAAAACCACGCTGCCACCGTATAAGCGACTTTTCCTGTGGTGCGTAAAAGTAAAAAGTACATGGTTTCCTGAGCACCAGTGAACGCCCTGTATTATCCTTCATTGCGCTGGGCATCAGAGATATCTGGTACAACTGTTCAGGAATCACTTCCGGTGTGATAATAAGACGTTTACCCTCACAACGCCAGTCAAACTTTTCTGGTGCAGGGGTAAAATTCAGGAAATTTTTTATAGCCGTTACATTGATATCTGCAGGAGGACTGGTAAAATCGATAACAATCGGACTGTTTACCGACATGCGAATTGCCTGCCGCTGTGTATAGTTCACTCCTGAAGGGTTTATTGTGTACTGCTGCTGATAAGTGCCTGCACGTTCAATAGTAAAATCCGCTTTGGTATCAAACGTGTAAATTCTCTGTGCATCTGTAAGATTAGGATTATCCGCAAGTCGCAGTATCGCGCGGAGTTTAAGCCCATACGCAACGGGTGAATTAAAAACGAACCAGTACGTGTACGATGAACCTGAGTTTTCCAACTTTTTAATCTGATAATCACCTTTGCTCATTATTTTGCTGCCCTTACGATCTACTCCGGGAAGCGGACTTGTTTCAAATGTAATGAGACGGGAGAGCATTTCCTTATCGACATCACGTTTAAATGTCAAACCTATCTTTGTTATCGGCTCCAGCTCGGTGCTTCCCGGTGATGGATGCACACTCTGAGGTGTTGCCAGCAGTGTTATAAGTTCACGTGTGATATTACCTGTTGCTATTTTATAATTTCTCATTGGCTCCCATGGTATTGTCGGACGGAATTCTATCGTTCGCGAATCGATCCAGCGATACTCTCCGGGATGCTCCGGACGCATGGTAACGTAGGGTGATGGATCATCCAGAGGGCCTGCACCTTTTTTCTGAATATCATTATCGAAGAAAATGGTGATAGGATCATATTCTCTGAGAAACAGGGTCGGAAGTACTTTTACATCATTTACCGTACTTCTGGATAGTTGACTTCTGTCCGCCGGCTCGTACTTGTAGGGATCCGCCGATACCAGACTGGAAAAAAGCATCATCAGAATGATACCGTAAGCATACGATCTATGAACAACTGTTTTTAAATCTGTCATTTTATTCCTCATCATTATAGGTACCCTCTTCACTTTCACCAGACTCATCATAGTTTTCATCGGAATCAGACTCATCCGAATACTCCTCTTCGTATTCGTCACTTTCATTCTCCTGACCCTCATTATTATATCTTCCAGAAGAATAGTTATTTTCTGAATTGTACTGGTTATCATTCCATTGTATTTGTGGCGCATTATACCTGTTGGCCGGGTCTGATGTCGGACGATCCCCTTCGGCACCTTGTATCAACCACCTGACAAGATACCCGGGCGGTTCGTTGGGAGGTGAATCCTGTCCGAAAAGATAGGTGGTCAGCTCGGTTCCCTCTGATGACTCCGGGACACTGAATGATAGGTAATAAGTGCCTGGAACCAGAGATATGTAATGCTGTTTTCCGGCTGTCACGGTCTCCAGTTTACTATTCAACAGTTTTGACTCCACCGTTTCATTCTTCATCGCGATCCCGATACCATACTTCTTTTTTCTGACAATTGAAAATTTCGCCATTCTGCATTCACCCGGTCCGATAAACCCCGACCATGGGTGTTTTTCAGAAAGTAAAACGATCTTCTTGAATGCAACAGAAAACTCAACATTTTCAAGCGCTTTTCCGGCAAGCCCTTTTAATCCAAGAAACCAGGTTCCACCTGAAAGTGGAATATCCCAGTTGAACGCATCCCAGGAATCCTGAAACTGAATTCCGGAAGATTCTTTCATCAGAAACGCTGACAGTGCCGTCTGAGCTGCCAGATTAACATGTGATGTATCTTTTAAACTTATTTTAAACCAGTTAATCCCATCATGAAGAGCAACTCTCACTGATGAATGTATGTCGAAAGGTTTTTCCGGTTTGTTCCCGGACTCCCAAAAATTCAGTATCTTCTCTCCATAGGAATTTCCCGGATTGCACAATCCGACTTTTCCCCAGCCCCCATCAGAGATAACCATAAGATGCCCCGAAACATTCTCTATTGTACTGCCATTTTTTAAAGATGTACGCAACTTCCCCTCTCCATTTATCCACCGCACATCATCAACAGCACCACTCCAGTACAACCACTGTTTTCCTTTCTGCACTCCATTAACAGGTACAATGGTCTTTCCTGAAGAAAACTGTCTGCTGAAAGATTTTCCTGACAATACCCCCCCGTTTTCCCGGGCATTTTTATTAAGAAAGATATCAGCTTTTATCACCACTTTTTTATTGTTCCGGAACAGATAGAGACCGCCGCCACTGCCTGTTATCGATACATTCCTCACTGCATCACCGGAGATGATGCATTGACGGTCATCGTTTATCGACCTGTAAAGTACCCCGCATCCCGGTGGAAGAATAACCTGAATAAAACGTGATTCTGTATCTGGAAACCTGTAGGCGACAGCTTCCTGTTCAGTATTGCCCCATACCAGAAAACTCGATGGTAAAACTCCCCCATCACTTATTCTGTAGGATGTACCTTTTACGGTTGCAAAAGAGATATCTGATCCGGATGCATTCCATAGTGTAACCTTTCTGACATCATCCTGAAAACAGGCGACAGCACAGAAATTATCATCAAAATATTGTCCGTTTCTAACAGACTGCCCATTGTGGTTCCAGATGATATTCTTACCATTTGATGAAACCACCCCTGCAAGAGGCTGCCCGGGATTCATGGTAATGGAAACGATCGAGAGCACATCCTTTTTACTTTCAATATCGTACGTTCTCGCTTTTGACTTGTACATCTGTACCGAAACCGGTTCTCTATCGTTTATCATTATCGGTGAGAACTTCACCTTCTGTCCACCCTGCTTTCCGCAGAAAATTTCAACATACATCTTCGACCTGTTTACAGAAACAAATTGTCCCTTCTCCTCAAAAAAACTTTTCGTTGAGTCATCAGTCGAAGTGACACTCGTAAGAAATCCTTTATCCGATTCAACGTTGAAATGTGCTGCCCCCTTCTTTTCCATATCGATACAATAATAAGCAGTAAAGTTATTACCTTTTTCGGCATTAAAATTAGTACCGCGCACCATTTCATCAATAGTCACTCTCTTTGCTTCCAGTATCCTGGCCTGAAACTCAACATTTTCGTTGATGTGATCCTCTGACCAAAGTTTCAACCGATATGCCTGACCTTTTATCATCGGTACTGAAATTCTGAATTTTTCTGAATGGCTCTCCCCGACTGAAACCCACCCTTTCGCCGATTTCCGCTCGACGACACCTGCAAGACGGGATTGTCCCTGGATATCAACAGAAAAAACATCGGCTTTATCATCCCTGCTGACAGGAAATACAACGACATTACCTTTCATATCAACCGATGAAGATGCCCTGCCGCTGTTATCAAATTTCAATGCAGGGAAAACAGTATCACGCACTGCTTTCATAAAGATTTCAGTGCCTGAAAATGAAGTTTCCTCGGAGATGATCTTTATAAAGTATCTGCCTGTATCAAGTATCTTTGAAATAGAGAAATTCCAGTCCAGAAAACCATCATCATTGTGAGCGACAACCGTTTTCGCATTTTCCGCAAGCAGTTTTCCGGAAACATCCATCATCCCCTGGCTGAAAAATTCGTATACTCCTTTTTTATCAACCTGTACCCGTAATGTTTTCTGTTTTTCTAAAGTATAATGACACCCGGGAACGAGATCTCTTGTACTTATGCTTATATTATAGGTATGTTTAAGCCAGTTCTTGACTGGTACAACCCTGATGAGATACTCCCCCGATGCAATTCTCATCGACTTCTTCCCGCTCCAGGAAACCACATCTTCAGATGATCCTTTTTTCCGCATGGTGGCTTTAAATTCAGGCGAAACTACCAGTGATGCATCAATGGTTGCCGGAATGGAACATTCAAAAACAACCGGAATCGTATCACCTTTTCCTGAAGGTTTCCAATGTGCCGATAGAGATTCGTTCAATGTCAGTATATGGGGTCCTCTGCCACTGAGAGCCGGTTTATTGCTAGTAAGAGAGAGCTTTGCGATTCGTCGCGCCTCATATGATACCGGCAGCGACAGGAGTCGGTATGTTCCCTTCTCAAGGGTGACACTAATGGGAGAACTTACACCATGTCTGAGAAGAGGCCATCCATCACAGTCTTCAATCCTGACAGGAAAAGTGACATTCCTGCCAAACGACTTGATAACATATTCACCCTTGACATCAGGATTAATCTCGTACATAATTCCTGTGTAGGCTGGTACCAGTGACCTTTTTTCTATCGTGTTATCCAGTAACCCACCACTCAGAAGATCATTCCTCTTAACCGATAATGACATGCGTCCGGCACTTGAACCCTCAGAACTAACAGAGATCATATATTGCCCGGGAAGAAGGTAATCCACAAAAATGGCATTTCTTCCAACACCCTTCTCACGGGCATCCTGAACAAACAGTAACAACCGGTCACGCATCCTTATTCCGGTAGCCAGCCGCCCGCCAGTTTCTACTCTGTAAATACCCGGAGTGGCAATACTGAACTGATAATCCACCCTGTCCGACGTTCCTATGTCAAAGAATACTGGCTTTTCGGTACTGATAACCGGAACCGGATCATCATAGGAAACCATCATTTTTTCACTGGAAAGAGATTTCGGTGAAAGTGCAGAGAGCAACACTCGTGATACAGCCGCCGAGTTATTGACAACCGACACTGTATGTTTTCCCGGGCTTACAGCACTTGCGTTGTAAGCCCCGTTATCAACCATTATCTTTACGTTTTTCCCGCCCTGTGTCGCATAGGTAAGTATACGCTCCGATGTAAAATCGACCGCCAGATCAATCCGTTCTCCCGCCTGACAATACAACGTAAGCGGTACATCCAGAACCTGTAGCAGGCGTTTCAAAACAATCTCCGAGAGTTCCGGTGTCTGACTGTTCAATTGGATTACTGCCGTGGACGGTAGAAAGATTTGTGGTATCTGCCAGTAAAGTTTTGGTGGATGTGCTTTAAAATTGTCAAGACCTATAGTTTTTTTAATTGATGCAGCAAGCCCGCCGCCAATGAGTGTTTTTGTAACAGCAAAGGCGCAATACCCTTTCTTCTGCGGGTTGATCAGAAGTGTGTAAAGCCCTTTCTTCAATGACTCCGTTGCTATCCCATTGTGTATCAGAACTGGATTATCAGATGGTGTATTAACAGCATAAAACCGGGTTATTCTGTATTCAATACCCTTATCTGTTTCAAATGTGTAGTTTCCATCCTCCTCCACCCACAGATACGTCCGTACATTGTCCATAAGATTGAACTTTTTACGTATCTGTTTACTGCCCGAAACGGTGTCAGCCTGCATGGCAATTATCCTGCCATCAGTACGGTCATAAATAAAACCACTTACTCCGATGAGATCATCAGGTTTTCCGGTAGTTAATGTTGATAATAGATATTTACCGTCATCGGAAACAGAAACAGAAGTTGCCATGGATCCCATCATTGTCAATTTGAAAGATTGACCGGGAGCACCACTGACAGACACAACTGCTTCATTACCATTATTTCGCAGAATAGCACGAGGTGAGGAGGATGTTGGAATGATCGACCCCGAACTGATACTGTAAAGATCTGATTGTCCCCTCATCGAATGGAGATCCAGCTGCGTTGTATCTTTTGACGCTGTCTCGAGAATGACTGCCTGAGTACCATTACTTACGGCGTATCTGGCAATTCCTGATGGCGGAATTGTAAAGCGGTACTCCGCAGAACGCCCCAGCACAGTGAGCCCGTATTGCACAAATACCGGATATGAGGCACTTTTGACACTCCATGAATTGCTGCTGCCGCCATAGGCAGTTACCAGATAATTACCCTTTTTCAGATTCGTAATAACCCTGAATCCCTTTAACGGTTTCTCGGGTTGTACCATATTGACAAACTCTCTTCTCTGACAATCGACTTTCCATGTACCACTCTGATAGAGCGCAACATCAGCAATCTGCCGTCCCTGAACCTCAAGAAATATCAGCGTATCGTTTGGTACACTGATCCACCAGGAAACCTGTTGAAAATCACGGCATTGAGTAGAATCCAGCTTCTGTAGCGGCAATTCCAGATAGGTTTCGCTTTCAGCACCTTTAAACTGATAAACCTTGACAGCCAGGTTTCCTTTCCCCTTCTGCGGTGACGTTGATCTGATTTTAATCTCCCCTTTATCAAGAAGAACGTCAACCCTGCCATCCTTTTCACCAATGATCCCGGCTCTGGTGATGAATCCGGTTTTTTTATTAAAAAGTTCTACCATCGTTCCATTGGGACTCTTTGCTTCAATGGCATACCTTCCCCATTTCTTGATATCAATCACAAACTCATTGGATCCATATGCAGAGAAGGATTTTTCAACTATCGGATCCACCGCGAAAGCATTCCAGTTTAAAACAAAGGTCAGTAGAAGAGGCACGAATCGGGTCAATGTTCTCAATGTCACGCTCATACAAAGTTCATTTCGTTGTAATGATGTATTAATAGGTGAGTCCAATTCAAAAAGGTCGAAAAAACACTTCAGCATGCTTCTTGTAGTGGCGAGATGTAGCTAAAAAACGTTTTAATTTGCTAAAAACGCCGCTCAAGTTGAGCTTGTCGAAACATTTTATCATTTCACAGGTTTTTAAAGTGAACTCATATGCATTTCTATTTTTTCGAGTTTTTCCTGAAGACTTCAATGGTACTATACTACCACAAGAACTAAAAGTAATTTTTTCCAGCACTTTAATAAAGGAATTTATGGCAATTAAATCATGGTAATGTAAAAAAAATTTTTTAACATCACATCGTGTGGCACAGTCTTCAGGATTAACGATTACAGTTATTCATATTATAATAACAATCCCATCACATCGTGTGGCATGGTCTTCAGGCCGTGACATCGCGTGGTCTGCGCCTTGAATAATTTATCATATTTCAAGTATATAAAAACACCCTTCAGGGCACTCTTCAGCTTGATTCACCCACCTGCGTTTGAAAACTACAGGCAGGCACTACCCGCGATATTCATTCTTCTTCTTTGGACTATGTTTTTTGATTGAGTTAATCCGCATGATTATCAGTTTATACTTACAATTCATTCGTCATGCTGGACCACGATCCGTCATCCAGTAATTATCTATCCATCACCGGCGGCTGAGGCACTCGAAGCCCCGGTTTTTCACAAAAAAACCCAATGCAATAACATTGTCCACCTCTTGCCCACCGTAGTTTTAACGAAGTTGGGGTCCAGGTTCGAACAACCGAGCTGGCTCAACCAGGACCCCATTCTGATTTATATCAATCTTCTTAATCCCGTTAATCCCGATATGAAGTTGTAGAAATGTGGCACTGCGATAGTTATTTTGATAAGTGTAATAACTAATCTGAATTGCACGTTTGATTGTAAATTGGGTGGGTTTTATGATTAAAATTTTCGCTATTGGAGCCGTTGCACAAAATAAAACGGGCAATGTAAAAATAGTTGTATTACAATTTTAAAAAAAAAAAGGAAAATTAAATTGGGATTTTGGGATGGAAATAGTGAAGAGTCTCTTTTTTGTAAACCTATGGTAGACTCTTTAGTAAAAATGATTTAAATGATTTCAATGATAAAATTGCGGATATAAAAGATGAAAGGTTACATGCAATTGTCTCTGCTCTTGTAGTAGAAACATTATTAGATCGATTTCTATTACTTTTGATGCCAAAATACGACAAATATTTATTGAATAAGGATGTAAATTTTTCAACAAAGATAAATATGCTAAAAGCTTTTGCAATTATCCCAGTAAACATTATCAATTGTGCTGATTGTGTTAGGCAAGTAAGGAATCAGTTTGCACATAACCTGGAAAAAACAAAATTTGAAGATTTAGAAGACAAAATTAAAAATCAAATTAGTGGCATTTATGGGAACATATTTCAAAAGAAAAATGAAAATTTATTTACTTGTTTTAGGGACATAATTTTTTATTATTCGCATGGCATAGATCTTTATATGACAAATTTATCTGTTCTAAACTCGATAATTCGGTCCAAAGATTTTATTGAGAAAATAAGTAATGAATTTCAAGAAAAAAATTACGAAGCGTTAAAACAAATGTCAGATTTAAAACCTGGTGCAATTTTATTAGTAGATGAAAATGTAATACTTGCAAAAGATAATGGCGTTTTTGAAATATACAAATTGAATACAGCTAAGTAATTTTTTTTGTCTTAATGTATGCATTAATTTGCAAGATTAGCAATGCCCGTTTTAAATCGTGCAACAGCTCAACTATGCCAGCCTCAAAGCAGGCCAGCATAGGTTGAGCAACCCGTTGGGCGCAATACTCGGTCTGGCATGAAGACAAAAAAACAATAAGAACCCGCGCGAAAGACAAAAATAGTAATAAAGACAAAATAGAAAAAGATAATAACCAAAACAAAAAATAAAAGGATAATCAATTGGTTGATTTCCCGACAAAAATGGATAGGACCAGAATTTCCATTGGTTCTACCGAGAAACATGATAAAGAAGATAGAAAATATTGGCAAAATGCGCCATACGAAGAAAAATTAATGACAATAACATATTTAAGGGAGTGTTTCTATGTTTCAAAAGCCACTACCGGACGACTTCAAAGATTTTATAAAATACTTAAACGTAAATAAATTCAAGTACTTATTAGCATGAGAGCGACCATAAAAGGAAACTTTATGAAAATATTTGTATTTTTATTAATCGTATGTACTTTCGTGTATAGTCAGTCAATTAATTCTACTGTTACTAAAAACATTACAATCGACTCACCACCCAAGAGGCATTTTATATGTGATCCACGTTTTAAATATCCATTACTTATTGGACTTGGTTCGACAGTAATATTAGGCTCAGTTGGATATGGTTTTGGATTGATCCATGGGAGAAATGACATGCCTGGTTATCGCCCTTTACATGGCTTAGCAGGTAGTTTGATAGGAGGGTCGATTGGGTTAGTAGTAGGCTTACCAATAGGAATTGTAGTTGGTATTAAAAAGCACCGTGGTGAAATAGCTGATTGAGATCCCAGAGCTACCAAGGACATTGATTTTTTAATAGCAGTAGATAATTCCAATCGTTAACGTTTACAGAAAGTAACATATAGATTTAAAACAACTACTATCGACATATCAATTTTAAAGTATAAAGGTAATTTTTTAGAATAGGAAGACCCCTATTTAAATTGACATAATTACTGATGCTACCGGAATAGATATGAAGAGGAGTTATTTGAGAAGACATATAAGAAAATACGGCAAAAAAATCAGCCTCAAATCGTTTTTTAAAAATGCGCACAAATTAACGAAGATCCAAGCCCCGTTTACGGTGAGAAGGGGATAATGATTTCGTATCGCAGCCTTGATTTATTCTGGCGGCCAGTTGGTATTCTTGTGCGCTTCGTTCTGGTAATCCATCCACAGAGAGGAAAGTTGATCCTCATGTCGACCGACCTAAGTCTCTCTCCAGAAAAGATTATCGATCTTTACGGTATCCGCTTCAAGATCGATGTATCATTCAAGCAGGCGGTTCATACCGTCGGGACTTATGCGTATCACTTCTGGATGCTCGAAATGACCCGGTTGTCCAGGAAATCAGGTAATCAGCACCTTCATCACAAAACTGAAAATTACCGGAATAAAGTAAAGAGGAAAATAAACGCATACCACGCCCACATGATGGCTGGGATTGTTGCTCAGGGAATGTTGCAATATCTATCTTTAACCTGTACCGATAAGGTCTGGAAATCCTTCGGTTCATGGATTCGCACGATTCGACCGGGGAGTATTGCCGTCTGAACAGGTTGTTGCTGTTGCAATGAGAAATGTCATGCCGGAATTTCTTGCAGTTTCAGACCAGGAGCAAATCCTTGCGCAATTCATCAAAGAAAGAATTGATATCGAACGGGTGGAAGGATTAGCACTTGTTGATTGACGAGCGATTATTGATAACTCGGGACTCTTGAGATAAGAAGAATAAAACGATAAAGACAATAAAACGCGCGGGTTGAAGAAATGCCAGACCGAGCACAGACGCCCAACAGGCCCAAGCCATAATTTCAGCCGTAAAGCACCTATTACAGTGCATTACGGCTATGGGCCACGACGTTATATATTTTTGCATTTTTAAAAGCGCCCCTTAAAACAAGAATTAAAACAAAATATAAAAATACGAAATAAATTTAATGTCAAGATTCTCAGAGAAATTAGAATAATATTATGAACATCATTTCTGTTAGTAGAAGAAAAGAAATTACCGGATATTCAACACCAGAAGAAGCGATTAATGCAGCAGTTAATCATTCTTTAAAAGATCGCTTAAAAAGTGACACTGCAAAATTAGAAGGAACCAAAATAACTGATGGTTACTGGACCGATAATGATTTTATTATTAAATTTTCAAATAATTTATGGATCCATGTCTATTCTGAAAACGATATTGTAAAATGGACAATTTCTGAAACAAAACCCATTTTAGAAAAAGATAGAATTGAAGGAATAGGTGCTGCCCCAATGCGATTATCATGGGGAAATATTGAAGAACTATCTTACATGGATAAATCCAAATTATTAGGAGATAGAATTGGAAATGAATTCCACGAACTTTTTTGTAATGATGTCTCATTTTACATTTACACAAAAAAACAATTAATTCTTACATTTTCTGCTTTGTGTAGAACTGATACAAATGAAGATTTTTTATATGTTTTTGAAGATGATTAAATAAAAAAACGGGGCGCAAGAAGAAATGCAAAAATAAATCTTATAACAACAAACAGCCAAAATACCTGCCGCAAGCGCAACACAGGCACTTCGGCTGTTTTGCCACCCGTTATTGCGGCCACTGGCCGTTTGTTAATAAATAGGATAGATACATGGATGTACCTTGACGATCCGGTGTTCCTCCTTCGCATAAAGCTATGGAAGACAGGTCCATCACCGCGAGCTCACTCCCGATTTTTTCGGGACTTGATTATTAGATCTTTATAGGTACCAGGAAGATGTGCGTGCTGTGATCCTGTTGCAGTGGGTGCAAAGCTCTCCGGAAACTTTACCGAAGTCCGTAAGGACGGGGAAAGAACCGCGATCCCGAAGAAATATCGGGACTTCGATTAGTTCCATAGTTGGGTGAGGTGTCCCACCTTCGCTGAA
>JAFGIN010000065.1 GCA_016929595.1 Chitinispirillaceae bacterium
GACCGTGAAGAATGGGTGGCTGCATACCGGGGATATTGCCAGGATGGATGAAGACGGTTATTTCTACATTGTTGACCGCATAAAAGAACTCATTATCTCCGGAGGATACAATGTCTATCCGAGGGATATCGAAGAGGTTATCTATTCGCACCCCGATATACATGAAGCCGCCGTAATAGGCATTCCTCACCCAAGCCGGGGAGAGGCGGCAAAGGTATTTGCGGTTTTAAAAGAAGGGAAAAGACTGACGCAAAAGGAGCTGATTGATTTCTGCTCCGAAAGACTCGCCAGATATAAGCTGCCAGTCAAGGTGGAGTTCAGGGAGAGTCTGCCCAAAAGCGCGGTTGGCAAGATTTTGAAAAGGTTATTAAAGGAAGAAGAGAACAGGGTGAACTGCTACAGCCTGTTATGTTAATGGGTTGTAGGCGAGCTAGGTATTTCAATGCCATCTTTATCAAAGAAACTTGGAACAGTGCTTTCTTCAGTGAGTCACTCAATAAAAAGAGAACAAAGGTTTAAACTTGAAAAATGCGTCAAAATACCCAATAACCGAACAGAATTGTCCCCTTTTCATAGGTACTGGGGTTTAGTTGATTACAGCAATGTAACATGAAAAATTACACACAGTTACTCGTCATTGGATAATAGGGACTCTAAAGTAAGCTGGGAAAGGGTTGGTATGGCCGTAAAATATTTAAAGGGAGACAATCCTGTAATCTCCTGTCAATGTAAATGAAAAGTCAGTGTTCAGTCCGATGACATTTGGCATCTATAATCGGGACAGATCGATTTCGATACTATAATATACCATTCAAGAATTCAGTCCCCTTTGCCGATAAGCTAAGCGGTGTGTTAATCATTATGACATGCACCATTTTGGAGAAAATTGCAATTAAAGTATCATTTTTTCAGTAAGAGTTACTATGTCTTATTATCCCCGATGGTTAAAACTGACCCTGGTTCTTATCGCTGCATCTCTTCTTGCCGGACTGTACACACACTATAGACTACAATGCCGGAAGGCTCTATACGATATCCAGACGAGCCTTGAAGAAATTTATATTTATAAGATGGAAACTGTAAAACAGTGGAGAGCAGTTCGTCTTGACAAAGCCAGTATTGACCTGATGAGTCAATATAATTCACCCCTTCTGGAACGCTGGATTCAAACCCCTCCGGCAGCCGAAGAAATAGACGCCTTAAAACTCGCTTTAGAAACGACCAAACTACAATACCAGTATAATGATGTTATATTTTTAGATCCACTGGGGAAGCCATATTTTCGTCTCAATACCCGGGCGGTCGATCTTCTGAAAGTATCCCGGCTAGCGCTTGCTGATGCGATCAGAAAAAAAGAAGCGGTCTTGACGGATATTTACAAGGACCCGGGAACCGGTATGATTCAGGTAGATCAGGTAATACCTTTCTTTTCCCGGGGAGACGATTTCATTGGAGCCGTCATCTACCAATATAAAGGAGACCAGTTTTTGGAATCCTATCTTCCGCAGGCGCCCCCTTCTCCGGGAAAATCGGTTGAGACATACCTGGTTCGTCCTGATGGTGGTTCCATACTCTATCTGAGCAGTCTGCGATACAAAAAAGACGCTACTTTGAATTTAAACATCCCCTTCGATCGGATTGAAACCCTTGCTGTAAAGGCAGTAAAAAGCCAGGGGGGATTGATTCGGGGCAAAGATTATCGCAATATGGATGTGATTGCAGTAGTCGGGCCAGTGAAGGATACTCAATGGTTCCTGATTTCACAAATAGATGAACATGAAGTCTTTGCCTCTCCGCGGCGGATCTCGCTCTTCATGCTTGCAGCCTTTTTGTCTCTGCTTGCTTTGGCGTTCATTATGCTGGTGCTTCTGAAATTCCATAAAAAAGATGAAATTCTCCCTGTCGAAACAGCAGTCGAATCGACCAAAAAGATCGACTATGAAACCATTCTGGACGGCATTACAGAAGGGTGCCAGATAATTGATTTTGAATGGCGATTCATTTACGCCAATGCAGCTGCTGCGCGGCAATGGGGCTGCAAAAAACACGAATTGCAGAAGCTCACAATACGGGACCTGTTTCCTGCTTCTGAAAAAAGGGAGCTTTTTGCCGCTTTTCAAAATTGCATGGACGGGCGCAAACCTCAGTACATAGAAAGCAGGCTGAACAAACCGGATGGAACCATGGTCTGGCACGCATTCAGCCTGCAGCCGGCGCCACAGGGAATTTTCATGCTGTCTAAGGATATTACCGAAAGGAAGAGGGTTGAGGCCGAAAAACAGCAGTTTGTTACCGCTGCCGAGGAATCCGGGGAGTCGGTGATTTTTTTCGATGCCAATGGACATATCCAATATGTGAATCCAGCCTTTGAGAAGATAACCGGATTTAAAAAAGAAGAGGTCATTGGAGTGTTGCCGCCCAAAACTATCCACGGCTCGCAGGATGACAAATTTTATGGTGAATTTTGGGATACCATCATGAACGGGAAGCCATGGCAGGGGCTCTATATCAATCAGAAAAAAGATGGTACGTTTTACCGGGAAAAATCAAGCATCCGGCCAATATGTGATCAATCGGGAAATCTCAGCAGTTTTGTCGCGGTCAATCGCGATTTAACCAAGTACAGGGAGTTGCAGGCTGAAAAGGACAAATTGCAGGAACAGTTGTTCCAGGTGCAGAAAATGGAATCGATCGGCAGGCTTGCCGGCGGGGTAGCCCATGATTTCAACAACATGCTGAATGTTATACAGGGGCACGCGGAGCTTTCCCTGCAAGGTATAGATGCAGAGCATCCTCTTTACAACCCCCTGCTGCAAATCAGGAAAACCGCCGAACGTTCTGCTGAACTTACGAATCAATTACTTGCCTTCGCACGAAAACAGACAGTAACACCAAAGGTAATAAATCTAAACGATACAATCAATGGATTGCTGCAAATGCTGCGACGACTTATAGGGGAAAGGTTTCTCCTCGCCTGGATACCCGGATATAACGTCTGGCAGGTAAAGATGGATCCTACCCAGATTCATCAGATCCTTACCAACCTCACCATTAACGCAAAGGACGCAATGGACAACACTGGACGTATCACCATCGAGACGGCCAATTTAACCATAGACGAAGCCTATTGTGAAAAGAACACCTCCTGCGATCCTGGTGATTATGTAATGCTTGCCGTAAGCGATGAAGGATGCGGTATGAATAAGGAGACCCAGGCAAATATCTTCGAACCCTTTTTTACTACAAAGGGGTTGGGCAAAGGAACCGGACTTGGTTTGTCAACCGTTTATGGCATTGTCAAGCAGAATAAGGGTTTCGTGGATGTTTACAGCGAACCGAACAACGGAACCACATTTAAAATTTATATCCCCCGTCACCACGGAGAAAGTGAAAAGCCGGAAGAGAGAGCGAGTACAGAGGAAATCCAGGCGTTAACAACCGCAAGTTCGAAAAAAACAATCCTGCTGGTAGAAGATGAAAGCGAGGTCATGGATATTACCCGGATGATGCTCGAACGTCTCGGGCATAGGGTGCTTCCAGCTGATACACCAGGTTTGGCCTTGAGTATAGCTGAAAAACATGGTGCTGAAATCGACCTTTTAATTGTCGATGTGGTGATGCCGGAAATGACTGGACTCGAATTATCCGATCAGCTGCTCTTGCTACACCCCGGGCTTAAAGTGTTATACATGTCCGGTTACACTGCGGATATAATTGCTCATCATGGAGTACTGGACAAAGACGTGCATCTGGTTCAAAAGCCGATTACCTTCAGATCGTTGATATTGAAGATCGATGAGGTGCTGGGACAATCCTAGTTGAGTTGATTGCCGCTGTTTTTTTCATAACATAAAGAGGAACGCTGTTCGGTTATTCGGTTGACAATGCCATTTGAAAAAGTTGTCCAAATAACCGAAAAACCGAACAGCGTTTTACATTTTATTGCAACTGCCTCTTAAGATTTTCAATAGTACTTTCGTA
>JAFGIN010000066.1 GCA_016929595.1 Chitinispirillaceae bacterium
CTAAATCCTATATCAGGTATATAGCCTTCTATTTTATTCTCAATTAAATACTTACAGTTGTCTTCTGAAAAATAATTTGCATCTGCTGTAACATCTCAAATTAATTTAAATAAACAGGTCTAAAAATTCTCAAATATAATTCCACATTTTCTCATTTTATTTAAATAAGAATTCAAATCATCCGAAATAAAAATGAGCAGCCCACACATCACTGTTAACTGCTCATAAATCATTTTTCCCTGAGGAAAAACAAATCTTACTTATTTGTCGGATAAATCTAAAAATTATTCAAGAGTTTGGAAAAAAATATTACTGGAAAAAACCGTCCTGCTGCCCTTGCTGTGGTAATGTAAGATTATGGGGACATGGGTTTGTGCTTCGATACTTCATTGGTTTTAAGACTGGTATATGGATGAAGCGTTGGCGCTGTCCTGATTGTAAAGCAGTACATACAACCAGGCCTATTCAATATTGTCCTGGCATTCAATACACTCGACATCAACAGGTTTTAAGTCTTTTCTCTAAATTATCAAGAAATTACTTTTTAAAAAGTATTCCCAGGCAAACACAGCAACACTGGAGAAAGCTATTTCTCAGGCAATTACATAAAAAAAATAATTGGGGGAACCCAATTGGATATCTGCAGAATAAACTGAAGACAGGTCAATTTTGGTTGACAAAAAGAACAATTCTTTATGAGAACTGGTCATCAGCTATAGCCCCCTACCTGAGTTTTGCGCTGACAACAAAAGGGCAATCCTTTAGATTGGAATGAGAACAAATTATTGAAAAGGAGTCGATTATGGACTATGAACAAAAAGAAAAAATTGCAGTTTTCCGATTTGGAGTGATTTTCCCTCTCATCGAAAAAAACCTAAATGAATATTGGGGAGAAAAAGAGCGGATTCTTAGGGAATTGGTAAGTAAAGAATGGGAAATCCCATTCTCGAAACGGACTTTCATCAGCAAGGCAACTATCTTAAATTGGATCAAATGCTATGAGGAGGGAGGGAGAAAAATTGAAGCGCTCTTCCCAAAAGCCAGAGGAGACCGCGGTCAAATGCGCTGTATCGATGATGAACTGCTTGATGGACTGATTCAGTTTAGGAAAAAGAATCCTAAACTCTCAACAACAAGGCTGGTGAATAAGGCGAAATCAGAAGGTGTAATTCCACAAGGAAAAGAGATATCTATGGCTTCAGTGTACCGGTTAATGAAACAGCATAAATTGAAAGCAGAAAAAGTAAAGAAAGACCATAGAAAGTTTGAAGTACAGATGTCTAATGACCTGTGGCAGTCAGACTGTATGCATGGACTAAAAGTACTACACCAGGGTAAAAACAGAAAGAGTTACCTGTTTGCTGTTTTGGATGATCATTCCCGACTGATCACGCATGGACAGTTTTATCTATCAGAATCACTGGAAAACTATCTTGACTGCCTCTGGACTGCCTTCAGAAAGCGGGGTATCCCACGGAAGTTGTATGTTGATAACGGCCCATCATTTAGGAGCCATCGGTTACAATTGGGTTGCGCATCCCTTGAAATTGGACTTTCATATGCAAGGCCGTACAAACCGCAGGGAAAAGGAAAAATTGAACGATTTTTCAGAACAGTTAGAACACAATTTTTACCAGAATTGCCTGAAACACTTTCTCTGGAAGAACTTAACGCCATGTTTTTCAGGTATCTGGATGATGTATACCATAGCCGAATCCATGGTGGAACAGGACAGACACCAGTTGACCGGTATCTGGAAGATGCAAAATCTTTGCGACAAGCGCCTGCAGATCTGCCTCAATATTTTCGTAAGCAGGCAACGCGAAGGGTCAATAATGACCGGACAGTTAAGCTTGATGGCAGACTTTTTGAAGCTCCAGTAGGTTTGATTGGATCGGAAGTTGTTCTACGCTTCGAGAACTATGACCGAATAGAAGTATTTGTTGATGATGAGTCAAAAGGATTTCTAAGAGCTCTTGATCAAGAGGTAAATAGTCGAATAAAGCGAGAGCAGGAAAAACCTGAAGGAAACACTTTAGCAGGAGGATCACTGTTTGAAAACTACAGAAAGGCAGGTAATGAATAATGCTATCTATACGTCATCATTTCGGCCTTCGAGGCGATCCATTCCCACAGGATGTACCAGTAAAAGATCTGTTTCCATTACCTGGTTTAGCACCCTTAGAAAAGCGTATTATATTTGCCATCGAACAAAAAGCTATTTCAGTCATAACTGGAGATGTCGGTTCCGGGAAATCGACTTCTTTACGCTACATAGCAAGTAAATGCCACAGTAGCGAATATGAATTGATTTCCATTGTAGGAAGTAGTTTCTCTGCTATGGAATTATACCGTCAAATCCTTTTAAATCTTGGTATCCAATACACGTCCTATCAAATTGCTCCGATGATTAGTAAAATAAGGGAAGTTATGTTAGAAATAGCTTCCAGAAAAGTGGTTCCAATACTGATTATCGACGAAGCGCATTTATTAAAGCGATCAGTATTCATCCAACTACATACGCTGACTCAGTTTGAATTCGATTCACGACCAATTATGCCGATGATCCTTTGTGGACAAGATTTATTACTGGACCATTTGATGTCCATTTCAGTACGTCCGCTCGCATCAAGAATATTAGGAAGAAATCACCTTGAATCAATAAGAAAAGAGGTTATGGAAGAGTATTTGAGCCATCACATTAAATTAGCTGGGTGCTTAAAGAAATTATTCAGTGATGAAGCTGTATTTGCTATACATCAAGGATCGGGAGGACTGCTGCGAAAGGCTAATTCACTGGCCAAGATGGCAATGCTGGCTTGTGTTATGGATAAGGAGCAAACAGTCGCAGCAGAGCATGTGAGGGTAGCTGCTACGGAAATCTTCTAGTAAACAATGCCTCCTTGTATTGGATGGGAGGCATTGTATTTTAATTAATGAAATGTTCTAACTGTATGTGATAATATTTGTTTAGTTTATTTTGAAAAATTACA
>JAFGIN010000067.1 GCA_016929595.1 Chitinispirillaceae bacterium
AAGTATTTATTCTGAATCAGATATAATGAAAAAGATTGCCGAGCAGATGCGAATGCGCCGATTAGCTCTCAATCTAACCCAAAAAGAAGCATCCGAGCGTTCCGGTATTAGTTTTATTACTATTTCAAAATTCGAAAAAACCGGTATTATATCCTTAAGAATGCTCGTAAGTCTTTTCATTGCGTATGGTATGGAAGATAAAATCCTAAGAGCATTCACCGACCATGACTGGTGGACTCTGGACGAATTAAAATCAGCTGAAGATAAAAAGAGAGTAAAACATGAAAGAATTAAATGATCTCAATGTTTTTTTGAATTTTGGCCCGGAAAGACATCTGGTTGGCCGATTACGATTTTTGAAGAATGAAAACCGGGCAGCATTTGAATATGACTCAATCTTCATCGCAAAAAACTTTCCTGTTTCACCAGTTCAACTTCCTTTGGAAAAGAAAGTTTTCCGGGCACCAATCTGGTCAGGTCCAGGTGATCCACAGCATGGTTTACATGGAATATTTGCAGATTCTCTGCCGGATTCATGGGGTTTACGAGTACAGAATGAATATTTCAAAAAGATCACCATTTTGGATCCCTCACCGTTCGATCGACTTGCGTTTATTGGAAAGAATGGTTTGGGTGCTTTAGAATATGAGCCAGGAATCGAATCACATGAAGCTGGACAGACAATTATCGAGCTCTCTGAAATGAGAAAATCTGCAGTTGGCATTATAAGCGGTACAGCTGCAGAAGTATCAAACGGCCTTTTCAAACAGGGGGGTTCTGCTGGAGGAATGCGTCCAAAATTTGTGCTTTTGTATAATCCATCAGATAACAAGTTCCATTACGGAGTCAGATCTGAAAACAATAATCAATTAATTCCATGCATTCTAAAGATTCCCGTAAAAGATACTGAAGATTACCAGCGGATCGAATTTGTCTATTCTCTTATCGCTAAAAAAGCAAATATATCTATTACAGATACAAAACTTTTCGAGTACGATAACCAGGCTTATTTCTATATCAAAAGATTTGACATTAATGAGGATTACTCAAAAAACCACGTTCATACATTAGCCGGAATTATGGGCGTAAATTTCTCTGTTCACATGTTCGATTACAGAGACGCATTGAAACTGACATGGGGCCTGACCAAAGATAAGCGCGATGTTGAGGAGCTCTATAGACGTATGGCTTTTAATGTTTTAGCTAAAAATCTTGATGATCATGCAAAGAACTTTTCCTTTCTAATGAACAGTAAAGGACAATGGCATCTCTCACCAGCATACGATATAACGTATTCTCTTTCCAGAAACGGTGTTCATAAGATGTCATTAAATGGTAAAACGCATGGACACACAAGAGATGATTTCAAAAAACTTGCAGATGAATTGAATATAAGAAACTGGTCAAATATTATTGAGGAAGTTAAAGAATCCTTGTCTTTGTGGAAAAGTCTTGCGGTAGAGTATGGTATCTCAAAGGATAGGATTGTAAGTTTACAAGAATATTTTGATGAAAATAGAAAAAAACTATAATCTCCATTCGTTTTCTTGCCAATTTAGATACAGCTATCCTTTTTCTGAAAATACGTTTTGCTATATCTATTCCACTTTTCACATTCTGTAAGTATCGGCACTGATCCCATACTCAGTCATTTTTGTAAAAAGCCATTTTCGATCAATACCAAGAATACGAGCCGTATGTGTCACATTTCCCACAGTAGCACGAAGTGCATTCTGGATAAGATCACGTTCAGTCTGCTCACGAGCAGCTCTGATAGTAGGTAGTCGTTCTATCAGCATATCTTCATTTTTGCCATTTCCCAGAGTAGAAATCTCCAGGTCCGCTTTTTCAATTTTATTTGATTCCGCCAGGATAACCGCTTTTTGTAGCACATTTTCAAGTTCCCGTATATTTCCAGGCCATAGATGTGCAGCAAGTGCTTCACGGGCACCACCAGATAAAAACATCTCTGCTTTACCCATTCGTGTGCAGTATTTGTTAATAAAATATTCTGCAAGCAACAGAATGTCTTCACTTCGTTCACGAAGAGGCGGTAAGACTATCGACATCACATTCAATCTGAAAAAAAGATCCGAGCGAAACCTTCCGTTTTCAACCTCGGTTTTCAGGTCCCGGTTCGTTGCAGCTATCACCCGGATATCTACTTTTACTGGTTCAGTATTTCCCACTCTGACAACCTCAGATTCCTGCAGAACTCTTAAAAGTTTTACCTGAAGCTGTAATGGCATCTCCCCTATCTCATCGAGAAAAACTGTACCCTCGTTTGCAGCTTCAAACAATCCGATTTTTCTTGAATTTGCTCCTGTAAAAGCTTCTTTTTCATGTCCGAATAGTTCTGATTCAATTAAATTCTCAGGGACTGCGCCACAATTAATTGCTTTGAACGGCATTTTTTTTCGTAAAGACATTCCGTGGATATAACGCGCCATCAGTTCTTTTCCCGTCCCGGTCTCACCAGAGATTAGAACCGTAGTATCGGTCGGTGAGATACGATCCGCAAGGGATAGTATCTTTTGCATTCGCTCACTTCGAAATAGTATACCGCCGCTGGTGCTCTCTGTTACCTTTTGCAAATTCTCGATTATCTTTACCTGCCGCTCTCTCTCCTGTGAATTTATCAGTAATTCAGTAATGAGTGGTAATAACTTTTCGCAGAACACCCTGTCCTGTTCAGTAAAAGGATCATCTTCACCCGTTCGGTCAAGGTACAGATACCCTTTAAGATGCTCCCCTGCATTCAATGGTGCACATATTACAGATGCTATGGCATTTTTTTCAAGTGATATATTAGGTGCGCTGGAATCCTCCCAATCAGTCCGTAGCAGTAGAATGGGACGCAAAGCATCGCGTGCCCAGTCTATTGCACGGTTTGAAAAGCGATCTAGTCCCGCATGCGCAGGGTAACGTACAAGAGTGTACCTCTTCCCACTTTCTTCTTCTTCACTGACAATCCTTGCCGCATCGCAACGAAGAAGGTGTGAAATTGATGTTATAAAATTGAATGTTATATCTTTATCTCTGTTTTTTAGAAGCAGAACAGCCATTTTTACCAATTCCTCAACAGGATCTGCTACAGCAGAATGCATTGGTAGTACCGGTATATGATCATAATATTCAAGTTCAACATCCTGTATCTTTACAGTATCACCATGTTTTAAAATGCGTTTTGATGGTACTGAAGCTCCGTTTACTTCTACAGGATCTGTATTTGAAATAATATGTAAAACATGATTGCCATTTCTATAAAGACAATGACCAATATTCGCAGTGTAAGAAGGCGGTAATCTGATAGCACATTCTGATGCTGACCCGATAGTTGTAATTCTACAAGCCAGGTCATACTTTTTGCCTGAATTTTTATCCAGAAAAAAAGATAATGCCTGTGTTGACGCAGCTACTGGACCTTTATCCATATTCTTTTCTCCTCAAAAGGTAGTACCCTTACAACTTCTTTCCAAACAATATTGTTTTCAGAATCTATCCAGATACAATTATTGTCTATAGTCGGAAAGGAAAACATTTGTCTGTCCCTATCCCTGAAAATATTCCTTCTATTGAGCTGCAGATGTCCTGACCCTGGATGACCAGCAATATATAAACAACCCGAGAGTGTATTTGTTACTTGAATTTCCTTGAATGGTAAACTTTTATCATAAATAGTATCATCGGACCTGCCGGATACAATCACCTCTTTACTTTCTACATTTGAATATTTTCCCTGTTGCGGATGTAGTAATTGTAATTTTTTGTTAAAAAAATAGCTCCCTGTTAATAGTGCAATACAGATCAAAATGATACATCCTGGGATTACTACCGTCTTATTATATTTTCGTTTTTCAGGTTGATCGGTTGGAAATTTCTCCAGCATGTCCAGTGCAAACGGGTTATCCGGGGTGATTTGAACACACTCAACTATTAACTGATAAGCTTCCTCATTTTTTCCACACTGGAGTAACAATCCCGCGCTGGATAATAAATGTGCAGCAAGAATCTTATTTGCGGTTTCTTCTGCAATATCCCTCCAGCATGATGATGCTTCGATGTTTACAGAATTAAGCCAGTCATTCAGAAACTCTTCTGCAGAACCGTGTCTGCTTTCAGGTTTCCGTGAAACGGCTGTTTTTACACATTCCGGCATTGTTTTTTCATCGAGTATTTCGCTAATGACCCTGCCTAATGAATACACATCAGCACAAAGTAAATCTGATACATTTTCCTGCCCCTGCCAAAGCTCCGGAGCAATGTATGAAAAAGTTCCTTTTACAACATTTTTATTACTGGTTATGTTTTTAATATTTTTATTGTGAGACAATCCAAAATCGATTAAATACACACCTTCTGATGAAATCAGAACATTCTCAGGTTTTATATCCCGGTGGGCAAACCCTTTCTTGTGAAGCGATGCAGTGATTTTGATAATTTCGGTTGCTATGGCTATCCTATCTTGTAACGTTAGAGGCTGCTGCAAAAAAGATTTTAAATCAGCACCGTTAATCCATTGCATAATAATACAAAGTTTCCCGGAAAAGTTCACGACATCATAGATTTGGGGAATACCTGCAATCTGTAGTCCGGCCTGCATTTCAGCCTCAGATTTCAATGTTGACTGACCTCCGGAATTTTTTTTTATAAATTTCAGAGCCACCAGCCGATTAAGCGCTGTCTGCCGTGCACGGAATACATCACCAAATCCACCAGTTCCAATTTTAACAGGATGAGAAAACCCCCCTGGAAGTGCTGGCAACATTCGGTTACTCCTTTATCTTTTGTTCTGCAACAGAATACCAGTAGACGATATCTTTGTCATCTGGCGCAAGTGTTATGGCTTTAAGCCATGAACGGTGCGCTCCTTCAATGTCATTCTGGGCCCAGTAAAGCATTCCCATATTAAAATGAGTAAAAGCTTTCAAAGTATCAACCATTAATGCCCGCTCAAAAAGTACTCTGCTCTTTGATGGCTCACCAATCCGATAATATATGATCCCTGCCAGATTTAATGATTCGAGCGACCGTGGATTATAATCGATTGCCCTGGAGAGTGCCGAAAGTGCACCGATAGTATCATTTTTCCCTAATTTTATGCGTGCCTGAACTGTCCAGGCATCACTTAATAAGGGTTCTATTTCTGATTCCGGGTGAATTGTCCTGGCAGCTTCCAGATGAGTGATTGCATCATACCAGAGTAGAGTATCACTATGGTGGGCAGAAGACATCTGAATAAGCGCTTTGCCCATACCAAGACGTGCACGATAATTCTCGGGGTCAGCGATCAGCACCTCTCTGAAAAAAGTAATCGCCATTGAATAATCACCCAATCGAAGTGACGATTCACCCTTTTCGATACTTCTTTGAGAATCCCAGAAACATGATACACTTAAAAAAATAATTATCGAAACAACAGTTAAAACTTTCAGCACATGCCTTGTAAATAATAATTTACTAAATTGTATATACCCAGTTCTTCGTTTTAAAATTCCATTCGAAAAATAATGAAATTTTCCAATTTTGGATATCAATCGGTATTTTTCCTGATAATGTTGACCAGTTTTTCAGAATAGCAGATCGTATGATCCCATTTCCGATTTTACCATTATATACCTGAATTGAAAAGTCTGCAGAAACAGCATTATCTATACGAAGCATTGAATGATGTTGCTTGTAGAACTCATTTTGTTTTATTGAAGGTGATATCGCAATTCCTCCATTTTCGCCTGTAATGGCTACGATTTCCTTTTGATTCGCCGGAATCCAATAGAATGCGTCGTCAGTTTTGCTATAAACAATATACAAAGGGTCACCTATGATAACATCCCACTCATATTTTCCAGGATAATAATTCAATCTCCATCCAATACCAAAATTTATCGGAAATTTAGTGCCTGCCTGCAACGAAACTCTTGGAGCGATTGACATAAACGCATTTGAAATCACAAGAACCGATGCTGTATTTGTATCTGTCGCAGATTTCACTATATTTTTTTTTATCTCTCCAGTTATCAAATCAGTGTACAATGACGTATCTATTATTGCGGAGCAGGTCTTATCAGTATAAAAAACCGGATATTGCAAACGGGCATTCTCTGCATATAACACTTCCACTGTCTCTAATTGCCTTATCTCGGTTTTTTCACTGATCATCAGATTAAAGAATGTTTGATAACTAATACTGAATTTCTTTCTGACTTTTTGGCTGACTGATAATAACAACCAACCACGTGCATTCGAAAAAGATGCATCTGTTTTCAGGTAAATCGATGCACCTGACCAGAGCATTGGCAACCACTTCCCAGGTCCAACTATTCCCCCTTCTACAGATGCACCAATAAACAGGCTGTCGTCAAATCGTCTGTTCGCAGAAAAATGTACTGTTACCGCTGTATTTGCGCCAGTTAAAGATCCACTTATTGACCCTGTAATATCAATAGAATCAGTAGTACGGTATCTTTGAGTTATTTCCCTTGTATATCTGTTCGCAGAGACTCCAACACCTGCAGAGTAGGTTTTCTGTTTACGTTTTTTCTGCCAGGCAGAGCTAGCATCAAATCCCGCAGAAAGGTTATTTTCCTGCTCCTTTTGAAAAGTACTATAACCACTACCCCAGGGACTGGAAGTATCGCTGACAACTGCATTTCTCGCATATCCTGCATACAAATTCAGAGAAAGTTCCGGTATAAATGCTCTACGTTTATATTCTGGTATCGCATATATGGTGTCATCTAATGCCTGGGCTTCATTTTTCCATCCTAATCGTTCATAGATTGATTGTCTCTGCTTGAGCACCTTTAATGTAAATATATCATTATGAGGTGCTTTGACCATAAAATTCGCCGCCAATGAACTATCAAGTACATTCTTTTGGAGCAGGGCTTCAGCCCAGAAATAAAACAGGCTATCTCTTGATAAGCCACTGGAAAACGAATTAACAAAGTACTGTATGGCACTATCAGATTTTCCAGCATCAAGAAATGCTATTCCTTTTTTAAAAGAGTTTTTAAACGAAGTGCTTTCTTCTGTATACCCCAGAGCTGCTATTACAAGCAGGAGTAGTGAATACCTCAATAATATTCCGGTAATTATACAATTACTCTTCATTTTTATTACCTTGCGGATATAAAGAGGGGAAGCCGTTTTTCGGCTTCCGTGCAGTTATTTAAGTTTAACTGAAGTGAAGGTATTTCCATTCAATTTCCGGACAGTCACCAGATGGCCTTGCGGCAATATTGACTTATGTCTCCTACCTGCAAGGTCATAGGCCCCATTACTCCTGTCAAAATTCGTTTGATTAATTAAAATTTGTTTTACTTTTGAGTTTCTGGCAATTGACGTACTCTGCTGTAGAATAGAAATTGAGCGGAGAACAGCTGCATACATTCCGATATTCTGTTTCATATCGCTAGTGTCACCGATTGCATAAAGGGAATAACCGAATTCTCCGCCAGCTGTAAACCTGATGAGTTCACTCCATGCACCAAGAACAGTATCCAGCGAATAAAACTCGCTGAAAGCTTCAGTTGCCCAGAATTCTCCCTGTTTACATGAAGATGATGAATCGTAATATAAAACTGCCCCGAAAGGATCAAACGAATAATCGGTAACCAGAAGATATGCTATAAAATGAGCACGTGTCCAGTCATTCGGGGTTGGGTAATCAATTTGACTACGGTGATATTTTTTTATAACAATCTGAGATTTATATTCCAGTGTCGTATCATTTACTATTGCAGTTGAATCACTTGTTTGAGTACAGATCCAGTTTTGCGGAAGTGTTGTCGAAAAACCTATAACGCTGTTTGTAATTGTCGTTTCTGAATGTATTATTACAATACTTACTAAAACTACAGCTGAAATTAAACTGATTCTCATTTTCACCACCTTATTTTAATTGTTATTTTTCTTTTTGAGCACCGATGGTCTGTTTGCAAAAATTACTTTTGTTTATTATTATTTTCCTTAAATTCCAGTATTCGTTCTTCCTTTTGCTGTTCGAGTTCCTGCATTGTCTTTCGAACCTGCTCACGAACAGATTCGGGTAATTTATTCAGGTCAACACCCTGCATACGAGCGGCCTCTTTCTTTGAAACCTTTGCGGGACTCTTCTCACCTGTTGATTTTATTCCGTTTTTCTGAGACATCTGGCTTACTGAAGCACTGTCAACCCTCGATTTCATTTCTTTAGGCATGGTTTGTATCATTGAGTTGAAAATTTCATTTGCATTTACATTTTCCGAGGGTTTATTATTATCCGCTCCCAAAACAGTACATACCAGAAAAGCTATTATCAAGACCACCTGTGCATTTTTAATGCTTTCCATACGATTCTACCTTTGCTCGACAATATGAAGGAGGGCTTTCGCCCCCCAGTCCCATCCATTGCCATCGGTGCTATGATTGGCAGGTGGGTTTACTTTCCAGCCCCTGTTCCTGTACCACTGCTTGATCCGGTCCCGGCACCATCCTGCATTTTACTTTTATTCTGAGCCTGCAACTGCTGCGCTTCCTGTATTCTCTGCTGAAGTTGTGTTTGAATTTCAGCTTTTGCTTTATCAACGTCAGCTTTCACCTGTGCACTTACCTGTTCCATTGCCTGTATAGCATCGCCAAGAGCTTTATCAGCATCTGCACGAGCCTGTTTTTTTGCAGCATCAGCATCCCCCTGACCCATTTTTCTCAGTTGATTTCTCGCAGCTTCCACGTCCTGTTTTGCAGTCTGAAGTCGATTTTGAATTTCAGGAGAAAGGTTGTCAAGTTTTCCACCAATTTGCGACTGCAGTTGAACTTTTAATGCTTCGAGATCTCCTGCATTGGCAGTTGATGTTGATGTTGAAGTCTGAGTCTGGGCTGATGTAGCTATTACACATGCAACTGTCGACAGGGCAACTATTAACCGTTTCATTTTTAACTCCTTGGTTTTGGTCATTTACTTTCATCTATCAGAACCGGTTGTCCGGACGCGGATTCTTTCTGTAAGAGAATTAAACAAGTCCTGTGCCAAAAATGTATTTCGTTTAATTTCAACCGCTTACAAATTTGATGCATTTACTGCATTAAAAATGCTATGGTGGTTTCACCACAATTTACTTGTCTTCAATGCTAGTTTCACCAGTTAAATCAGTGCAAGTCATTATTATTAAACAAATTATAATACCGTAGTCAATTCACTACACTCAATTTTAATGGTATGGTGATTTCAACTGAAAAAAAAGCTGATTACTTGTGCTTAGATTAATAAGAAGCCTCTGGAAGCAGCAGAGGCTGGGACAGAATAGGATTTTTTGAGCAGACTATTCAATTTTTTGAATAATTGATCTGATCGCCTCGATACTCTTTCCACCTGTAGAGAGGTCAATCATCGCGTTTCCTTTATCGCTGTGAATAACGAATTGCGGATCGATAGGTATTGAGCCCAGGAAAGGTATTCCAAACTCATCAGCCATTTTCATCCCGCCGCCGGTACTGAAAATTGCAGTCTCTTTATTACAGTGGGGACATATAAATCCACTCATATTTTCAATAACCCCGACAACAGGAAGACTCAGTTTGTTGCAAAAGTCTATTGATTTACGTACATCAAATGTTGCGACATCCTGCGGTGTTGTCACAATTATTGCGCCGTCAGGTTTTGCTACCTGGACAACCGATAGTGGTTCATCTCCGGTTCCCGGAGGAGAATCGATAATAAGGAAATCAAGATCACCCCAGATAGTATGTCCTATAAACTGAGATATTACCGAATGCTTCAGCGGACCACGCCAGATTACAGAGTCATGAAGATTCTGCAATAGAAATTGAATAGACATCACTTTGAGATTACCATCATAGCGCACAGCCGGCTCCAGATGAGTTTCATCTCCCGATGACATGAAATTTTCCAGACCAAGCATTTTTGGAACAGAAGGACCATGCAGATCGGTATCGAGCAGTCCCGTTTTCATCCCTTTTAATGCCAATCCTACTGCAAGATTCACAGCAACAGTACTCTTCCCTACTCCACCCTTACCGGAGAGTACAACGTATTTACGCTTTATCGTTGACAGCGTTTCAACCAACCGTTCTTCATTTGCGCCCTGATGACTCATTACTACTCGCTCCTTACTTCAGATATACAAAACGTTCAGATATATGCAAAGGTTGTGCCTTATAAATTTTCAAATTATCGACTGACAGGTAATCTTTTTATTGCGTATTTGTTATATACTCTTGCACATATTGCAAATTTGCAACTATCCAGATATTACTCATGAGTCAGAATACCTAATCCTGAACTCACAAAAAAACATCTTCCAACGCGCATCTCTCTTTAATTCATCCTTCTCGATAAAGTGTGAAATAAAAAAACTATTCGCCATTTTTCGGGATTGGTATAAAAAAAATCTATTAATCAATCCCGATGAATCGGATTCGCTGTTAGCTTTTAGTGAAAAAAGATTCTTTAAAAAACCAATAACTAATAGCCAAAAGCTAATAACATAGTATTACTCCTCACCAGTATCAAAGTTTGAAGTGAGAAGTGTGAAATAAAGAAAAACATTAATCTTCCGAATTTCAATCTTCTGCTCTTCTTTGGCATGAAAATAGCATATTGCATACCTCAATGAAAACATTTGCCATAACAGCGTAGAAATGAGATCATTTCTTAACTGTTTGATGCATTATTTCGACCGTTCATTGTTCGACCATCACCGCACACCCCCAAAGTAGTACAAGAAGATTTACTGTGCCCCGTAAGAATTATCTTTTTATTAAAAAGATAAAAAGCACTTGCTTGCCCTGTTTAAAAAAGTGTATCTTTTTATCATGAAGATAAAAACTATCCTTAGCAGGAATATCTTTTATGATTATTAATTCCCTTCTGGACACTGACCTTTATAAACTTACGATGCAACAAGCAGTGATAGCTCTTTTTCCCGATGAAATAGTCCGCTATGAACTCATTATTCGTGTTCCCAGGGATTTTCCTTCAGATTTCAGTGAGGTTTTGAAAAAAGAAATAGCAGCCATGAGTACTCTTGAGCTTCGTCCTGAAGAATTTGATTTTCTCAAGAAAAACTGCTATTTCCTCAATGCCCCTTACATTGACTTTCTTCGCGGATATCGCTTTGACCCAGGTGAAATAAAGGTTAGCCAGCGGGGAAATACTTTAAATCTTGTTATCGAGGGCTACTGGTATAAAACGATCCTCTGGGAAGTACCGCTTATGGCGCTTATCAGTGAACTCTTTTTCAAATTGACTGATCAGACTCCGTTTCCAGAGGACGAACTGGTCAATAAAACCAGAAATAAGATAATACGTCTCGAAGCAATTGGTGCACGTTTTTCTGAATTCGGAACCCGTCGCCGTTTTTCTTTAGCTAATCATGATCTGGTAGTTGCGACATGTACACAATTCGCACCCGCAACTTTCGCGGGAACCAGCAATCTTTATCTTGCAATGAAATATAACTGCAAGGCTATGGGTACGCAGGCCCATGAATGGTACATGAGCATCGCTGCACTTTATGGCTATAAAATGGCTAATAAAATCGGAATGGAAAAGTGGGTACAGGTGTATCACGGGGATCTTGGTATAGCATTAAGCGACACCTTTACTTCCAATCTGTTTTTTCATGATTTTGATTCAAAATATGCTAAACTCTTTGATGGAATTCGTCAGGACAGCGGAGACCCGGTACAGTTTGCGGAAAAAGCGATACAGCACTACAATACGCTGCGCATCGATCCGTTGAGTAAATCGATTGTTTTTTCTGACAGTCTTGACATCGATAAGGTTGAACAGATTCACCATTTCTGTAAGGGTAAAATACGTGATTCGTATGGAATCGGAACTCATCTTACCAATGATGTCGGTGTAAAACCTCTCAACATGGTAATTAAACTCACTGCTATCAGGATCAATAATTCCTGGGTTTCTACTGTTAAATTATCTGATGACCGTGGAAAATATACGGGGACAAGTGAAGCGGTCAGTCTGTGTAAACAGATGTTAAGAATCAGGGAATAATAACCGGAGGTAGCTTATGAACGCATTGATAATTGTTGATGTTCAATATGATTTTATGCCTGGTGGTGCACTGGCGGTTGCTGAAGGCGACAAAGTTGCCGATGTGATCTTGAAAATTCGTGACCGTTTTGATCATGTGGTGTTTACACAGGATTGGCACCCTGCTGATCATTGCAGTTTCAGACAGAACGGAGGGATCTGGCCTCCTCACTGTATTCAGAACAGTGATGGAGCCAGCATTGACAGAAAAATTTTCAGAGATGGTGATACTTATATCCGTAAAGGTATCCATCAAGATGTAGACAGCTATAGCGGTTTCTGGGATAATGAGCGCAAACACAAGACCGGCCTTGATGATCATTTAAAAACAAGCGATGTGGACACAATATACATTTGTGGCCTGGCAACCGATTACTGTGTAAAATTTACAGCACTCGATGGTATTGATGCCGGGTACAGAGTTTTCCTTATTAAAGACGCCTGTCGTGGAGTAGATGTCCATGAAGGTGACAGTAGTAAGGCTGTAGATGATATGATAAATAAAGGTGTTATCGTGATCAGCTCTGAATCGATTCAATGAAAGATGCTTTAGTCGCTCGGTTTTTTAAACCAGAAAATTCATATGAAAAAAACAGATCAATCAGGATACCTGCGGGAAGACAGTTCAAATTACGATAAAGATGCCTTCGAGAAACCATCAGTAACCGTTGACGTCGCGGTATGCACAATTCTTGACAACAAACTTCATGTATTGCTGATTAGAAGGCCTTTTCCACCCTTTAAAAATTACTGGGCACTACCGGGTGGCTTTGTTAATATTGAAAAAAAGGAGTCTCTGGAGGATGCAGCCAGAAGAAAACTTGAGGAAAAAACCGGCATAGAGAATGTTTACTTTGAGCAATTAAAGACCTACGGAGAACCATCACGTGACCCAAGAATGAGAATCATTACTGTAGCATATTATGCCCTCGTACCCTCCTCACATTTTAAAACCGTTGAGGCTTCATCACCAGAAGAGCCCCGCTGGTTTCCGCTGGATTGCCTCCCCGAAAAAATTGCATTTGACCACAGAACCATTCTTTTCGATTTACTGATACGTCTTCGGGGAAAAATCTCATACTCACCTATTGTATTCAGCCTTCTTGAAAATAAATTTACATGGACAGAACTGCAGAGTGCCTATGAAATTATTCTCGGTAAAAAGCTACTGGCTCCTAATTTCCGTAGAAAGCTGCTCTCGATGTACAATTTAAAGGAGATTGAAGAGAAACAAAAAACAAAGGGAAGACCCTCAACACTGCTTGTATTTGAAAACGAAAAAGAATTCTAAACCTATAATTCGAACTGTGAAATCATTCACCATTCACCATTCACCATTCACCATTCACCATTCACCATTCACCATTCACCATTCACCATTCACCATTCACCATTCACC
>JAFGIN010000068.1 GCA_016929595.1 Chitinispirillaceae bacterium
AATTTCGAGATCAGTGACCCAGGCTTCCCACGGGTTCTTTTCTTTACTGTCAACCCTTATGCCAATCCAGGGACAATTTAAAACCTGAACATTCATAATTTTGATATGGCTCCCACCGTCGCTGCGGATTCCGTAGCCATTGGTACCACCTTTCAGGATCATATCGTGCACCTGGAATCCGTCAAACCTGTTTTTTATACCCCAGCCACTGAAATCTCTGGTAAGAGTATTGCCATGGCAATACAATTTCACGTTTGCTGCAGGCACGACGATCGTACCGGTCAACGATCCACCGGTTAAAACATGGACTTCGCGGTTACTGCCCATGCAGCTGTTAATCGCCGTACTCAGGCTGGATGAAGTGCCGGCCTGTGTACCATTAATTTTCCAATAATACGTGCTGCCTGACTTCCCGACTTCATTATCGTATGCATAAGCACCATTCAAGAATAGTGCCGCGAAAGATAAACATAAAACACTGTTGAATAATTTTTTGAATGTTATCATTTTTAAAAGCCTTTCATTTGAGTTTTTGATTCACTGAATGATAGCTACATCCTGGGTCAAGCTGGATGTACACTCAAACCGATCACCACACTGGTGGTTTTATTCAAAGAATCCCGTTTTTCAACAACTCATAACCTGACTATGTTTAAAATCGGTAAATTGATTAAAAAAAGAATCCGAACTATATTTCGCAAGACGATGCATCGATCAGTCGTAAGTGATCTGCAATAAGACTATCAGGAGTGATTTTTATCGTAAGTTTAAAACTTTTGACCGACAATACGCTCCAGATGGTGCGTTTATATCACGGATGATAATCTGGCAGCTTCGGTTACCAGTATGTACTATGCTGCGCCCCGACAAATCATATAAAATATCATTGGTATAGTTAAATGGCGTCGGCATCGCGGTGAGTACATGTGACATTTGGAATGCAGGTTTTGCACTGGTACCGGTTGTTGCCAGGTATTCAAAAGCTCCCAGATCCGGAGCGCTCCCTGAAAACGGCAGCCCGATATCCTTACCGGCATCAATCAGTTTACTTCCTTTGGCAAGTTTCATGAAATCGATATCCGGCAGACTTCCATCTGCTTTACGTGGCCCAAAAACGCCTGTGGTGTCGGTACTGACAAAATCATCTTCTGAAATTTTCAAACCGGGAATATCCCACGTGTTATTTGAGGCATCAATCCCGGAACCCTCACAGTTTCTCACGGTTCCGTTGAATGAAATATTGTTTCTCAGGATGGCTTTATCGACCCTGGTATATTTCGACCCTCCGGAGATGGTAATCCCCTGCATGAACACATTGCCGCCTTTATTGCCGAACGACGTATTGTTATACCATTTACACGGAACGGGATGATAATTTGCATTTAATCCCCGGTCGCCGTTCAGGAACGAGACACAGTTTCTGACAATGTTCTGCGGAAATATAGCAGGCAGTTTGTTCGGCGGCAGATCATAGCCGCCAGCTTTAATACCCTGCCCGTTACCGGAAAGTGGTCGTTCCATTTTACCAGGTTTGTAGCCGTTAAGCCAGAACCAACTGTTTTCAAAAACGACAGCAGTATTCTGATGGATACAGTCGATACCGTCATCAGAGTTCCACCATCCCCGGCAACCACTGATGATGGTAGTATCGGTAGCTGCCTCCTGGTAATGAATACCGAAACCGTCCGCGTTCTGACCATCTCCCTGGCCCGATAACGGATCGTAGTTGTTGTATGAGTCACAATTAAGAATGAGATGCCCCCCCGTTCCATACAGCAAGGCAAGACCGGTTCCTCCATTATCATGAAATGTACATAACTCGAAATTGACATGAGCGCTTCGGTTGACAACAACACAACAGGGGGTACCGGCATTGTACTGTGGAACATTGCAGAACTCAATTCCTTTGAAATACAACCAGTCGCTGTTGCTGATACTTACTCCGTCGGTTTGTGTCGTTATTCCTGAAAAATCAAAAACTGGCCGTTCTTTCTGATAAGCTATGAAATAGATTCTTTTTTTGTCAGATGAACCACTTTTCCTCAGAGAAATGCCTGCTTTTAACTCATATTTCCCGCCTCGAATGTAGACTGTATCTCCTGCGACTGCTTTGTCACATCCTTTTTTAAGTGAGAGAAACGGTTTTTCTTTCGTACCGGAAGCAGCGTCATCTCCATTCGGTGCAACGAAATAAACTGCGGCTGACAAAATGTTGACAATAAAAAAGAAGATCGATAGTGAATCCCGGTAAATACGGGTATTTTGGTTGTTACTCCGGAACCAATTGTTAGTCATCATCATAAATCTCCTTTTGTATTGTTAACGAAATCGTAAATTAAAAAATCAAATTGTAAACGGATATTCAGAATTAAAGTGCATAAATTTATCAATTTTATCTACCATCATTTGCCGGGTCATTATAATATTCGAGCATGAATTCAAAAGGCGTATCTCGATTCGCAGTCAAAATACCGTTGTTTACTTGAAGCTGAGCGACCTGCAGGCAGGAACCTTCCTTACCTCCAATTTCTGCAAAGTAAACAATGTACGCTTTGTCCTTCTGTATAACCACACTGCAGTGTTTTCCATCCACGCCAGTTTCGCCAGAGCGTGACCCTGCGCCAGAAAGAATATTCGCCTGGGTAACCCAGCTGCGGCCATCTACAGACCGCTTTACTACCAGCCCTCCGTTCCTACTATCACTAGTAGGATCCCATATGATCCAGTAGTAATTTTTCCAGTAAAAAACATACGGGGCTTCCCCGGTCCGGGGTGAAGAGCTGTTATCGACTTTCCAGTTCGTCAGGTCATTGCTTACCATCACGTCGGAAAATTTCCCCCATAAATACCATTTTCCGTCTCCTAGTTTGTGAACGGTGGCATCGATGCCCTGATGTATCGACTTGAAAGGAACCTGATCGTAACTCCATCCATCGAGGGGATCCGTTGCTGTCAGGTGTACAATAGAAGCAATGCTCTCATTCCAGGAGCTTAGAACTCCGGGAGTAATGGATGCATACATATGAAATAAACCCTTGTTGTAAATTACTTCGACAGCCCAGAAAGTATTTTTTTTCTGATCCCAGTTCAGGTCTTTTTTGCCGGTCAGTTTTGCAATTCCCCGGTATTGCCAGGTAGCACCGCCATCAAAGCTTGACGTAATACCTATATCTGTCCCGAACACCCATTGTACGCCGGTACAACCCTGGCAACAATTTACCCGCCGGTTGGTGTAAAAAATCCAATACGCTTTTTCCTGTGGATTCCAGATGATGGTTGGATCTGCAGCACCATTGCAAACCGGATCTCGAAAGAGCGGAGCCGGGGCTGTCTGTATTGAAGTAAGAGAGTCGAGTGTAATGTCATCAAGAGAGTCGGTGAGCTTTGAGAGTGCAATTTTTGTTGCTTTATAACCAGCCTTCCAAAGATGAAGAGTATCGGTGACTGAAGCTGCTGCAGAGGATGCAGATCTGATTGGCAAAGTTGCCCCTGTTTCTCCTCTGCCAATGCCAACTATTGTATTGTTAAACAATGTCACAAGGTGGTACTCCAATGTTGTTTGAGAGTCATCTTTGACTGTCAAGATGTAATTGCCTGACCATGACTTTTTCGCTGCTGTATTTGAAATGAAGTTGATCTGATCTTTGTTATCGTTCTGATATACGACTCTTGTCAGATGCTTTCCTTGAAGATCATACAAACTGATCGTGGTACCATATTGAAAACCGTCAGGTTTAAGGATTCCACCATTCCTAATAAGTAATTGAGTCGGTTTGAGCCCTCTTCGGTGGTTGTCGATTACTACCTTTCCGTTACTAAGCAAAAATGAACCATCGACAGTTGAATAGACCGGCTGTCCTGCAACCAGAAGACGAACAATAACCGAATCGATGGGCTTCCCGCTTCCATGTGATGAAATAACCTTCCCTCTCAGAAATATTTGATTTTGTTCGGCTGTTGCTACTGTAGAAAACCCGATCATGCAGCATAATACAAAAAGTATTCTGACTGTCTCAGAATGAATTATTTCCTTTATTTCATTAAAAGACATTCCAAAAAATGAAACTGTTTTTAGCATTGTCAGAGTTACCTTTCAGTCAAATTCCGTTTAAGGTAAATTCCTGCTGGTAATTTGCTGGTATTTATTCCACAGCATCGCTTTCCCAGAATCGAATAGATCTGTTCTTCGGATTTTAGCTTTTCATTTTTATAAATAAACCTTTTAACGATATCAGTGTGTTGTCTTTTTGCCTGTGTGTGGGTACTATTATGAATTATAGTTTGCCCACCGGTAATAATCGTACCTTTTTTAGGATCCATTGTGAGCCAATCTTCAGAATCAAGATAAACAGGTTTAATATTGAGAAGTGCATCTCCCGTTGGCGCAGTATAAGCATGGTAACTCATAAAGAGCGTATCATTTTCCCAGAAAAATCCGGAACAGCCCATGCCAGCATGCCGCACTGAACCATATTTTTATTTTTTTACATAAACGTCATCAAATCCGTATTATTTCTCACCAGATAAGTTTAGAGTTATATTTTTGATTTGCGCCAGAATAGATAAGAAAATACATGGAATTGGCGGTCATTGTTCTGCTCATATCTGATTTGTACATAATGGTTTTGTATTTTTTAATTTTACAGGTAAAAATAGATTTCCCATCCAGGGAAAAAAGCTGAACGCTGTTAAAAACATTCGGATCGGCAGAAATAACGAGTTGATTTTTCAAAATGGTTACTGTAGGAACATTGTCTTTGGAATTTGAACTGACAGCTTTGTTACCGGTGGTTTCGAAATGAAAACCAGCAGTAGAATTGTCAAGTATGAGGCCGGTAGCTGAAAAAACGGTACCATGGCGTGCTCCGCTGGGTTTGACCATATTGTCGGATACACTGTTCCAGGTAATCAGATCTGCAGATTTTCGGATGCCATATCTGCTATTTCGATATAAATCATAGTAAAGGAGCCATTCATTTCCACGTTTGATTAGAGAGGGGCCTTCGACCCAGTCTGAACCAGTAGGTAGAACTTTCGAAAGGTTACCATACGGCCCGGTAATTGAATCTGCTGTTGCGATGCGAAAATTTTTAGCTGCAGGGGAGCAGGTCTCATCCTTAAATACAAGGATATATTTTCTGTCATTCCGAATAATAAATCCATCTATACAGTTAAAACCAGGATTATAGAAAAGTTTTGTATCGGAAAATGTTTTACAATCCTTTGATGTAACATAATACAAACGATGATTGTAGCTGTTATCACATGTAGCAGCTGTTTCATTGAATTTCCCCGGAATTGTTGTTGACCAGATAATGATGTAATTTGATGATATCTCATCATAAAAAATTTCAGGTGCCCAGCAGTTACGTGCCTTTGGTTCATTTTTCATGACAAAAATGGAATCCTGGCGGGACCAGTTGACCAGATCAGCAGATTCCGAATAGCCGATACACCGGTCAGTCCAGCCACTTGTCCAGACCATATGAAATAATCCATCAGGTCCCCGAACGATACTTGGATCGCGCATCAATCGATCTTTGCCTATTTGAGGACGTAATAATGGTTTATCACGATTTAATGGTGTAAAGCTGATTCCATCGGTACTATATGCCAGATACAACCCATTTTGACCATTATCTTTAAAGAAACAAAACAGATATGAAGGATTCCGGACACTGGCTGAAGTATAAGATAAAAACAGAGCCAGAATAATAAGTAGCCCATTGAGACTGTGTTGAAGAAAACTTCTCATAGTATCGCTTTCGTATCTATAGGTCAAATTGTATCATATTGTAAATTCAAGGCAGGTCACCAATAAATAGTGTCACTGTCCCGAATCATTTATTCAGGAAAATGATTATGCTCTGATAACACTCGCAATAAATATGTTCCCCGACTCTTTTCAATCAAATTAAATTTATTTACATTAGTATGTGTTGAATTTACACGCGCAATCATCTTTCCTTGAAGATCAAAAAGCTGAAATGTATAGTGGGAAATGCTATTGGTTAATGCATCAGGAGTTATTGTTGTTGAAGAAATGCTCTGAATACGTAACGTATTCTGAAAGTCTGTTCCTGACATCTTTTTTGATGCTGAATTTACAACTCCGGTGGTAATTGTATTTTTGACATACTCACCACCCCAATACCTGGTAAAGAGGTAATGTCGTTTCTGTTGCGGTCGGGGAGCAGGGCAACCATTGGCGACCTTAGTGATATCGAAATTGTTTTTTGAATAGATCGAGGCATTTGTTTCCGTAAAACTGATAATCTCATCGATACCATCACCATTGATATCTCCAGCCATCATGTAGCCTTCATCAAATGATGCAACTTTACTTACTGCACCATCAAAAAGTGCAGGCTTTTCCGGGCCGCGCCAGATCATTAGATGATCTGCTCCCGATCCATCCCAGTTATGGCACATGTAGGCTATGCTTCCCCAGCCCGGTCGGGTTTTATAGTAGCTGGTTTTTCCAGTTCCTGAGATCACAAAGATTGCTTCACTTCCAGGAGTTCCCCGGTCAACCCGATCCTGCCCGCCGATCTCCAGGCCCGGCTGATTGGGAAGAAAATCTCCAATGGTAATATTCTGTGGCTCGACTGGCTGGTCATTTCGCCACATAAGTTTTCCGTTCTGATGATAGACGGTGACGTCATTTCCTCCGACCGCGATTTCAGTGCCATTTGATGGGTCCTGATCGATATCACCTACCCAGATACAATCCGCATGACCCTGCTGGTTCATTGACCATTGCTTTTTTCCATCTGGCGTAAGATAATCGAAGCCGCAGAAAACCTCTTCACGTCCATCATTATCAAAATCAAAAGGCCAGGGAAAATGACCAGTGTTGCCTTTATATGTCCACAGCTGCTTTCCTGTTCTGTCCATTGCCCAGATCTGATCATAACGATCTTTAAGAATGATGTCCTGCGGTTTTGCCTTACCTGTCAAATTGGCGATAATGATGCAATCGTGGGCGTTCTGATGCGGGTAGGAAAAAGAAGATTCCTCCTTACCATCTTTACCATTAAAGATACGCACTTTCCCATTCATGCAGGCAAGTACCTCATTAAAGCCGTCCTGATCGATATCATACACCTGAGCAGGGATGTCGGATCCTGCGGATGCACCCTTTGAGGGGTCACCCACCTGCCACAACTTTTTACCGTCACAGTCGTAAACGGTAAGCGAGTTGACTTCATGACCGATGTACCGATCGTCAGCCATGTTATCAGCCTGCATCATCACCATCTCAAGACGCCCATCACCGGTAACATCACCAAGGAGCATTCTTTTACCGGTTCCTGCTGCACTGATATCGATCTTTTTAATCAGTACCGGTTGTGAAAATATCGCAGCATTCAAAAAAGTCAAAAGAAGTGAGATGAATAGAATATTTTTATGATTCTGCATAGCTGGCCTTTCTTATGAAATAATTTTTTACCTCAGTGGCGATGCATGCGCCAATTCGGATATAATGTTTACAGATACATTGTACACATCTCCCGGCGCACTCTTAATGAACCATGAATTTTTCATATACGATCCGTTTGTCCCCATACATGCAGGCGACATGCAAACCAGGTTTAAACTGTGAAACATTAAAAAACAGTTCCATTGTATTGACGTTATTGTGTCGTGCGACAATTTTACCTGCAAGATCCGTAACGCTGATTGAATTCAGCGTAAAACCGCTTTTTATCACCAGTCGCTTGCCGGATATAGCTAAACGGCACACAGACACCCTTTTATCAACAGGTTGACGATTTTTTGCAGGAGTAACAAACTCATCACCTTTATCCTGCATAAAATCAGGAAACCCGTCTTCTTTCCAGAGTAATACCCGCGCACGGGTATGTCGATTAGGATCACCTAACGGGTCACCCTTGATATTTTTATAGTCACGGGCATGATAAATCATAATATCTGTTTTTCCATCTTCTGCTATCGTAAATGAATTATGCCCGGGTCCATACCGCTTTAGCGCTTCATTAGTAAAAAATACGGGTTGTGGAGATTTATGCCAGTTTTTCGCACTTAGTAAATCTGCCTTTTCATCAATCCACAATAGTCCCATGCAGTAGTTGAAATCAGTGGCACTCGCTGAATAGGTCACAAATATTTTTCCGTTTCTTTTAATCACCGCCGGGCCTTCATTGACATTATGTCCCTTTCTTTCCCAGGCTAAATCGGGTTTTGTTATAATTACTTCAGGACCAGTCAGTTTAGTTGCACTTACCATCTGCGATAATAGTAGTGCCGTACCATCTCCTCTGGTTTGCGCCCATATCAGATATCTTTTTCCATTGTGTTCAAATGATGTGGCATCCAATGAAAAGCCATCTTGCCGGGTGACAATTCTGCCTTCTTCTGTCCAGGTTCCAACCATCGGGTCCTGTGCTTGATTTGACAGTACAAACATACGGATTTTCCAGGTATCGACCGCTTCACCCGCTGCAAAATAGATGTACCATTTTCCATCAACCTTATGTAATTCAGGTGCCCAGATATGTGATCCCATTTCACCAGTACGATGTTTATTCCACAATACTTTTTCTGTTGCATACTTCAATCCATTTATACTGTTTGCTTTCCGCAATACTATACGATCATACGCCGGAACTGTAGCAATCAGATAATAGGTACCATCATCATTTTTATATATCCAGGGATCGGCACGTTTTTCTGCTATGGGGTTTTCAAATACAGGTGTTTGTGCTAAACACAGGGAAGGTAAAACAACAGCTATAAAAAAAGTTCTTATTATCTGAAGTAGTTTCACAATAGATCCTTTTTGTTAGATCACGTATGTATTTATTCTAAGCAAACTGATTCCCATAGAGAAATGCACCTCTTGTAACCTGTTTTAATCATTACCCACCGTAATTCTCACTATTCTGGACAAAAGCCCATCCTTCTGAATATTTACAATGTAAGTACCCTTTGACAACTTACGCTCAACCGGAATCTTCACCAGACCATTCTCATTACTGCTGATTAGATACGATCCGATTTTTTTCCCCTGCAGATCTGTAATGGTTATACAATCATAGTCGACTTCATCCAGCGGTGAAACCTGTATTGTCTGACACCTGTTATTAAAAACTGCTGTCAGTTCCTTTGAAGGTGTCGTTTTGATTCTTTTCTCAGAGACAGCAGTTGCACTCTTTTCTTCCAGAATCCACTGCTGATTTTCAGCCCGCAGATATGGATAAATGATAACATTGGCACCATTCTGTAATGACAGATCAAGTACATCGAGGCATTTTCCACTTGCGACATTCACAAAAGCATAATGGTTACCACCCGCTCCAACGGGTTTCCATCTCTGTGTTTTACTGCTGGCAGTAATTGTCTGCTGCTCAACATTTGCAGCATCCTTTGTGGAATTGGCTGCAGTTCCAAGGCACAATCCACTGTTGACATTTATAATTCGATAGACCCCAGTCCCTGCGGAATCAAATCTCCACAGTTGGTTCTCAGCAGGGGTAACACCTGCACTGATTTGATTCTGCTGAACGTTTGCTCCACTTGATTTAGAACTGTTTGCGACTTCCAGGGCCTTATTACTTTTCTTACATGTAAGCAAATAGTTGCCACCGCCAAAAGGTGATGGAGCAAGAGCGGCAGCGCCGGCATTTGTCATTACAACAGATTTGATAGTGCCGTCATTATTGTAAAAGAGTTCATCGATACAGACAGACCGTTTATAAGGTCCCCCTCCGGGAAGCGCTGCATTGTGATAAACAATGTACCATTTATCCCTGAACTCAACAATTGCCTGATGACTGGTTTCTGAAGGAAGTCGCTCATTTATCAACCGTCCTCTGTGAGTCCATGGTCCGAGAGAAGAATTGCTCGTTGCATAATCGATGTATTCCGGAAACAGCGCCGCATAGCTAAGATAATAAATATCATTTCGCTTATGTATCCACGGGGCCTCAGTAAAATCCTTGAGTTTAAAATAGCTAAATGCACCATCGGTACTGATCATATCACTTTTCAGTTTTACACCCTTACAACTTGTATTCCCCCAGTAAAGATACGCCTGACCATCATCATCAACAAAAGCTGTAGGATCGATATCATCCCAGGAGATGCTGACATCTTTTGTCATCTGATTGGTAATAAGAGCCGTGCCTCTGGCATCCTTGAATGGTCCCAGCGGATGCTCTCCAACGGCTACTCCAACCCCCTTACCTCCACCGCGTTGCTCGGCACAGATATACCAGTAAAATTTCCCGTTTTTCTCGATCACCTGAGACGCCCAGGCATCTTTTGAAGCCCAGGAAAAATCGCTTACTTTCAGTCTCGGTCCATGGTCTGTCCAGTGGACCAGATCGGTTGAAGAGAATACATACCAGTCCCGCATTACATATCCCGTCGAGCCTTCATCATGTCCTGCATAGATATAAAAGGTATCCTTATAAACAAGTGCACCTGGATCAGCAGTATATAGATGATTAAAAAGCGGATTCTCCGCTGATAAGGAAACAAAAAATAGAAAAACAACAAGTAGTTTTCTCACTTTACCCTCAATATATCTTTACTGACCAGTAAACGTACCATTCTCACTGATTTTTCTGATCACTTGTATATAAATTCCAGAAGCGGAAGTAAGTTTTTTTGTTAATTTTACCCCTGAAGGGGTAAAAATTGATGTACCCTGAAACGCATTGCAGTTTCTCTCCGGATTAGCGGCAATAACCATTGTCTGTTTTGATGATCGTTCAAAATTCTTAATGCCGTTCTTAAAGGATGATCTCTCCGGAATATCTACGATTGGAATCGCAGGAACACCCGTTGTCGTTCGAATGACTTTTTTAATAGTCCCGTCACTATTGTATTCAAGTTTATCAATACATACAGAACGCCTGTATGTGCCCCCTCCGGGCAGACCACCATTGTGATATATAAAATACCAGTTCCCTTTGAACTGTAGAATTGCCTGATGATTTGTTTCGGAATTTTCAAGAAGATCATTGATAATACCCTTATATGTCCAAGGGCCCCTGATACTGCTGCCGGTACAGTATTTCGTTGTCGAAGGGTATCCTGATGCATACGAAAGATAATAGAGTTTATCTCTTTTATGTATCCAGGGGGCCTCAAAAAAGTCCTTCGCATTGACAGTCTCAACTGAGCCATCGAGTTCGGTCATACTGTTCTTCAACTTAACCATCCTGGCTGCACCCCAGGAGCCCCAGAAAAGCCATGGGGTTCCATTGTCAATATACACTGCAGGATCGATATTCAAAGTAACAGAATTGGCGGTCTTATCTGTTATCAATGGATGTCCGACATCTTTGTAGGGACCAAGCGGATGATCGGCAACAGCGACCCCGATTGAAAACCCTTCACCTACCTTGATAGATTTGTGAGTTACCGATACATACCACCAGAACTTTCCATTATGTTCTACAACATGCCCGGCAAATGCATTCCCGCTTGCCCAGGAAAAATCTCCCGCTTTTAATCTGGTTCCATGATTTGTCCATTTGACCATATCGGCTGAAGAAAAAATATACCAGTCACGCATCAGAAACGATTTACCACTCTGAGTCTGTTCATCATGCCCGGTAAATACATACAGGGTATCTTTATAAACAAGCGCACATGGATCGGCAGTAAAAAGCCCTTTGAACAAGGGGTTTCCACTGTACTGCGCCTGTTGAGCATTCAAATCAAATGATAATAACAGAAACAAAATGAAATAAAATGATGTACTATTTTTCAACGGAACGCTCCATTTTGACAATGTTTCAACTTCTCAATAGTTCTTCTACATTATTGAAATTAGCTTTTCATACTTAAGACCGGAATTCTGCTCCAGCACAAAAAGATAAAGACCACGGCTGAGAGTACATGCGTTCAGTTGCAGATGATTCACCCCTGCTTTTGCCCCTCGGGAAACTGTTGAGAGAACAACCTTACCGGAAACGGTGAAAAGATGCATATTGACAGAACTCTCTTTTTCCATAAAAAAGGTAATTTTCCCATCTGCATATCCGGCGTTAAAAGGCCCGTTACGCTTTACTTCAATACAATTGTTAATTGCTACAGGAGTACAGGGATTGAAATCAGTATTCACTTCCGGCCAGCCATCTTTCCAGGAGAGAGTGCTGATTTTCAGTTTTGATGCTCCATTCTGGTTTTTATCATAAAAATGATATGACATGTATTCTTTGCCATTTTCAGTAAAAAATCCAAAATGACCCGGTCCGATATATCTGCCCTGCGTTTTCAGAATAGTGGTTCCGCCTCCGCTGCTGGTTGATTTACCATTCTTATCAAGATATGGTCCGGTAGGAGATGTAGACCGCCCTACATTTATATAATAAGTACTTTTTACGCCATCACAACATTTTCCGCGATTGAAAAACAGATAATAATAATCACCATGATGAATAATACCGGCAGCTTCAGGATCATTATTTGCAATATATTTCAAATTATCTTTCCTGACAGGCTTGCCTGTGGTCGAATCGAGTTCTGTGATGACAATACCCGACCAGAAAGATCCATATGCAAGCCAGACTTTACCATCATGACGCATAATAGCCGCATCAATTGCGTTATGGTTGGAGGAATTGGTAGTGGAAACCACCATCCCTTTATCCTCCCATTTCGGGTTTCTGAGAGATGTCGTGGTGGCCAATCCGATTGCTGATTGACGGGAACCAAACGATGAGCACGAATAGTAAACATTCCAGCGGTTGTTCATATAGAATACATCAGGAGCCCAGAAGTGACCGGCAAAACCTGACACATGCGTTTTAATCCATGATGGAAAACCTGATGGAAAAATCGCCCCGCTGCGACGCCAGGTGCATAGATCAGTTGAATATGCATACTCAACACCATTACTGGTATAAAAGGTGTAATAACGATCGTTCTCCTTAACAATTGTCGATGGATCATGCACACCGTAATCCTTCTGTGCATATACCCAAGATAAACACGTTACGATACTTAACACAATCATACTGACAGGATTATTTTTTTTTATCATGGATCCCTCCCTTAAAATAATGTCAACAAGCATCGTATGTAAAAACGATATTACACACATTTTCCATATTATCTGAATTCAACCAGTACATCTTCTTCCTTCTGGTTCATGTAGCACAATTTTATCCATTGAGCTTCAGGTACCAGGTTCATGATTCGTACTTCGTCAATTTTACCATCGAAATAGGCACATCCCTGTATCTGTGGTAACAAATCAAGCCGCAAATGACATCCTATAGTAAAATCATACCCCGTAATCCGTTCCTCAGTATTTGGATTAAGTAACATAGTATCAATTACAAGCTCACCATTGACATAAAGATATTGTCTGTTTCCAGCACGTACTCCGGTAAGGTAAATCCATTGATTTATTCCTGGAGCCGGTGTCTTTTTGAATTCGCTATATTGCCAACCTGTACGGCTTTTAAACTCTACAAATTCCCATGACGCAGCAGTGTCATGGAAACATTTGTACTGTAAATAATACTGTTGATAACCTTTACTAACTATACCATGCCAGATGGTATCTATAGAATCAGCATTCGCCCATAGCGATACCGAATAATTGCCGTTTTCAGGGAAATTGATTTTACTGTCTGCGGTGCTAAGGATAAGTATATAGCTGCTTTTTCCATCAAATTCCAATGCTTTCCCAATGATCCCCAAAACTGACGATGATGTGTTCATACCGTATTGGGTACCATTGTAACTATTCATGGTTGCATCAAAGGAGATTGAACCGGGCGGTTCTGCCAGATGCCATACTCCCTGAAAACCCTTTGCTGTATCAAAAACCGATTCACTCGTTGATACCGGTCGGGCATCAGGATTTCCCCAATACATGACAAAATACTGATGATCACTATTACCATATACGGTGTCAACCTTTACCCAGACAGCCGCTTGTTTACTTTCAGCATCGTAGCTTTCAATTTCAAAAGGAAGCGGAGTATCATCGGGTTTCTTGAAACGCAGATCACTCCCATCAGGTCGTGCAAGTCCAAAATCGAAATGGTCATTCGAAAGTCTGATCAGAACAGGGAACTGATATACATTACCCGATACACCTGCACCACTTGCGGTTGTATTGAGTCCGATTTTCATTGAATGCTTCCACCCTGAATAATCAGCGATTACCATTGTCTCGCCAGCAGCAAGGGACATTCCGTTTTTAACAGAGTGAATATTCTGATCCTCCTGGTTAACATAATATAATGCTGGTATATACCCGGCCGGAACTGAATCCAGATATCCGATACCATTACGGATCGCTCCGAAACAGGATGTACCGGGAACATATACATAACAACCAGGAGTGATTGCGCATTCAGGAATCTGAACCTCAATCCTGCCAGGTTCTGCAAGCGAAAGTGCCGATGCATAGGTAATACTTGTATCAACCAGTACCGATGTGACAAGTGCACGCTTACCATTTTCAATAGAAACAGCTTCTATGGTATAGATACCCGATGGCAGACTGTCAAACTCGTATTTTCCTTCCGAATCGGTTGTATCTATACCTGGTAAAATGGTATCACAAAAAGGATCATAATCAGCTGTCCTGAGAGTTACCCGGGTATTTCGAGCCGGTAAATTATTTTCCAGGCTGACGATACCGGTAATCTTACCATTATCAGTTGAACTGCTTCCTCCCGCAACATCAACAGGGCTGCAGTAGAAACCGGTTGTCATTACAACCAGAAATAGTGTCTTAAAAATATGATTTTTCATACATCTTTCTCCGCATTGCCGCCAGCTTCAAGTTTTCTGCTTAGCGGAAAGAGCTGCATTTGCATCTGATACACGCGGTCAGAACATTTATCGTTATTCACTATAGAAACCAACCGGTCCCGGAATGCTGCCATTTCCGCAACCAGCACATTATAACACTCTTTTGAGATTCCAACTGTAACTCCATAGATCTGTCGTTCCTCAATAGAAGTCTCATCCAGTGCAATTTCTGCTTTTTTGAGCATCTCCCGATTGAATGAACGCACAGCCATGCGACCGACACTGCTGTCAGATATGATCGCAGCTGCGGTCTGCCTGAAAGTCCCATTCGGAGCCAGCTCTATGAGATTAAGATCTTTTAAGAGTTTGACAGCAAAACGCGCCTCCCGGACTGCAATCGGAGGCGAAACGGCTGCAGCCAGTTCTTTGTAATTACCCCTGAAATCAAAGTGACAGACAACTTCACGAATAACAGGGACGAACCAGTGGTTGTAATATTCGTGCTGAAGAGCGGTAAGCCGCTGCTCTCTTACCGACTGCATCATCGAGAGCATCATCGTGTAGTGTTGCTGCTTCTCTCTGGCCAATTTTGCCTGGTTGAAAAACACCAGGTGCCTGAAAAAGGCTGCTTCCTTATCACTGAACTTTAAAGCTGCAAGAAATTTTTCTATGGATATTGTTGTAAGGTTTCGCTTTGACTCAATCACCTGTTTGAGAAAACTTGGGGAATTGATTCCTGCTTTGGTAGAAAAATACCGGTAGGAAAAATATTTTGATTTCTCTTTGTTTTCCTCATAATAGTCTTTTAGAAATAAACGGTAATTTATATATGAAAAAATTGAGTCCATAGTAGTGTAATATAAGCCGCCTGAGCACTCCCGGTATCGGAAATACGCATCAACAATCAAATAGTGTATACGCAGCGTATACGATCATCAACATAACACATTGAAATACAACAGTTATTAACTATTACATTTTTAAAATTTAACTTTTTTTGTATACTCAACCATATTATGACATCCAATGAAAAGAATTGCGTTCCTGCTCAGAGAAAAGAACGGCATCCAGGAAGATATTGCGCTGACTGAGAAACCATCCTGCCATCAAATAGCTTTTTAATATCAACAATAACAATGACTTACGTAGCATTTTGCTGACCACACTGAAGCGTTTTATAATAATACCGGATGCAGATGTCTGTCAAATAAGGTAGATTATACTATGAAAGGGTCTTTTGCACGTGAAAAAATCTATATACAGTTATACCGACTATCGTAAATACCTCAGTGATATGTATCTGCAGATGAAAGCAAAGCGTTCATCATGCTCACATCGGTATATTGAACAGCATGTAGGTATATCCCAGGGATATTTTTCGCGTATTATAAGTGGTACCAAAAATATTACCGACAGGGTCATTCAGCAGTTTATTCAATTTTTAAAGCTCTCAAAAAATGAGGGACGTTTTTTTGAAAATCTTGTGAAATATACCCAGACCGATGATCCATCAGTAAAACAGATGTACTATTCGCGCATGATGACTCTTGCATCCCCTTCAGTAGCACCTCTGGCGAAGGAACAGTTTTCCTACTTTACCGAGGTTCATCATGTCGCAGTCCGTGCACTGGTCGAGCTTACCCCGATCGATGATCAATCTGATTTTGATAAAATCGGGAGTCTTTTAATGCCGCCGGTATCAGGAAATGCATTACAGGAATCTATACGTCTGCTCGAAAAGCTTGGGCTTGTTACAAAAGATGAAAATGGCAGCTATCACGTAACAGAACGGATCGTTTCGACGGGCAGTCATCCCGGTGACCTGGTTATTCGAACGTATCTTCAAAACTCTCTTAAAACTGCCTGTGAAGCACTCAATACGGTTATTGCCAAAGAACGGATGGCATCTGTCATGACCGTTTCAATCTCTCCGCAAACCTATGAACAGGTACTTGAGCTCTTAGCTGAGACACGTGCAAGGATCAACACACTGGTTGAGCAGGAAAATGATGCAACACGAATTTACCAACTGTCTATGAATCTTGTTCCTGTTTCGAAACAGATTGACAGAGGTAGATCAGATGAGAATTAATTGTGGACTGTTCTTTTTTGATTCCACGGTACTGCAACGTTTTTTCGTTTCTTCCCTGTCATCGATTTCCGGTCATCAGCTGAAAGAGTGGCTCAGGCCAGTCCCGATTTTCTTTATGTCAACATTTCTATTTTTAAGCTGTCAAATCGATGTGACTTCCGGCGGCCCTGGAACCAGCACTGAAGTGGTTGGTTGTATTAAAACCGCTGATGAAAAAGCCGCTTCCGGCCTTACGGTTACCCTGTACCGCTATAGTGAGGGCACAAATTCCTACAGCAGTTCTAAAGTGGTAACCAGCATAAATGGAGAGTTCAGGTTTGATGATATCGATACCGGCCTGTATCTTCTTGATGCAACCGATCAACATGGCAACCGTGTAATGCAGGTAGTTACTCTGAGTGCTGATCCTCAAAGTCGTCATCTGGGAACCTGCTACATTGAACCGATGGGATCTCTGAGTGGATATATTGCGAACACAACAGATACATTAATTGGTGTAGACGCAAGGGTACTTATCTTTAAAGACAAGTTTTCCATTGATCGTATAGAAGGTGTGAATGATGGTTTTACGATTAACACACTTCCTCCTGGAATGTTTGACATCACGATCCTTGGACTGATCGTACGTTCAGACAGTCGAATGCCAATAGATGTAACTTTTCTTGAATCAACCGTAAAAGTTTCTTCCAATTCATCAACAGTCATCGATACAATCGATCTCAACGAAGCCACGATTCTCAACAATGATACAAGCATTGCAGAACTGAATCTGTTAAAAGATTTTCTGGAAAAAGCAGGTAGTACTCAGTCTGTTCCTGCAAGCTGGTTTCATCCTACTACCGGACACCTTGGTTCTATTGATGTACATTCGACAAATAAGATGTCTCTTGATAGTGCAATCCGGATACTTGCATCTTTTCCCGGCCTCGAGAGACTCCATCTGTCCGGATTTGGAGGAGCACACATCCCAGAGACGCTTTTTACTTTCAAGTCCCTCTCGGAGCTTTCACTAACCAACGGGGAAATTGTCACCATCCCCGAAGAGATTGTCAATTTAAAATTTCTGCGTTCGATGCGATTTATTAATAATAAAATAACTACACTTCCTGATTATATTCTTAACAAAAGTCTTCCGCGTCTGGAACGTATTGACATTACAGGTAATCCTTTAAAACGAATCGAATGGGAACAGCAGCAACTGATAAATTCATTGCTCGATGACATGATAGAAGTTGTCCTCGCAGAAGTACCTTTTGCAATAAATGAACGGGATTACCGCGCACTTCTTGCCATTTTCGATAAAAACAATCTTAATGACAGAATGGTGCACTCCTATATCGCTACAGGAAGCGGATTAAATGACCGCGATGCAGTTGTTAAACTTTCCATCAGCGATGCAACTATATCTACTTTACCGGATGAGTTGAGTGATCTTATTAACCTCCGGTCGTTGCATATCTTCAGGAATTCGATGGATACACTTCCGGAAGTATTCGGATCACTTTACAGCCTGGAGAATCTGCACATTACCAATGGTACCATACGTGCATTGCCATCTCAAATGGGGCGATGCACAAACCTTAAAACGATCAATTTTTCAAATAATTACATTCAACGTCTGCCAAAATGGCTTGGTCTTTTACGTTCTTTGAAATGCGCAGATTTTTCCAACAACTGTATTGATACGACAAACACAATTATCCCGTCTACCTGTATTGTTGACCAGCTGCAGTGTGGTATTTCATCACCTGCACCAGACTCACTTTACCTTAAAGATATATCAATTGTTAACAAAATTATCAACTTCAATAATGCTGCAGATTTACCACTAATGGAATATATACAGTGCCGTAATAATCGCGTGGTACTGCTTCGGATGGTTCTTAAAGATAATGCCAGTCTTGCATCCTATGATACCCTCTGCGCCATGGCTCTTGAACTGGACAGTCTTAAAACTCTGCATGTAGTATTAGGTAATACAGAAGAAAAACTCCCTGTGACCTCAAAAATATTCCCGTCTCTGGAGGGATTTATCGGAACTGGCGGCGCACTTCAATTCATAGATCATTCATTTGCAATTTCATTCCCATCATTGAAAAGTATTGCTCTTCCCGGAAACAGGTTCTCCAGGATACCCGAAGCAATCAAATCTCTGCCATTACTTGTTTCGATAGATCTGTATTTCAATTTCTTATCAGGCCTGTCGAACGAAGACTCGCTCTGGCTTAGTTTACGGTCTAATCCTGACCGGCGGGTATTATGGGATCACGATTTTGGTTATTCGTACATGCAGGGCCTTTACTGGAGTGAATCACAATTCAGTGGCAATTAATACAACAGCACAGATAGTTTGATCAGAGTTATACAATTTAATGATAGATAACAGATGTGAGGATGTATATGTTTAACAATGCAGAAAGAATCTTTTTTTTCATTATTGGAATAATGTGTGCAGAAGTACTGTCTCTTTCAGAAACCGGCGGCATTCCAACAGGTGGTATGGGCACTGGATATGTCAAATACAATGCCCGCTCAGGTGAATTTGCTGTAAGTGGGAAAATTCCACCTGCAGCGTCTGATATGGAAAATGAGTTCAGCCAGAAGAAATCAATCAGTTCGGGATTTCATCTCTTTGCAGGAGGGAAATCCGTTATCAAAGCCCGGACAAACGACGAAAGTGCGCATTTCCCTTTGTATACAGCAAGGTACACTCCTCTTTATACAGCATCTGACGAAATCAACAAGGTAAATTTTTCACTTAAAGCCTTCTGTCCGTTTATTCCGGGAGACAATCCTCTTTACTATCAACTGGCAACTTCACCTCTGGCTTTTTTTGAAATCACAGCAGAAAACAGTAGCAATGCGGCTGTTGATGTAGCAGTGGCAATGGAATTTACCAACAGGTCTGCACTACAAAATCTCTTAGGTGGAGCTGATACCGGGACAATAATAATTCAGGACACATGCAGTGCAGTCTCTTATTCTGGAAACACACTTGATGGTAATGCATATTTGTTAATGAAATGTGATGGTAATTCACCTGTATACAGTGCCGGATTTAAAGACAGCTTTGCAATTAGCGGTGATCTTGCAAGTTCTACAGGTTATGGAAATTGTGTATCTGCAAAATGCATCATACCTCCAGGTGAATCTGTACGTTTTAAATTTACGTTAGCCTGGTGGAGGTTATTCGTTTCGGATACAGATCGTTATGGCACTGGTGTAAATGATAGCGACAACTACTACTATCACAACTTTTACACAACATCCGGAGATGCCGCTCATTTTGGAGAGCAGTACTTTAATCTCGTTCGCGATGGTGTTACAACCATGGTCAATCGGACAATGGGTTCAAATTTTCCAGAATGGTATAAAGAGAGGCTTTTAAACAACCTGTATCCTATGGTCAATAACGCAATTTGCGCCAAAGATGGGCGCACAGCATTCTGGGAGGGACAATATCCAGTTATCGGCAGTATCGATCAGGCCCAGCATGCATCACTCTGGTTTACATTCAACTGGCCGAAAAATCAATGGCATGAATTGCAGTATTGGAGCCGCACAGCGCATACCGGAATAAATGAGGATACGACTCTGAAGGGACAAATACATCATGATTTTAATCAGGGTCCGGAAAAATTTACTTTTGATGCACATTTCATGTGTCCGTGGGATAATTACCTTCGTAACGATTACTGGTATTGTCCTAATTCCACCACCTGGTCGGATCTCAACGTAATGGCAATCTTTAAACTATATGAATTAATGCTGGCGACAGGTGACCGAGATTCTCTTCTGGTATATTATCCAAAAATTCTCCTGACCGCAGAACGGTTACTCTTACAATGCACCCAATCACAGTCCAGATTGCCTCTGAACACCAGAAGCACGTATGACTCTGATAATTTTATTCTTCCACAATACGTTTCCGGAATCTCACTTGTAGCATTTCTCGCAATGGAAGAGCTTGCAAAATTTTCAGGTGACACTCTTACCGCACAAAAGTTCCGTGAATGGTATACTGCTGCACGCAGCGAATTCAGAACAGTTCTGTTCAATACAGAATTCTGCAACCGCAGGAGCAACGCTGAAGGTGATATAGCGGGATACAGCTGGGGGAATTTTTTCTCTCTTGAATCGATCATGGATGCAGACGTCATTAACACCGGATGTCAAAGACTCTGGAATGTTTACGCTGTCGAGACCAGAAATAAACTGGGGAGCTGGCACTTTTATACATGTGATCACTGGGGAGGAGCAGAAATAGCACGCGGCGCTCCGGATACGGCGATGAGCCTTTTTAAACTGGATTATGACTATCATCATGATTCAAACAGAAGCTACGTATTCTGGCAGAGTCTCTGGAACTCCAACAAAACACATGACAGTTATGTAACTGCCCCAAGCGCCTGGCGTTCCTATTTCCAGATGACCGGCTACATGATTGACAATGCTAACAACCGTCTCTGGATCAGACCAAAAGTTCCATCATCAATGGAAGGTAAAATAACCAACGCACCCCTACCCAATCCCGGAGGATGGGGTATGCTTAACTATCAGGAAACGCCATCCACACCTGGCAGTTTTACACAGAGTATCCGGGTAATGTTTGATTCACTTGTCGCCGTAAATGAACTTGTTCTGAAAAATAATACCGGTTCAGATACACCTTTTATTAAAGTCAATAACCTGACTCCGGAAACCGGTAGTTTTACTGTTACCACACAGGACTGGGGAATCGAAAAAAATATCCGGATCGCATTTGCCACTCCTTTATCTATTGATAAAAACGGAATATCTGTTCAGGCATCTTCTCAACCGATATCCGTTAATCCATCAAGGCCCATCAAGGCCAGGTCCCGTTTGTCTATTTTATCCGGATCGCTCAACATCGGTAAGCCAATCCGTTTTTCAACCGGCAGTGCTGGAACGATTACCGTAGAATTACTCTCATTAAACGGGGCAAAACTCGCAACGTTATACAAACAGAATGTCCTTGAGGCCGGAAATCATTCATTTATCTGGAACGGAGCGACACGCGGAACAAGAGGTTTAACAACACAGATAATGATTTTAAGGATTTCTTCCCCAGATGGGTGTGTGTCCAGGCAGGTGATCGTGAATGGTCATTAGTTTTTATCGGAATCGGTATGGTCATCGAAAATTACTGTAATTTTTATTCGCGCAATTAAATAGTACTCACTGTAATCTCGCTAAAGCTTATAATTTTGAATCCTGTCCTTAAGAACAGGCCACCCTTAGGTGTTGAACGGGTACTATTTAATTGCCGATGTAATAAGGATCGATTCCGATGCCGATATCGACCCCGACTGCGAAATTTGCCTATTAACTGGAAGCGTATCAGAATACCAGCCGACCATTACTATCCAGGTCACGATTTTTGCTACTACCTTAGATAGCTATTGATTTCCATCAATTCAACAAGCCATAACAAAGCGAGAATTTATGAATTCATACCTGCCTGAATTACAATCCACTATTGAAAAAATCCTCTCGGGTCCGCGCGGACTTCTTGCTGCTGATGAAAGTTTTGGCACGATCGGAAAAAGGTTTGCAAAGAACAGTATCGAATCCACTCCTGAAACAAGACGCACCTACCGGGAACTTCTTTTTTCAACTCCCGGCATTGAAAACTATATCTCTGGTGTGATACTGTTTGATGAAACGATTCATCAGAAGACTTCGACGGGAGTTGCTTTTCCGGAATATCTAAAGAAAAAAGGTATTATCCCCGGAATAAAAGTAGATAAAGGTACCATTGAATTATCAAACTATACCGGAGATAAAATTACTGAAGGTCTTGATGGCCTTTTGAACCGATGCATTGAATATAAAGAAAAAGGTGCCCTCTTTACTAAGTGGAGAGCCCTGTTTCACATCGGACCCTCAATACCGTCTTCTTTTGCGATTGAGGCGAATGCCTTCGTTCTATCACGATTCGCTTCAATATGTCAATCATGCGGACTGGTTCCGATCGTTGAACCGGAAGTCAGTATAGAGGGAACACATGACATCGGCATGTGTGAAGAAGTGACCGAAACAGTCCTGAAATCGGTATTCAATTTTTTACATTTTCATAAAGTATACCTTGAAGGAATCATTTTAAAACCGAATATGGTCCTGAGCGGTAAAGATAACCCGAAAAAAGCCTCATCTGAGGAGGTCGCCGAGAGGACACTGAGGACACTTCGCAGGAGTGTACCTGCAGCGGTCCCGGCAATAGCGTTTCTTTCCGGAGGACAATCGCCGCTTGAAGCTACCCAACATCTTGCTGCAATAAATAAAGCTAAAAACCAGCCCTGGGCTCTTACCTTCTCATTCTCCCGTGCACTTCAGGACCTGCCGCTTCAGGCATGGAAAGGCAACCAGTCAAATCTCATCGCAGCACAGCAGCTGTTTCTTCATCGGGCACAGTGTAACAGCGCAGCCCGCGAAGGTACCTGGTCTGCACTTATGGAATCTGAGCCCCCTCGTTTATAAAGAGGTACTACATGCGTGCAATCTGGTCGGGAGCTTTGAGTTTCGGGTTAATTTATATTCCGGTAAAGCTGTATGATGCAACCCAAAGCCACACCATAGATTTTGATCTCCTTCGCCGCTCGGATTATTGCAGAATCCATTATGCAAAAGTCTGTAGAGAAACAGGCGAAGAGATCCCTAAGGAAGAGATTGTCCGGGGGTATCAATACAGCAAAGGAAAATATGTCATCGTTGATGAGGATGATTTCAGACGGGCAAATGTCAAAAAGAGTCAGACAATTGAAATCGTAGCGTTTGTTAAAGAATCCGAAGTCGATATCAGGTTTCTTGAAAAGCCCTATTTTACTGAACCGGCTAAGGAGGCTGGTAAAGCATACGCACTTCTGCGAGAAGCGCTGCTTAGCAGTGGAAAAGCCGCTATCGCCCGATACGTTATGAGACGACGTGAACATCTGGCGCTGATCAAGGCTTCAGAATCGGTAATCATTCTTAACAATCTGAGATTCGCCGATGAACTTCGCAGCTCCGAAGAACTCGATCTGCCTGCAAGAGGTACAGCTCAATTAAATGACAAAGAATTCGATCTGGCTGTCAAACTTATCGATCAATTAACAGAAAAGTGGGAACCTCATCAATATAAAGACACCTACTATGAGGAACTGAAAGAATTGCTCAAAAGAAAAATCGAAGGTAAAGCTGAAGAGGCACCACCAGAAGTCGTTTCTCCACAGCCTGCTGTTGCCGACCTTTTCGCACGTCTTAATCAAAGCCTTGAACTGGCACGAACAAAAAACAGAAAAGCGGCGTAAGCCATTTGCATGTCACTTGAGAGTTATCGAAACAAACGCGACTTCAGGGAATCCAATGAGCCTCCGGGAAATGTCAAATCACCGCAGGAATCCCACTTACGATTTGTCGTGCATAAACATCAGGCATCACACCTGCATTACGATCTGAGGCTTGAACTCTATGGAGTCCTTAAAAGCTGGGCTGTTCCCAAAGAGATAACTCTTGACCCCTCTCAAAAGAAACTTGCAATCATGGTTGAAGATCATCCCTTTGAATATCGTGATTTTGAGGGAATCATACCAGAAGGTAACTATGGAGCCGGAACCGTAATGATCTGGGATGAAGGCTGGTATGAGGTCCCTGGAATCGATGATGACAAAATCAGTGTGCAGTCAGAAATGGACCGGATGCTCACAAAGGGTCATGTAACAATATCTTTACATGGTCAGAAACTTAGAGGTTCATTTCACCTGATCAGATTACATAGCACTGAAAAGCAAAATAACTGGTTACTATTCAAAAAAGAAGATGAGTATTCATCAGCGGTTTCAATTCTTGACCATCGGTCAGTGCGAAGTTCGAGAACTATGGATGAAATACGTTCGGGAATCTCTGAAACTGTACTTAACGATCAAAGTGATCATACTGAAGCAGAAAAAAATTCCAGTAACGATTTAAACAGATCATTTCCTATACAGCCAATGCTGGCTTCGATGGTTGAGAAACCATTTGACAGAAAAAATTGGATTTTCGAAATAAAATGGGATGGCTACAGAGCGATTGCAGAAATATATGACCATTCCTGCCGATTATATTCCCGTAATGGAAAACATTTAAATGAAAACTATCCGCAGGTGGTAAAAGATCTCAGTACACTACCCTTTAATGCAGTGCTTGATGGAGAACTGGTTGTTGTAAACAGTCTTGGTAAAGCTGATTTTGAGGCACTGCAAAATTTCAGCCGAACGCAAAAAGGCGCTATCAGGTATTATGTTTTTGACCTGCTCTATTATAATGAGAAAGATCTGCGTAATGACTCCTTACTTATCAGAAAAAACCTGTTGAAGAGTGTTCTGCCATCTCTACCCACTGTCTTCTATAATGAACATGTAGAGGAGTTCGGGAATGACTTTTTTAAAATTGTAGAAGAAAACAGTATTGAGGGAATTGTTGCAAAAGATGGTAACAGCCCCTATATTGAAGGTAAACGTACCCGTTACTGGCTCAAAATAAAAACATACCGGGAGCAGAATTTCGTTATTGCCGGGTTTACAGAACCAAAAGGTGGACGAAACGGCTTTGGTGCACTTCTCCTGGGCTGTTATCATGAAAACAGATTACACTTTGCAGGTAGTGTGGGAAGTGGATTCTCCGATAATGAGCTTCAGGAGATTTTTAAGCGCCTTGAACCGCTAATAACGAATAACACCCCTTTTGACCGTATCCCGATTCCCACTACCAGAGTCACCTGGATAACACCGAAGATTGTATGTCAAGTTACATTTTCAGAGTGGACTGCCAACGGTCTTTTACGTCATCCTGTATTTATGCGATTCAGAGATGATATTGACCCACTCTCTGTTCAAAGAGAGGAGATTGAACCTACAGTAAAGCACTATTTTCACCTCTCAGATTCATCCGCTAAGGATACGACAATTATGATCGGTGATAAAACTCTCAGGCTGACCAATCTCAATAAGATATTCTGGCCCGACGACATGATCACCAAAGGTGCCCTTATGGATTATTATCAACAAATAGCTTCTGTCATTCTCCCTCACCTTAGAGATCGTCCACAGTCACTGAACCGTTTTCCTGACGGCATTGAAGGCCCCCATTTTTTTCAGAAAGATTTCAAGGATTCACCCGAATGGATAGAAACATTTTCCAGCGAATCACAATCTCTGGATAAAACAATAAGATATCTTCTCTGTCAGGATGAAGCATCACTTATTTACATAATTAATCTTGGCGCAATAGAACTTAATGTCTGGAGTTCGAGGATAACCCATCCGGATGAACCTGATTATATGGTTGTTGATCTCGATCCGTTAAGCTGCCCGTTCAATTATGTAATCAGAACTGCAGTATCGGTACATTCGGTTATGGATGAGGTTCGTTTACCACACTATGTCAAAACATCCGGTGCAACAGGTTTACATATTTATGTTCCGCTCAAGAGTGGTCACACCTTCGCACAGGCACGCCAGTTTTCTGAAATCATTTGTATAATCGTACACAATTTACTTCCCGATATCACAAGCCTCGAACGCTCACCACAAAAAAGATATGGTAAGGTTTATCTCGATTTCCTTCAGAATTCATCAGGAAAAACAATGGCTGCCCCCTATTGTGTACGTCCACAACCTCATGCAACCGTTTCAACACCACTGCTCTGGGAAGAACTCAAAAATGGAATCACACCCGAACAATTCACTATCAATACGATTCTGCCACGTATCGATCATTATGGTGATCTGTGGAAATCTTTGTATGAAAATGAAATCGATATTGTGGATTACCTGTCTCGATTACAAGCACTGTACACCAGACTTTAAATATCAGATTCTTTACGAACTTTTCACGTTTTCAGCGCCCCACATAATAACTGATCACAGGATTCACTTAGCTCCGTCTTAGTGATGCATTCTTCATTGTTGTACCAATAGCGAATAGTGAATAGCCCACGTGGCGGTTGATTACAGGACTCACTTCCATCTGCTTGTTTTGAAATACTCACATATTTTCCAGTAATAATGTTTTCACAGCTCAATTTTTCATAGTAATGTTATACCCGATATGGTATATTTAGAACAATTAGCGATAGATTTATACCCTAAAAGGTATAATTTTAAACTAAATCAAATAAATAAACCCGAACGGGTATAAAAATGCAAAAAACGGATACCTCAAAAACACCTTTCAGCCACTTTCTAAAACAAAAACGGAAAGAGACTAATCTCACGCAGCAAGAGCTCGCACAAAAAGCTGGTGTTGGTTTAAGATTTGTGCGGGAGGTCGAACAGGGAAAAAACAGCATTCGGTTAGATAAGTTAAACAATATTCTCTCATTGTTTGGCTATGAAGCAGGCCCGGTTCGACAGGAGATCAGCGGCAGATGATTCTCAGGAAAGGTAAGGTACTATTTAAAAATGAGCTTGCTGGCTACATAGAGGAAACTGATGAGGGGTATCGTTTCACTTATGATAGTTCCTTTCTTAATTCACCATCCGCACATGCTGTCAGTGTAACGATGCCTCTTCAGACAGAGCCTTTTGACTCAAAAACACTACACCCTTTTTTTGATGGACTTATACCTGAAGGCTGGATACTGGGAATTGTCATAAAGAACTGGAAAATGGATCCAAGGGACAGGATGGGATTACTCTTGACTGTATGCAAAGATTGCATTGGCGCGGTCAGTATCGAGGAACATCATGGATAATAAATGCCTCATTTGTTATAATCCAACAGATGATGCCACAGGCTATCACCCCCGCTGTTCCAGAACGTTTTTCGGTGTGTATCCTCCGCCATCCCTCGATTTGACACTCGACGATGTCCAGCAATTTGCAGCACAATCGATTCTCGCCAGGACAACGGTTACCGGTGTACAGAAAAAGCTCTCACTTGGTCTGGAAGGTAACGGAAAGGATACTCGCCTTACAGTTGTGGGTCTGTGGGGGAAATTTATTCTTAAACCACCCTCTGAAGATTATCCGTTTCTTCCTGAAAATGAAGATACCGTTATGCATATTGCATCATCATTGAAAATTCCGGTTGTACCTCATGCAGTAATTCGTCTTTCCTCTGGAGAGCTCTCTTACATTACAAAACGAATTGATCGCGATAATAAAAATAATAAAATTCCCATGGAGGATTTTTGTCAGATCTCCGGGCGACTTACTGAAGATAAGTACAAAGGTTCCGTGGAAAGGGTTGGAAAACTTCTGCGGACATATTCAGTATACCCGGGGCTTGATGTTGCAGATCTTTTTGAAAGAATCCTTTTTAATTTTGTTATTGGCAATTCAGATATGCATTTAAAAAATTATTCTCTTATTGAAACTCAACAGGGTATGCGCCTGTCACCAGCTTACGACCTGCTCTCTACAGTACTGGCGATTCCTGAAGACAACGAAGAAAGCGCACTTACAATAAATGGTAAGAAAGCCAGACTTTCTGTAAAAGACTTTAAGGCTCTGGCGCAAAATCTGAATATACCTGAGGTTGTCAGTTCAAAACTGTATAAAAAATTTTCCAGTGAAAAAGATACCATCTGTAATATTATTGACAAAGAATGGTTACGGTCCGATTTAAAAGAGATACTGAAATCTCTGGTCAAAGAAAGAATTTCAGTTCTCAATCCTGAAATTATTTAATTACTTACAGCCCCGCAATTTCAAACACTCTTTTCATATCAATACTTGATTCAACAATATCGGCAAGACGATCTGTCTCATCATTGATCTGGTTACTTGCCGAATCTGGAATGCTCTGATTTTATCTCAGTTACACTCCAGGCTCTGCGTTCAATTTTAATTTCGTCAATATTACCCCTGTAATGATTCCTATTGGCAACATCGGCCCCAATTCGAAAATTATGAGTGTTTTTGAGCGTTATACCTTCAGAACTGATCGAACTCATTTTAGCATTCAGATACAAAAAATATGCCCCCTCTTTACGACTAAACACTACGTGATTCCAGGATGAAGGCAACAGAGTGTCCTCATGAAGCCGCGCAAAACTGCCAAGAAAAACACCCGGTTTCTTATCACGTATCATTATGGCATAGCTGCTTAATGTTGCGGTATCACCTTTTGAAACCAGTATCGCATTACTATTGACTTGCAATCCAGGCTTACACCAGAGTGATATGGTAAAATCGGTTAAAGGAAAATTCAGGGCTGTATCATTCAGCACATTTACATACGTATCTTTATTAAACAGCAGCGAAAGGCCTGAGCCACCGATACCCGTATCAAAAGAAACATCAGTTTCAATTGACGAAGTAGCCGCTGAAATGTTGGTGTAGGATGAGGAATTTACAAAATTCGTGCTGTCATCACATCTCCAGTACGCCACCATTGTCAGTGGCATCTTTGGAATTACCGTGGTACCGGTATCATTTTCCTCCGGATCAATCCCCATCATCGGGTCATCGGGATTGAACGGTCCAAAACAGGATAGTGACAGCAATAGCAGCCACACAAAAGATAGTATTTTGATAACCATTTTCATATTTTCTCAACTCCGGTTGTTTTCCATACACAGTAATTCTAAAACGATAAAAACAAATCAGGCTAAGAGCTAAGGTTGAGCTAAAAACAGGCACCTCAACCTTAATCTCAACCTCAACCTTAATCTCAACCTTGGGCTAAATATACATTATCGAACAACAAATACCCCATCCACAATACCTCGTTCTTCTCATCTCCTATAAAAACTCAGGACGAATTACACGTATCCTGTTCTGGTGCATGAGCATGGTTAAAAAAACATCCATAAACAGACATTTTTATCTTCAGGAGAAAGATAGATTATAATTTTCCATTATCCCCGACGTATTTTTAAACTCTTTTAACCGTTTTTCCGGAGATTAAATGAAATCCGTCCGCACTATTCTATTCACAACCCTTAAAATTGTGGTTACAATTGGAGTTATCCTTCTTCTGATCGGAAAACTGGGATGGGATGATATTCTATTAACGATTAAAAAAGCACATAGTCTCTGGCTTTTACCGGGACTTGCAGTTTTTCTTATCAGTGGATGGCTTGGAGTGATTCAATGGCAGCTTCTGCTGGTAAACCGTGGGATAAAACTTTCCTTCGGGAGAGCATTTCGACTCTATTTTATCGGTATGTTTTTCAACAATTTTGTTATGGGCGGTATTATAGGAGATGCGGTGAAAGTGGCATCGATCAAAACCGATGGCGGCAAAGGTAAAGCGGGACTTGCGGCAACATTTCTCGATCGTTTTGCGGGATTATGGGCAATGTGCGGGTTTGCAGTCATCGGAAGCGCAATGTTGTTGATCCAGAAGGGGGAGCTGGTCAACGGTAAGATTGGTACAGCAGTGATTGCACTTTTTGTCACGTTCATCATGTTTGCAGGAATAATGCTTTTTCTTGTAAACAAACCTCTTCAGGACTTTTTTTTCAAATGCTATGGTTACATTCCAATTCTGAAAAAAACAAAGCTTAAAGAGATTATCTCCGAGATGCTTATTGAAGCGCACGACTACCATATTCTGGTATCTGTTTCTCTCTTTTCATTTTTTATACAGTTGCTTAGAATTTCTGTTCACCTCTTTGTAGCAATCTCCCTTGGACTCTTGACTACTACAAATTACCAGTACTTTCTGATTTTTGTACCGATAATCGCAATGCTCATGACAATCCCGCTTCCATTTGGTGTGCGTGAGGCTGCCGGTGGAGCTCTTTTTACATTTGCAGGTTTTCCGCCCGAAGAATCGTTCGTGATGGGATTTCTTGCGACACTGGTTGGTCTTGCAGCCAGTTTTCTCGGAGCTGTATTTTTCATAGCAGAAAAAAATATTCTGCGGAGTAAAAAAAATGCCCAAAATATCAATTGTCGTACCGCTCTTCAATGAAGAAGAGAGCCTTCCACTGCTTATCAAAGCAATAACCGATGTAATGCAGCGGGAGAACTATTCATTTGAAGTTATTTTCATTGATGATGGAAGTACCGATTCGTCATTTTCAGTGCTCAAGGAGATTCGATCAACGCATGGTAATCATGTAAAAATTTACCGTTTCAGTAGAAATTATGGTAAATCAGCAGCACTGTCAATCGGCATCAAACATGCTGCGGGTGATATAATTGTCACTATGGATGCAGATCTGCAGGATGATCCGGAAGCTATTCCGGAAATGATCCAAATCATTGACAAAGGATGGGATGTGGTGAGTGGCTGGAAAAAGAAACGCTATGATCCGCTCTCAAAAACACTCCCTTCGAAAGTCTGGAACACCGGGATTTCGATGCTTTGCGGGCTTAAACTGCACGATTTTAACTGCGGGTTCAAAGCTTATCGTAAAGAAACAGCAAAATCGTTGGAGATCTATGGAGATCGTCATCGATATCTTCCGGCTCTGGCACATTGGAATGGATATAGAGTAACCGAAATGGTGGTGCCGCATCATGCACGAAAATTCGGGAAATCTAAGTATGGTGTATGGAGAATGGTAAACGGGTTTCTGGATATGCTTACACTTCTGTTCCTCAAACGATATCTGAAAAGCCCTCTTCACTTTTTTGGTGTTCTCGGGTTCTTAATGATTTTCATCGGGACATCGATTCTGGGGTACTTCGGAGTTGAGTGGATTATAACACAGCAGATGCATATCAGACCACTTACGATATTATCAATTGGCGCACTCATCGTAGGCATCCAGTTTCTCTCTTTTGGTTTTCTTGCGGAAATGCTGACGAATATGTCGCCAAGAGACTCTTATACCATCCGTGAATCGATAGAATGAAACTGCTTTGTATATGCCCGATCGGGATCGGAAATTATCTTCTGTTTTATCCTGCTGTTGAGGTACTAAAAGCGTGCAGGCCAGATCTCGAACTGCATCTTCTTGCATTACGTAAAGCAATCAGAGAGTTTGCTGACGGGGATTCTCTCTGGAGTGAAATACATGTCATGGATCCAACAAAAATCCATGGCATCCACGAAAAATTTGCGTACATCAAGCATTTGGCATCATATAACTTCGATGCATCACTGAGTTATTTCCCGTCAAATCGTTGGGAATACAATCTTCTTCCATTTCTGTGCCGCATTAAAGAGCGCTATGCCTTTCAATATCATCTCAAAAGAATAGAGTCGCTCTCCTTTTTAAACAACCGGTTGCTTCCGGTGGATGGCACTCAGCATGACCTTCATCAGAATATCCGCCTCTCATCGCAGTTTCTGCACCGGGACCTTCATGACCGCAGACTTGTTTTCCCCACTCTTTTTTCTCAACAGGACAAAACGCGGGCGCAGGATTTGCTTTCTGGTTCGTTACCGGTCAGAATCGCCATACATCCTGGTTCCAGTATTGAGCATGGAATGGATGCAAAACGGTGGGATGCAGATCGCTTCGGATTGCTTGCCGACCGGATTTGTGAGGAAACGGGAGCTGAAGCACTGATTTTTGGTGGGCCGGATGAGCTGGAATTGAAAAACACTGTTGCATCAGTAATGAAACAACCCCATCGGTGTATCGATCCGATACCCCTGAAATTGACATCAGCACTTATCTCGCAATGCAGACTCTGCCTCTGTAATGATTCAGGGCTTATGCATTGTGCTGCAGTTGCAGGAATACCGGTCGCGGCACTTTTTGGCCCTACAGATGAACATCGTAATGGCCCTCCAGGTAAAGGCCATCTCATTCTGCGGAAAAAGATGGATGGATACCCCCTCTGGACTGCCCGAAATGTTGGAGTCCGTTATATTCCAAAAGGATGTGACCCATCATCAAGTTTAAAAGCTCTTACGGTAGATGATGCGTGGCAGATGGTCAAGCCATGGCTTGAGACGATCTTTGGAACGTAGTTCCCCGCACCGGGCCGGGTAAAAAGTAACTGGTATGATCATTTCAATTACCTGTTACTTATCATGAGCATCAGCAAAAAATTAAGAATAGAAAAATTTTATAGAAATAATGTATATTGAAAAATAAATCAGTTCTGATATCTGTTCGTTTAAAGGAGGCTACATGGTGCGTTTGAATCTGCTTCTATGCAGTGCAGTATTGTTAGGAGCTGTAACGATCAATGGTTCGACATTTCGGGTTAATGTCGAAAGTGGCAGTGTAACTGTAATTCAGAAATCATCGATGGCCGGATTGACTATCACTGATTCCGGTACTATTTCCACCGGCGATTCACTGATAGTGCCAATGGGATCCAGCGCCCGTATTAACCTCGAAGAATCATCACGGCTGCACTGCAAAGGACCGATAAATTGCGGGTTAAATGGTGATAATATCTCTTTAAAGATCAACCTTGATGGTGAGGGGCAGATATTTCTTGACAGAAAGAAACCTTACACCCTGGGCTGGATAGAAATAGCTTCAAAAGGATTTTTATTCAGACCAATCGGAACATCAGCAGCTATAAAAACGGCAGGAAATGGAAATCCAAGCACAGCAGTCCTTGACGGTAAGATGAATATGCAATCGCCGCAAGGTGAAGTTCTTATAATCGAAAAAGGGAATTTTGGAACGGTTGACTCAGATGGTAAACTGACATCAGGGAGACTCCCTCCCAAAGCTGTTGAATCTCTTCAGCGATGGATCAAATCAGAAGACACATCAGGCAGTACCACACCAGCCCCTTCAAGTCAGCTGCAGCAGAACAGCCCCGTTGTTCTGGAGGTAGCTCAGGCAGAACCTGTTTCAACACAGGCTTCACAAAGTTCAGCAGATCAGCCCCAATCGACAGCTGCAGCCAGCGGTGCAAATGAAAAGAGTGGCAGTAACAATGATGCCGCTGAAGGTGATGCAGAAAAAACAGATGATAACAGTACAGATCGCAGCAGCAATGCAGCACCATCATCGAGTCCGAAATGGGAGATCGGTGCGGGATTGGTGACTGTTGACAATGAGCAGTGGACCCGAATTGCACTGGGCGTTGATGTACCGATCTGGAAATTTGGAGTCTTCTTTGATCTTGAACTGTTTGTTGATGCTGATGGAAAAATTTCTGATAAAGGATGGAACTTCAAGGACGACTGGTTTGAAGCGCTTACACGCAAAATCCGGTATATCCGTTTCGGACAGGAGACTGACCCTCTCTTTGTAAAGGTTGGCGGTCTATCTGATGTCTCCCTTGGATATGGATTCCTTGTCGACCGTTTCACGAACATGCTCCACTACCCGGATCAGAAACTGCTTGGATTGCAGTTCAATTTAAACGATCTAACACCGATCGGTCTGTCGTTGCAGACTGTTGTAGCCGATTTTAAAGATTTCCGCGATGATGGTGGTGTCCTTGGAGCACGTCTAGGTGTAAAGCCTCTTAAAATGACACAGATCCCGATTCTTGGTGGATTAAATATTGCAGCATCATATGCTGTTGACCTGAACCAGTATGCACCCGCAAGAAAGTGGGATTTCACTTTACCACAAGACAAATGGGATAGAGATCAGGATGGAATCACCGATTCAACATACTTATACAATATGTATTCAAAAACAGACATATATGATCAAATAAAGGACGTACATCGCAGAAGCGGTGATCTTGATACTATAATTGAGCACAAAGATAAATGGGCATCCCGGGAAGAAGATCAGTACGGCCTTATCGGTGGTGATGCAAGTCTCCCTCTTATCAGTTCGAAAATTCTTAACCTTGATCTTTATGGTCAGGCGGGTATACGTGATGATGGAAAACATGGCTGGGGTATCGGAGCGCCCGGTGTTGCACTTAAACTTGCCATGTTCTGGGCGAATATTGAGTATCGCCGTGTTGAAGGAAGGTTTACACCAGGATATTTCAATACCTGGTATCTCGATGAAAGAATTATTCGGAACTATGCAGATCTCGCAGGTACCAAAATCAGCATAAAAGAGGATCGCCTTCACGATGACGATCTCAATGGTATCTTTGGACGACTGGGTTTTAATATCTCAAACGTACTCGTTATCGATGGTTCATATCAGTATATGGTGGGAAAAAACCGGGACAATACCGACCAGCGTTTCGAGGTCACCGGCGCAATTGGCGACCTTATAATTCAGAAAGTGCCTAAAATCAACATGCTTGAAGCTTATTATACAAAAACAGAAATCGGAAACTATGTTCTGTTAACCGATGTCAAGGGTAAAGACTATTATGATAAGTTCTTTGATGAAACACCATTTATGTATTATGGATATCGTGTTGGTTTTGAGATTACTCAAGGTGCATCACTGATCTGGGACTGGCGCTTCGGGTATAAGACAAAAAATGATGGTAAACTGATATCGAATAACTTTTTAACAGTTCAAACTGCAATTACATTTTAAGTATTGCAAATTCTTAGAGGGGTAAGACAAAGTACCCCTCTTATCACCAAATCAACTATTTTAAAGGTTATTCTTGCGAGTATCTGCATTTAAAGGAAAACAAAATCTTACCTTTACCACATTATGTATAGTGAAACTGATTTTCACTTCGTATTTCAGGAACGTATTTCAGTTCATTACAGCAAGCTTCAGGTATATCGGTTGTTTAGGTTTTTTAAAACAAATTGTAAATATTAATGTTCTCATAATTATCGGCATAGTAGTTATCGAGGTCGCTGTCGGCATCGGAATCGGTATAGATACCGATTCCGAAGTGAAAACCGGTGCGTTGTATTATGATACAGTTAATAAAATGAGGAAAGCTGCATATGAGTGATTCTTCTCCTATGATACGTCGTGTGTTGCGTGATGGAACACCCCGTAAACCGCTGATTCCGCGAAAAGGACGGATTCGTGTAGCGCTGCTTATTACCCTTATTGCTGCACTGACATGGCTGCAACTATCAGGAGCGTTATCATGTGATAAAAAAGAGAATCAGGATACTACAAAAAAAGTTGAAAATAAAAAGGTAAAAAAGAAAAATAGGAAAACGGCAACAAAAACCTCTTTGGTGGCAAAGACATCAGCTCCGGTAGTTAATAAGAAACCCGAATTCGGATCTGTAGAAATCAAGGAGTTGCTTTCCCGGGTACCCGGTTCCTGGTTAAAACCATGCGACACCGTCTCTGATGGTAAAAAAGATCTTATCGTTTGCTACAGTCTCGATTCATCCCTTCAGAAACTCGGGAAATCATTGATGAAAAGGTATAAACCGCTCTATGGAGCGATTGTCGCTATACATCAAGGAACTGGACGTGTGCTATCCCTTATTTCATGGAACCACGACAGTGTCCCCTCTTTAGGTAATAATCTGTTCTGTAAAAGTTTTTTTCCTGCTGCATCGATATTTAAAACAGTAACAGCCGCTGCTGCAATTGAGCTTGCAGGGTTTACATCAGAAAGCCAGATTCTCCACACAGGCAGAAATCATACACTATACCGATATCAACTTGAAAAGGAACTTGCAGTTTTCAAAGAAATCTCCCTTGAGTTTGCATATGCAAATTCGGTAAATCCTGCATTTGCGCGTATCGGGATGTATTCGCTTCCACAAAATGCTCTCGTCGATTTCGGTAATCGCTTTGGTTTCAATACTGAGATGCAATTTGAGCTGCCAGTTGAGCCATCGAACCTCCCAACTCCAGACTCTTCATTCACCATTGCGGAGCTTGCATCCGGATTTAATCAGAATACTACATTGTCCCCTCTCCATGGTGCATTGATCGCTTCGGCAATTTCCCAACAAGGCAGAATTCATTACCCCTACATCGTTGACAGCATCGTTAGTGGTAAATCGGCAATTTACAGGGCCGGTGCCCCGAAAATCTGGAAAACAATCATGCAGGAGCGAACAGCGGCAGAGCTCTCCGGAATGATGAAATGTGTTGCACGATACGGGACTGCACGCAAATCGTTCAAATATATGAAAAACTCGAGACGTTTTGATGATATTGACTATGGCGGTAAAACCGGATCCGTTGATAAAGATGGCATTGGAAGAGTTGACTGGTTCATAGGTTTCGCAAAGCATCCTCAAGATAAACGACAACAGATCGCTGTTAGTGTCCTGACAGTACATGGGGCATACTGGACTGTCCATTCGAGTTATATCGCATCCGAATATTTCCGTAAATATTTGAGGAGTATACAACTCGAAGATGAAAAGGCATTGAAAATGGTTGCATCTGCAGAAGATAGTTCTATTAACAGATCTGAATAACGAATCGTCTCACCTCCTTGCCCCCTCTCCACTTATTGATGAAGAGGGAGATAAAAAAGGGTTGTTATACATACCATTTGATAACAAAAACAGACAGATTCCTGTTTTTAAATATCGATTATCGAATTACGAATCTTGAATATCGAACTGTTAAAAAAATATTAATTATAAAAATGAATGGACTCTCAAACATGGATAACACTACAGAAAAAACCTTCAGGTCGGCGTTTGTCGCTCTTGTTGGAAGGCCAAACAGCGGTAAATCCAGTATCCTCAATAACATTCTCAAAGAGAATCTCTCGATTGTTACTCCGCTTCCACAAACTACCCGCAAAAACATGCGGGGAATCTACACAACCGATTCCATACAGATTGTTTTTGTTGATACTCCGGGAGTTCACAAGGGAAAGCATTCTCTTAACAAAGCTATGCTCACCGAAGTAAAAGAGATGCTTGACGAAGGCGGGATTGACTGTGTTGGGTATGTTGTTGACTGTTCAAGAGAATTTGGCATCGAGGAAGAAGCGGTTGCAGAACTTGTTGGAAAACAATCGGTCGGGAAACTGATTATCTTTAACAAAATAGATATAACCCGAAATATCAATGAAGTTATAACCTCTTTTTTTAATAAATTCCCCACATTGAAAGATTCACCTCATCTGAAAATCTCTGCACTTGACCACAATAGCGGAGAACTGGTACTCCAACAGCTCGATCCATTTATCCATGAAGGTCCCCGGTTTTATGACCCGGATGAGATTACTGATGCAAGCCTCCGATTTTTCGCTGCAGAATACCTCCGAAAGTACATCATTCTCAACAACAGGGAAGAAGTACCTCACGCTGCATTCATTGAGATTGAATCGTATAAAGAAACTCCTGAACGTCACGAGATCGTTGCTACAATCCATGTGGAAACCAATGGGCAGAAAGGCATTGTCATTGGAAAAAATGGCACAGGTATCGAGAAAATTAGAAAAGGTGCCCGTCTTGAGATTAAAAAGCTTGTTGGATGTCCGGTATCACTAACCTGCCATGTAAAAGTTTCGCCTGGATGGCGCGATAATGATTCTTTTCTACGTTTGATGGGTTTACCCGTAGGGAAGAAGTAGCCTTTCCGACTTTTTTCCACCTGAATGGAAAAAAGTCTGAACCATTTTCCGTTCTGATGAATTTTGTCGTATATGCATAATAAAAGATGTGCGGGTAATGCGTATTATCGTGTGTAGATTTTCAGATCACTCACCGGACAGAAATCTTCGCTACGTTTCTTCAAAGTACTCCCTTGAAGCCATTTAACTGGTGAGAAATTTACGTAATGATTTTACAGCTAATGTAGGTGTCCATAACACGAAGCGGTTTCTTTCTCAGCCTTATTTATAAAAAAAGAATGGGCAGAGGTAAAAAACTCCACCCATTCCATTCAAATGAGAAAGGACGCGTATTAGAAGTTCTTTGTAACGGTAATACCTAAAGTGCGCTGATCCGCTGAATACAAATCTCTTTGGTCAAGTCCGTAAACCTGTGATTTACGAAATGTATTTACAGTATTCCGATCCAATTTGTCATTGTCAATTGAATGGTTATCAGTGCCAAGTATGTTGTAAGCATAGAAATTTACATCAAACTGTTTTGGCAGATAAAAACTCAAACTGAAATTCCACTTTTTTGAGACTGAACGCATAATAAAATCTCTCAAAGATTGTCCTCCGCGTTCATCATGGTAAAACCCGTAATAATAAGATGTATCACCATATTCTCTTATGACGGGTAACATACCAGGTAAACCCCAGTTAAGCCTTAGACTAGTCCCTAATGACATCCATTCAAACGGAGAATAGATCATATAAAGTTTTGTCAAATGATCCGGAAGGCTCATAAAGTGATCCCCATCAAATGTGACTGATGTTTTGACAACATTCAGATCAACTGGAGCACTTTTTGAGTAGTAACCCTGATATAGGGAATCTCCATTTACATCATATCCATTGAAATATCCGAAGCTGCCATGTCCGGTTGAATCGAGTCGGTATATATTATATGTTTTTTTCTCTTTATCAGGGTCGGTTCTAACAGGACGCTGATAGGTGTGAGCTGCACCGATCTGAAGTTTCTTTGTTGAATATTTTACATTGAGGTCAGCATTTATAAACTCATATTGACCCACATTAACTACCCGGAAAAGTGCATCTGTCCATCCAAACAGATCCATTATTTTATTCCAGGAAAATGATGGTTCAATAGTGAGTGCATCCATGAACTGTCCAACATACGTAAACTCAACAGAATGAACCTTCTCTGGTTTTAGTTCATGTAAAATTTTATCTGATGGTGCAGGTTGGACGATTCCCCCACCACCATTGACTGTCACTGGATTAATTAAATTAGGATCAGTATTTACATTCTGTAAAACAGGCATTTTATTTATTTTTCCTTCATCGTCTACATGATATCTGTTAATCTCATAGTTATCAACGGTACCATTATTGGATGCAGATTGATATATTAACTTAAGAGAGTGTTTTTCATTTGGTCTGCATATGAAAGCAACCTTGGGATTAAACATCACAGCTCTTGAATGGATATCAAGTCTAAATCCTGCATGAGCCCCGATTACATCGGTAAAATCATAAAACCCTTCACCGAACAACGATAGATTGTAATATGTTTCATCTTTAATAATAAATTTCTTTTCATTCCGGAATGCTTCATTATTTCCATCCATATCATTTCCAAAATCATCGATTCTAAATTCAGTACCCAGCGCAGTCTGAAGCTTATCAATTGATTTCAACAGAAATGTCGCATTTGCGAGATAGCGTGTATCGCCAAATGTCTCCGCAACTTTTCCATTTCTGTATGTTTTATCTGGAAAGTATGCATCAAGTTTTTCTTCCTGAGTTCGCGAAGTACTCTTATCGAACGCAAGTTTTAACTTAAGACTGTTTTCATTGATCGGAACCTCATAACTACCTTCTATCATGAGTGCATCACTAACATATTGACGCATTCCGTTTCGCCAACTCTCCGTTGTAATCCAGTAGGGATCATTATTAGCAACTGTTTTTCCATCAACAATGGTACTGCGGGCATTGTCACCAGACCACAGTGGTTGTCCTGAGAGTTCAGGCCATGGATCAAGTACAAAGTATGGAGCGGCATTTTCAACCTGATGAGTAGCTCTGGCATAGATATTGAATTTGTCCCATGTCCAGTCTGCAGCAACTTTCCAGTTACCGTCAGTTGACCCCAGGCGCCCATCTGTTGGAGCACCCTGACGGAAACCGGGAGCACCCGGCCAACCGGCGGTACCATATACTCTGGTTTTAAAATAATCAAGGCCCTCACTCTGACGAAACCCAGCAGAAACTGACAGTTTCTGATCATCAGAAGGAGTTGCATACAGATTGGCTTCTATGGATTTTGAACCATCAGTACCACCACTCATTGATACTGAAGATCCCGGTTCTTCAGCTTTTTTCGCAACGACATTGATAATACCCGCTATAGCTCCGGTACCATATACTAAGCCGGCTGGTCCTCTGAGCACTTCAACACGTTCAATGTCACCAAGTAAACCAAGTACTGTTTCACTCTGGAAACCATCACGGGTCTGTGTGTTCATCTTGTGGCCATTTACGAGGTAGATTATCTTGGTATTGCGGTCATTAGAAACACCGCGCATTCCCCATATTGTACCATTCCACTTATTTATATTGTAGATAAACCCGGGAACATAGATCTCAAGTAACTCAGACATATGTCGTGCACCGGAATTTCGGATCATATCTTTTGTAATAACGGTCATGGACAATGGTGATTTTTTCAAATCAAGCTCAAGGAACGACCCGGTTGTAATCTTCATCGTAAGAATATCACCTAACGATAACTCATCAAGTACAGTTTCACTTACTTCGCTGGCAGCATCCTCCTCTTCAGAAAACGCATACCATTGGGGAAACAGGCTTGCAGAGGCTACCAGCATCCCGATTCCCGCTAATTTTTTAATCATAATACATCCGCCTTCCTATTAAGGAGAACTATTTTAATATTTTATCTACCACTTTCAACTTTTGTTCTGTTGCATTAAAATTCTTTTTGGCTTGTCTAAAATTAATAATTTTGTAAACAGAGATAGGAGGATCGACCTTTTCATTCTCACATTGCCAGTCGTTTTCCATGATATCATAGATCTTCCCGGCAGCCTGACTCCCAAGAAATACATGATCCGGGAGAACTGCATATGTTCCAAAATCAAGCTGAGGACTGACAAGAATTTCAACACCAACAATCACTGGCTTTTTCTTCTTCCTGACGGTTGGTACCCAGACGTTCTGTATTATATCTGGCTTGAGAAATGCATTGTCGTTAGGAACCCACAGAACATCTACATTATGTTCTTCGAAAAGCGTTTTCAGCCCCTTTTTAAGTAACTTTTTGTATTCACTGCTTTTATTTGGAAGTGTAACTTCAACAATTTCTATTCCCTCCATCATGCAGAATTTTTTATTCTGCGTCAAAAATCTGTCAAGAAATTCCCTGTGAATTACTCCCACTTTTTTCACGGGAACATCTAATACCGACCGCAGACTTACCACACTGGTTACTATTGGTATTTCGTACGATATACCAGTTGCGTTCTTTATCTCCTTTATTGCATCAGCTATGAAAACGCCCATTATTGACAATGATGGCAAAACAGTTTCGCCATCCTTTAAAGTTGACTGATATTTTTTGAAGAGTGTTATTGAAGTGTTATCCATCAGGACTACAAGTTTTGGATTAGTTGCGTCAATTTCAAGTTTGATTTCATCAACCTCCGACTTTCTGGTAATGACTTTATCCTTGATAGTAAAATCGCTTTTCAGTTCTTCAATAAGGCCTTTAAGCGCATCCTCAAAATCTTTTCCATCCTGACGAACTACCAGCAGTGTATCTTTCGCCAGAACGACATTTACTACGATAAACAGAATTACTGTAAAAGTCCTTATATGTGGCATTGTCAAACCAGCCTTGCATAGTACTTCTTTTATTTCCATAAATCCACCTCAAAAAAAGAGCATAATTCCTTATCGGCAGATTTTAGTGCGGAAGCGACCTTATCTGCATTCCCTCCTGTTTTTACTGCAAGAGCAACAATACCATCTTTTAAATCCGGAAGTTTAGTGATTACGAAGTTCAAAATGGACGTTGATTTAAAATACAAAACATCAGGCTCCTGCACACTTTTCTGTATTTTATCCTGTACTGCCTGAGGACGGATAACCGAAGGATAAAACACATACACGTTGTCCTTCGAAAGGGGGTTACTTACCCATAACACTAAGAGAGTTATAAGTAGTTTTTTTCTCATACTTTTTTACTCATACCAATAATGAAAAAAGCATCATTACTGATTGAAAATTTCACTAACTGTTTCCTTGAAATCATTGACGAATTCACTATCTGCAAATTTTAATGGTTTTTCTACATACCCTTTTGCACCTGCGCTCATACATTCAAGCATCGCACTGCCTCGTACCGCTGAAATCATAAGTATATTTGCATCAGGAAAATCCTTAATAATTTCTTTCATCGCATCCATACCATCTTTGTTTGGCATGGTTATATCGAGAGTAATAAGATCAGGTTTGAATTTTGTATACAGTTCTATAGCTTCATTTCCGTCATTTCCAGTACCTAGTACCTGGAATTCAAGTTGTTTCTCAAAAAAATCGACAATCTGCTTTATCAGAAACTTCGAATCATCTACTACAACTACTGTTTTTGACATATCGCATCCTCACTTTACATATAAACTGCATACTACTTATTTTTAATTGCAAATCCAACCAGCAATTCTTCATCATTGACTGCTACAGATCCATTGACACCGGAGATAAAAGGCAGAAACGGGATTCCTTTTGTATAGAGTATTGGAACAGTCTGGTTCAGAAAACCAAATTGTTCTGTAAAATCAACCCGATCCATCAACACAGCAAACCACGTATTGGCTAACTCTCCGAACACATCACAGAACTCACTTTGCTCGAGTTCCTGCCCAGTAAGTTCAACTATACATTTGTTATTTACTCCTAAGGTCAGTATTGACTGATACTTCTCGCTTGCACTTCCCATCATTAATATATACTGACTATCGATTTCAATATGTTTATTGGAACACCAGGCCTTATCAACCAAAGCGTTCCTGCCAAAAAGAGCCTCGATACTCAAACAGGTAGTTTCTGAAAAAACAGTGATCATCTTTTCTAACTTTTTCTGGATGGCATCATCATTACTTTTATTTTTCAATGCTCCGTTAATATTTGTCGCCATAATTTCCGTGTCCCTGTCCATCAAATTTCTGCGCTTATAACGATAATCCAGTAATGGTACCGTCTCTCACACCAACAACTTCCTTATTGCAAATCCAATATTAATTTCATGATCATCAGTTGTAACTATTGTTCCGCAAAAAGCCCAGGCTTTTGAATAAAAGACATCACCACTGGAATATTGTGGTATAGATTGTGTCAGATATCCGAAATTTCCGGTAAACTCACTCTTGTCCATTAACATACCGCAGTATGTATTTGCAAATTCACCCCAGGCGTCGATCAACTCTTCAAAACATGATGAAGCAATCAGTCCCATATCAGCGTCTGATTTGAAACTGATCGCAAGAATCGCCTGATAAAGATTATTTCCGGTACCAAGCATTATATTGTGAGGATTGTTACCGGGTAATCGTTCCAGAATTACCCATGGCTCAACAACCCGTCCTTTTACACCTGCGAACGCTTCTACGCACTCGATACCAATTGCAGGGAATATTTCGTCGCATTGCTCAAGTTTTTCTTTTATTTCATTGTCAAGTATCAACGTTAAAACTCCGTTTAATTTTCAGGATGGCAGGATTATGGTAAAAGTAGTTCCTTTTCCAAGACGCGTGTTTATCTCAATTTTTCCTCCAAGACCTTCAATTTTTTCTTTTACCACATTCATTCCGACTCCACGTCCCGATGTGTCGGTTATCGCATCGGCAGTTGATATCCCAGCATGAAACATCAACATTAACTTATCCTGCTCAGTCATCGATTGAAGATCTTCCGTTTTGATTATACCTTTTTGTATCGACTTTTCAACCAGTTTTTCAGTATCGATTCCACGCCCGTCATCAGAAATCAGAATCACTTTTTGTCTGTCATTCTTTGAATATTCAAGCTTTATTCTTCCAATACCTTTACCCATCTCTTCCCGAACTTCTGGTTCTTCAATTCCATGATCTACTGCATTTCGCATAAGATGAAGTATGGCATCATCAATAGCACAGAGCTCATCAGCGGGGTAAAGTACAGCATCATTAACAACTTCAAATTCAACATTCTTATTCTGTTTTCTTATTGCCCTCTGAATAATTTTCAGGTATTTACGTGTTAAAGTTTTCAACGGCTTCCATGTTAACATCATACATTCAATGGCAAGTGGTTTAATTACATTATCGGACACTTTTGATTCTAAACCTTTACACATATCCTGAATCTTAAGAATACGATTTTCGGGTATTCTTACTGTAATTTCATCATCTTTGCCAAACACAAGCTTTATTTTCTGATGAATATCTTCCATAGCCTCATCCATTTTTCCCAGGTATTCAGTAATCATTCCAAGACTGTCACCTCGCCGCATTTTGACAGGTTGCCGTAACTCCTCAAGCATATCCTCCGCTTTATGGGCAATCGCAGAAATCAGTTCAAAACCATAAGATCCCGCATTTCCTTTAATAGTATGAATATGACGATACATTGCGTCAATTTTTTCTTTCGTCACAACATATTCGGGTCCATCGGGATGATTAGTACGCTGTTTTATAACACCTTCCATGTGCACTTTTACCTCTTTATGAAGGTCAAACAAACGATCCTTTGTATCATCCATAAACTCCACAATCTCTTCCGGGGGGGTATTTGCTATTCCCAGAATCGCTTTCACTTCGTTTTCATGTTTGAACCTCTCTGCAGCCATCTGAAGATCCTTCATCCGTTTCTCGGTCTCATCCATCGCAAGAATCATTATCTTTGAAAGATTTCCTGCCTTATCGAAAACTTTCTGATATGATATCGCCACATACTGCTGAGAATTTTCCTCATTCTGCAGCAGTTCAAGTTCCTGAACCGGTGCAAGTTTTGTCAGTTTCTTCCAGCGCTGTGATGCGTGACGGGTTTTCACCAGTTTCAACCATTCATCAAATGCACGTTTCTGATTACCATCCAGCCGTAAGAGCTGGTTAAGATTATATGATGCAATATCATCGACTTTAAGTATCTCATTGGCACGTGCAGAGTATTCTTTATTAACCGTTCCATCCAGATTAATTGTAAAAAGCCCCTGATCGATATTGTTAAGGATATCATTGACCTGCTGCATCTTTTCATCGATCAAATCCTGTAAATGATCAGTATATTGTTTGATAGTTGCACGCATTGTTTCAAAATGTTCCGCAAGATTTCCAATTTCATCATTACTATCTGATGTAACAGCTGTATTGTAATTACCGCCTGCAATAGCCTGCGCAGATGTTACCAAAGAGCCAATAGGTCTGGTAATCTTCGTTGCAATCTGCTTTATAAGTATGTATCCTGTGGCAAGAGAAATGGTGCCTAATAAAAGCAGTATACCTATTGAGATATTTCGAGATACCCGCCCCCCAGCAAGAATATCATCAATCATCGCATACATCTTTTTTGTACTTAATCCGTACCGTATACAACCAAGTTTTTCATCTTCTGAAGTAACCGGAGCAGCAAATTCTATAAATTCAAGGTTTCCAATATAATGAGTTCTGTACGACACGGCTTCTAAAGCTGCAGCCCATTGTGTCATACTGTCATTAAGAGGCTCCGGAGATGAAACTGTACCTTCAGGATTATCACTAGTCGCATATACCCAGGGAATGTTATTCTCATTCATATAAATTCCGTAGGAAACATAGTCATCATCTTTTACGGTTGATGAAACCAGTGCCTGGATAGCAGTGAAAGCATTATCTTCAGCCATTCCTGTCATCGCCATACTGTTGTTCTTTACCAGAGTTTTACCATTGGAAATCAGGTTATCCATTATGCTTTTCTTCTGCTTTGCGATATTTTTTTCAACTGACATGACATTCATTATTATAATGACAGAAAGAACACACGCGAATATCACTGAAATCAGTACCATTGTACTGGAAATCAACTTGGTTTTTATACTTACCATTTTTTTCATATCAGTTCACCTTTGCCTGTAGTTCAATTTCCGGAACCGGAATAATAAGTGTAACAATGGATCCTTTCCCTTTTTCACTCTTTATTTTCACATGGCCTCCAATTTTTGTCAATGTATGATCCACAAAATCCATCCCGACCCCACTTCCTGACAACATTGTTACTGTCGAACAGGTGGTAAAGCCGGGTTTGAACAGGTAACTATATAGTTCTTCCAGGCTTAATTTAGCGACCTCATCCTGGCTCATTTTGTAGATACTTTTGATTTTTTCCATTACAACTGGAATATCAATCCCCCTTCCATCATCCTCGAAAGAGATGATGTAGGAATTATTTTCTTTCTTACCGGAAATTACTATGACTCCATTTTCAATTTTTCCAGCTTTCAGACGCTCCTCCGGAAGTTCGATACCATGATCAATCGCATTATTGATCAGGTGTATAAAGCATTGGTGAATCGCACGAATAATCTCGATCTCGATTCCGATGTCCATTGCAATAGATAGTGCGACCTTCTTATTTACCTTCTCACTGCTGTTTTTAGCCAGAGATTCGAGTGATGACAGGAAAAAAGAGAGCTTCATTCTTTTCAGATCACAAAGTGCATCATGGCACTGGCTCATCTCTTCTATAAAAAAATCATCTTTGATTAAGTTTTTACTTTTAAGAAGTATTCTCTTGCACCGTATCCTCAGATCATCGATATCCTGAGAACTAACCATAATAGTATTGGGATCTCTGTCAGCTTTCTGCCGTAATGTCTCTTCTTTACCACCAAGTTTAGTACGAATATCTTTAATACGGGAAATGTAGTTTTTTGCATCTTCGATTGACGTTTTAACTTCTGATATAATTCCCGGATCTATATTGTATGTTTGATTTCGATAACGTCGTAAATGATCTTCAACCTTGTGTGCCATCTCCTGGAGCGCTCTGAATTGAAACTGCCCGGAGCTGCCCTTGAGCGTATGAAATGTCCTGAACAATTCATTTACAAATTCGTGATCGCAGCTGTCTCCCTCAACAATTCTTTGTGCATCTGTCAGTAGTTGAGAAGAATCATAGATAAAATTTGTCACTTCATCGGGATTGATATTGATTACCTGTGAAATCAGTTCAAGGTTTTCCTGATGCCGTTTGTTTAATTCATCCATCTTCTTTTCAAGTTCCCGCTGCTTTGTTATATCCTCAATAACAACAAGTAGTTTTTCGAGTATATTATTTACATTATCAATTACAGGCAGCCAGTCAAGTTTAAGTATTCTACCATTGTTTGTTTTAACCTCATTGATTTCACATAATTCTTTCAGATCTTTGAATGGAATCAAATCAAACTTCTTAAATACCAGATCCAACCAGTTTTTCCAGGAACCACCAACACCGGCATCGATTTTGAGGATGTCGGGCAAAAAACAACCTGTTATTGATATGCATTCATCTATACAGGCAACAGCTTTCATTGATTTGCTATGCCCAGGGAGAATTATCCCTAACTGATCTATAGCTACCAATCCGACAGGCAAAAGCTCCAGTATACTCGAAATATTTTTCTGAGCCTCCAGTGCTTCAGCAGTTTTCTTTTCAAGGTCAACAAGGGCTTCCTCGAGTTTTTGACCTATGCGTAAATTTGCAAGGTTCAGTGAAAAACCACACAATATGTTTCCATGTTCACTTTCCAGAAGAACATTTCCTGAGAGGAAATCGGGAAACTCCAGTTCACCATACACAACAGTGCTGGGATTAAATGTCAAATCTCCAAAATTCTTTTCAAGTTCAACAATCGACTGCCCTACCGATAAATTGAGAACCTCTTTTACAAATCCGCTGAAATCGCCACGCATCTCCCGAATCTGCTCCTCGGACATCCCATCTGAAAAAGCGCCCATAATTTTCAATGCAGCAGCTTCATCAAGACTGCACAAATAATTTCCCTGAATTGTTCCCGAGAATGATATGAATGTGATCATTTTAAACGATGAAACAAAGGAGGATTCACTGAAAGAACTTTCTTTTACAGTGAATGATACACCTACCATGTCATTTATTGACTGGCACATCTTTGCAGCGAAATTCAACGTGTTGGATTTAAGATACCCGTCTCCTGGAGTTGATACCAATATTGCACCCCCGATCATTATGTCTGATAACAGGCTAATTGTAATATCAGGCCATTGAAGTGGCAACTCTATTCATGTATGCGATAGAAAATCAACTGGTTATGAAAATTATCGTGAGGCAGGTTTCTGAAGAAAGCTCAAAATTCGCTCATGAGATTACATTAATGTGGTGGATGAATTACCAGCTTGCATATCTTACTTTTTGAATTTTTCTTCACACCGGATGAATAGAGCTGCACCTGATACAGATAGACATCAGGACTCAATGATCTGCCTCTCTGGTCCGTTCCATCCCACATTTGACCATTCTCAGCATCTTTGATCACCCTGATAAGTTTACCGGAGAGCGAATAAATTCGTATCATGGCACGAAAGTGCGAACCAGTCTCATGCGAGGTAGAGCTGTGATAGAAATAAAATCTGGTAGAACCACCATGGACCATTGGATTAGGGTAATTAAACACTCTATCAAGAGACAGATCGCTTTCATTCGTTATTATTAATTGGAATGTTTTTTTTGTTTTATTACCAGAGAGATCAGCCGCACAGATAGTAAGTTCATAGTCACCCGTCCCCAGAACACTTTTGTCAAAATCCAGTACCGCAGTGCCTGTCCTGAAATCCCCTTCACTGAATTGAAACCATGAATTGATATTCTGTCTATCAATGACATCCTTAACATAATATGACAATCCCTCATCCGGACCGGTACCCGTGACATCGATACCACTCTCATCATCAATAACAATCTCGCACTGCATCGGCAGCGACGAAGTAATTCTGTCAGTAAATGAAATTGCCGGTTTACTCATTTTGCTGTCAGCATACAGAGGTCTTATCAAAATCCGGGGTCCCGTACTATCATCATGCGTCCCATTCTCAGACCCATTGAAGGTCAGATCATCACGATACCCGCCACCAGATTCACCGGTGCGTTCCCGCCACGCGTATGCAGTCAGACGTGTACCTGGTTTGTTAAATGGTACATTTTCACCGATTTTTAATGTTTGTGAAAAAATCCCCCTTTTTACTTCGACTTTTCCAAGAAAAACCGGTTTACCCGGGAGTTGATATTTTTCATCTCTGTCGATACCGTCCTTCCTTGATGCGCTGTCTGGCGGATTAAATAATCCAATCTGTACAAACGCCCGATCATTCGATGTTCCGAAGGACTCATTAAGAACTCCATTACCAGTGACTTGTCCGCTAATGACAATTTTCTGCCGCGCTTTTATCTGGTTTATCTGCTTTCCAGCGGAATCGGTAACATCAAGATCAATTCTGTACATCGAGTTTACTAATTTAAGCGAAGGATCACCAAAATAAATGTACTTGTATGATGATTCACCGACAACAAGTTTTGCCAGTGTCAGCATATATCCCATACTGTTTACTTTATGATTTGTATCGAGGACAACACTGAAAAACAAGTCACCAAGAGGTCCATTGTCATGAGCAAACGATGAGCGACTACTTCCAATCGCTGCAATAGCCCCGGCATCCGGAGCACATACGAATGATTCAGATAGACAGGATGAAGATTGATCAAATTTACCAACAGAACATGAGAATGATGCAATCAGGGGGTATTTTTTTTTATTGGAAAGAAGGCTAATTTTATTGGACGTCATTACCTGCTCATCAGCCCAGAGGTCATGACTGCCATGCCCGTAATAGCATACAAATCCCGCACCGTTCTGTATTTGATTTATAATTGCAGCTGCTGCCCCGGGCTTGTGGTAACCGGTATTGTCAAAACCATAGTCAAATAGCGGTATCACTCGTATATCCGCAGATCCAAATGTTTTACCGAAAAGATCAGCGGTATTTTCACTGTAGGTACGATGTTTGATTGGATCAACTTTACCAAGTTGATCATCATCATCATATACAAACACAGCCCGGTTTCGCCATTCTCCAAAATCAGCCGTCCCAGGCAGTTCATACTGCCTGATTTTATCGACCACAACAAGCGCTTCCCGCAATGAGCGACACGATATTCTTCCAATACTCTTTACAGGAATATCGTTAATAATACAGAAATACTCATCCTGTGGTACATTCCCTCCAGAATAGTAGGATGGAATGAAACATTTACTATTTGCATATACTTTCCTGACATCAAAATGTGCCCCGCCCATCAGAAGAACATACTCGAGGTTTTCACCATCTTTCCAGCCGGAATTATGCACATACTGTAAAAAATTCCTTATCGCCGCAGGGTCTGTATTTCCGCCGCTGAATGACCTGTATACATTATTGATATCAACTATCATGGGGTTTACAAAACCCATCTGTTTTTTATGTTCACAAAGTTTTTCTGCCGCAGTTATAAAATCCGGGTGAGTAATGATAAGATAATCAGACTGATTATGATGATTATATAAATCGTTAATAATTGTGTCATTGCTACTATGAACAACATACTCTTCATTAGGTGGAAGATCTCTTAATGCCGACTCTTTGCAAAGCAAATACCTGTTTCCTTTACCACCGCTATCAGTCCAGCTGAACGTATCACCACTCCCCGATCTCACTGTATCGATCAGCGCAATATAACTTTCATCTGCCGGAACTTTAAAAATGTATACATACTCAGAATCGATGCCACTCACCCGATACCTGTGTAAACCTTCAGAAGTATCAGAAAATACAGTCAATAAAGAGTCTTTTCCGATATGGATTTTATCAGTAAAAGTGAGACCTATTTCATAAATTTCAGCAAATGATGCCTCTTTCGATGGATTATTAGCATCAAATTCAAATGATATTTTTCTATCCTTCCAGCCGCTGACTTGGAATGTTTGTCTTGACCAGGAATGGCATGCGCTTTTTATCACACTCCCGGCGGAAAAGAACAAGGAACCATTATTGACATATGCCATTACATTAAGAGTGGCTTTTCCATGTTCAGGAAGCCCTGGATTGAGATAAAAGCTTACGTTTTCTTTACTTTCATAAAGAGATTCCCACACCCATAGCAGGCCGCCCTCGCTTTGATGCGGCATTGCAGCAGGCCTTCTGAAACAGATCCTGTTAGTAAAGGTATCTGCAGGTATTCCAACAGGATCGACAGGATCCATCTTATTTACAGTTAATCCATTATTCCCTTTTACTAACCAGTAATGACGATAATCATCATACCGATTCAATTTCATTTCAAAATTACTGTTCTTAAAACACCAATCTGAAGCTCCGGTAACATATGCGACAAAGTAATCTGTACTGTCGACAAGATTATCTCTATTAAGATCAACACGAAGCAGTGGTATTTCCTTCAATCCTGATGGTATGCCTCCTACATTGTCATCGGGCAGCTCCCCTTTGTATGAACCATACAATTGAACATCAGAAACAGCCGTTATCCCGAAATTTGACATGATTTCAGTACCGGTAATTCTGATCAGACCATTTTCCTTTATCGTCCCCTCATTGAATGCAGTATTTCCGTCACCAATACGAAAATGATATACCTTGCGGTTATTAAGTGGAAAAGATTCTGCAGTTCTTCTCTTATATAAAGAGAGCGGCTTTCGCCACCTCTTTGCCACATCGTAATTAATCAGAAGAGCAGAGAGCATTTTCTCATATTCTGAATTATTCAACTGCCTGATACTATTTTCGACTACTGGAAACGATACAATCAGTTCCCCGCTTAAACATTGTACTACCGTCCCATCAGGATTAAACTTAACAGGGCAGATCACCAGTGAAACCGTTCGCAGATCCCTCAAAAATTGATAACGTATCTCCGGAATCCACTCCACACCAGACGAACTTGAAATATCTGAAGAGTTTACCGGCCCCTTCCCTTCAGGCGGTATTTTAGTTGTCAAGTTCCTGATAACTTCGGGTGTAAAAGATATTGCCGCTTCTCCTGCAGAAGGTATACCAATCCATAACCGGTACCCCGGAACCTGACCTGATGATGTGGAAATTACAGTATTTTGTCCCCGAAACGAGAACCCATCCACTTTCGATCCATTTTCAGAAGCACTAAACGTATCGACACCATCAATACTCCATTTCAGATGAAGAACAGTGCTACTGTTTTTAATAACAGTGATCTGAGCAAAGCCGTTGCGCCATGTAATAAGCAGCAGGATTGAAACAAAAAATACTATACGCGGAAGCATTATTGATCTGCACATAAATACACTTCATAATAAGTTAAAAGATTATAAGCTGGATATGAGTTTGTACTTATTACAATTAAGGCAGAACTTTTATTGTTTGTTTTATTGAAGCGTACCGGCAGATACCCGAACCATCCCACTATCGCAGTGATTGGGTTTCGCCTCACCCCCGGCCCCTCTCCACGTGTGGAGAGGGGAGAAGAAGTGTCAGATTACTATATTTTACGCTTGTTTCTCTTCTTCCTCTCCATTTACTATGAAGAGGTGGCAAAGAAGGTGAGACGAAAGATCAGCTGATAAAAAGCATCTCTCTGTACTTTGGTAATGACCAGAGAGAATCTGACATGGACTGCTCCAGAGCATCAACATGACGCCGGATATGTGCCATATGTTCTTTAACATCTTTGCAAATAAATGCTGTACGCGCTTCAAGAGCCATTGATTGAACATTGTTAAGTGCCGCTTCAAGTTCTTTGATATTCTTTCTTATATAGTAGATATCAGCAGTAAGCTGAGTAAGAACTTCCTTGCGATCCTCAAGAGCTCCATCAACAAATGATACAATCATTGAATCATTGAGTCCTTTGAGCAGTTCAAAACCGCTTGCAAGATCTGCCTGATATTCATATGCAGGCGGTAATATCTGCGTTTTGACAATATCTATAAGTGTCTTTGCTTCAATATCAAGCATCTTTTCGTATGCTTCCAGCCAGATGATATAACGGGCCTGCAGTTCAACTTTTGAGAAAACCCCATGACGCTCAAACATTGAGATTGCTTTTGGAGTTACGAATGCCTTTAGAGCTTCAGGTGTAGATGCGACGTTTGGAAGTCCACGCTTTTGAGCTTCTTTCTTCCATTCATCAGAGTAGTTATTACCCTCAAACAGAATTGCTCTTGATTCTTTAATAACTCCGGAAAGCACTTTGAGAACTGCCGCACTGAATTCACCACCCTTTGCGGTTTCAGCTCTGATTCTCTCTGCAACAATCGCCATGGAATCGGCAACGATAGTATTGATTACAGCCAGTGATGTAGAAATATTCATCGAGCTGCCGCAGGCTCTGAATTCGAATTTGGCCCCAGTAAAAGCAAATGGAGACGTCCGGTTGCGATCTGTTGTATCTTTTATAAACTTTGGAAGCAATTTGACACCAAGGTCAACAAGATCCTGTGGCTTTGCTTTTTCAAACTTACCGGATTCTATCATATTGACAACATTAGTAAGCTGTTCACCAAGGAAGACGCTGATAATTGCCGGTGGAGCTTCATTGGCGCCCAAACGATGTTCGTTACCGGCAGATGCTATAGCTGCACGCAAAATATCACTATTAGTATAAACAGCATGGATAACACAGCTCAGTACAGTGAGGAACAACAGATTAACCTGTGGTGTATCGCCCGGATTAAGCAGGTTGTTCCCTTTACTGTCCGATAGTGACCAGTTGACATGTTTTCCGCTGCCATTAACACCAGCAAACGGCTTCTCATGAAGAAGACAGACCAGACCGTGGCGATGTGCAACCCGCTTCATGATATCCATCAAAAGCTGGTTGTGATCCGCAGCGAGATTTGAAGGTTCAAATATCGGTGCAAATTCATACTGATGCGGAGCGACTTCGTTATGTTTTGTCGTTACGGGAATCCCGAGTTTGTATGCTTCAACAGAAACATCATGCATGTAATTGAGAACCCGGTCTTTAATCGATCCAAAATACTGATCTTCAAGCTGCTGTCCCTTTGGAGATGGTGCACCAAGAAGGGTACGGCCTGTCAGAAGAAGGTCTGAACGCATACGATAGTATGCTTCATCAACCAGAAAGTACTCCTGTTCAGGACCACATGTTGAATAAACATGTGAAACATCATTATGGCCAAAGAGCTTTAAAAGGTCGATAGCAACCTTATTGATAGCCGCATCACTGCGAAGAAGCGGCAATTTTTTATCAAGTGCTTCACCGGTATAGGAAACAAAGATTGTCGGTATACACAATGTCTTACCATTGTCTACTTCAGTGATAAATGCCGGTGATGAAGGATCCCAGGCAGTATATCCACGGGCTTCAAATGTCGCACGAATCCCACCGGAAGGAAAGGAAGATGCATCCGGCTCACCTTGAATCAGTTTCGACCCGCTGAATTTTTCGATGACACTGCCAACACTGCTGATGGAGATGAAAGCATCATGTTTTTCAGCTGTCAAACCTGTCATAGGCTGAAACCAGTGAGTATAAGCAGTCGCACCTTTATTTATTGCCCAGTCTTTCATCGCCAGAGCAATTTCATCGGCCTGAGCTGAAGAAATCACCGGTCCACCATCCTGCCACTTTTTAAATGAACAAAAAGTCTTCTCAGAGATCATCTTCTGCATGACAACTTCACTGAACGTATTAACACCGTAATAGGTTGATGCCTGTAGTGGAAGATGAATTTTCTCTGTCACTTTTGGCTCGATCAGCTGTGTTACTTCGCATCTGCTAGTCATAATAAACCTTTCCGAAAAAAGTTCGAATACTGAACCTGCGTTTTCAATCTTTATTCCATTACACCGAAAAAAACAAGTACCAAACCGCACCATTTATGCAAAATTCGAGCCAGTTACTAACAATCGATGAGATTTTGGTAGCAAGGCCATTTTTTGATAAAATCATCGAAGAAAAATCACTCTATTGGATAAACTGCATTTCGTTTTTCACCCAGTTTTAAGACCAGCGGTACAAAATTGTACCACACAAATACATTTTTGTATCTCCACGAACAATCAATTCATCTCCGTAAGCCTTGAACCCTGTAAAAATCAGGTTTTGTTAGTGGTACACTTTTTGTATACCGTACACCTTTCGGTAACGTAAAATACTGAAACTGACAGGTACAAAACGAATCATAGTAAAATAACTATTCACAAATTCGAGGCACAAAAAACGCATGAAAAAGCAGGGATTGTACGATCCGTTTTACGAACACGACAGCTGCGGTGTCGGTTTTGTTGTCAATGTAAATGGTGAGCGGACACACGGTATTGTCAGCGATGGAATAACCATACTCAAAAAACTTTCCCATCGCGGGGCTATCGGTGGTGATTCCAAAACCGGTGATGGCGCAGGGATGCTTCTTCAGTTGCCACACTCATTCTTTGTTAAAGAAGCTCAAAAAATTGGTTTCAATCTTCCACCGCAGGGAGAATACGGAGTTGCGATGCTGTTTCTCCCGCAACATCCCAAAAAGCGCGCAACTGCCACTTCGATCATCTCTTCAATAATTACCAGTGAAGGTGGCACCATTGCAGGATGGCGTGATGTACCAGTCAATTCAGACTGTCTTGGTGATATGGCCAGATCCTGCATGCCTTTTATGCAGCAGGTTTTTATTCAATTCGGTATAAGTACAGGTGATACACTTGAGAGAAAATTGTATTTAACCCGGAAATGTATGGAGAGGGAAGCCATTCGCCAACATTTTACCATAGAAGAGTTCTATATCGTTTCTTGTTCCAGTAAAACTATTACCTATAAAGGAATGTTTGTTGCAGATCAGTTTGAGCAGTTCTTTCCTGACCTTGCAGACCCGACATTTGAGAGTGCAATGGCACTGATCCACCAAAGATACAGTACCAACACCTTCCCCTCCTGGCCGCTTGCACAGCCATTCAGATATATGGCTCACAATGGTGAAATCAATACCCTCAGAGGTAATATCAATAAGATGATCGCCCGTGAAAAAACACTCTCCTCACCGCTATTCGGTGATGAGATCAGGAAACTTTCACCGATCATCGATCTCAATATGAGTGATTCCGGAATCTTTGACAATGTTTTCGAACTGCTCTCATGGAGCGGACGTTCCGTTGAACACTCCATGATGATGATGGTGCCGGAGGCCTTCGGAGCAAGGTATCATATCAGTGAAGACAAACGTTCCTTTTTTGAATATCATGCATCAATTATGGAACCCTGGGATGGTCCTGCTGCCATTGCATTTACCGATGGTACGAAAATAGGTGCTACACTTGACCGGAACGGATTACGTCCGGGACGGTTCGTGATTACTAAAGGTGGAAAAGTCGTAATGGCATCAGAGGTCGGTGTTCTTGACATTGCGCCTGAAGATGTTCTTCAGAAAGGCCGGCTGGCTCCGGGTAAGATGTTTATTGTTGACACTGCAGACAACCGTATCATTTACGATAACGAACTCAAAGCATCGATTTCACGCCGCAAACCATACCGTCGCTGGCTCGAAAAGAACCGTATCGAACTCAAAGGCCTTTTCCAGGTGCCCGGCCCGGTAGCGATCGAACGCGAGTCACTTCTGCGCCGTCAATGGACATTCGGTTACACTCTTGAAGATATCAAATCGATTCTCATTCCCATGACGGAAACTGCACAGGAACCGGTTAACTCGATGGGTAACGATGCTGCTCTGGCGGCCCTGTCCGACAAGCCGCAACTTCTTTACAACTATTTCAAGCAGCTCTTCGCACAGGTTACCAATCCACCGATCGATCCATATCGTGAGAGCCTTGTCATGTCGCTCATGAGTTTTATTGGCCGGGTAGGTAATCTCCTGGATGAAACTCCTGAGCATTGCCATCAGCTTAAATTACCGCATCCGGTCCTCTCCAATGATGACATGAAAAAGTTGTACAATCTCGATATTGATACCTACAAATCATGTGTCCTGCCGATGCATTTCAGTGCTGAACCAGGTGCAAAAGGACTTGAACCGGCTATTGCAGAATTGTGTAAAAAAGCAGAACAGAAAGTTGATGAAGGGTACTCACTGCTGATTCTTTCTGATCGTGATATCAGTGAATCGAAAGCACCGATTCCGGCACTGCTTGCCACATCTGCAGTACATCATCATCTGATCAAAGTGCAGAAGAGGCAGTTGACCGGACTTATCATCGAAACCGGTGAAGCTCGTGATGTCATGCACTTTGCCTGTCTTATTGGATTTGGTGCAAGCGCTGTCAATCCCTACCTTGCTTTTGAGCTCATTGCAAAACTCAATGAAGAGGGAAAAATTCAGGGCAAACCCGAAATGGCTATCGAATCCTATATTACCGCTATCAAAAAAGGTCTCCTCAAAGTCATGTCGAAAATGGGCGTTTCGACGATCAGAAGCTATCGTGGTGCCCAGATCTTTGAAGCTGTCGGTCTCAATGAAGAATTTGTCAATCGTTTCTTTCCCGGAACATCATCACGGATCGGCGGTGTCGACATCGAAATCATCGCTGAAGAGGTTCTTAAACGCCATAGAGTCGCATTTTCAGGTGATGATGAAGCCCTTGAAGCACTCGACTCGGGTGGTAACATCCAGTTCCGTCGCTTCTCGGAGAAACATCTATACACACCAGAAGCAATTACGCTCATACACCGCGCTGTTCGTGAAAGCAGCTATGCTTTTTATAAACAGTATGCAGCGACAATAAACGATTCCAGTAAAAACCTCTGTACACTCCGCGGCCTGTTCACATTCAAGCCTCGAAAGAGCATTCCGATAAAGGAGGTTGAACCAGTAGAATCAATTGTCAAACGTTTCGTTACCTCTGCAATGTCGTTCGGATCAATCAGTAAAGAAGCACATGAAACGATCGCCATCGCCATGAACCGCCTAGGTGCATCAAGCAACTCCGGTGAAGGTGGTGAAGACGAGGCACGATACCTGCCGCTTCCAAACGGCGATCTAAAAAAGAGCATGATCAAACAGGTTGCATCAGGACGTTTCGGCGTCACCAGCAATTACCTTGTTAACTCAAAGGAGTTGCAAATCAAGATGGCACAGGGTGCAAAGCCCGGTGAAGGCGGACAGCTTGCCGGACTCAAAGTTGACGAAGTCATTGCAAGGGTTCGTTTCTCAACCCCGGGAGTGACACTTATCTCTCCCCCGCCGCACCATGATATCTACTCGATCGAAGATCTGGCACAATTGATATTCGACCTTAAAAACGCCAACCCGCAGGCACGTATCTCTGTCAAACTCGTCGCCGAGGTCGGTGTAGGAACAGTCGCGGCCGGCGTTGCAAAAGGTAAAGCTGACATGGTACTTATCAGCGGTCATGACGGTGGAACCGGTAACTCACCGATTTCATCAATCAAGCATGCCGGAATACCCTGGGAGATCGGACTTGCAGAAACGCAGCAGACATTGGTGCTCAACCGTCTGCGGGACAGAATCAGAGTTCAGACTGATGGTCAGATGAGAACCGGACGTGATATTGTTATCGCAGCGCTTCTTGGTGCTGAAGAGTACGGGTTTGGTACTGCGACACTTGTTTCACTGGGATGTATCATGATGAGAAAATGTCATGTGAATACCTGCCCGGTCGGTGTTGCAACACAGGATCCTCGTCTGCGGGATAAATTCTGCGGCAAACCGGAACATGTCATGAATTTTATGAATTATGTCGCTCAGGATGTACGTGAAATCATGGCAGAGCTAGGATTCAAAACCATCGATGAGATGGTTGGACGCGCGGATATTCTTGATATCAACAAAGCAATCGATCACTGGAAAGCAAACGGCCTCGATTTCAGCAAACTGCTCACAATGCCTGCACTTCCTGAAGGGGGCAGCCTGCGATGCACCAGATCACAGGATCATGACTTTTCACTGTCAATAGACAACGATCTTATTGAGAAATCAAAAGCAGCTATCGAAGAGCAGGTTCCGGTGAAACTCGATGTACCAGTTTATAATTATAACCGTACGGTCGGAGCGACACTTTCATCAGCCATCTCCAGAAAATATGGCTCTGCAGGATTGCCCCCCGATACGATCCATGTTAAATTCACCGGCAGCGCAGGACAGAGTTTCGGTGCATTCCTTGCTCCGGGAGCTACGTTCGAACTCGAGGGTGATGCAAACGACTACTTCGGTAAAGGTCTCTCAGGTGGTAAGCTTATCATCTATCCGCACCACAAATCGACCTTCAGACCACATAAAAACAGTATTACTGGAAACGTCAACCTCTTCGGTGCGACTTCCGGGAGAGTTTTTATCAATGGTATGGCAGGTGAACGGTTTGCTGTCCGAAACAGTGGAGCTGTCGCTGTTGTTGAAGGAATTGGTGATCATGGCTGCGAATACATGACCGGGGGTATTGTCGTTGTTCTGGGTCGAACCGGAGTGAACTTCGCTGCCGGAATGAGTGGCGGTATCGCGTTTGTCCTTGATGAGGATCAGCTTTTTGATACAAAGTGCAATCTTGAAATGGTTGATATAGAACCAGTCGTTGACGCAGAAGATAAAAATCTGCTGTACAGCCTGATTCAGGAACATGTCAAAGTGACAAACAGCGAATATGCATCGGCCATTCTGCGTGACTGGACCGAGCTGCTGCCTCAGTTTGTCAAAGTAATGCCAATTGATTATCGTCTCGCCCTCGAACGGTTCAGAAAAGCTGAGTCCAAAGAGACCGAGACTGTGGCTCTTACCGAGGAGGTTTTCAGATAATGGGAAAAGTTACTGGTTTTTTAGATTACTCCCGTGTAACCGGGACCTATCGTTCAGTAAAAGAACGGCTCAACGATTATAAAGAGTTCACCATCGCTCCTCCGGAATCGGAACTCCGTAATCAGGGGGCCCGCTGTATGGACTGCGGTATCCCCTATTGCCATGCAATGGGCTGTCCGCTGTACAACCTGATTCCCGAATGGAACGATGCAGTTTATAGAAACGACTGGCGTGAAGCACTCATCCGCCTTGAAGCCACCAACAATCTGCCGGAGATTACCGGAAGAATCTGTCCGGCTCCCTGTGAAGCTGCCTGTACACTTTCGATCAGCAATGCCCCCGTTTCGATTAAGCAGATCGAGCTATCGATTGTCGAACGGGGCTTTAAAGAGGGCATCATAGTCCCACGGCCTCCACGTAAACTTACTGGAAAGTCAGTTGCGATCATTGGCAGTGGTCCAGCTGGTCTGGCGGCTGCGCAACAGCTGCGCAGAATGGGTCACAATGTCACCCTTTTTGAACAGTCTGCTAAACTTGGCGGGATTCTTCGTTATGGTATTCCCGATTTCAAACTTGAAAAGCATATCATCGACCGCCGCCTTGAACAGATGCGCCAGGAAGGAGTCGTGTTCGAACCGAACGTTTCTATCGGGGAGGACATCAGCTTACGCTATTTACGCAAGACATTCGATGTGATCCTTCTTACCATGGGTGCAGGTGAACCTCGGGACCTTGTAGTTCCCGGTCGCGCCCTTGAAGGTATCCATTTCGCAATGGAGTATCTCAAACAATCAAACAGAGCTATTGCTGGAGAACTCTTACCTGATGAAAAAACAATAAGTGCGAAAGGAAAAAATGTCCTTGTTATCGGTGGTGGTGATACCGGCTCAGACTGTGTTGGAACAGCAAACAGACAAGGTGCGAAAAAGATTTACCAATTTGAACTGCTGGGTAAACCGCAAGTCTGGGAAAACAGCTGGAACCCCAATTGGCCCTACTGGCCACAGATCCTGCGCACATCATCTTCACACGATGAGGGGTGCGAACGCGACTGGTCAATTCAAACAAAATCGTTTTCCGGAAAAGGCGACATTCACATTCAGGAAGGTCAGTTCATCCGCCTTAATTGGCAAAAAGATGGCAAGGGTGGCATGAAAATGACAGAGATTCCTGGAAGCGAATTTTCCCTCAAAGTTGATCTGGTACTACTCGCAATGGGTTTTGTCCATGTCGAACATAACAAGCTCCTTGATGAACTCGAAGTTCAGTTCGATCAGCGCGGCAATATCAAATATAATAACGATTACCAGACATCTTCAAAAGGTGTCTTCGTCGCCGGTGACGCCGGTACGGGAGCATCACTTGTCGTACGGGCGATTTTTCATGGACGCATGGCTGCGGAAGCGATTAACAACTATTTGGGTAAGTGATTTGTAGAAAACATTTTTATTTTCAGTCACAACTGAAAAACAGGGCCGGAGATTGAATGCCTGTCTCCGGCCTTTTTTAGTAGCATTCATCCCCCACGTCAGCAATTTTATGAGCAGTCCCACTGTCAGCCATCCTGGAAGCAATACGATACATTTGAATTAACTCCTGTATACCATCACTGACCAACTCCTGTTTATCCTTATGAAACATGTGGCTCGCGGAGCTGTCGATATATTGCCGGGCATCATTAACTCCATTGAGGATACTGCCTTGCATTTGAGCCCAGACATTTAAATCATCCGGTGTATATCCGAAGGTAGTAGCCCACTTCCCGTGTTTCTTACCTGTATACATTCTGACTGGAATCTGTGCAGGAATCTTTTTTCCTCTGATTGAATCGCACAGGCTTGAATAACATGACAGCTCCGCTTTTGCCGGTTTTTTCATTTTCCTTTTTTCAGGATCAAAAAAGCTATTAAAAAATTGAAGTTCTTCAGGAGTGTGATGTGACCTGATATAGGCGAACCAGTCCTCGTGTGGCGCGTCAACAAATACCAAACCGGCTACCTGGTCAGGATAAAGGTACGCGAAATATCGTATGAGAAATCCACCCATCGAATGTCCAACAAGAATATAAGGTGGAGCAATATGCTTTACCTCAAGAAGGGCTTTCAACTCGCGGGTAAAGTTATCGATAGTTCTTGGTTTGCCATTATAGGTAGATCGCCCTATTCCGATATGATCATACGACAGTACGCGTGTATAATTGGAAACTTCACGAAACAAGCTGTCATAGAGCATAGTATTGCAAGTCAGTCCATTTTCAATGATAACGACAGGATTCCCGGTACCGCAATCTTTAACGTAAAGCTTATAGCCCTTAAATTTAATATACTCCCCACCATCGGATGGAGTTCTTGAATGATGACAGGTAAAAAACAGTACAGAGATCATTACTGTAAAAAATAACCAGGCACTATGCCCTCTACGGTTCCCATGGGATCGTTTGTAGTATCCTGATAGAATATTGTTATTTACAATGATATTTTTCATTCTGTTCCTCATTTTCAAGGTATTTCTTAAAATAATCTGTAACAATCGGAGCTCCACAGGAGTTAACATGATCACCATCAGGTAGATAGCAGGAATCTGCCATGGTCAAGCCATTGAAATCATAAACCGGCAGATTGTGCTCTGTTATAAAATGTTGATAAGCATCAATATATTCCCGTGGAATCGAATTGCAATACCTGCTGTGCTGCGGTGTTGTGATTGCAATTATTTTTATGCCGTTCTTTTTACACAAATCAATAATTCTGACAAGGAATGCAACATTCATTTTTGAAAAGGGCGCAACAGTATTATTCTGATAATATTGTTCCTGAACTCTTTTAACCATTTTACCATGATCCAATTTCTGCAGCATATTTTCAGATGGGAACGAACCAAAAGGAGTATGATTCCTTTTGAAAAGCATCTCGATCCCTTTCCGTAAAAAAATCGGACTCATTGTGATTACATTTTTCGGGTTTGAAATCAGTAAGGTCATATAATCCTGTAACCCAAGTATTTCAATGTAGCGATAAAAAAAGGACAATGATCTTTTGCCAAAAATGTAATCGTCATAATAACCTGAGAGATTATGAAAGCTCAACCCAAGGTACAATTTTTCAATTTTATTACCCTGTTTCAAAAGATGTGCAAGTTTGGCATACGTATAAATATATCCTTCAGCATTAAGCGAAATGTTCCGAACTCCTTTTAATTTTCGGTCATCTATTGACCACATCGTATGAGAATCACCAGCAATAACTGTAGTGATTGAATCCCCAAGCCTGTATTTTTTTAAGCAGATTTTGTTAAGCGACAAAACGGCAGTGATAACCGTTATATAAATAAAAGTAAAAAACAACATAAATAAGATCAATTTTCGAATAAAAAGTTTCATATATATCAGAACTGGAAATAGATGAATGTTTGCTGCCTGCCACTGAAATAAATAATCATAAGTATAAGTAAGGAGTAGGAAGACCATCTGAGAATTTTTGAATCTAATACCTGCACCAGAGATAGTCCGTGCGCATTTTTGCGGTTGATCCACTCAATTACTAGTAATATCATAATGGTCAGGAAAAGCGGATAAGGGTGGATCTCCGGAATGGTGAACATTGTCGTTGAAAACATTCTCGATATATATCCAAAAGCTGCAGTCAGATTATCTGATCGGAAAACGATCCAGCCTGTGATGACAATAAGAAATGTTGACACTATAGATAAAGCACTGACTCCTGCAGATAAGGCTCCTTTTCCACCGATCGGTTCAATATGTTTACGATTGACCTTGAAAAGTATCAAAGGCAGAAAATACAATGCATGAAGCAATCCCCATGTAATAAATGTCCAGTTTGCACCATGCCAGAAACCGCTGACAACAAATACAATTACCGTATTCCTCATTTGCAGAAGTGTACCATCTCTGCTGCCTCCCAGAGGTATATAGATATAATCTCTAAACCACGTCGAAAGCGAAATATGCCATCTTCGCCAGAATTCAGCAATGTCCCTTGAAAAATAGGGAAATGAAAAATTTTGCATAAGATCGAAACCAAATAATCGTGCTGTACCGATGGCAATATCGGAGTATCCTGAGAAATCACAATAGATTTGAAATGCAAACAGTATTGCACCTGTCAAGAGTGTACTCCCTGAATAATCTGTGTAATTTGCGAAAATCTGATTAACTGGACCGGCACAGTTATCAGCTATAACTATTTTTTTAAAAAATCCCCAAAGTACCTGTCTCAAACCGTCAGATGCTTTGCCCAGGTCAAAAGTACGTACTGCTAGAAACTGGGGAAGAAGGCGAACACCCCGTTCTATCGGACCTGCAACCAATTGTGGAAAAAAACTAACAAACGCATAAAAAGAGAGTGGATCAGCAACTGGTTCCATCTTTCTTCTATATATATCTATAGTATAACTGAGTGACTGGAATGTATAAAAGCTGATTCCGACAGGAAGTATAACATCCAAAGTTACCGGATTAATTTGAAATCCAAGTTTTGTCAGGAGAACTGCAAGGTTGTCGGAAAAAAAATTGTAATACTTGAAAAAAAATAACAAACACAGATTGAAAGTAACACTGATCAGCAAAAGCAGTTTTCGCTTTTGTTCTGATACCGTTACTGCTAATCGAAGGCTGACAAGATAATCAACTGTCGAACTGAGAAAGAGCAGTATCAGAAAACGCCAATCCCACATTCCATAAAAGAAATAACCAACGATCAGTAAAAAAGCATTTTGCAATCTGATATTTTTATTAAAAACAAACCAGTATGCGAGAAAGACTGTTGGAAGAAAAACTCCGTATTCCAAAGAGTTAAATAACATCAGTAGTTCTCATTTCTCAGGAAATTATTTTACATAATTAATATGCATGTAAGTAACCGGTCAGCTTCGGTTTTTCAAATTTCCAATTGCCAGGCTATTCTATTTTCCAGTCAGATTATATAGTAAAAAACTGTGATGAAATCTTCTATTCAGGTGTAAAATACTTCACAGTCTGCTTGAATAATATATATTTTTCTGTAATTGACTGATTTGCTGCTTTTTTTCCCCTCGAGTTTGAAAAATGAAAACAATATTAATCACCGGTGTAACATCCGGTACCGGATTCGCGCTCGCAAAAGCGTTTATTAATGAAGGGTATAGAGTCGCAGGAAGTGTAAGGAATTCAATAAAAGCCATTGAGCTTGAAAAACTGCTGGGACCATTATTTACTCCTCTGGTCTTCGACATCACCAACCACTGGGAGATTGACATTGCAGTCAACAATCTCCGGAATAAACTGGGGATACACCATCTCGACGCTCTTATCAACAATGCTGGCGGTACGGAGATCGGTCCACTTTTACATGTCCCGATGAGCGATTTCCGCAGGCAATTAGAAGTACTTGTAATTGCCCAACTCAATATAATCCAGAAATTTTATAAATTTCTGCTTCCAGAAAATTCCAGCCAACAGGCAGGAACAATCATAAATATGAGCTCTGTGAGTGGACAATCCAGTAACTACTTTTTTGGATGTTATTCAGCAGCAAAACATGCACTTGAAGGGCTGTCAAAAACATTGCGGGAAGAGCTTAAATTGTATGGAGTAAAAGTTATAGTTGTTGCTCCCGGAAATATCCAAACCTCCCTGTGGGATAAACAAACCGCCGAAGTCATCGAAAAATATAAAGACACAGGATATTATTCATCACTGAAGCGAAGCCTGGGACACATTAGTACAACAGTTGTTAAAACTGCAATGACCCCGGAAGAATTCTCCAGGCAGTTCCTCGAAATATTCTCTGAATCGGATCCGGCAGAACGATATACGATTTACAAAGATTCAAATCAGCATGGTGAAAACAAGATTGTAGTACTGAGAAGTTAAAGGCAATACAGTCATTAACTGCGACTTCATTTCTTTTCCCATGATATGTGCATATTAGCTGCTTTCCACACAGTATTCACTTTGACCCATAAAATTGTGTATACAATTATCCACGGCCTGTTACCTGTTTTTTTCGTATTACTTTTAATTACCCCGGTACCAGTAAACAGGACGGCTCCTCCACTTAAAATATCATAATGTTTTTGAGTGAAAGAAAACTTTCGGGGTTCCTCAGTATTCGATCCGGAAAATGAACGGGCATATTGTTCTTCCGCTGTTTTTATATCAGGGTATATATGACCCTGCCTTATATAATGCGATGTGGAGTTGTCTTTGAAAATACTAAAAATTTTCCCGGCATCTTTCAGCTCGATTCCATCAGCCATTACCTGAAGTGCACTATCTATCTCCCTGATAATAATGTCTTCGTTAATAAGAGTGTCACAGGCAAAACTCTCTCTGGTAAGGCTGCCATCACCCCTGCCACATGAGAAACATGCAGGTAAAAGGAAAAAACAGCACATCGACACTACCCTGTTTTTCATCTTTAATATAACCATACAAACGCAAACACTCCGGTAAATATTGGTTTTATAGAGATTGTTCCTGAACCAGCTATATAATTACAGATCGAATAACCTTTATGTAAAACAAGTTATTAAACTTTGTTTAATATACAATAAAATTGTTATCATATATCATGGAAATATCTATATTATGCAGTATAGGATAATTTGCAGTTTTTTTTCCCATTCCATTCTTTTCAAATTAATATTCATGAGGTAAAACAAACTCAATCTCATATTTTTTTTATCGAAAGCTGGAAAATATGGTACAAACGGGATCTTATGATGTCAAACAGTTTTCCACTACCTCAGAGGGTGAGATTCGCCGTCTGGATGCACAACTTGATCTTTTCTGGAAAAAAGAATACTCATTATATACCAGAGTCGGACTGACCGATGGTATGAACATTCTTGATGCCGGATGCGGTCCTGGATATCTTGCTGAAAAAATGCTGACCATACTTCCATCAGTCTCAGTAACTGCTGTGGAAATTGATCCTGTACTGATTGATGTCGCACAAAAACGGCTTAATGCATACTGTACTAACGGACGTTGCAGTATACTTCAAAATTCAATCCTGCAAATTGACTTACCAGACAACTTTTTTGATTTTATAATTTCCAGACTCGTTATCGAACACGTACCTGATCTCGATGCTGCCTGTAGAGAATTGTTACGGGTTCTAAAACCGGGAGGTACACTTGTTCTCATCGATAATGATTTTGAGATGCATGTAAGAACAACTCCCCCAATTCAGGAGCTCTCAGATCTTTATGATGCATACTGTCGCGCAAGATTCGATGAGGGTGGAAACCCCAGAATCGGTCGTGAGCTTCCCTTACTTCTAAAACGAACTGGTTTTACCGATATCGACCTCGAGATTATCTGTGCCCATAATTCAGTAATCGGTGACATTCCCTTCCTGAAATCAGAAGGCCCCGGAATACCAGTGCAACTAATTAACAAGGGGTACCTCTCTGAAGATACTTATAAAAAATTGACGGTTAAATGGCATGACATGCTGAAAAAAAATGAACATGCCATTGTCAGGCAACTTTACGTTGCAATATCGAAGAAAAGTGCTGAGTATATCGATTCATCAACAACTACAGCAGATCTGTCAGGGGAATCAACAGAGCCGTTTACATCCTGTGTTCCGGGGTCGGGCGATACATCACGAGATATATTTACTTCAGGTGCAGGTCTCGAAAAAATTATCAGCCTGGTAACACAACATGTTTCACGATTGCTGAACTCAGATCCCGCAATACCAATAAATGATACAGTCGCACTGTCTGATCTTGGAATCGATTCCGAAATGGCAACAGAGCTTCAGCAATCACTCTCTTGTTCACTGAAGCTGAAAAAAGCACTCCCTGCGACACTGGTTTTTGACTATCCCACCATTCGCAGTATTGCACGATTCATTGATGAACAGATCAACCCGAAAAGAAGTCTGCCATTCATTGCTCCCCACTACGAACCATCAAAACCTCTACAAGCGGATCCCGAAGGAAAAAGTCCTGGTATACCAGATGATGAAATTGAAAGAAGATTGAGAGAAAAACTTGATTTTCTCGATAAGGATACACAAAATGCCTAACGATACTCCTGATACTACAGATACAACACTCCTCAGAAGAGCTTTCTCAAAAATAGAAGAACTCGAGCAACTTCTCAAAGATAAATCCTGGAATGAACCAATTGCCGTAGTTGGAATCGGGTGTAAATTTCCTGGTTCCGTAAATGATCCCGAATCGTTCTGGAAGCTGCTCATCAATGGTACTGATGCGATTTGCCCTGTTCCTGTCGATCGGTTGAAAATAAAGGATTTTCAACGCTCCCTGAAAGATCCTGACACCTCCGGCATCTATGTCGATTGCGGAGGTTTTCTTAGTGAAGACGTTTCCGGTTTCGACGCGCAATTTTTCGGAATAAGTGAACGTGAGGCAAAAGCACTTGATCCACAGCAACGGTTACTGCTTGAAACTGCCTGGGAGGCACTTGAGCATGCCGGACAGAACCCCGATGAACTGGCAGGGACCGAAACTGGTGTATTCCTGGGACTTGCATCTAACGATTATGAAAAGCTTATTGGCAATCAACGAAACATTTCAGAATTTAATGTTTATTACCTGACCGGAAATGCATTCAGTACCGCATCAGGTCGACTTTCCTATTTTCTGGGACTTAACGGCCCAGGTTTAACTATTGATACAGCCTGTTCGTCATCACTCACTGCAGTACACTATGCCTGCCAGAGCATATGGCAGAAGGAATGCACCACAGCTCTTGCCGGGGGTGTCAACCTCGTCCTCTCCTTTGAAGACCTCCTTTCCTACTGCAGCGCATCAATGATTTCGCCCTCCGGACGATGCAAATCATTCGACAGTTCTGCCGACGGATTTATATTAAGTGAGGGATGCGGCATAGTTGTACTTAAACGGCTTTCAGACGCGCTTGAACATAATGATAGAATCTATTCGGTGATCCGTAGCTCATCAGTTAATCAGGATGGCGCAAGCAACGGACTCACTGCTCCAAATTCACTGGCTCAGGCAATACTTATCAGACAAGCTTTAAAAAAAGCTCATCTGCAGGCTTCAGATATTCATTACATCGAAGCCCACGGTTCCGGAACCCCACTGGGTGATCCAATCGAAGTACAGGCACTCGCGTCGGTTTTTGGCAAGCGGGAAGCTGCTAATCCGTTACATATAGGTTGTGTTAAATCCAATATCGGACATTGCGCTGCAGCTGCGGGTATTGCTGGCCTCATAAAAACAATTCTTTCTGTTTACCACGGAAAAATTCCGCAAAATCTTCATTTTTCAAACCCCAATCCATTGGTACCATGGGACGAAATCACAGCCAGAATACCTTCAGATAATCTGGAATGGTTATCTGAAAACGGCATCCGAAGAGCTGGAGTGAGTTCCTTTGGATTGAGTGGAACGAATGCACATGTCATACTTGAATCGGCTCCTTCCAACGAAGTATCAGGCTCATCCAGAGAATGGCAGATGCTCCCATTGTCAGCAAAAACAAAAACCGCATTAAATATAATGGCAGAAAACCTTGCATCATGGATAGGCCGGAATCCTGCCACACCTCTTGCAGATATCGCCTTTACACTCCAAACCGGCCGTAAACATGCTCCGTTCCGAAGTTGTATTGTTTGTAAAAATTCCTCTGATTTCCGGAATACTCTCAATCAGATCAGCCAGACAAGTGTTAATCTGCAGCCATTTTCAGGACAGCCGTCAAAAATAATTTTCGTATTTCCCGGCCAGGGAACGCAATATCCCGACATGGGTTCTTCCCTTTATAAAACAGAACCTGTTTTCAGAGATGTATTTGACAGGTGTGCAGACGCCTTTAAAAAGTATATCGATGAAGATTTGCGTTCAATTATTTTTGGAAACATAACAGAATGTAACAAAAACAAACTAAAAAACACTCTCTATGCTCAACCTGCTATTTTTTCGATGGAGTATTCACTTGCATGCTTATGGCTGAGCTGGGGTGTCAGACCAGCAGCACTGGTTGGCCACAGTATCGGTGAATTCGCTGCAGCACGCCTTTCGGGTATTCTGAGTTTCGATGATGCAGTATTTCTTGTTGCAAGAAGAAGTCATCTTCTCAATACACTTTCCCCCGGGACAATGATCTCAGTCCGATCTTCTGAAGAGGCTGTTTTTCCGATGATGTCACCGGAGCTCTCTATTGCAGCAATCAACAGCCCGAAGCTCTGTGTCATTTCCGGACCATCAGAAGCAGTAAATGCATTTCAGTTACGATGTGATACGGTCAACATCCCGCACCAGCCGCTTCACACTTCACACGCATTCCACTCTGCGATGGTCGAACCTGTTCTGCATCTATTCCAGGAAGAGGTAAGCGCCATCAGTTTTTTGAAGCCCGGCATTCCAATAATATCAACTGTTACAGGTACATCACTCAGTGATTATGATGCGAGAGATCCATTGTACTGGACTCGGCACATGCGGCTTACCGTGCGGTTTTCCGAAGCAGTCAGGAGTGTCATGTATCAATTCCCCGAGGGTATCTTTCTTGAAGTCGGTCCACGGTCTACCTGTACATCTCTCATCCAACAACATTTTAACGGGCAGATACATAACACTGCAGTTTCTTCCATGAGCAGCAATGGAGAACCGGATGCCGACCTTCAGCAGCTGATGACAGCAACGGGTCACCTCTGGATACATGGAGTACCTCTTGATAGTAACTCTTTTTACAAAAACGAAAAACGAATTCGTATACCATTACCTTCATATCCATTCGAACGGAAAAGTTACTGGTTTAACAAGACAGGCAGTCAACATCAGGTATACTACAACCAATACCGGGATGAACCGGTTTCAGTCCCTGTAACACCATGTGAAAAGCATACCACTGATGATGTTCTATGTACAAAAAGTAAGACGGCAGAAAAGATCCGCGACCTTGCAGCCACAGCCCTTGGATGTTCAGCAGAAAGCATCGGTGATACAATATCATTCCTTCACCTTGGCATGGATTCTCTGCTACTGCGTCAGTTTTCAAAGCAATTGAATAATACTTTTGGTACTGAGATATCTTTCCGCCACTTAATGCGCGAGTATTCCACCATACAATCTCTTGCAGCATTCATCGATTCTGAAGAGAAGAGGATGTATTAATAGTCGATAATCAGTCATTAAATTTCATTGAAATAGGTGTTGGGAAAAATTTATGGATGAGATACCTGTAACTGGACTATTGCAGGAGATCTGGATATCTTCAATGCAGAGCACTGAAGCTTCCTGCGCTTATAATGAATCGTTCACTATACAATTGCATGGAAATTCTGATCATAGACGGCTTGAAAAAGCTGTACTTCAGGTAGTCGCCCGGCATGATGCCCTTTCTGCTGCGTTCAGTAATGATGGTACTATCATGCGGAAAAAAATCGCAACACCCGGTGCTCTCCCCATACATGATTTGCGCAAATCGAATACGATTAACAACGACCACTTTTTAAAAGATCTTGTCTATCAAGAATCTTCGACACCTTTTGATCTGGAAGCTGGCCCGCTCTGGCGTGCACACCTGATTATTCAGTCCGATGAATCCATGGCTCTTCTCTTTACCGTTCATCACATTGTGTGTGACGGATGGTCGCTCAATATTCTGGTCCACGAAATCGGGAAAGCATACGATAATGTATTTACCGGGCAAAGCACAACATTTGAGAGACCCGCCTCATTTTTTGATTATGTTAAAGATTCTGCAGAAGCCCGTTACGGAGATCAGCTGAAGATCAGTACTGAATTCTGGAAAAAACGACTTGAAGGACCATTACCGGTACTTGACCTTCCAACGGATTATACCCGACCACCCCGAAGGACTTATAGAGCAAAATGTAAAAGATTCCTGTTAGATCCGTTGATTGTCCACCAGATTAAAAACAAAGCTGCAGACTACGGATGTAACCTTTTTTCATTTCTTCTGGGAGCTTATACAGTCTTAATTTATAAACTAACAGGAAACGATAATATTGTAACAGGTATTCCTGTTGCAGGCCAGTGTTTTTACAAAAATTCCAATCTGGTCGGACATTGTGTATCCATGCTCCCATTCCGCACAATTATCGATCCGGATAAGACATTTGGCAGATTTGCGGAAATGATTCAGGATGAATTGATTGACGCTTACGATCATCATTTTTTATCATATGGAGATATTCTCAAGGAGCTCCGGCTGCCCCGCGATCCATCCAGAATTCCACTCGTTAACACAGGATTCACTTATGCAAAAATGCCTTCCAGTGGGGAATTCGGCTTTCAGGATCTTACTGCTGAATGTATTGTCAACAACCGTCTCTTCGAGATATTTGAATTGTATGTTACAGTTATTGATAGTAAAAGCGAATTGGAATTACTGTGGCACTTCAATAGTGATCTTTTTTCTGAAACTGCTGTAGAGCGATGGATTGAAGAGTATCAGGTCCTTCTAAGAGGAATTGCCGATAACACTCAGGCAACCTTATCAGCACTGCAGGTCTTACCTGATACAGAGCGCTCCGTTCTCCTTGAAAGGTGGAACGCAACCGACCGGCAGCTCAATCCGGATAAAACTGTAATCAGCATGTTTGAACAACAGGTAACATTGACACCGGAAGCAATTGCACTGGAATTTCGTGGCCACTCATTGACATACAAGCAGTTGAACGACAAAGCAGATCAAATTACTGCTTATCTTCAGTCTATTGGTGCCAGCCCGGATCAACCAATAGGATTTTGTCTTGAAAGATCCTTTGATATGGTAATCAGTCTTCTTGGCATACTGAAATCAGGTGCTGCATATATCCCGATCGACCCATCCTTTCCCGATGACCGCATTACATACATTCTGCAGGATTCTCAAGCACAGATATTTATTACAACGCCAGAAATCGCAAAACGGTTTCCTGATTTGATAATCCCGATAATTAATCCCGCTGAAGTCCCTGTAATTCAGGATAATAAAACGATACACACTGTATCAGGGTCTCATTGTGCGTATATTATCTATACATCCGGATCCACCGGAAAGCCAAAAGGGGTTGAAATCCGGCATTTCTCTCTTTCCAATTTTTTGACAGCAATGAGAGAAACTCCCGGAATGAACAGGAATGATACGCTGCTTGCAGTGACAACCATTTCATTCGATATCGCCGGACTCGAATTGCTTTGTCCATTAACTTGTGGAGCCAGGGTCATTCTGGCTGAAAAAGAGCTTTCATCTGATCCTGTACATCTGGGGGCTTTTATAAGCAGCAGAAAGCCATCCATCATGCAGGCAACACCGGCAACATGGACAATGCTTCTCGACTCCGGATGGATCGAAGCCGGATGGATGAAGATTCTCTGTGGAGGTGAGGCCATGACCCGTACGCTTGCAGATCGCCTGTTGTCGACAGGTGCAGAGGTATGGAATATGTATGGACCAACAGAAACAACGATCTGGTCGTCTGTCTGGAAAGTTATACCGGGCGAAGATGCGCCTCCTGTCGGCAAACCGATCGCGAATACACAGTTTTACATACTTGATTCCCGTTTATCGCCTGTCCCGACAGGGGCTTCAGGTGAACTGTACATCAGTGGTATCGGCCTTGCACGTGGCTATTGCAATCGTCCCGAATTAACCAGTGAAAAATTTATAAGCAGCCCCTTTTCCCGACATCTGCATTCCGGTCTTGAAAACAGGATGTACAAGACCGGCGATATTGCACGTTGGCGTAATGATGGAACTGCCGAAGTATTGGGGCGCAGTGATTTTCAGGTGAAAATCAGAGGATATCGCATAGAGACAGGGGAAATCGAATCTGTTCTGGCACATCATCCATCAGTTAAAGAATGTGTCGTAACCGACGGTAATGATAATAATAAAAATAAAATACTGATCGCGTATATTGTTTTTCATAAAGGGGCAGAAACAACTTTTGATAATCTACGTACGACATTACGGATCAGCCTACCTGAATATATGGTTCCATCCCGATTTGTGCAGCTGCAATCACTTCCTCGTTTGACAAATAAAAAATTTGACCGATCATCTCTTTCTCTTCCATCCGGAGAACAGGCCGTCAACCAGAGCGAAATAGTTCTCCCTTCAAGCCATACAGAAGAAATAATATTATCTATCTGGAAAGAGGTGCTTGGTTCCGGAACAATCAGTGTCAATGATAACTTTTTTGATATCGGCGGTCATTCGCTGATTGCTGTGCAGATATTTTCAAGAGTGCGTAACGTTTTCGGTATGGAATTTTCGTTTCAAGATATCTTTTCATATCCTACCATTTCCAGTCTTGCATCCAGAATAGAAACAAAAACGCGAACAGAAGTTACAGATAAAATCACAACATCTGAATTGACTCGTGTTGACCGCAGTGGGTATTTACCCATGTCACAAGCACAAAAGAGGCTCTGGTTTCTGCATCAGATAAACCCTGATAGTCCGGCCTACAACCTTGTACAAGCCATCAGGATTAAAGGAAATGTTGATATCGTATTATTACAAAGAGCTGTCGACAATCTGGTTATCAGGCAGGAATCCCTGCAAATGGTGTTCAGAAGCAATGATGGTCAACCTGTTATTTCACTTAACCCGGAAACGAAAATCCGCATTATAAATGTTACCGGTGAAATAACTGGTTATTCAATGGACGTTGAGTCAATAAATGATTATATAAAAATCGAAGTTCTTAAACCTTTTGATATCGAACACGGTCCATTGACTAAAGTATTTCTTTTCTCGATATCTCCTTCAGAATTTATCAGTGTATTTCTTATTCATCATATCATTACCGATGGATGGTCATCAGGAGTTTTAATTAAAGATCTGTTTCGGTTGTATTCGAATGAGCTGCCTGGAAACTCAACAGTTCTTTCCGATTTACATTTTCAATACATTGATTTTATTATCTATCAACACCAGGAACATGACCGGAAGAAATCAGATGCGCAAAGGGAATACTGGTTGAAAACACTTGGTGGTGATCTTCCTGTATTGCAAATGCCATTTGATTTCAGAAGACCTGAAAAGCTTTCGCAAAAGGGTTCTGAATTAAGGTTTGTAATACCCAAAAACATCACAGCTGAGCTATCATATTTAAGCCAGAAGAATGGTGTTACGATGTTCATGACACTTTTATCTGGTTTTGCAGTACTTCTGAACAGATATACACAACAGGAGGATATTATCATCGGGGTACCTGTTGCTAACCGACAACATGTAGCATCCGAGGACATTATTGGTTTTTTTGTAAATACCCTTGCATTGCGGTTGAATGTTGATATTTCTACCAGTTTCGAAAATTTGTTACGACATGTTCATCAGGTTACCATAAATGCAATTCGCAACCAGGATGTTCAGTTCGATGAACTTGTCAGGATTCTTAAAATACACAGGGATTCGAGATACAACCCTGTCTTCCAGACTATGTTTGCCTATCAGAATTATCCAGTGCCAGAAGTCAAAAATGAGTACATTTCCTTTAAATCTGAATGGATTGCACGTGGCGCAACTCAATTTGATTTTTCTTTCTTCCTGTGGGAAGATTGTGATGAAATACATGGAGTCATTGAATACAGTATCGAATTATTTACTCATGTTACCATTTCGCAAATGGCCTCGCAGTACATTACTCTGCTTTCCACTATCTGCAATGATTCAAAAGCACCTTCAGGCAGTTACAAAATAATATCTCCGGAAGATGAATGCAGGATCATCTCCAGCTGGAATGCGACGGAAAAACCCTATACCCAAACAATGTGCATCCATGAACAAATCAGTAAACAAGCACAGAAAATGCCCTATGCCACTGCAGTTGTGGCAAATGGTCAATCACTTACATACAAAGATCTTGACGAGCAATCCAACATACTTGCGCGGTTATTGCAAAATCGCGGAGTAAAAGCAGAAGTCCCGGTTGGAATCTGTCTTGAACGGACAACCGGAATGGTCGTTGCATTACTGGCAGTTCTTAAAGCGGGCGGTTTTTATGTTCCACTTGATCCTTATTACCCATCAGAACGCCTAAAACTAATGATTGAAGATGCATCCATTGACACTGTACTTTCTGATACGTCTACTTCTAAAGTTTTACCCGAAGGAATTTCAAATGTAATAATAATTGATACTATAGATATAAAAGATTTAGATAACTGCCCTGTACCTACCTTAAGCACTCCAGATAATGCAGCATATATGATTTACACTTCAGGCTCCACTGGTAAGCCAAAAGGTGTTGTCATTGCACACAAATCTCTCGTTAATTTCGCCAGAAGCATGGTTAAAAATCCCGGAATCGATTCTCATGATATTATTCTGGCAATAACCACTATTTCTTTTGACATTTCAATACTGGAGCTTTTAGTTCCTCTTACTACTGGAGCTCAGGTTGTTGTTGTCTCAAGGGATATCGCAATGGACGGTACAGCATTGTCGCACTGTATTCAAAACTCTGCCATTACTTTTATGCAGGCAACACCAGGCACCTGGCGTCTTCTTTTATCCTGTGGATGGTCTGGTAAATCTGACTTGACATTACTGTGCGGTGGTGAACCTTTTCCTGAGGACCTTCTATTTGAACTTATTACAAAAGTTAAAAGTGTCTGGAATATGTATGGCCCAACAGAAACGACTATCTGGTCCACGCTCTGCAAGTTACACGATACCGATACAGTTATCAGCATTGGCAAACCAATTGACAACACTCAAATATATATTCTCGATAAATTTCTGAATCCCTTACCACCTAAAGTACCCGGTGAACTCTTCATTGGTGGACATGGTGTTGCCAGAGGATATTTTAACAGACCAGATTTAACTGATCAGAAGTTCATTGCCGATCCTTTTTCAGCTATAGAAAACGCGAAAATGTTTGCTACCGGTGACCTTGCACGATGGCTTGACAATGAAACTATTGAATGTTTTGGCAGAATCGATTCACAGGTTAAAATCCGGGGTCACCGGATTGAACTTGGTGAAATCGAGTCAACTACAAAAAAAATCCCTGGCATTTTCAACGCTGTCGCAACGGTTTTAAACCTTTCGGATACCGATAGCAGGCTACTTCTGTACTATGTAGCTGAAAAAAATAATTCTGTATCTGCTTCAGATATTCGAAAATATCTTCAGCAGTATTTACCAGAATATATGGTTCCGCAGCATCTTCTGAAGATTGATTCCATACCACTTACACCAAGTGGAAAAACCGACAGAAAACAGTTACCAGTGCCAACATTTCATAGTAATGAAAAATTCACACCACCTTCAACTAATACACAGAAAGATCTCATCGAAATATGGCAGAAAGTATTAGGAATAAGCCGAATCGGAATTGACGATAACTTTTTTGATATCGGCGGTCATTCGCTGATTGCAGTTCAGATTTTTAATGAAATTTTCAGAAAATTTAATCTACGCCTTCCTCTGGCAGCTCTGATCGAGCACAGCACAGTTCGGGATTTTTCATTGTACTTACAAAAACATATTGACAATAGGGATTCGATTACTGACAAAACAGTAACATTCAGTAAAACAGAAACTCCAGAATATCAATATCCTGCACTGTCTGCTGAAACGCTTTCAGATCAGCCGATCCATGGCCTGAAGCTCGGCTACGACAGCCAGGGCCGGCCAGCATGGTTTGTTCCTGAGAAAGACCAGTTGCAAACGTTTATTTCACTTAATGGTGATGGTCTATCAGTAAAAATGCCATGTACACCACCACCTCAGAAAGTACTTTTTTCAACTCCAGCTCAGAAGGAGCTCCTGGCTCATGCTTGTGCAGATGAACAGGCAACAACCACTCTCAATGAAACCATCTCCATCCATCTCAATGAACAGATAGATCACACAGCCCTCGATTCTGCGATTCAGGGGCTTGCGATTATTCATGAAATCCTGCGTAGCCATTTTACTGCCAATGGCTCTGAAATAATTATCGAACCGGAAATTGATCTGCATGTAACCAGACACAAAATAGAAGTTTTATCAGGTATTGACATAAGAGACAAAGTCGCAGTATATGAACGAGAGATGGCGGGGAAACGCTTCGATCCATGCAAAGGGCCCCTTATCGATGTAACCCTTCTTGACAGCGAAAAAAAAGAAGTGTGTATTATTATCATTGGAGTGCATGCGGCTATTATTGACAGGTGGTCCCTGTACCTGCTTGGACATGATCTGGTAAGATTGTATTCAAGTTTCGCAGCGCTCACATCACCATGCATCCTGCCCTCACATGGATTCAGCGATTATCTAATGTACCGCACAACAACTGCATACGCTGCAGATTATCAGAAATTTCTCTATTACTGGCACAGCCGGCTCGGCCTCCCGCCTTTACCAAACCCTGTCCCATCAATTTTTGATTCCAGATCACAGGATTTATTGGCGCATGCACAACATTCATATACTTCAACAGAAGAACTCACTGGAGAGCAGCTTATAAAAATCAAGGATTATGCCTGTAAACATAATGTCTCTCTTTTTTCGGTTCTTCTGGCGGCTTTTGCAGTAAGTTTGAAAAATCTTTCCGGTTCAGAGGACATCATTACAGGGGTCACGTTTGCTGGTCAACTTTTTTCTGCAATGGCTGAAACTGCCGGAAGAATGGCTAAAGTACTTCCCATGCGGATGCGTGTGGAATCCGGATTTGATTTTACAGACCTCTGCCGTATCTGCCATAATCTTATCCTGAATGCCAGTAGTTATACCACCGCAGGAATCGAAGAAATTTCAAAAGAGATGGGACTTACACAATTAAAAGTACAATCCCTTATGGAAACACGGCTGACCTTTTTCAATACATTCCGGGATAAAGCAGGTAGTTTCAAACCATTGTACCATTATCAGCCATGCAGGGATACCAGCGCAAGGCTGGAACTTTTTATTATGGAAACTCCGGTATCTCTTGAGTTCACCGTCTGCGGCAGCACCGATTTTACAAGTCAGGAATGGAACAATTCATTTGTTAAAGAACTGATTCACCTTATTGTTGCCAATTGTCTATCAAATGAAAATATCTTCACATCGAACCCTGAAAGAACGCAGCCTGAAGATGAAGATGAACGATTCATTACCGGTCTCTGGAGGGAAATCTTTAACTTACAGGATGCTTGTATGAAATCCTCCTTTTATGCGTATGGTGGTGATTCAATCTCTGCTGTCAAATTGCTGGATGCGCTGTCCGCTCACTACAACATTAAACTGCCAATGTCGCTCCTTTCGGAATACTGCACTATCCGTACATTAGCCCGCTATCTGCGTAAAGAAACAAGTACTGTAAAAAATGAACCTGAAAAGGATACCTTCCAGACAGGTTCCTCATTCGGAAAACAAGCATGGAATACTGTTGTAACATTTCGAAGAACGGGAACATTACCACCATTCTTTCTGGTTTCCGGTATTGGCGGCAATCCGATGATATTTCTGAATTTATCCAGATTACTCGAAAAAAACCGGCCATTTTACGCACTGCAATACCGTGGGGTTGATGGAATCTTACACCCCCATACAAAAGTAGAGGATATCGCTGCAGAATTCTTAGCCGACATGCAACGCGTTCAGCCCGATGGTCCCTACTTCATTGGAGGATATTCTTTCGGCGGACTTGTTGCATATGAGATGATTCAGCAGCTGGAGAAGAAAGGCCAAAAAGCTGGTGGCCTGATCTTAATCGACACGGTCATTCCTCAAAGACTCAACTGGCTACAGAATAAAAATATCCAAAAAAAAATGAAAAATCTCCTGAAATCGCTTATTCTTAACATTCGAAATAATTTTACACAGGCGAGCAATTCCAGCCATCAGTTACAGAACGACTTGACAGCCCAGGAGGTCTTCAAAAAACGATTTGATCTGGTTGGAAAATGTAATTCATTGGCTGGAACCCGCTATAAACTACACCCGGTCAAATCAAACATTTTTTATATCAAAAGTGCCATTCCAACATCGCTACACATCTCAAATAGAAAGACAATCGAATTTCGGCAGATGAATGACTGGTATAATGTAATTCCTTCAGAACGCATTACCATTCGCACTATCAATACAAATCACTTCGACCTTTTAAATGAACCACTAGTTACTGAGACCGCAAAGTGTATCACTGAAGGATTACTTTTCTTAGATCAAAGATATAATGTTTCTCTGTATGGGGAAAAATTATAATGATTCCCCGGGAATACGCAGGATTTTTGTGGCGCATTTTTATTACAATAGTTAAAGAGCCTACAGCCTATTTTTCGTAATAAACCTGCAAACCATACTGTATTGGATAGTGCAGGATAGCTCCAGGACATTTGAATAGTAAAATAAAATACATGCTACTCAATTTTTTCCACCAATAAGACGGAGTCAAGTCGTGTACTATGATCAGGTAAGTTTTGAATGGGTAATATTCAATTGCCGATGTATAATGATTCCTCAGGGAATGAGTAGATTCCGGAAATTGCAATACATTACTTTACAGTAGGTTTCAAAATTACGTAATCATCTGAAGCACACCATGTTGGCAGATATTATTTTATGATTGTTCCGTTTTAATATAGATTTTATAAAAATTGCTACTACTCAGATGACTAATCAGCGATTCCGTTCACTTGCCAATCAATGGTCATTGTTTGGGCAGTGACAGAAAAGCCTCACTTGTTTCTCCCGCCATTTGCCGGATCACGAGGGGGCTTCATAACTATTGAGTCAGGTGCTCTGAGAAATTTAAAAATGTTACTATTCAGGTACCAAAAACCGCGTTTCCGCTCATCCTGATCCCGAGCTCGGGATCGAAGGGTGAGCGGAGTGCGAAAATCGCTCATGTTTCTCACGCCTCTTGCGGGATCAACACGATTTGCCTTGTAAATATTGTGTCGGAAGGACCTGAGTAGTAACAAATAAATTAGCTATATCTATTGATTTTTGCAGGATACCTGCATTTGGATAACCTGGTTCATCAACTTTAATAAGAGGGCAGAGAGATGCTGGAACACGGTTCTTACAACATTGAAAATTTTTCTGTTAATAAAACTAAAGAACTAAATCGCTTAAATTCGCAAGTCGATCTTTTCTGGGAACAGGAACATCTGTTATACAAGCGTCTTGGACTCCGTGATGGGATGGCAGTTTTAGATTGCGGGTGCGGATCAGGGTATCTGCTGGAAAAGATGCACGCTCGTTACCCCTCAATGGTTTGCACAGGAATTGAGATTTCCGATTTTTTATTTACCGCTGCCTCAAATGCAATTCTTTCCGGAAATCTTACCCGGTGCCGGGTGCATAAACAATCGATACTGAATCTCGATCTGCCCGACAACACCTTCGATTTTGTGATAGTACGGCTGGTTCTCGAACATCTTCAGGATCCCCTTGTCGCGATGCGCGAAGTTCGAAGAGTTCTCAAAGCGGGTGGACGTGCCGTTTTTATTGACAATGATTTCGATTTCCATGTCAGGACATATCCCGAAATTTTTGAACTCTCTCAGCTATACGATGCGTACTGTACTGCAAGGAGCCGTGATGGCGGCAACCCCCGCATCGGTAGACAATTACCACAGCTGCTATCACAAACACACTTTACCGATATCTCTTTTGATGTCGTTGCTGCAAATAATACCATTATCGGGGATCATGCTTTTCACCTGTCCGAAGGTTCCGGTATTGCACTGCAGCTGCTCCATGACGGCTACTTAACAAGCGAAGTCTACGACCGTCTGGCCCTCCGCTGGACAGAGATGCTTCAGACAAAGGGCCACTCCATGATAAGGCTTCTTTTTGCTGGAAGCGGTGTAAAACCCGATTCAACTCCACCAGAGAATACAGAACATTCAGAAAATCGTCTTTTTAGTGCTAGCCCCAGCAAAGAAACTATGTCTACAGCCCTAAGCAGTTACAAAAAATCAACGAAAGGTTTTATAGCTAACGTTCCAACAACAATTGCTGAGATCCTGGGGATCGCACCGGAAACAGTGCTACCGGGGCAGCCTCTTGGTGAACTGGGGTTAGACTCAGTAGGTTCTGTAATGTTGAAAAACCATATTGAAAATGAGCTCGCTGTTTCTGCTCCGCCAATAGAGTATTTTTATAACCATTCAATAAACGATATTATTACATTTGTTAAAAATACCCTGACCTCACCAGCAGAGGCAGGAGCAAATAATAAAGAGAAATGTTTTGAAGAGGGACTGCTTTGAGCCTTAAGAACCTGATTTTCAGCATTGCAAAGAAAAAAATTCTCTTAATGGAGGATAGTTGCACTCTCCGTTTCAACGCTCCAGCAGGTGCAATGGATAATACGGTCAGATCATTGGTAAAAAAATACCGGGATTCTGTAATAAATCTTATCCGTCCATATAGTTCACGATGGTCGCTGATAGCCCCTGCATCATTAAATCAGGAATCGCTGGTTTTTGTTCAAAAACTTGCATCGCCAGCATCGGCATACCACGTAGCGCTGAGCTTTCGTCTCTGTACCAGCCTTAACAAAAAAGTTTTTTTATCAGCATGTAAAATTCTATTAATAAAGCATTCACAATTGCGGGCGTCGTTTCGAACTATCATCGGTAATGAGCAGAATGAAACTCTTTCATGCCAGATAATAAGTGACCCTGGAGAAATACCAGTGCTTTTTGATGACCGTGAAAATTCAGATTCACAGTCACAAACAGTGCTTGCAAACGATTACAACCGTGAATTTGACATTGAAAACGGGCCTCTGGTACGCTGGCTGGTAGTCAATGCCTCTTCAGATTCACCGGTCGTACTCATGACCATGCACCATGCAGTTACCGATGCATGGTCGATAAGAATTCTTTTCAGAGAATTGCTTTCAATCTACAACAGTTTGCAAACCGGCGTATCTCCGACCGCAACCGTAGATCCGATCTATTCATATATCGATTTTACATTGAACCAACATAATTTATTAACAGGTGACAAATTCTGCAAACAGATCGATGCATACGGCAGAATAGTGAAACCCTGTCTGACACCACTTTCATTCACCACAGACTTTAAGCGTTCAACTTTTACCGATCTTAAGGGAAGTACACTTCCATTTACAATTTCTGCAGATATGTACAGTAAAATAGTATCAGTTGCAAGACAGAACGCTATTTCAGTCAATGCTATGCTGTTTTCCTCCTTTGCACTTTTTCTCTATGAGGAAACAGGACAGACATATTTTGTTTCCGGCATGCCTTTTGCAAATCGTTCCAATCCCTCGTTCACAAACACCGCAGGATACATCGTCAATACAGTAGCAATACCAGTAACCATTGCTTCCGACAGTACCTGTTCTGAACTTATGCAAACAGTAAATACGACAATTTCAAGGTCAGCTGATTTCCAGGAGATACCGTTCCCGGCACTGGTCGCACATATCAATCCATCGCGTGATATGGAATACAGCCCGGTCTTTCAGGTCCTCTTCAATTACATCTCCCGTTCGCTCATCGGTAATGCCGGTGATTTTATTTATGATGGTAATCCGGATGATACCCGTACAGTTGAAGGATTCGATATCAAACCGTTTCCTGTTAAGCAACAGGAGGGACAGTATGACCTCACCCTTGAAATTATCGAACGGAACGGGTATGCTTCAGGGCAATTTAAATACTCTACTGCGTTATTTACATCGGACAGCGCACATCGTATGTTGCAACACTATCTGCTCACACTCAACAGGTTGATCGATAATCCATCCGGTAACGTTTCAGAAAAGAAAGTTGTGGAACGGCCCCGAAAAAAGCAACTCGCCATTGCAGCGACATTCACTGCAGACCTGCTTGCGGAGAGTTTTGACTTCTGGATCAACCGTCTCGATCTTGAATACGAACCGGTTTTTACCCCGTATGGTCAGGTTCTTCAGCAACTCATCGATCAGTCTTCGGTGTTCAATACCAATAGCGACGGCTGCAATGTCATTCTTCTTCGTCTTGATGACATGAACTACAACAGAACAGGTGACAAGACACTAGAGAAAATTTTGACGGATCGTTGCGATGAGATCCTTGCAGCTCTTTCAACTACAGCATCTTCTTCAAAAGCGATTTTCCTCATCTTCTTCTGCCCCTCGGCACCAGATCTTACATCAGATGCCGCGACAAAAGCGTCCATTGACGGTATACAAGCCAGGTATGCGAAACAGTTCAATGATCTTCCGGGGGTTTATGCTACGGGATCCGATACAATACTTTCATGGTATCCTGTAATGCACTACCATGATCGACTGCGTCTGGAAAATGGTCACATACCCTATACTGATGAATTTCATATTGTAATTGCAACAGCGATAATACGCCGACTGTTCATCCTGAAACAGAAACCGGTAAAAGTCATTTCTGTTGACTGTGACAATACACTCTGGAGCGGTATCGCTGCAGAGGACGGACCTGGACAAATCATTGTTTCTGATAATCACCGGAAATTCCACGAATTCCTCTCTAGTCAAAAAGATACAGGAAGACTGCTGACACTGGTAAGTAAAAATCGAAAAGATGATGTAGATGCCGTTTTTTCTGAAAATGAATCGATGCAGCTCTCCCCGTTATTGATCTACTCTAAGAGAATCAACTGGGAACCCAAATCGCAAAACATCTCCTCGCTGGCAGATGAGATCAACGTTGGACTTGACAGTTTCCTTTTCATCGATGATAATCCTTCCGAATGTGCTGAAGTATCCAGCGTTCATCCAGAGGTAATCACCATCCAGTTTCCCGCTGAGGTATCGAAAATTCCCCCATTTATAAATAGTTTGTGGATGCTTGACTCGCCAAAATCCACAGCGGAGGACTATAACCGCCTGAAATATTATCAAATTGAAAAGCTGCGCAATCTGATGCGTTCCCAAACTCAATCGTTTGCAGAATTTCTCGACCAACTCGAGCTTACAGTTACATTTGAGGATTTTAACGAACAAAACGGTGAAAGGCTCTCGCAGCTTACCTATCGGACAAACCAGTTTAACTTCTCGGGTACCAGGTTATCGTATACGGAGCTCTGCCGATTGCAGCATAAAGGATATGATATCCACGCAGTATCGGTTAAAGACCGATTTGGTGATTATGGGATTGCAGGGATGACCATGTGTCGTACCGAAGATGATACCGCCAGCGTTGAACAATTTCTTCTGTCGTGCAGAGTGTTAGGACGTGGTGTCGAGCATCAGATCCTGAACACACTGGTACAATACGCACTCGGAAAAAATGCACGCACACTTCGTCTGCAGTACAAAATTACAGGCAGGAACCGTCCTGCAATGGACTTTATAGAAAAAATTCTCGTGCAGTGTCCTTCTGCCCGAAATGAAAACTGCCTTATACTTGAACAGCTGGCAGATGTTCCCCGATTCTCTCCGGTAATGGCCGAAGATAAATCGAATGCTTCTCACATATCACCAACAGCATCTGTTGCTGATTCATCTATACAGGATCGCGGGTACGAAGATCTGTTGTTGCGCAATCGCCACTATTACGATATTGTCGAAAATCTTTCTTCGCTCAGCGAGATTCGTGCAGCAATCGAACACTATGATACTAAAAAAAGTTCTCCTCTTGAAACATTTCCCGATTGCACATCAGAAACATCCCCGCTAGAATCATCAATTGCAGAAATATGGAAAAACACTTTACGTACAGGCACAATCAGTTTGAGCACTAATTTCTTTGACCATGGCGGAACATCCCTTCAATTACCACAAATACTATCTGAACTTGAGAAGCAATTAGGTGTCAATCTTCCACTTGTTGATCTGTTTAAATACACGACAGTTAAGAAGCTGGCGGCTTATATTCAAAGTAAAATGAATGCTGCCAGTGATACGAAAATAAATTCACCACTCACAACGAACCGGCGATTGATCGGTGCACAGATGATGCGGCAGCGGCAGCAGCAGTCCCGCTCCAGATTAAACGCGTAGGATTACAGAGGGCCTTTGATAATGAATACTATGACCGATGATCAGATTTCCCAGAGTGTTGCAATAATTGGTATGTCCGGAAGATTCCCGGGAGCAGAGTCAATTTCAGAATTCTGGCAAAATCTCCTTGATGAAACCTGTTCACTGGAAATGTTACGTGATGATGCACTGAGAGCATCAGGTGTTCCTGATGAGATTATCTGCAGTCCCCGATGTATCAAACGTGCCGGAGTGCTTCACAACAGCGACATGTTCGATGCACCATTTTTCACGTACAGCCGCCGCGAGGCTGAACTTATTGATCCTCAGCAGCGCCTCTTCCTTGAATGCGCATGGGAAGCATTTGAAGACGCCGGCTACACACCAGAATCGGCCAGGGGATCGGTTGGTGTCTTTGGTGGCGCCGGCATGAATTACTATTTCATCAAAAATATTCTCTCCCGACATAAAAGGTTTGAAGAGATCGTTGATTTTCTCACCTTTATCGGAAGCGAGAAGGATTACCTGTGTAGCAGGGTTTCCTATAAGTTAGGACTTACAGGACCCAGCTTCTCCATAAATTCAGCCTGCTCCACATCTCTCGTAGCGATCCAGGTAGGCTACCAGTCGTTGCTTACCGGCCAATGCGATTACGCTCTGTGCGGAGGTGTATCACTGCAATCCCCCCGTGACCGGGCATCACTTTACAATGAAGGAGAAATTTTCTCTCCTCAGGGAATCTGCAGAACATTTGACAAAAAGGCAGATGGCATTGTTTTTGGCGAAGGTGTCGGTATTGTGATGCTGAAACGTACTGAAGATGCTCTACGGGACAGAGATCATATCTATGCGGTCATCAGAAGCGCAGTTGTCAATAATGACGGATCTGCAAAAAGCGGTTACACGGCACCCGGTTTCGAGAGTCAATCAGACCTGATCGCACTGGCACAGGAAGTTGCCGGAGTGCTCCCCGATGAGATCGCATTCATTGAGGCACATGGTACCGCAACAAGGCTGGGTGATGCCATCGAAGTGGGGGCTTTGACAAAAGCGTTCAGAAGACACTCCAACCGTAAGCGATTCTGCGCTTTGGGATCGGTCAAAACCAATATTGGACACCTCGACACGGCAGCAGGCGTTACCGGACTTATCAAAACCGCACTCGCACTCAAAAACCGGGTACTTCCTGCATCGATTAACTTCATAGAAGAAAACCCTGAACTTGAACTTGAAAACAGTCCCTTCTATGTTGCAAAAGAAAAGGTTCTCTGGGAAAACTATGATGTACCCCTTATCGCTGGCCTCAGCTCTTTCGGTATGGGAGGTACCAATGCACATGCAATTTTGCAGGAACCCCCGGCACGTCAGCTGTCGATTAAATCCAGAAGGTTTTACCTTATACCATTTTCAGCACATTCGGAAAACGCACTCAGCCGGACACGGGAACGTCTACAACACTATTTAATGCAGAACGATAACCTTCCGATACAGGATGTGGCATTTACACTTCAGACAGGAAGATATGCCTTCGAGGCCCGCAACTTTGCCGTCTGCTCCGCAACCGCAGAACTCATTTCCATACTTGGGAACACTGCGACAGCAGCCCAAAAAAGCCCCGCAACCCTGTCATCGCAACCGGTCATATTTGCATTTTCGGGACAGGGTGCCCAGTACCCTGGTATGGGGCGTCAGCTATACAACTCAGAAAAGATAGTGCGTGACCTGCTCGACCAGGCACGTACGATAATGCAATCCGAAACAGGAGAGGATCTGTTCAGTTTCCTTTTCCCGTCAGATACGGAATCAGTTACTGCCGCGCAAACACTTTCCAGTACAGTTTATACACAACCGGCACTTTTTGCACTTGAATACGCAATAGCCCGACTGTTCATCTCCTTTGGAATCAAACCTGCAGCCTGTATTGGTCACAGCATTGGTGAATATACCGCAGCTGCAATCGCAGGTGTATTTACCTTCGAGCAGGGAATGAGAATCGTACTCCAGCGTGGTAAAATCATGGACGCGATGCAGAGAGGTTCAATGGCATTTGTCACACTGACCGAAAAAGAGCTGCAGTCCCATATCAGTGGTAACCTCGTCATCGCATTAGTTAATGCACCATCATCGTGTGTCGTCGCCGGTCCCACAGATGAAGTTTCCTCATTTATTGAAACAATGAAGAGAAACAGCGTCAGATGCGGCCTTCTGCAGACATCCCATGCGTTTCATTCTCCAATGATGGATGAAGCTGCGGGGCAGTTTAAAGAGTATCTCGATAGTGTTACCCTGTCAAAACCGACTATGCCATTCATATCCAATGTAACTGGTACCTGGATTACCAGTGATCAATGTACCAGCAGCAGATATTGGGCAGATCATCTGCGTAAAACAATTCGATTCTCCGATGGGATAGCTGAATTACTGAACAAAAATTACCGCCTGTTTCTTGAGATCGGTCCGGGCAGTACCCTTTCCACACTTATAAGTATGCACACGTCAGAAACCGACAAGGTTAACACCGTGCAGTCGCTCCATCACAGTAAGCAGAAGGCTGATGATGAAGCATTTTTTACCAGTGCGATTGGTGAACTCTGGAGTGCCAGGGTCACTATTGACTGGTCAGGGTTCTATCCCCTTGATCTCCCTAATAAGGTGCCGTTACCAACCTACCCGTTCGAACGTCAACGGTATTGGATTGAATACTGCAATCCCGGACACGTAACAGCCTCTGAAACGGTTACTTCAGATAATGCGGTTGATCCGCAATCCACAGATCATGCACAAATAGAAACAGTGCAGATGGCAGATCTTACATCACGCGAATCACTTTTTAGCTTAGTTACTGATGCCTGGCGTGAAGTTCTGCGAATCGATCAGTGCGGCCCGGATGAAAGCTTTGTGGTTCTGGGTGGAAATTCTCTGATGCTCTCACAGGTTGTTTCACGTATCAATCAGCGATTGCCCTATATTCTTCATATGTCATTTCTGATGGGTAGTTACACCATTAACGAACAGGTTGAGCGCCTGCTTGAATTCGGCAGATCAAATCCCGGAACAACCACTCAAACTGTTAACGAACCGGTACCACATGCCGAAAAGGAAACGCTCTCACCGGCCCAGCAGCGCCTCTGGTATCTCTGTCAACTTAACCAGCATACTCCGGCATTCAATCTGACACATACATTCCGCCTGCGTGGTCGGCTCGACGTTATGCGTCTTGAAGAGGCTGTGAGGACTGTTGCACAGCGGCACCCCTCACTGCGTTCTACATTCTCTCATATCAACGGTGTTCCTGTTGTGCGGGTGATCGAAAACATTCCCCTCTCTCTTTCAATCACCGAATGCATCGGTTCATCGGGAGATGAGAGCGAAAAGGCCGCTGCTGATCATATCCGTAAAGAGGCAGCAATCCTCTACGATCTCGAGCGGGGCCCACTCTTCAAATGTGGACTGTACCACGTCGCTGCAGAAGAGTATATCTTTGTGTTCTATATTCACCATATCATCTCCGATGGATGGTCGATGGCAATCATACTCAAAGAGCTTTCCGCACTCTATAATACCCCTCAGGGACAGCATGATTCCGTTCTTGAAAAAATAAAAATCAACTATTTCGATTATGCGGCGTACATGAACCACCTTGAAGAAGGCCCGATTCATCAGGAAGACACTGCGTTCTGGAAAGAGTATTTCAAGGATGGTTTACCGATATTATCGCTTCCAACCGACTTTCCGCGTCCAAAAACGCTGAAATTTACAGCAAAACTACTGACCTTTACACTTCCTCCGGAACTGATGCGCAAGATAACTGCCTATGCTGGAGCTAAGAAAGTTACTCCATTTTCCATTCTCCTGGCTATGTATGGTCTTCTTCTTCACCGTAACGCCCGGCAGGAGAGGATCATTATCGGTTGTCCTATCGCAGGGAGAAACCGTGTCGAATTCGAACCGCTTATCGGTCTGTTTCTCAATATGATTCCATTCAACCTTGAGTTTAAATCTGATATGTCCGTTGAAGAGCTCACGCTTGCAACCTACCGGAACACTGTGGATGTCTTTGCACACCAGAATCTTCAGTTTGGAAAACTTGTTGAACTTCTTCAACCGGAGCGTCACCTCAACATCAATCACGTATTTCAAACCATGTTCGCGTATAATAACTACCTCTTCAGTGATAACACCCCCGGAGAGGTCATCTTTGAACCGGAAAAATCCGACCGGGGATCATCCGAATATGACCTATCTCTTTACATGTGGTCATCAGATGATACTCTGCATGGCGCATTTGAATATAATGATGAACTTTTTCTTCCATCAACAGTTAAAGGACTACGCTCACAGTTTCAGACACTACTGGAAGCAGCCCTCGAAGATCCGTTACTCCCGATTGTTAAAGCTCCTGTATATTCAATCCATCAGATTACAACGCTGCTTGAACAAAAATTTTCATCTGCCTGTGCCACACCCGAACAGGAAACGGTACATGCACTGCTCGATCGATCGTTTCTTGAAAACAAACAGGCGGTCGCAATTACAGATGGTAGCAACTCCTTTCGATATGATGATCTTTACGAACGTTCCAATCAGGTGTGTAATGGTCTCAGGCAGGCTGGAGTGGAACATGGAACACTTGTTGGTATCCACATGTCACGTTCAATAAACCTGCTGCCGGTAATGGTGGGGATTCTCAAAGCAGGTGCAGCCTACATTCCGCTCGATCCGCTCTTCCCTGCTGAACGTATCGATTACATGATTGAAAATGCAGCTTTACAGTTCCTTATTACCGAAATCCCGAATGGTAAACGTTTTACAGGTAATCAGACAGTCCGCGTTTTTACCTGTGATGATCAGCGCAACGATTTCAGTAGCCAGAGTACTACACTAGACCAACATTATGGAGATGGTGAAAGCCTTGCGTACATTCTTTATACCTCCGGATCGACCGGTGCCCCCAAAGGGGTCGAAATCCAGCATAAATCATTGGTCAATTTCCTTCATTCAATGAAAAAGTCTCCCGGCATACAACGGGATGACCGGCTTCTTGCTGTTACCACCATCTCATTTGACATTTCAGGGCTCGAACTGCTGCTTCCGCTGACAGCCGGAGCATCCATAACCCTTGTTGACAGCATGGTTGCAGCTGATGGATTCGAACTTAAAAAGCGAATTGAATCTTCAGGTACGACAATAATGCAGGCAACCCCTGCCACCTGGCGAATGCTTCTTGAGGCCGGCTGGCAGAACGGTACCGGCTTTAAAATACTTTGCGGTGGTGAAGCAATGTCGCGGGATCTTGCCGACAGACTGCTTGCAACCGGTGCTGAAGTGTGGAACATGTATGGACCGACTGAGACTACAATCTGGTCATCGATCAGCAGGGTTATCCCCGGAGAAACGGAACCGAATATCGGAGTACCAATTGATAACACACAGTTCTTTTTCCTGGATGATGCCCTTCAGGAGGTACCCCGGGGAATTATCGCAGAACTCTGTATTGCAGGAACCGGGCTTGCCAGAGGATACCATAAAAACACAGATCTTACAGAAAAGAAATTTGTTACTATCAGTATTGGTGGAAAAATCATTCGTGTTTACCGAACCGGTGATCTGGTTCGTACAAAGGCTGATGGAACCATTGAATTTCTGGGACGCACTGATCAGCAGGTAAAAATTCGCGGATACCGTATTGAACTTGAAGAGATCGAAAGCGTGTTAAACAGACATGTATCGGTACAACAGGCAGTTGTCTCCACCTACACAACTGCGGGTGGAAAGGAACTGGTTGCTTATATCAGGCTTAACGATGGGTCAGCACTTAATACATCATCTCTCCGCGAACACCTGGGAGTATACCTCCCCCACTACATGATACCAGCTGCAGTTGTTGAGATCAATACATTTCCTTTGACTCCTAACGGTAAGGTTGATAGAAAAAAATTACCGGCGCCACAGTCTGATTCAATAATCAGCACCGCTTCGGCATCCGGTCAGAAAGCCCAGGATAAATTCGAGGAAGAGCTGATAAGGATCTGGGAAAAGTTCATCGGTAAAAAAGTCAACACAATCGATGACAACTATTTCGAACTCGGCGGACATTCGCTTCTTGCGGTTCAGATATTCAATGAACTTCATAAAGAGTTTGACATCCGCCTTCCTCTGGCTGTACTCATAGAACACCCCACGATACGCACCTTTTCCGCATACCTTCGCAATATACTCAATATTCCCGAATTTGCCGGAGAACCTGAAAGCGACAATTCAGAAGATAGTGCAATCAAAACACCAGTAAAAGGACTTAAAGCCGGTTACAACAAGCAGGGACGGCCAATCTGGTTTGTAAAAGATCTGCACATTCTGGACAAATACGAACCACTTATTAAAGATACCGAGATTCCCGAAGACCCATTTACCATTCAAAAGAAGAGTGTCACAACCACCCCGGCTCAGCAGGAGATCTTTAATGTATACAAGCTGATGCTAACGCAACCATTGCATATAATGAAGCGATTGCAATCCGGTTTACCGGTCCCATTGATGAAAGTGCGATGAGTGAAGCCATACAGACACTAACTGTAGCTCATGAAATCCTGCGCGCTCACTTCTCTCCCGACGGTAAAGAGTTGATCATCGAATCCCATGTCGAGATCCCGGTTGAACGTCACAATCTCGGTTCACTCAGAGGAGATGCACTTGAAGCGAAGATAAAAACATTTGAAGATGAGATTATCAGGTACCCTTTTAATCTTGAAACCGGTCCGCTTGTCAGGGTAACCTGTATTGTATCTGGCAACAATGATTATACTATCCTGCTTGGCGTTCACAGCAGTACTGTCGACTTATGGTCACTCAACACGCTGAGCCGTGATCTTGTCAAACTGTATCTGAGCTTAGCCGCACAGGAACCACCATGCGCGCTTCCGAAATATGGGTTTAGTGATTATATTGAATATCGTGCAATTCCGGAAACAAGCAATCAATTGCAAAAATCTATCATGTACTGGCACAGCAGACTCGCACTACCGCCGCTGCCATACCCACCACGGCCGATTTTTCATGAAAAACCTCGTCCGGCCAACCGGTTGTATAAAGCACACACTGTCAAAAAACAGTGGAGCGGGAATGTAGTATCAATGATTAAATCGTTTGCAAGCCACAATGGTATTTCCGTTTTTTCCGTTCTCATGGCAGGCCTCGCAAAAAAGATCCAGTTTTATACAGGCTCAGACGATATTACTGCGGGTATTCCGTTTGCAGGCCAACTCAACTGCGGCATGGACGGCACAGCTGGAAGATTTGTCAACCTTATCCCTGCACGTTTTCAATTGTATTCTTCGAGCGACTTTACTGAATTATGTCGTCGTTCTCATGAATCCATGTCAAATGAGTATGACAATAGCTGTATTGACATTGAAGATCTGGCTGCAACTCTTGGTTTCAACCACACAAAAAAAGAAATTCTCACCGCAACCCGCTGTCTATATATCGATACTGTGCAAGATAGATTAAATATTTCAGATACACCGTCTGCTACATTCAGTTTCATTACAAGATGTTCCACCACCGCAAATCTAGAAATCAACTTTCTCGAAGTAAGGGAAAGCCTTGAAGTAACCATCCTTGCTGATGCAGATTTTACCGATAAACAATGGCTCAATACATTCGCACAGGAACTTGAGGAGCTGTTTAAACAAAATTGTATAGTGGGTACAACTACAACCATATCTCCGGATACTAGTCAAGAGCCAACAACATTCCAGGAAAAGATAATTTCAGATATATGGAAGCAGATCCTGAAAACTGAGAATATCCGCAGTAACGACAGCTTTTACGGATTAGGTGGAGATTCGATTCAAGCACTACAGATGTTATATGAAATCGAGCGTGCCTTTAAAGTGAAAATTCCTCTTTCAGTGTTTATAACGCTGGACACAATAAAAAAATTAACGAATCATGTAAACACATTAACAAGCACGCAAAAAACAATAACATTAAACAGTTCTGCTGTTTCAACAGTTGCTGTTAAAAAGCAGGATTGGAACACAATCGTAACATTGAACCAGGAAGGCGATCTGCCTCCGTTTTTCTGTGTCTCGGGTCTTGGCGGTAACCCTATGATATTCCAGCACCTGTCAAGACTGCTTAGTAAAAACCAGCCGTTTTACGCACTGCAGTTCCGTGGGGTTGATGGCATTATGACACCCCACAAACGCGTTGAGGACATGGCCACAGAATTCATGAATGATATTCGTAAAGTACAGCCGGAAGGTCCCTACCATCTGGGCGGGTATTCATTCGGAGGGTTAGTAGCTTATGAAATAGTGCAAAGATTTATAGTAAATGGTGAATCTGTTGGGGGATTAGTGCTGATAGATACGTTTATTCCTCAATTCAGTAAAGTTGTCCTGAAGAAGAGCCTTCGAAATATAATATCAAAATTAATCCCTACCGGTTCTGGATACAAAATAAGAAGACTATCAGATCATTTAAGATCTCTTGGATTGCTGCCTAAAAAGAAGCTGAATCTCTCCAACACCTTTAAAAACAGATTCGATTTAGTCGCATCATGCAATCATCTTGCTGGAGTACAGTATAAGCCACAGCCAATGTCTGCGAATGTATTATTTATCAAAAGCGCACTTCCAGTCACTTCCGATCGTTATGGACACAATCTACCATTTCACAGAATCAATGAATGGAATGGCCTTATCCATCCCGATCTCCTTGATTTGCGCCATACACAGGCACACCATTATGAAATTTTAAATGAGCCGCACCTGTATGAGACTGCAAAGAATATCAGGGAAGGGATGGCAGCTTTGCGCGCGAAAGGACCTGTGGTTTCCAGCATGGCTTGATACCAATCTCTCCCTCGAACTGGAACCCACCCACGTTTCGGCAACGTCATAAAGGGGCTGACTCGTAGCAAATAACGATCGCGATACTAAGTACCCCTTTTTATAAATATATAGTCAGAGAGGAAGTGGTCATTCAGCGGCTTTCCATATAAATTACAAAATCAAGAGTGAAAAAAAATAATTTGTTCCTAAAAATTTTATAGTTGGTGATTTGGGCATGATGAAGTATCTCTTTTAATTCTTTAAAAGATAATAAATTCATGTAATTACCTGCCGCCCATTTTTTGCCAATGAAAGTAAGTATTTTATCAAAATATGTTTTCGGTAAAAAATGCAGGAAAGGTATGCGTGTTTGTACTTCAATAGGAAAAAGCCTGTTCGGTGTAGTTATAAAAAAACTCTTTGCTATTCTTTGAACCTCTTTTAAAAAATCTATTTGCGCGTTTTTATCACCAACATGTTCTATAACTGCGTTTGACCAGCAGATGTCAAATTCTTTGTAGCTAAAAGGAAATTTTTTACCATCATATGTTATCGCCCTTACTTGCGGGTATCTTTCAAGAAATTTTTTTGGAGGAGTAACTCCTAATGCAGTTATATTTTGAGGAAATGGATAATTTTTTTCTAAAAAATTATCTGTTATGCGATACTCATTTTCACAATAACCTACATCCAGGACATTTGTTGACAAATCTGGATTTAACAATTTGTTAAATAATTTCCATTTCCTATTTCGGTTAAAGCCAGATATCTTGTGTGCGATTTTCATGATTACTCTTCCCTTTATAATTTTGTTTAGAAAACATCACCTTACCCAGGTTCGCTTACTCTCCTGTATACAATATTTGAATGTTTGGAATTCAAACATTCCTTTTTAATCAGGACCACTTTTATTCCGATTTAAAAAACTGCATATCGTAACACGAAAAGGTAGTTCTAAAATTTCGCAATCACGTTATTTTTCAGTCTCACCTGTGAAATTCCAGTGCACTCTTGTGCAACCCAGCAAGTTTGTAATGCGCCTCGCTGCGCATATTACACACCCCAGCCGGATAAGCAGAATACAGAATAGGATTTGGAACTATTTAATCCCGTATCGAAAACAGGTCATGCTCAGTATTTCCAGAGCTGTCCAGATCTGTTTTCTGAAACTCTTTTTGCCAGTGTGACTTTCCGGAAAGCCATCTTATATCTACAGTTGCGTAACTATCGATTTCGTTCAGTTCCCGGTACAAATGGTGATATTACAAAGGGAATCTTTACCAGACACTCTTTCTAAATTAAATCAGATTATATTGCAAAGTCAAATTATTTATTCTCCTTTTTCAAAATTATTCTGGAAATTCTTTACAGCATTGGATCAAGAGTTTAAGAACCTATTTGCAAAGTATCACTTTTTCAATCACCGGAATAATCTCTCCCGCAAAGGTTTTTATGTAGATACGCACACCCTATAACACAGAAAAATCCCATTCCCTGTTTATCATCCTTTAGGTGGAGATGAAGACCGCAAGATATTGTCGTTCCATTCCTTAAGAGAAAGGTATTCAGTGCTGTTGCACTGTTGATTACTATATATATCTTTCTCCTTGATGTAGACAATAGATTTGACCATGCAAAAGGCTATAATAAAAGTACTGTATGAAAGACTGGAAATCTTATCATAGCAATAGCAGAACGAAGTGACAATCTATTGAAGGTTTTATCGACTGGTGATAAGACCGAAATAGAAAATTTCTAAACGCAAGATTGCGTGCTATTCGCGTTTTAAGCTACTGCGTTTTTTAGGATCATAGCTCATTTCATTGGTCCAAGCTATTAGCTATTGCTTCCTTCTATAAAAAGGTGAGGATAACGAAAAAGATGGATGCAGAGTTGAATGTTGCTTAGCAAACAACGAATAACGCAAGTATGAAAAATACAGGTAAAATTGAAGTTTTGAGAATATTGTGTGACCGAATCCCTTTTTGCTTATTCCCTCAATTACCTGACAAACATCCATCGGTGGTTCAACACAGAAGGCTTACTCTTTCCAACTGTCTCAATCTTCATCTGCACCACATAATACCCGGAAACAAACCGGCGGTCAATTGCCAATATGCCTTCTCCAGCATGAAGTCCAGACGGCATCTCGATTTTATCAAGGCATCTTCCCTTGAGGTCGAATATCGATGTAGTCACTTTTTGCACATCAACCGGAAGAGTATATCGTATTTGTAATGATCTATTAATAGTGATTGGACGAAAAGAAAAAACAGATCGCAGGTTTTTTACAGACCCCGCAATATAATCCGCTGTTCCAATGATAAGATAGCCGGTATATTGCTTTTTTGCAGGAATGTCGAAACTGCATAGTGGCATTGCAGAGGTATCAAAATGAGCCTCATCAAAATATAAAGCGGTTTTTGTTCCTGCCGGAAGATTTGCGGTATTCTCAATGAATGCATTACAATGCGCAACGCTCTCAGACCTGTTCTCACAGGATATAAGAAATGATGTTCCACCATTGCTGAGATCTCCGCATTCAGCATGCCCGAACTGTTTTCCACTTTTTCCATCCATTACATACGCTGATACTGCTGAAAATGTTGGTGCAGCCTGGTAATACCGGGGTTCTCTACTGTCCTGAAGTGCCATGCAGTACACCGGTGCCAACTCTGCACCATTGCCATTTCTGAATCCGAGTTTAACACTCCACGACTGCGAATTAAGTGTCTTTTTAAGAGTTTGGGGGTTGCTGGCAGTTTCTGATAGTGCAACACAGACTGGTGGAATTCGCATTGTTATGTCATGATCACTACTATTGAAAGCAATATATGCACTACCAGCTTTTAGAACAGCTCCGGAACCTACAATATCTTCCGCACCTTGCAGATAGAGTGGTCTGCTGGAATAGGTATTTCCCGATTTTACCCATTCGTTCAGTTCGATACCATTCGGCAGACTATCTTTTTTCGCTGTAGCATTAATAATATCACGCGCATAGATGTCGAAATTCCAGGGCAATGAAAAATCATTCCACACCCCTTTTTTTAAAACAATTTCGAAGGTATCGATCAATGCCGGAATGACCGCAGTATTGAAAGAGATTGGCATTTTTCTTTTACTTTTGATCCAGATCGTTTTTCCGGGAGAGAACGAAAAATCATTCACGGTACCCGCTGAGTACTCTACCCATTTCCAGGTTGAGCTACTATTACCTACTGTGGGAAGCCATCGCATAATACGTTGTTCGCTGCTGTCATACCTGAACGTATCAACACTTAGCGCCTCTTCAAAAACAGCATCCAACGCTTTACGTATCGGTTGAGCTGTTACCGCCACCGGCGTCCATTCCAATGATGGTATAATTTTATCATCACAATTGATACCACTGCGCACTATTTTACGGGAAAGATTGACCGTGTCAGTATAGTGCCCATCGCTGATAATAAGTATACTTCTCAAGCCTGAAACAGGATCTGCTACATAAGCCGGTATAGTTGTTTTATATAACCCGGTACCTGCAGGCACTACAAAATAGGAAAAGTCAGTGTAAACCTTTGCACCCGAACTTGCGAGTAGTTTTATCTGTGGATTTTCAATATTATCACGAATGGTAAATGTATCACAGAGTGGCTCGGAAATTGCGTATGAAGCAGTATCCTTAATATAAACGCTTAAATAAGGTGCTACAGTATCGATCATCAGAGCAAATGGCAATTCCGGTTCGCTTGTCGAAAAGGTAAGCCTGGAACTTGCACTATCACACTTTATTGTAACTGTATCCAGACGCCAGGCTAAGGTATTAACATTAAACCGGTACACTCCTATGGCATTTCCACTGAAAAGTGTATTGGGCAATTGATATTTGACGCTAAATTCCAAGCTGCTTTCTAATGGTATAGTACCGTTCCTAAAAGAAAATGATGGTCCGCAGACAATAAAACCATTAGAGAACGGGATATCCCACCGGTCTAATGTATCAATATGGGGAGTATTGAAATCTTTTCCACAAATCGTTATTGTATCTGAAAAAAACGACTCCACTTCACTACTCTTGAATATAACCGGGTACCCTTTAGTTGTACCGATTGCCTTTCCAGTCCTGATCTGCAATTTTGCAGAGTCAGATGTTCTTGACCAGACACCCAATGTATCCAGACCGTAGATCGAAAAGAAGTAGAGTTTGTCAGGTTTTAACCCGGTAATTGTATCGGATGTTGTTTTCAGGTCCCAGACTCCGGCTTTGATCGATCCGGAATCATACGCTTTTCCCGGATACCCGAATTCGTTGTACCACACAGCAACGCTGTCGAATAGTGCATGATTTAAGCTATTTACTCCCCAATACAACGCAACTCTCGTAGAATCAATGCTATTTCCTCCCAGAGTACAAGGATTATCCGGTATAAGATGCTCACCAACTACGATGGAGCTGACTGCTGCGCCATTAGCTACTGTAAATTTCTTGTCTGTATCACGAATGAATGCCGTGAAATAGTAGCTAGCTACCTCATCGGAAAATCCCTTAGATATGGTATCACAGCTGGCCGTAAGATCGTACATAAGCGTATCAATTCCGGCCTCATTAATACTCGTTACAATACTTCCTTTTTTATACGCAAGGCAGAACGCTTCTTTTTTTGAGGTAGTGATATTTGCCGGGTTCCACGATGCGATAATACTTTTTTGTGAATGCTGCTGCAATTTCAGAACGAATTCAGAGATGATTACAGTAGAAAATTTCTTAGAAATTGCTGAAAAGGAATTCTTTTTGTAATCGTATGCTGTTATTTTAATAAATGCAGAGTCGGATTTTCGTCTTGGAATAGCCCAGTCGAAAAACGAAATTTTACCAATTGTCTTTCCTACAGATTTCCAGGTTGCTCCGCTATCAAATGATGCACTTACAATACAACTATCGATTTTTACCGTTGGATCAACATTCCATGTGATATGGTGTATTGTCCCGGATTGAAGAGGTGATATACCACTAACAACAACGGAATAAATACAGGGTGAAGATGGGTTTATTGTTGAATCAATAAAAACTCCATTATCATCAGACTTTAGTCGAATTGTTCCTATCAAAGTTTTTATAGTTCCACTAACTCCGTAAGAACCTGCTTTGGGGCCTAATTTTATAGATGCACTCTGATTACCATATGCCCACTTCAAATCAATCGTATCTCCTACAGGAATACCAGTTTTATTATCATTTATACTGACTGTACCTTTGGAGGAATCTGTAATCTCTATATTGTTATAAACTACTGAATTCAAATCATATTTGAATTTGTTTTGCCATTCGGATAAAGATGTAAAACGCCCCCCATTTTTTGCAGAGAGATTTGTTCTGAATATCGTATCTCCGGTACTGAAGATATTATAATCGGATCTGATATTTTCAGCGTCGTCTTTAATCCATAATTGAGTACCTTCATTATTGATAGAAATATTCTTCTGACAAATAATATCATGAGTGGTGAAAGAGTAATTATTATGTACACGATCCCCTCCCTCTATCCTTAGCCCTGCACCTTGATTGGCAAAACAAATATTATTAAATAATTTTGTATAAGGAGAAGTGAATACCCAAATACCGTTACCGGATCTATTCCAGTAATCATGATAGTAATTATCAATTGTTTGAAATCCTTTATACTTGTCTTGTTTATCATTGAAAACCTTATAATTGCCGTGTACGGGGACTCTGTTTTTGTAGGCAATATTATTTACAATAACATTAGATTTCGAAATTTCAATCTCCATACCAGCTATACAGTTATTATATGAGGTATTTTGTATAATTAAATTACTATCACATTCAACATCAATCCAAAACCCTGGTCCATAATTATTACAAAATGTGTTTTTCATTATAATTGAATTCGAAACTGGTCCTAATTTAGCACCAGCTGATATGCAATCAACATCATACAAATCAGTATTATTATAAGAAAAAAAATTATTGTAAATAAAATGATTGTTTCCTTTTCCTGTTGCCCCTATGCACCCGCAATAGGATACATCTGAATTCATTAAGGTGTTTTTGGTACCGTGTATAAAAGCTCCACCCCAATTCATATATTTTATGGCAAAAGAATCGACAACATTATTATAACTAGTGGTATGATATATTAGTCCATAACTTAAACTATCTGAAAACAATAAAGCCATATTTTTCATATGAATATCATGGCCATTTATAAATACAACTTCCTTCGAAACTGGAATTTCTATTTTATATTTATTTGGATTTGTATTGATTCTTATATACAGTGTATTATTTTTCATATCGTAATAGAACATGCTGTCGCTACTTAACAATTTCAAATCAGTCACCATCTTGAGTGGGATAATTGTAAAAAAATTATTGTCACAAAGAAATATTCTTTCAGACTGTATAGAATCTGTGCATGTCGTTTTCCATACGTTGGAGCTCTGGTTTGTCCAGGTAGTATTCAACGTTTTAGATCCCTTGATTATTACTCCATTTTCTCCACTTATAACAGTGGGCTTATTTTCTGTTCCTGAAATACCTATATATAATAGTCCTTCACTATACACTCCATTTTTAATTTGAAGAGTATCACCACTTTTTAATTTTAATAGACCCGTTTTTATCGTAGAGTAGTAATTCGATTTAGTGTAGAAGGATGAATCCTTTGTTACATAATAGGTCGAAGAATAATTAACAAAAGTAAGTAACAGTATAATTAAGAAATTTTTTATAAACATATATTTCTACTTGCTCCTATAACTGGAGGTATACGATTCCGAGAAATCGCCCGCGTGTATCTAAACGAGCACATCAAGCATTTTAATGGTACAATTCGTCTAGATACATAATCAATATACTGAGTTGTAGCCGAATTAGTGGACACATCAATAAAAAATATAATTTTAATATTGGGAGGTGTACATGTCGGATCAGACCAGATCGTCAGATAGAAAACAGCCTGGGTATATTCTATGATGTATTTATGGCTGATCTCAACCAAAATGACCGCTCAATCTCATCTAAAATGATTACACATCTCAAGTAGTTTGCTCGTGAAATCTCAGTTTATCTGACCGGAGCGATTACTCTCCATAATCTAAATTCAGCCTTTTGCTTTTTTAAATAATTCAGGAGGTTGAATTTGAATTGTCGAGAATGAGGGGATTATGCGTTCAATACGCCAAATTTATACTTCCGTTTAGAGAAGGATATAAGTGCTAACCAGACTGTGCTTGCTTTGAAAGTATCAAAAGAGACAATGTTCGATACCAAAAGATTTCAAGAAAGCAGGCTGTCGTGGCCGATTCCCCAAGCAATTACCAATACCAATACAACACTTGAAGAGCATTTGCATCCATCAAAACAGGCACCTAAACAAATGGACGCCAATCTTCCTACCTTGAGCTATATATTGAGGAGCAATCAGGTAATAAACACGTTACGCTTCAGTGCCTTTATGATGAGTATTGCAAAACGACAATCAACCTGAGGTGAGACAAACAAGATTTTATCGCTATTACAGGTAATTAAAACGCCGGTAGTCAGCATGCCATTGGATTTACAAGGAGGGTGATGCTGTTTTTGTCTATAGCGGAGATGACCTTTTCTATACAGATTCTGAAGGTGCACGGGTACAAGTATATTTATTCTGCTGTTGCTGGGGACTAAGCAGTTTCAGTTATACAGATGCAACGCTTTCGCAAAAAAAAATGAGATTTATGTCATGTTAAAGATTATTCCTCGAGTACATAACTGTTTGATCTTTAGCATTAATAATATATTTTTACCTGCAGCGGTTGTGCATACTGTATACTATAATAAAGTTTTTAGGGGACAATTTTAAGTCTCTCTTTTTCTATGTCATTCTTTCAGGCTTTTCATTTGCCAAACTCTGAATCATATTGGATCCACTTGTATTGGTTTGCAGTATATTGCTGAAGATATAAAATTGTTAATTGTTGATAAGGAACGTTATATGAAAAAAACGAAACGCAAGTTACACGGTATGGTCATTGTCACCTATCGGTGTAATGCACATTGCAATATGTGCTTTCAACATCTTCATGTTAAGGAAGCTGCAGCAAAGAAGCAGGAAGAGCTGACACTGGATACTGTCAGGAAACTTCCTGAAATGGCATTCTGCAATATAACAGGAGGTGAACCGTTCCTTCGAACCGATCTTAAGGAGATTGTTGATGTCATCAATAAAAAGGCTGACCGCATAGTTATTGTTACTAACGGGTATTTTACCGACCGGATATTAGACATGTGCAAATCGTATCCGAATATCGGAATACGGATAAGTATGGAAGGCTTGCAGGAAACTAACGACGCAATACGAGGTATTCCAAACGGATTCGAAAAAGGCATTTCAACTCTGCGAAAGCTACACGATATGGGCCATAAGGATGTCGGTTTTTCAACGACAGTACAGGATAAAAATTGTGACGACCTGATTCCGCTATATGACCTTGGTGATGAACTTGGTTTTGAACATGCGACATCAACATTGCATAACTCCTTCTATTTTAAAAAGTTTGACAACGAGATTGAAAACAAGTACAAGGTCGCCAAGTCATTTGAAGCACTTGTCAACAAAATGCTACAGTCAAAATCGCCAAAAAAATGGTTCAGGGCATATTTTAATCATGGTCTAATAAATTACATCTATAATCAACCCCGTCTTTTACCTTGTGAAATGTCATCAGATGCTTTTTTTATTGAACCCTATGGCGATGTAATTCCATGCAATGGAATGATTGAAAAGGCCGTTATGGGGAATCTGAATGCCCAGTCCTGGGATGAGCTTTGGAATAGCAAAAAAGCTGATGATGTAAGAAAACAGGTGAAAAGCTGCAATAGGGGTTGCTGGATGATAGGAAGTGTTGCTCCGGCAATGGAAAAACGGATCTGGATCCCCGGCTGGTGGATTTTAAAACACAAACTGTTTATGAAGAACAAGTACAGCTTGAGTGAAAATAAGTTTGTAAAAAAAACATAGCTTATTGAGTTTAAGTGCATGTGCTTTAAATATTAATTAACATTGTATTTAATTTTCATTCAAAAACGTTCAGTTACCGTACTTGTATAATTTAATATATTTACAACTATACATTTACTGCTTTCAAAACAACGGAAATGGATAGCATGCCCTCAGTTAAAAGAGACGTTTGGGTTGACAATGTCAAAGTAATAGCTTGTTTACTAGTATTTCTTGGCCACTTTGTTAAAAGTATAATACAAGCTAATATCGTACACTCTAACGATATCTTACTCTGGTTCGTCCAAACTATCTATTTATTCCATGTCCCTTTGTTTTTTATTTGCAGTGGATATTTGTTCCAAAAATATAGTTTAATAAGTAATCTTGCCTCATGGAAAAATAACGTTATTAAAAAAGGTATTGCTTTAGGAGTGCCATATCTAACTTTTTCAATATGTAATTGGATACTACAATCTATTTTTTCGGGGTCTATAAACGGTGAAGCTGGGAATATTTTTGATGTTCTATTTGTTCATCCTAGCTCACCATTCTGGTTTTTGTACATTTTATATTTCATTTTTATTATTACACCTACATTCAAAACATATAAAATTGCCATTTTCGGCCTGTTAATAGCGCTGGCACTCAAAATGTATTCTATAATCACTATTAACCCACATATAAATCAAATATATCTAATTAGACAAATAACTGTTTTTGAAGTCTGGTTCGTTATCGGACAGTGTTTAAATTTTATTGATCTTGAAATAATTAGTAAAAAGTATATAAACCAGGCAAGAGCACTTGGAGTTATATTTATAGTGTTAAGTATTCTTCTATATTATTTCAACATTCGTATAATTGGAAAAAATTTTGTTTTGGGTTTAATGGCTTGTTCCGCTTCTATAATAATATTTTTTAATTTTAGTTTAAAACCACACAATTTTATGGATTGCCAATTCAAATATTTAGCAAATTATACGATGTCTATTTTTCTGATGCATGTCATTGCTGCTGCATTTTTTAGGATTCTATTAATTAAATTGGGAATAACGAGTCCTTTCATACATGTTCCAGTTGGAATTAGCATGGGTATATTTGCACCGATCTTCGCCACCGAGATCATTAAGAAAATCAAGGGTGCTGATTTCATTTTATACCCTGCCAAATACCTTAATTTTAATAGATAAGTAAACGATGATAGATGCCTTTCCTTTAAGTAAAGTTACGATGCGTGGGTTAATATCTCTTCACAAGCTATTTTTAACACTCCATGCCTATTGTATGTGGATGTAACATCATAAAAAACCATAAGAGAATCGGATATGAGGCATGCCTATTTCTGAAAGAATGGATACGGTTAGGAGTGGTAAACCACTTCGAATCGCATTTATCGGACACAAGCGTATACCAGGCCGCGAGAGCGGCATAGAGGTAGCACTCGAACAAATCACCCGCCTTCTTGTAAAAAAAGGCCACAAAGTAGATGCCTACAACAGGGCAAAAAAAGGGTATGAAAAAATAAAAGATTTTGATGGCGTAAAAATCATTACCATTCCTACCATTAGCAATAAAAGTCTCGATGCACCAGTATATTCTTTTTTTGCTGCAATACGCTCCCTGTTTGGAGGTTACGATGTGGTACATTACCATGCAGAAGGCCCCTGTATGATGCTGTGGCTGAATAAACTATTTGGACAGCGGGTTGTCGTGACAATTCACGGCCTGGACTGGCAGAGAGCCAAGTGGAATCGTCTGGCATCGGAAATGATATTATTTGGTGAACGATGCGCTGTAAAATATGCTGATGAAGTTATTGTTTTATCAAGAAATGTGCAACAGTATTTTAAGGATACCTACAACCGTGAAACACGATACATACCAAATGGCGTAGTTGAACCCACATTGCGGGATGATGCCTATATTCGCTCAACATGGGATTTACAGAAAGATGAATATATCCTTTTTCTTGGCCGTATTGTTCCCGAAAAAGGAGTGCATTATCTTATTGATGCGTATAAAACAATTTCAACCAACAAGAAACTGGTTATTGCCGGCGGGAGCAGCCATACCGATGAATATTATGAATCACTGAAAAGACGTGCAGCCGGTGACAATCGTATCGTTTTTACCGGTTTTATTGAAGGGATTGGGCTTGAATCACTTTACTCAAATGCGTATTTTTATGTGTTGCCAAGTGATGTCGAAGGTATGCCTATCTCTCTGTTAGAAGCGATGAGTTACGGGAATTGTTGCCTTACTTCAAATATTCCGGAATGCACGGAAGTCTTGAATGGAAACAGCATTTCATTTGCAAAAAGTAATATTGAAGATCTTAAAAACAAAATGTCCGAATTACTGTTTCATAATGAGGCCACAATAAAAGAGTTTCGCCGTAAATCTTTAGAACGGGCGAAAGAGTACGATTGGAATAATGTCGCAAAAAAAACAGAAGAATTATATTGGTGTAAAATTTGATTAAATGAAATGGATGGTAACAAATGATAAAACTGATTTCACTAATTATAAGCAAGATAAAAAAAGAGCCTTATCAAATTGATGAAGCAATATCTTTCAGTGAGTTACTAGAAATGGTGATGGGGCGAGGACTCATGCTGCTTCGTGGTTTTCTTTATAAAATTTTTTTTAAAAAATCTGGAAAAGCAGTTTTTATTGGACGAAATGTTACTCTTTTTGCAAAGAAAAAAATAAGCTGCGGCAGTATGACTATCCATGATAATTGCCAGATTAATGCTATGTGCAAAGGTGGAGTAGAAATTGGTGATAATTTCATGCTTGGCAGAAACAGTATAATTGAGTGTACAGGAGTAGCCAGGAATTTAGGAGAGAAGCTGTCAATTGGAAAACATGTTGGTATTTCTCCGAATGCATTTATCTCTGTTCGGGGCACGTTAAGTATTGGTTCAGACACAATCATGGGACCGCATGTTTGTATAATTTCAGAAAACCATGTGTATAGTGATTTAAATACTCCAATTCGACTTCAAGGAGACGACAGAAAGGGTATTGCCATTGGTAATGGGTGTTGGATTGGTGCAAATGTTACAATTCTGGATGGGGTAAATATTGGAGATGGAGCTATAATTGCGGCAGGAGCAGTTGTAAATAAAGATATTCCATCACTTTCAATTGCTGGAGGTGTACCAGCAAAAGTCATTAAAATGAGAGATGCTCAGTGAAAGTTTTATTGGTTAATAAATTTCATTATATTCATGGTGGGTCTGAGACCTATCACTTTGCTCTTTCGGAAATGTTAAAAAATGCAGGGCATGATGTTGTTTTCTTTTCTATGCAGGATGAAAAAAACTTTCCATGTAAGCAGACTGAGTATTTCGTACCAAATGTGGAATACGTAGGTAAGCAAAGCTTGCTAAAACAATTAATAGCTGGTTTTAAATTTCTTTACTCATTTCACGCAAAAAAACAACTCCGCAAGTTAATTCAAAAAGAAAAACCTGATATCGCCCATGTTAATCTTGTGCACAGGCAACTTACCTTCTCAGTAATTGACGAATTGTATAAACATGGTATACCCGTTGTTTATACAATGCATGATTATATCTGTATTTGTCCCAACTGTACAATGTTGGCACATGGACAAATATGTGAGAAGTGTCTGGAAACCGAAAATTTTTTGTCCTGTTTAAAGATAGGGTGCATTAAAAATTCAAGAGTAAAAAGTGCACTTGCCTATTTAGAAGCAACATTTCTGAAGAAAACAAAAAAGTATAACAAAATTACCCTATTTATAGGACCTTCTAAATTCATTGTTGAAAAACACAATAGAAGCAAATTTTCAAAATCCCCGGTAATATTTCTTCGTAACTTTCTCCCTAAAGAGACGGTATACCAGCCAGTAGTTGCATATGATGGCTATCTTTTATTTTTCGGACGCCTATCTCCGGAAAAAGGGATAATTATTTTACTAAATGCAATTATACGGGTTGACGGAGTCAATCTACACATTGCAGGTGATGGCGAATTACGTCCAGAAATTGAAAAGTTTATCGAATCCAATAATCTTGCAAATCGAGTTAAACTGCTTGGTTATCAGGATCGAAAGAGCATGGCTGAAATAGTTTCAGGATGCAAAGCAGTTGTAGTCCCATCCGAATGGTATGAAAACTGTCCGTATTCGATAATGGAAGCGCAGGCACAGGGGAAACCGGTTATTGGAGCTGATATCGGGGGAATACCGGAACTGATTGTGGATGGGAAAACGGGGTTTGTTTTTAAGGCATTCAGCAGTGAATCCTTAGAAAGATCAATCAGGCAACTGATTGAATGCAACGAAAATGAATACAATAAAATGTCCTCAGCCATTGTTGAGTTTGCAAAAGAGAATTACTGTCATAAATCTTATAGTAATGAGTTAACCAACTTATATGGTAGTTTAACAAAAACAAATATTATTGAATAAAAAGATTTAGATGAAAAGTAAAACTAATCACACTGTTATTCGGCTTTAAGGTTTGCACGAAATTGCTGCATTGGCAGCGGTTTTGTGGCGCATACTATAGTAGATTTACATGGAAACGCCGGCATTCCTCTATTTGTAACAAATTTATACTTTGTGGTAATGCTGGCAGAGTGTTTTTTTCGACTATTGAGTTTATTACGATGTAAATATCTTGGATGCAATACACTTATTGGAAGCAGGTAAGCATAATGAACAGTACTGGGATTTGATCTAATAACTTTAAGAATTTTGGATATGTAGATGAAGATTTCTCTTATTACAAGGCATGCAATTTCAAATTATGGCTCACTCCTTCAAACGTATGCAACCCAAACAGTGTTAAAAAAAATGGGTTGTGACGTTGAAGTTATTGATTATATACCGCAAGATGAACACCACTTCAACATTGCAAAAAGTCTGTTGCAAAAAAATGAACAGTGGAACACAAATATATTTAAAAGGATCGCATACTTACTTATTCAAACACCTGGTTATTTTTTAGCGGGTATTAAATTTGAAAAGCTGCGGAGAACTCTATTGAAGCTGAGCAACAGATACACGACTTTGGATGAGCTCACGAAAGACAAACCACAAGCAGATATTTATTGTACTGGTAGTGATCAGGTTTGGGGACCAATAGGCTGTAAGATTTTTGATCCTGCATACTTTCTTTCTTTTTCTGGTAATAACGAAAAGAAAGTTGCTTTTGGAAGCAGTTTTGGAAGAGTAGAATTTAGTAGCAGCACTTTAGATACTTACAAAAAAATGCTTGCAAAATATAATGCAGTTTCTGTAAGAGAAAAAAGTGCAGTTGCCATTATTGCCAATATGAATTTGACAATACCACATCAGGTTCTCGATCCAACATTATTATTAACAAGTAACCAGTGGAACAAAATAATAAAAAAGGACATCAACAAAAGATATGTTTTAATCTATCAATTACATAGTAATTCTGAGATGGATATCTATGCAAAAAAATTTGCAAAACAATCTAACCTTCCCTTAATACGCATAACACCGATGCTTCATCATCTTAAAAGGGGCGGCTGGCCGATATTTTTACCTGATCCAGAAATATTTCTTTCTTACATTAAAAATGCTGCATATATGATAACTGACTCATTTCATGGCACTGCATTTGCCATCAATTTTGGCACACAATTTGTTAATATACTGCCCGAAGGAACCCAAACACGTAATCAGAGCCTTCTTGAGCTTACTAACTTAACAGAAAGAGTTGTGAGAAGCTATCAGGATTTCAGCTTTATTGAAAAAAAGATTAATTTCGATCCTGTTCACAGGGTAATTGCAAAAGAGCGAGAACGATCGATTGATGTTCTCAAGTCAATGTTTTTTAACAAAAGTAGCTGAAAGTGCAAATTTACACAGACAAAAAAGATTGTTGCGGTTGTGGCGCATGCTTTAACATATGCCCTAAACATGCAATTAATATGCAGGAAGATGAATATGGATTTATTTATCCTGCGATTGATCAAACAACTTGTGTGAATTGTGGTTTATGCAAGGATGTTTGTGCCAGAAGTACGCACCAGGAAACAAATAAGCCGTTTAGTGTTTTTGCTGGAATTTCTAAAAATACCGATATTTTGCAATCTGCATCAGGGGGTATTTTTGCTAGCCTGGCAACCAGTGTATTAAATGATGGTGGTATTGTTTATGGTGTATCTATGGAGACCGTTAATAATGTACTTACACCTATGCACATAATGGTAGACGATAAAGCTGAGCTCCTCAAGCTTTTGGGGTCAAAATATGTGCAGAGCTTTACTGGCTTTTGCTATTCAGATGTTAAAAAAAATCTTGAAGCAGGAAAAACAATTTTGTTTTCAGGTACTCCATGTCAAATTGCAGGGCTTAGAGGGTTTCTTGGAAAAGACTACCCGTCTCTTTTCCTTGTTGATATTATTTGCCATGGAGTACCCAGTGCCCGATTTTTTAGCGATTACACCAAGTTACTTGAAAACAAACTTAAAGGTAAAATTAACAACATTGTTTTTCGTGACAAACAAAACGGATGGGGCTTAACCGCGAAGATATCCTACGCTGCTCGCAACGGTAAATGTAAAACTGCTTTGTTGCCAAGTAAAGCATCATCTTACTACTCGTTGTTTTTGAATTCCAGCATATATAGAGAGTGTTGCTATTCTTGCAAGTATGCTTCCAATAACCGTCCTGGAGACATAACAGTGGGTGATTATTGGGGGATACAGAAAGAACACCCGGAGTTGACAAGTTCTAACCCCGGAAAAATTAATATATTGGATGGGTGCTCTTGTATATTAATAAATTCAAGTAAAGGCAGCTATCTTCTTAGTAAAAATGCCAAAAAACTTGATTTATATCCTTCAACGTTTGAAAAAGTTGCTAAACACAACCGACAATTAAAAGAACCAAGCAGTCTGAATACTGCCCGTGATAGCATATTAAAAACTTATGTCAATTACGGTTATAAAAAAGTTGATCTGAATTTCAGTAAAACAAATCGCAAAGTCATCTATTTTGAAACGTTAAAAATTAGAATACCTGTTTTATTGAGAATTAAACTAAAAATGTTTATCTCGCGATTTTTGTTACGATAAAAATGCTTAATCGTTTGTACTCAGATAACAATAACGTTGTATATTCAAAATACATTTTTTTAGATGATTGATGCACTTATGGGAGCTGAATTAATGCAAAATGTGAATGGCTATCTTAAACATGGAACACTTGGTGTTTGCATTGAACTTCGTAATAATAATTATGGTAGTATGCTACAATCTTATGCTACACAGATGCTTCTTAGTCAATATGGAATAAAATATGAGTTGATAGAATATAGAAAGAAGTATACTCCAAAATTTATTTTTAAAAGTATTCCACGCATATTTAACCATGTTATATGGGAAGATAAATTTGCCGATTTTAAGAAAAAGTCATTTTTGAAAAAACACCCTGAGCTAAGAAATGTCGCCCGACAACGAAAGACCGCATTCAGTAAATTCAGGCAGCAATACTTTACTGCTCCAATGGCGGTCTATACAGGATATGATTCATTAGTCGCAAATAGTAAAAAGTACAGCGCATTTTTTACGGGAAGCGATCAATTATGGACTCCTGCTGGTTTACCGACAAATTTTTACAACCTGATGTTTGCTGATAATGACAAAATTAAAATTTCTTACGCCTCCAGCTTTGGAGTTAAGCAGATCCCCTGGTATCAACGAAGACGAACAAAAAATTATTTACAGCGTATACAGTTTATTAGTTGCAGGGAAAACAGTGGCTCTCAAATTGTTAAAGAACTGACGGGGAGAAGTATTCCGGTTGTTATTGATCCTACACTGCATTTTACCGGAGAACAATGGAATGAAATGCTGCCATGTGAACCTCTCATTAAGGAAAAATATATTCTTTCGTATATTCTAGGTCCTGATGAAAAAGCAAGAGCAGAGGTTACGAGCCTTAAAGATCGTACAGGTTTAAAGATCATTTCTATTCCTCAGTTTTTAGCCCCGGATCTTAAATTTGGGGATATCTCAGTTAAAAATGCAGGGCCAGCTGAATTTGTAGACTTAATTCACAACGCAGAGTTTGTTTGCACAGATTCCTTTCACGGCACTGTTTTTTCAATCTTATTTAAAAAAAAGTTTGTGGTTTTTAATCGTTACAAAGATTCATATGGTGCTTCAAAAAATACCAGAATTGATTCTTTGTGTAACAACTTAGGATTACAAGAGAGACGGTTTTCCGGTAATATATATACGGATATGATTGCTTCGATTGACTATAAAAAAGTTGATTCTCATCTTTTTAACATGCGGGATTTTTCAAAAAAATATTTAGAAGATGCTTTCAATGCTGTAGTATAAAAAATTAACTACGCCAATGTAACCTATTGACTACGTAATTTGGACTCTAATATGATTCAAATAAACAACATGGTAGACTGCTGCGGATGTACTGCTTGTGCAAGCATATGTCCTAATAAATGTATTGTAATGTCATCAGACAACGAAGGCTTTCTTTTCCCAATTGTAAACCACACAATCTGTAATAAATGCAGATTGTGCGTAGAAGTATGTCCAATATTGAATAAAAAACAGTTTTCTGATATACCTTCAGCATATCTTTGCAGAGTAAAATCTTCTGATATTTTGAATACCAGCACATCCGGGGGGGCATTTACCCCAATCGCACAATATGTAATTAATAAGGGTGGGGTTGTATTTGGTGCATCTTTCGATGAGAATTGGAAAGTTAGACATACTTCTGCAACAACGATAGAAGAAGTCTCAAAATTTAGAGGATCAAAGTATGTTCAAAGTGATTTAGGAAAATCATTTAGTGAAGTTAAAAGCTATCTGAAAGAAGGCAAATGGGTCTGCTTCAGTGGAACGCCATGTCAAGCTTCCGGATTAGTCCACTTTTTAAATCGAAAGTACGAAAAGCTAATAATAGTTGACTTCGTATGCCATGGCACCCCATCACCTTTATTTTGGAAAAAATATATTAAATATCACGAATACCGTAATAAATCAAAAGTACGAAGTGTAGCCTTCAGAAATAAAACATATGGTTATCACAGTAGTACCATGAGAGTTCAATTCGAGAATGGAAAAGTATATTCTGGAAGTAACAGAGTAGATTTATTTATGAAAAGCTTTTTCCAGGATGTTTGTTCTCGTCCATCGTGCTATCAGTGTAATTTTAAATCTATTCAGCACGACAGCGACTTTACCATATTTGATGCCTGGCACGCTTCTAAATTAGTTGAAGATTTGAATGATGATGACAAGGGTTATACAAACGTATTGCTCCAATCCAAAATAGGTTTAAAAATATTTGAGGAAATTAAACCACAACTTCATTATTATCCCACAGATATACAAAAAGCAATAGAAATCGATGGAGTTATGGTATATAATAGTGTGCCAAAATCTACCAATAGAGATACATTTTTATCGGCAGTTTTGAATACTAGTGTGGGAAATTTCGAGCAGGAAGTGTTGAAGTTTATCCGGATTACTACGTTTGACAAGTTATGTGAAAGGGTCAAGCCTTTATTATTTACCTTTGGTATTTTATCAGCGCTTAAAAGAATAAAATATTTTGTCAAAAAAATTATGAGCAGCCGTTTGTAAATTCATTAAATAATTTTAGATATTTTTTAGCTACTGAATCTGGCGTAAAATTGTTTTTGACGTTTAATTCAAGGGTTTTCTTAATTTTTAAATAATTTTCCCCATTTAGGCTTAATGCATTTAGTAAAGCGTTATGCAATTCGTCTATATCCCCAGGCCTGAAAAAATTGCAAACCCCTTCAGAATAATCTTTAAAACCTGGTAAATCTGATGCAATAACAGGAATGCCATAATTAAATGCAATCATAAGCGGTCCACTTTGTGTAACATCTAAATACGGTAACACCAGAAAATCGGCACATCCAAACAAACCAGGTACTTCTTCACTTTCAATATATCCGATTCTTAAATCAAAAGCATTTTTGTGTACAATTTTTCTCTCGTAAAAATTCCAGTCATCACATTGGCCTGCAATTTTAATAATAAATTCGTCTGGTTTTTTTTCATATAGAAGATTTCCAGCCTCAATTAAGTACTCCAAACCTTTGTGTCTTCTAATTTGACCAAAAAACAAAAAGGTAGTTTTATTATTTTTATTAGTACTTATTTTTGGTTTGCCAAAATCGTATAGACTCAAATTGATATAAAACGTATTTTTCTTAGGAACTCGGGCATCTGCAAGCTCTTTTTGACTCCTTGAAAACAATTGAAAGTTAGCAAAAAGCTTGAATATCATTTTGTTAACTATTGATACACAGAAACCATTCACGATGTTACTATGCATAACAACATCGTGAATAGCACATATATATTTACTTTTATTCAAAATAAGCGCTGCAACAATATGGTAATAAAAATGGGATTGACTAACATTTCCATATACAATATCGCAATCTAAACTCCTTACCTCATTAATCAATTTAATAAACTTCCCAAAAGAGTTTAGTGATCTTTGTCTATGCGTAAGATTATAAAATCTTAAGTCGATGCATTTACCTGAACAGATATTTTCAATATCACGTTGAGAATATTTTTTATTTCTTGTTTTAGTAAAAATTACAAACCATCTTACATTAAATATTTCTGCGATTTTGGGTACTATTTGTATATTCGTATCTAAAAAGTTATCGGAAGTTATCCAGATTATTGTTTTTTTCATAAATGAATGACCTATATAGTAGTAATGTATATTTGCATGACTGAATTTAAAGATGCCAATACGTCTGCAGCCCTAAATAAAATTTTTACAGTGCAAGTTCTTTTTTTAAAACATCCAGGTAACCATGCCCAAATACCAAATCTGGCTCTATATAATTACCCTCAGCCCATTCATTCCATGATCGTAAAAGTACGACTCTGTTTTCAGGCACTTTTAATGAAACAGTTGAAACAACATTACGCAAATGTTGTCTGAAAAGCTCAGGTGTACTTCCATGGTAAATTGTACCAAATTTTTTAGAACGTGGTGAATGATCAAATTGGGGTATTATCGTTGGATAGACATCTTCTTTACGGTCTATTTCTACAGATAAATGTTTTATAACCTCTGCATATTTATAAACTTGCATTATATCAACCTTAAAATGTTTTTTAAGATTGATTAATATTCTGTTAGTCAATTTACCAGAAACTTTACATTGTGCATGCCAGGTGGTAATCGTATTTATGGCATCAAATCCCATATTTTTAAGATTGTCATAATCTTTTAACCATGTATCCATTTTACCAATAAAATGGATGCCAGTAAAACCTTCTTTTTTGGCCAATTCCTGCCAGGTATCAATAAACGATTTGCAATCAGGAATACCGAAAGAAGAATAAATGTAAAAAACCGGTTTGTCACCGATGCGAATATATCTTTTATCCTTAAAAGCAGGTAATACATAATTGAAATGGGCAATATAATCCTGTTTACCTGGATACACCTGCTCTATCAGAAGTTGTGACTTTTTTTTCTGAACAGCAGGGTTCCATGTTTTATTTTCCCAACTATGGTTAGCCCATCCCAAACAAAAAGGGAAATCAGGTTTACCGCTTTTTAAAACTTCTTGAAATGGTCTTTCTAAAAGTGTCCTCCCATTACCAAACCAGTAATGCCAATACATAAAACCTTCTATACCGGCATCCCGGGCCATTTCAGCTTGAGCCTCCCTTACTTCGGGCATTCTCAAATCATAGTATCCTAAATCTGCTGGCACTCTGGGTTGATAATGTCCTTTAAACAAGGGCTTCGCTCTTCCAACATTTGTCCACTCTGTAAACCCCTTACCCCACCATTTATCATTTTCGGGTATTGGATGAAACTGGGGAAGGTAAAATGCAATTACACGTGCTTTTTTTTTTGTCATAGTTTCTCTTGATATTTTTAATCCTATATTATGGTATGAAAAAAATAAACATGAAGGTTTTTATTTAAATTATATGAAATCCACTCCCAATTAAATAATTATAATCCATTTCCTTACGCATTCCAATTTTTTTTGCTGGTACCCCTCCTACCACTGTGAAAGGTTCTACATCTTTTGTAACAACCGCACCAGCAGCTACTACAGCGCCTTTACCTATCTTTACCCCGGGGAGAATTATTGCCCTCGAACATATCCACGTATATTCGCCGATTTCAACAGGTGCACCTACCATTCTAAAATCTGAAGAATTGTAATCGTGATGCAAGGTCCATATTAGCACATGTGAAGATATTACAGCTCCACATTTTACAATTAAACCATTTCTTGAGTCAAGCATTACGTTTAAACCTATGGAATTGTTTCCTTCAATAATGAGATCTTCTGGATTGCGGAATTCAATTTTACGGTACATTGCTACATTTTTTCCTATTTTCGCCTTAAACACATTTCGCAAACAAAATAGACGTAAGTGACGAGAAGGAATGACAGGCAATAAATCATTAAGAAATAATTCATATAATGATTTCACCCAAACATAAAAAATTCTTTTAAACTTACGGAATAATTTAATAATTGGAAGTCTTTGTTTCAGCTCATATAATTTCTTATTTTGAAAAAAATTATGGATAGATTTATCATTATCATAATTTCTATTGGGGAAAATCAAAGAATCTTTCAATTCTTCATATTCTATTTTATCCAATTTATCATATATCTCAAATCTCTTATTGGGCATTTTACGCCTTTCACCAAGCAGATCGGGCTGTTGGGTTGCTTTTTCCTTTGTTGTTTCGAAGTATTCAATTTTATTCTCTACTTTTGAAAAAAGGTCTTTCCCTTTTTGTGTATTTACTGATACCAATGATATTCCGTATTTTCTTCTTTCGGCGGTGAGTTTATCATTATGAAATTTGTTAATACCCCAGAAATCACCTACCATTATATCGCTACCTCTATCGAGTGTCCTAAACTTGCAATTGTAGCAAACTGGTCGTAATGTACTATAAACGTTCTCTCCTGGATTGATACCAATAAAAGCATGATACATGGGTGAGAATTTAGCAGGTATTTCTATATGTTTACATTTATTATTTCTAACGATGTTGAAATTAACTATTCCACCACCAGAAAACCATCCCAATTCTTTTTTACTTCTAAATCTAAAATCTTTTATCTTTCCACCATATTTCTCTTCCAGATATTGAAATTCTTTTTGAAAAATTTTTTTGCTGAATACGCCATGGCATATTATATCAATAGTAATTAAATTGACGTAATTTTTCTTGAGGAATGCTTTTAAACCGGCTATCTGGCAAGGAGTTCCTGTATATAGAACTAATTTGTTGTTTTCTAAATACTTTTTACATTCTTGAAAAGTTTTCCCTACATCACTCTGTATATATTTGGAATTTTTAATTAAATAAAGATCTTCAATATCGGTAATAGCGATATGTTCGGTACTCTTTTTTTCTTCATTTAACTGGACACCAAACACGACTCCATTTTGTTCGAGAACATATTCAGATATAATCGTGCAAATTCCAGCAGTTGCACAATCTACAGTAACTTTATTTTCTTTTGCCCACGCTCCATATACTTCTGGTTCAAATGTAATATCTTCTTTAATTTTATTTTTTTGGTTCATGGGACAAATATTTTCACAAAGCCTGCATTCTGTACATTTTGCGGAATCTATAGAAGGATATAAAAAGCCTTCATTATCTTCATTCATTTGGATTGCATTATGTGGACACACAAATTCACAAGCCCTGCATCCAGAACAAAATGTTTTATCTTTCCCAAAAAGAAAACTCTGATATGTCATTTATAGTATTCCTGTTTTTCGGAATAAGGAAAATAATTTATTAGCTATCCGTATAGAAAAATACCTGTATATAAAATATGTTAACCTATCATTCTTATTGGCATTTCCTAAATAATCGGTAAAAGATATTTTCTGCGAAGAATATTTAGATAGAAGTCTATCTATTTTTGCATCCCACTTATAATCAATCCCTTTTAAATAATTATTTTCTTTGTAGTAATCTACTGTTTTTTTTAAACCATCCTTCAAAGAAATTGAAAATTCAAGCTCTTTTACAGTAGATAATATCTTTGAGTTATCAAAACAAGCATCAATAGCTCTATCTCCAATCAGCATTCCTTTATATTCAGGTAATTGAGAAATTATATATTCCGTAGGAATATCTACAATGTTTACTTTACTATTTAAGATTAAGAACATCAATTCCAGGAATTCCTTCCACGTATGTGTTTCCTTGGTTACAATATGAAAATCCTCATCGTATGCTTTTTCATTACCGAACAAACCAACAATGCCTTTTGCAAAATCTTCAACGCGAGTTAAAGTCGTGTTTGCTTCGCCTTTATCCCAAATGAAAACAGGCTTTCCTGCAATTATACGCCCAATAATAGTACCATGATAACCATATAAAGGTGTGATACCAAATGGAATTCGCGTATCATCGTAAGTAATATATGGACGAACAATAGTGTATTTTACTTCCGTATTCTTCGAAAGATTAATGAGTGTTTGTTCGCAATCATATTTTTCTATACTGTAGGACCAATCAAAATTTGGTTTAGGACAATCTTCTGTAATAAAACCATCATCTTTAAAACGGCGATAAACACAAGCAGATGAAATAAAAACATATTGTTTACATTTAAAATTGAAAACAGGGAATATTCTGTTAATATCTTCCGGTTTACGTGATAAAAAATCAACTACAATGTCAAAATTAAGATCTTTTACAGCATCCTCTACAGACTTTATTTTGTAAAAATCTGCAATCAGAATATTTACCTGTTTTTCAACATTTTTATTATTATGACCTCTATTCAAAATATATGTACAATAACCATTTGAGACACACAAGTCCAATACTTTACCACTCAATAATCCAGTACCGCCAATTAATAAAATATTCATATTTTCAACTATCATTCGCTCTCAACTGTCTTCAATTCGTATTTCTTCACAGTACTTTTTCAGGAACTTCACCCGCCAAAACTCCTGGCGAGGTATTATTATTAACAACACATCTGCCACAATTACTGCTTCATCTTCAAATTGTCATTTTATTACTTTTTTTCTATTAAAAAGCTTGAAAACCATTCTTCTTTCTTCGTGATTTAAGCCAAAGGTATATATTGCAATAGATGTTATCAATATACCTACTATAATTGTTAATAAAGGTTTAATAATTCCTTCACTAAAAATCAATCTTAAAACATAAGATAAAACTGAAGATACTAAAACTACCAGCAATAAACGTGGGATGATTTTTATATAGAAATATTTTATATCAAATGCAGATATCATTTGTTTTAATATGACCGTTCTGGCAATTAAACATGCAAATGTAATTATAATTGATATATAAAATACGATTGCAGGATTGAATCCTAATTTTAAGAATAAATACGAAATAGGTAAATTTAATAACATGAGACTGCCGACTACAATCGTATATTTTTTAATGTCTCCCGTAGCTTGAGCTGCAGTCATCAATGAATAAGATAGTGTATCTATTAATGCTGCAATGATGATTAGTCGGGTAAATAAAACAACATATTCAGGGACTTCTTTCAGCCACAATGCAAAAATAAATTTTGTTTCCAGCAGAACAGGCATAGAAAGTACAAATAGTAAAAGAAAAGATAGTTTGGAACTTAGAAAAACCAGCTTCATCATTCTTTCTTTCTCATTGGCGGCATAATATTTTATAATCTGTGGATTTGTTGCTTTCATAAAGTTTTGCACAAATTGATTTATAGTACTATTTACATGATAGGCTATGCCTCTAGCAGTGTTTACTGCAGGGCCAAAAAAGATATTCAAGATAATATTAATTCCTTGACCATTTAAAACACCCGCCACGGCACCTAATAAATTCCAGCCTGAATAGCTTAGTAATTGTTTAAACTGGGGTGTATCCCAATAAAAGATATATCGACATTCCTGAAATGAGCATTTGCTGTAAGTGCGATAAATAAAAGTTACAATAGTGGTTAAGGTAAATATTAAAACAGCATATGTTTTTAATTTATCAAATGAGAACATAACTAACAGATAAACAATAATCAGTTTAAGTGTTACTTCAATAATGCTTACATAAGCATATACATTCATCTTTTCGTGGGCAATCATAGCCCCATTGTAGGGAACCGTAAGCATGGTCATTATAAACGAAAAAATGGAAAACTGATACACCCAGCGTACGGCATCCATTCGGTCGGCGGGGATGGTCATTTGCGTATTTACAAACCAAAGCCCCACCGTTTCTGCCAAAAGAAGAACTATTGCCGCAAGCATTATATAAATGGTCATGGTCATGCTGAAGATTTTCTTAAGCTGTACCAAGTCGTTTCTACCTAATTCAAACGTAAAGAACCGTTGAGAGGCCACTGCCATAGTATTACTAAAAAAAGAAAACATTGTAACTACGCCTCCAACAACGTTGTACAAACCGTAGTCAACTATACCCAAGGTATGTAAAACCACCCTTACTGTATATAAAGAAACTATCATCGTAAGCAGCATCCTGATATACAACAACAGGGTGTTTTTTGCGATACGTTTGTTGTTTTCTGCAACCGTTGAAACGGTAGCTGATGTAGATGGAGCAGATTGGATAGTTTGGTTTTCTTTTTGAGGCATAATATTTAAAAAACTTACTGTGGTACTATAGTATCTATTAATTTGCTTAGATCATTTTCTTGCCGTATGCGGATCTTATTATATTGCAACAGTGCACTTTCCACATATTTATCTCTCATTCTTTCTAATAATTGTATTTTATAAAATAAATCATTATTATAAAAAGGAGAAAAATACAAAATGCTATCCTCATAAATATCCGGCATTGAACAAACATTAGAACATATAACTGGAGTTCCATATTTCATGGCTTCTAATGGAGGATACCCGAAACCTTCTTCTAGAGAAGGGAAAATTAATGCATAGGCATTCTCATACGCATATTCCAGATCAGATTCGGATAACAGGGAACAAGTAATATGATTTTTATATAATTTACTGGGATAATTTATCGTCAGCAGGAACATATCATTATTCGATTCTGTTATTTTCTCAAACGTATCTATTACAAAACGGGCGTTTTTCAATCGTCTGTTTGCACTTACAACTAAATAATATATCTTCTTTGATTCTATTATATCTTTCAAAACCGCATTTTCTACATTACCTTTCCGCGAAACAACTTTTTCAGGAGAATACAATACAGAATAATTTTTTATAAGTTGTGGTAAATAATACATCAACGCATGTTTTGTATACTCAGAAACCGTTACTACATCTACGTTGGGTAACGAACAAAAAGATATGATATTGGAATAATCTTTTACATAATTCTTTTTTATTCTCAATAAATTATAATACCATACTTTTAAATAATGTTTTTTTGTCATTAGAGCAGGATCTACAATTATATCTGGGAAACGATTATCATTTATTTCAAAATCATACAAATCATGAATAACAATTACAGAATGACACCTTATACCTTCCAGATTATATGTATGATAATATTGTCCGCAGCCAATGAAAAAGCTATCAACACTTTCTTTACTTACAATTTGAGCAATGTTCTCATACTGATTTACATCAACCAATCGAATATTTTTATGTCTGCATAAATCCTCGAAATCATAAATTTTAACAAAATGCTTTCGGGAATCAAACAGCCCCAATATTTCCAAACCTGAGTTTTTTCTATCACATAATGCTGAAAGTACCTTATAGGTATAAGTTGCAGCACCACCGATGAAATGTTGTAAATTAATAAGGTCAAACAAGATCTTCATAAATAAATAATAAACTCGCTATCGCATTATTGATAAGATATTTTTCATCATTATAGTATAGTTTTTGAAATATAATTGAGAAAAATTTTGAGCTTTCACAGTATCAAATGACATAATCTTATCAAAAACAAATTGAGGAGTCGGAATTTTTTGCAATCGACCAATATTTGTTATCCTATAATCTAAAAAGCCAGCCTCAGATAATAGATGATATGTTTTACTTGTTTTCTCATTTACAATATAATTGAATTTTACTGTACCCCAGTTATCAAAACAAAAAAATGGTACAGCATTGTGTAATGATATTACTATCGGATGCATGTTATGACCAATATATCCTTTGGAATATTTAATTAATGCATACCATTCCAATGGGTCCAAAGGTAAATTGATCTGTTTTTTTAAATTATTGCTAAAAAGAATGCCTTGTGGAAAAGGGAGTGCGGCACAATCATATCCTTTTTTTTTAGCTAGCAGTTCAAAATTATTTACCCATTCATTATTTACAGCTTTAGAATTACGAAAACTTAACAATATATAGTCATCTCTTAAATTAAACTTGTTTAAGATAAACTTTTTTGTTAACTGTTCTGCTGTGACATTATGATTAAAAGCGAAAACAGGGTCAGGAGTGATAGATGGAATTATTTTACCATCACTAATAAATTTAAACATTTTTTGTGTCCAATCGTCCCTTACAGAAATAAAATTAAAATTAGAAATTGATTGGAACATTCTGCTACGAAGAGATTTGTTAATAAGCCTGTATGCAGAATCCTGAGATGATACTGACATCATAGCCATAGGAATTTTTTTTCTCAACAAAGGGACAAAATTTCCCCAAAACAAATTGGAATACATTATATCTGGAGTAACCTTTTTAACAGCAACTATTTTTTTTGATCGGAATACAATTCTCGATATTAATGGATGATGCTGTGCTACTGCATCGCTTCCTATTATCAAACCTTCTATATTTTCGTCTTCAATGATATCCGCAATATCCTGACTCTTTTTACACATTTTAGATATGGGTAAATTTTTATCCCTGTAACTCTTATGCATTTCAAGTTGTATTTGAGGCGTTAATCTTTTATACATCTCTTCCAGTTCATCCAAATACCAATTAATCACTAATGGCACATAGCCACTCTGTTTTAAGTAATTTACAGTAGATAGGAGTTGTAAATTTGCTCCGAAATTAGCAACATTATGATATGTCAGTATTCCTATTTTCATGTATCTACCAATCTGTTTAAATTTTAATTTTCAGTTTTTCAGCAGTAATTCCATCAAAAACGCCCAAAAAGATAGCAAACCATGCAAAGTATGGAAAAATAATGATATGCGAAATCATAGACAAGATGCATAACAAAGCAAAGCCAGCTGCAAGTGGCGCGGCATATTCAGACTTCTGTTTTATCAATAATTTGATTTTTCTAAAAAAAAGTATATAAAACCAAAGGTATACTGTAAAACCAATTAGCCCATAATCGTATAACACTTCTAAAAAATCGTTGTGAGCAGAAAGATGCATGGGTGTAAATTGCATTGCACCAAGGTAGCCATATCCAAACATCAGCTTATCTATTGGGATATTTGGAATATTATTAAACAAATAAGTCGCCATCTCTTCTCGCCCGGAGCCACCGTCTTCTGAAATAGAATTCATGCGTTCTTGAATAAAGCCATTATTCATCACATTATCGTATGTTATAAATGAGTAAAGCGACAAAACGATAGTCAGTATAAGTATAAAAAATTTCCTTACGAAATCTTTTTCATTATTTACATAAAAATTTTGCACAAAGTAGTATACTAATATAGCACCAGCCAGGCCTAACGCTCCTCCTCGTTTAATAGATGATAAAACAACAATTCCTCCAATAATTACACAAAAACTTTTCCAAAATTTATTTTTCAAGGATAAAGCAAGAGGTAAAGGATACAATAAAATATAAGAAGTTCCCAATAAATGTGATTGTCCTGAATGTACTAGTTCTCCTAAAACAGAGTAATTAATAGAATAGCTAAGAGCTATTACTATATACCAGATTACAACTATGTATGAAAATGGTTTTTGTAATGAACTGCTATAATTTCTGAATACTGCAAAAAAAAATAAAAAAAGGCAAAAATGCATTAGAGCTTGCTGAATAATAACGATGACTCTTGATCTTGTCGTAATAACATAAGTAATTTCATTAGGATAAAGATTAAGCCATGCATTTGCAGTAATAACAATTGTCCAAACAAGAAAAAAATTAAAAAACATTGATTCACTGGCTTGTTTTTTTGGAAAAAAAACAAAATAAGAGATGCAAGCAACCATTAATAAGACAACTATATGCAATAAATTTTTAAAACCACCACCATTTGCTAAACCATTTGTTAAAATTCTTAAATCATCCGCAACTTTCTGAGTTGCGTACCAAAGAAACAACATAGCAACTAAAATTAAAAAATTTCTCGCTAATGTACTATCTTTCATTTTTTGATTAATCAATTGAATCTCAGCATTCTTTTTACTATCCAGCGAACAAATCCTTCAAAATTTATATATGTTGGAAAAGAACCTATTCGTTTTCGATAGTAATAATAAAGTTCTTTAACTTGAAAGCCATCCTTCAATGGACGGGAACTTCCAACTATTTTTCCACCAATATCAAAACCTTCATCTTGATTTCTGCAGTAAGCTACAAAATAGTTCTGGATTTTCCTCCGAGTATACAGATCTGTAAATAGTTCCTCTGTTTTTGAAGACTTCGGTATCTTCATATCATTATCCATTGCAAATGTCGAGAGATTGTTATTCACTTGCAACCAAAATGGTCCATTTCCTGGAGAGACAGGTAATAGTGCTACAAATCCATCTATATAAGTAGTTGTACAGCCAACTGCTTGATTTAGAATTAACTGTATTGTATTTATGCGCTGTACCTTATTAATAATTATCAAATTAGTCTTTGAATTTCCAAAAACAATATTATGAGGAATCGTTCCTGAAAGCGAAACTATAGTGGAGCATGAATGAAAAATTGCTATCTGTTTTTCTACAGTACATCTTTCCGGAGATAATACTTTATAACCGTTTTTTCTAAAAAAATTTTCAATTTCTCTCTCTCCAAACTCACTGTTTTTAGCATTTAGCAATTTTTTTCTAGTAAAGTATACTTTATCGTATGGATACTTGCTACAAGCAACATTACTGATTATTTTCCTGAAAATTTTTAGGTACTCATCAGTATAATAATCAGGTCTTACCATTGCCATTTCCGGAATTATTATTTTTTTAAATGATGTCGGTTCAATAACCGGATATAATTTTTCAGATGGTATTCCAAAAAGTTCAAGCATTCTGGTATAGTTGCCATCAAGTAGTGTTTTCTCATTTCTCACTAAATAAACGATTCTCTGCCCCTTATAGTTATCAACCAGCCACCATAAGCGCGTCATAAAATCTACTAAAAAATGTCCCCATTGTTTAATAAAATAGCCCAGGTATATAACTTCATTATCATCAGAATGCTGCAGTTTTGATGTTTCATATTTATTTGCAGGAAGCATGAGATCTTCTTGAGGAGTCTGAGAGCTGATAATATATTCCTCTTTTGAATTAATGACACCTCCACTACCCTGATGAGAATTTTCAGTCTTTGATTTAAAAGGAATTACAATCGCATTTTCTACAATATGAATTTGTGGTTTTTGATCGGAGTAATAATTTTTATTTAAAAAATACTTGTAGTCGTCAGCAAATAAATCGTCTACGTAGAGATTGGTTTTATTCATAACATTGTCTTAAGTAGATAGTCTCAGATTCTAATACTATTATCGCTAAAAAGAAATGAACTATAACCGTTGTTGAGAAAACTTCCTGAAGATTTCGATTTTCCTTTTCTCCCAATTTAAAAGAGATGAATCGTTGCGATGCAGCAGAGAGTCTCACACTAATAAGGGTAAACATCGTAACCAGCCGACCAACCACATTATAAATGCAGAAGTCTCTTACACCAAGAGTATTCAGAACAACACGTGATATGTAAAGCGACACCCCCATGGAAAAGAGCATTCTGAAATAGAGCACTAACGTGTTTTTGGCAATTTTCTTATTTTTTTCGGATGGCATTATTTTTTCTATACTGTAAGTTCTATATGAAAAAAATCATCAACGAGCAGATATGCTTCTCTTTCCCCTGGTATTCTAACTTTCATTGTGCCCCCTTAGCCGAGACAACCGCACCTGCAGTCTGCACCAGAATTTTAAAATCCAGCATCAGTGACCATGTGTCAATATATTGCATATCAAGTTTCATCCATTCATCAAAGGAAAGGTTGTTCCTGCCGCTCACCTGCCAGAGACAGGTCAGGCCCGGTTTCACACTGAAACGGCGGCGGTGATTGTCAATAGAAAATCCGTTAAAATCGCGTATAGTAAGTGGCCGCGGGCCTATAAGACTCATGTCTCCCATCAACACATTGAAAAACTGCGGCAGCTCATCGATACTGAGCTTCCTGAGAATTTTTCCTATCGGTGTCACCCGTGGATCATCTTTTAGTTTGAATGCCCCACTGTTTCCCATCTCATTAAGATGCAAAAGTTTCTCAAGCCTTGCCTCTGCATCAATATACATGGTGCGGAACTTGATTATCCTGAACTTTCTCTTATGTAATCCTATCCGTTCCTGACGGAAAAATACCGGGCCGGGAGAGAACATCTTTATCAGAATTGCGGTTACAATCATTATTGGTGCGGTAAGTAGTATCAGTATTACAGCAAGTACAAAATCGATTACCTCTTTTATCAGAATAGAAGGACGATTCATGTTTCCGGTAATCAAGGTGATCAGCATATCAGAATCAACCTGCTCCACCTTTGCCTGTGCGAATTTTAGTTGAAAAAGATCGGTACACATCCGTACCATAATGCCCTGCTCTTCACAAACAGAAATAATATGGGTAAGTTCGTCATAAAAAGATTTTATCGGAAGAAACAGGAATATCTCATCAACAACATTTTTACGTACATACTCCTTAAATCCATCAAAATCACAGACGAATGAATCATTTTCATCATGTTTTCTGTGTGTAGAACTAACATCGACAAATCCCTTGAACTTATAGCCAAGCTTCTTTCCGGCCATAATTTTCCGCGCATATTTCTCTGATCGTGCATTTTTACCTACAATAAGAACATTGCGCAGATTACGCCCTTTTGTCCTCATAAAAGAAAGCAGCATCCGTAAAACGAGACGATTAAGGACAAAAAACACAAACAGAGAAATCCAATACGTATTAATAAAAGCGGTGTCAAAAAGACGCATCTCGTAAATCATGGTAGCAGCAAAAAGAGTGGCGGTACAGAAAAGTGTCACTTTTAGAAGCGTAAAGGCTTCCCTGAGAAAACTGCTGAACCGATGCGATTCATACAAACCGTTAGAGCGAAAAATAATATGACAGATAACACAGTAGACGGTCAGAAAAAGCGCGTTCTGGAATGAGATGCGCATATCGATAACCGAATACAGAGAGTGAAAACTGAAAGGCTTGATCATGATTGCCATGGTGAAGATAAACACGGAAGCTACAATAAAGAGATCGAGGATCTGAAAAAGATCCATAAGCAACTTACGTTTGATGATGTGTGTGTACATAAGTCTATACCTTTCTTAATGAGACCTGCAGAGGTGTTGTTAGGCCAGCAGATTGTCAAAAAGTCCTTGTATTCAAGCGATTGATAACAGTTCCGAGTACCGGCAGGCTCTTTTGCTCAAGTAACTCATACATTGCAGCCAGAGATTTGACACTCGATACAGCCATATCGGCCATCAGGATTATGCCAGTCATATGGCGACTCAGATCGAGTGTTTCTGATGCAGTGAGGATAGGAGCTGAGTAAAAGAGACAGACATCATAGTTTTTTTCGAGTGTTTTAAAGAACTCCGCAATACGTCCGCGCAGGAAGATACGGGCGGGAGCGACAGCCGTTTTTCCTGCATCTATAAGGTCAAACACATTACCGGGCTGTGGAGAACAGAGCTCCTGCAGCTCTATATTGGTAATGAGATAATCGGTGAGACCTTTCACCGTTTTTGACTCGAGCAGATCGCGAAAAACATTGCGGCGGAGATCGAGATTAACAAGAGCAACATTTCTTCCTGTTTCCGCCAGTGCATACGCAAGATTTGCACAGAAAATACTCTTTCCCTCTCCGGCAGTCGCGCTTGTTACCAGAAGATTTACATGAGAATTATGGTATATATCTTTAAAATCAAGACTTGTATGGATGTGCCGTATCGATTCTGACCAGATGGAATTAGGTGCATCCTTGAAAAAGAGTCTCTCTTTTTTCGGTACAACAGGAACAGTTCCAAGAACAGCGTAAGGAAGGACATCTTTTATACCTGCAACCGATGAGGGATTTCCTTTCAGGTACGTTAATACATACGCTAACCCACATCCCAGAAAGAGACCTGCAAGAAGAGCTATTAAAACGGTTTTTTTCTTTTTTGGAAATATCGGAAATTTTGGTGGAGTAGCGTTTTCGATAAGTTTGACACTGGCAGTTTTTGCCGCTTCTTTAATTTCGAGTTCCTGTAGTTTGGAAAAAAGATCGGTATAAGTCTTTTCAGCGATTTTTTCATCACGAAGAAACCGGGTGAGATTGACCTGCTCCTGTGGCCTGCTCGAAAGCTGATAATTAACTGATCGTAACTGCCGTATAAGTGCCGCTTTCTCAGCTTCAATACTGGAGAGTTTTGTTTTTGTCTGATCGAGCATGTTAAGTTTGGATATATAAAACGGATCCGCCTGTGCATGTGGAGCATTGAGTGCCGCTTCGAGCTGTCTCTGCTGTGCGAGCACACCCTGGCGTTCCCCCTCAAGTTTCATGACAGCAGACTCAAGATCTGCAGCGGTATTGATCTGCGATGATGTCTGCAGATCGATTGAGACGGTTCTTTCTTTCTTTTTAAAATTTACCGAAGCTTGTTCTATCTCCTCCAGCCGGGCCTTCTGAGCATCAAGCTGTTTCTCGATAAACATACGCATGTTGCGTACCTCTTCACGATTAAGATTCTGGTTCTGCTCCTCGGCAACTTTGACAAAGGTATTTACCACATGTGCAGCAGAATCGGGATTGCTGCTTTTATATGAGACATTTACAATATTAGAGAGGCGTACAGCCTGTATTGTTATTCGTTTTTCGAAGACTTCCGGACTCAACGGATCCCCGTCACTGTTTTTCAAGTTGCACAGACGTATCACCTCTTCAAAGATTGGCCTGCTTCTCATTACTTCGACCTGTGTAGTTATGGGGTCAGACTTACCCAATGTACCCAGAACCATATCTTTCTGATTGAGCAGAGAGCTATACATTACATCGGCTATAAGCAGCTTACAACTTGCTTCATACACCGGGGTTGCACGCTGTACCATATAAACTCCTGCTGCAGTCGTTAGTAAAACCGCGATGAAAACAAGGCACCAATATCGTTTAAACATGAAAAGATAATCGTTTAAAGTCATATATGTACTCCGCAATCACTAATTTTCTTTAATGAAATCAAGCGCCTTTCCTATGGAAATGAATGCCAGAATTGATGTCCCCGCATAGTATAATGTTTTTATCACCAGGTCATACCTCTGCAAACTACGGTTTTGTGGACGTTCTGGAACGACAATAACATCCCCGGCTTCGATAGACGTTTGTTTCACAACCCAGAAATCACCATAAGCGGTTACAATTTTAGTGTTCCTCCGGTCCGCTGTTTTTGACCAGCCGCCTGCAAGTTTTACATAATGAGCCACCGATTTGTCTGCCGTGTATGGATACGCGCCCGGTTTTTTTACATCACCACTCACAAATACAGTGCTGGAGATCTCAGGAACGACAATAATATCATTGTTTTCGAGCTCATTGTCTGAGATGCTGTTCATGGGGATGATCCGGTAATCTCCTGATGCGAGTACTCTTTGAGAGAGAAGATCTGTTTTCTGGGGCTGTCTCCCCTGCTCTCTGACAAGACGTGCGGAAGCCATGGCGAGTGGATCTTTTCTTATAATATATACCCGGGCGGAATCGGCTTTTTCGGTGACGCCACCAGCAAATGCTATTACTCCGCCAATTGCCGAGGTCTTTCCATCTTCCAGCGGATAGGTTCCGGGATTTCTGATCTCTCCCTTGATTGTAACCTGTTTGGGTTTTTTGACCGGTCTGAGCGAACCGACAATGATATAATCAAGGTCCTGAACCGCTACAGCTGCAATAGTCGACATGGTATGCCTGACAATTACATGTCCTTTACGGTACATCATAATGCTGGTAGTATCGGCATCATCGGTTAATTTATATATTTTAAAAAGATCTTCATAGGAATCGTTTACATTGATCGGAAGGGACTCGGGAAACGGAGATGCAACAGCACCCGAAATGGTCACCCATCTGGCAGGTGGTGCAATAGAAATAATCGAACCTGGGTAGAGATAGGGATTTTGATGCCCATCACCATAGGCTATAAAGCCGGCAAGATCGAGGTAGGAAGTACTTCCCTGTGATGTAAGGCCGATCCTTCGAAAATTGATATCTCTAAAGATGTCAATCGAATCTTTAAGCGCAATCTTTATGGCATCGAGCACGCGAAGGGTACCGCTCAGTCGATAACTCCCGGAATTAACCGTTTCACCGGTAACGACAACTTCAACATCCTTAGGAGTGGAAAGTATGATATTGATTCCCTCACGTGACTTCTGCTGCGAAATAAATGCAGCGATCTCTTTTTTTGCTTCGTCAAGTGTTTTTTTATCAACATTGAAAGTACCAAATTCGGGAATGTACAGATTATTTGACTCATTAACAGTCCCGGAATAGACAACCCAGGGCATCTTGGAAGATCTTATCTCAATGGCATCACCCGGCCCGAGGAGATAAACCGCCGGATCTACCGAAAGTATCCCTTTATCGGGTGAACTTCTTGTTTTTATATTTGCCGGGTAACCAAACTGTGTCTGGGATGAGAAACGAAAATCCTGTGCATGCAACCGAAATGAAGTAATAATCAGAAGAATTACTACAGTTCTCACATAACATTTAACAATTGACATAGTCTTTAAAAGCCTGAAAATTGTGACTGGTAATTTTTTAACTCTTGCGGAATGAATACACTCGACACATAGCCCTCATTTTCAGTTAAGAGGTACCCCTGAAGCCTTCCATACCACCCTGCAAGCTATCCCCACTAACTGTGGACTAATATAAAAGATAAAAATATTTATGTCCAGTCAAATCTGAAAAAAATTCTGTACCTGCAAGACAAGCAGTCATTAACATTTACATACAACCAGATTATTCAAGCTATTATTGACAATTTGGCCCCGGTATCATTTTGCATAGTAGTCAGTAGTCAGTAGTCAGTAGTCAGTAGTCAGTAGTCAGTAGTCAGTAGTCAGTAGTCAGTAGTCAGTAGTCAGTAGTCAGT
>JAFGIN010000069.1 GCA_016929595.1 Chitinispirillaceae bacterium
CCTTCCCCCGTTAACGGGGGAAGGTGCCGAAGGCGGATGGGGGAAAATCAGATCTATTCGCGATATACTATGTCGCTATGTATAAATAGAAACTAATATGAAACAGATTCTTAATTTGAAAGGTAAGAATGAATATTCAAATAGATACCATCAGAAAATCTATGATAATTTCGTTAGCACACAATTAACCCGGAGTGATCCAATTCTTTCAGATACTTTAAAACTCTTACTCCTGCCAGACTTCCCCAGCCCCCAGGGACACCTGATAAACGTAACAGGTGTCCTTTCTTTTTTTTCAAAAAACAAGTATACATATACATATTATTTATAGTTAAGTTATGCTTAACACAATTTTTTTCATAAATTTACTATCATACCTTGCAAAAGGAGATACTATGGCTAAAGTTGATCTACATGTACATTCATCCTTTTCCGAACGACCATCGGAATGGTTTCTTCAGCGTCTTGGGACACGTGAGTCCTATATAGATCCGGAAGAGGTATACAGAAATGCCAAACGGGAAGGCATGGATTTCGTCACCATAACAGACCATAATACAATTGACGGTGTTCTTCGCTTACGAGATAAACACCCGGCAGATGTGTTCACTGGAGTAGAAACTACCACCTACTTCCCGGAAAATGGTACAAAAATTCATATTCTAGTCTGGGGGCTTGATGAAAACCAGTTCCGCCTTTTAGACAGTGCGAGAAACAATATCTTTGAACTGCGTCAATTACTGTTATCAGAAGGTCTCATTCACGCTGTTGCACACCCGACTTTTGCAGTAAATGGGTTACTTACCTTTGAACAAACAGAACAACTATTTCTGATGTTTGACATTTTCGAGACTAACAACGGAAGTCGGGAGCGTCACAGCACCGATATCCTCACACAGGTGTTTGATTCATTTATGCCAGATACGATCATTGCCTTATCGCAAAAACACAAAATCTCTCCTATAAATGCTAATTCATGGTGCAAGGGAAGAGTTGGCGGATCTGATGATCACAGCGGACTTTTCATTGGTAAAACATATACTATTGCAGACGCTTTGACACCAGATGAATTCCTTGCAAGAATTCAGCAGAAGCAGACCAGAACTCAAGGCAGAAATAATGATTATCAGGGTCTTGCATTTGCCATATATAAGATTGCCTATGATTTTTCATGTTCAAAATCAAGATTCACCAACAGCTTTCTAGGTGCTATAAACTCCCTGATTTTTGATGAAAAAGCCTCAAACGTAAAAAACAACAGTATTCTTAACAAGATTAAGTTATCAAAATTTTCAAAATCAAATATTTTCAACACCACACTTTCCGACCTTGTCCAATCACTTCAGGAACATCGGTACAGTTCACCCGACCAGAAGCTCTCCATAATCAGTGCTGCCGTTACAAAAGTATCAGATGAGATGATCAGGGATCTTTTTATCCGTCTGAGAAAGTCACTTCAGGAAGGCGATATTATTGAGTTTGTTAAAAGTGTCTCAGGTTTTTTACCGGGAATATTCCTTTCCATACCGTTTTTCTCTTCCCTGAATCTTTTAAACCAGTCAAGATCATTGCATGATCAGCTTACGTTTAATTTCATACCGCTTCAGGACCGAAAACGTAAAAAAATTCTGTGGTTCACCGATACTCTTCTTGAGTTAAACGGTGTAGGCGCAACATTGCAGGAACTCGGGCAAATTGCATTTGAAAATAATCTCCAGCTCATGCTTGTTACCTGTCTTCCTCCTGTAAAGAAACGCCCTGAAAACAGTAAGCTCCCGCCCAACGTTATCGACCTCCCCTCTATTTATTCATATACACCTGAATTTTTTGATACGTATACACTGAGAGTCCCCTCACTTCTTGATTCAATACGAATTGTTTCGCAGGAAGCTCCTGATGAAATTTACATCTCAACTCCCGGACCGGTGGGATTACTGGGGATACTGGCATCAAAACTTCTTCATGTACCAGTAACAGCTGTCTATCATACTGATTTTACCAGCCAGTTTAAACAGATTATTGGTGATGATACCATGTGCAGTACTACAGAAGAATATGTCAACTGGTTTTATTCGCTTGCCGACCGTGTTGCTTCACCAACCAGAGAATACTCAGAAATGCTGTGTAGACGTGGATATAACCCTGAAAAAATAAAACTGTTCAAACGTGGTATCAACCCGCGGATTTTTACCCCTGTAGGCTCAAGTGAATTTTTAAAAAAAAGGTTTGGTATTACCGATGGGATCACACTTCTGCACAGTGGACGAGTCAGCAAAGAAAAAAATCTTGATTTTCTTGCGGAGGTATACGCTGAAATCAACAAAAATATTACTTCTGTAAATCTAATTTTTGCAGGAGACGGTCCATATTTTGATATATATAGGAAAAAAATGCGTAAATTCAAGCGGGTTTACTTTACAGGAAGAGTACCCCGGACCGAATTACCATCACTTTACGCATCATCGCAGCTGCTTGTCTTTCCCAGCATTACCGATACATTCGGTATGGTAGTTCTTGAAGCACAGGCGTGCGGTACTCCAGCACTTGTTTCCACTACCGGCGGTCCGCAGGAGATAATAATAAATGGCAAAACAGGTTTCGCAGCTAATGCTCTAAGCGTTCAGGACTGGTCATCAACTCTGCTGGGACTTTTTGAACTGATAAACTCCTATCCGCATATTTACCTTGAAATGCGTGCTGCATCACGTAAACATGCTATGAAAACGTATAGCTGGAGCGTAGTACTGGATGATATTTTTAATCCAGGCATTTATGATAACAAAGTACCAAAGAGCGGATACAGCTTTAAAAATGATACGATTCCATTTTACCGTGATATGTTTTGAAGCCCTTTTAATTCATCACTGAACATCCCCGGTGAAAACCCGATAGAAAAGGCTTTTGAACTGTCCATCGACACATTAAGAGGACGGGGAGCTGACATTTTAACCCCGCTTTGTTTACAAGCCTGTATGCAGCCATTATCCAGCCCCGCTGCCTCAGCCAGTTTCATCCCCATCTCATATCGTGACAAAACTTCTCTACCGCCAAGATGTATAACACCGCTCACCTTTTCTGCTGCAAGCAAAAGACCACAAGCAGCATCCCGTGCGGAAACTGGTGTCCTCATTTCATCGATAAACAATTTAAGAGCAGTACCGTTCCTTACCATTTCCAACCAGGGGATGATAAAACTTGTTGCACCCTCAGGTGCATCACCGTACATCAAAGGCATTCTGCAGACAGCAGCATCAGGACATTCTTGCATGATCAACTGTTCGGCATCCGCTTTCTGTTTGCCGTAAATATTAACAGGTGATACAGGGGAATTCTCACTGTAAGGTGCTTCTTCTCCACTGAAAACCTGATCACTTGATGTAAACACGAACTTTACATCACGCTGATGGCAGATCCTGGCAAGCGCTCCGGACACATCAACATTAATACCTCTTGATGCTACTGGCTCCTTCTGGCACTGATTGGGCGCAGAAATCGCGGCAGTATGAATAATAATTGACGGTCCAATTCCGGATATGATCTGGTCAAGTTTTTTCGTATCGGTTATATTGCACTGTATATAATCTACACCTGGTACTGAGCAGTTGTGTGAATTGTACAACCCTGTGACCATATAGTTCTTTGTTGCAATCCTGCAACAGTTCCAACCGAGAAAACCTGATGCGCCGGTAATAAGCAGTTTTTTCATGTTTCAAAAATATATCAAAAACCATGTATGTACAAATCCTACAGCAGAACAGCCATAGGATCTTCCATACACGTTTTCAGATCTGCAGCAAAGAGTGCCGCTACCGCACCATCGATAACCCGGTGATCACACGAAAGAGTCAGAAGCATGGTGCTTCTGGCCATTTCTTCATCATTTTCATCAAAAACGACCTCTTTAAATATTTCTCCAACTGCAAGTATAGCCGAGGCCGGCGGATTTATTATTGCAGTAAATTGACGTATTCCATAGGAGCCCAGATTGCTGATGGTGAACGAGCATCCGGTATACTCCTCAGGAAGAAGTTTATTACCCCTTGCTTTTGTCACCAGTTCCTTTAATTCAATGTCGATCGCCAGTATACCCTTTGATTCACAATTTCTTATTACCGGTGTTATCAGGCCGTCTTTCTGTGCTACTGCGATAGCAATATCCACTGAACCATACTGCACAATAGAATCACCATTCCAGCTCGACAACATCGCCGGATGTTTACGCAGCACCTCTGCAAGGAGCTTGATCAGGAATGCATTCATCGATATTTTTGACTCCCGATGAGCATTTACCTTTTTCCTGGCATCCAAAAGGGTATCAACCCCCACCGAAACAGTCATATAATAATGTGGTGCAGTAAACATCGATTCAGAAAGCCTTCTGGCGATTGCTTTGCGTTTTTCAGTTAAGGGAATTTTTCTGGATTCCCCCCCCCCAGCAATCAATGCCGGCGCAAGCGACGACACAGGGGTTGATTTTTGTTCAATAGCCTGTTCAACATCATTCTTTACAATACGTCCTTGCGGACCACTGCCTTCAATTCTGTTCAAATCAACACCATTGCGTGTTGCTATTTCACGAGCAAGAGGTGAAACTTTTATACGCCTGCCGTCCTGCCTCTGTTCATGAGGCATTTCATACTCTCCCTCTTTTTTCTTGACAGGTTCTGAAACGTTCTTCTCTTTTTCCCGTTTTGATGCCACTGGTTTTGTAAGCAATGAAGTAACATCCTCTCCATCTTTGCCAGCAATAGCAATCAAATCACCTACTTTTACACTGCTTCCCTCTTGCGCAACTATTTTAATTAATTTCCCCTCAACAGTTGACTCATAATCCATGGTTGCTTTGTCAGTTTCGACCTCACAAAGTACATCACCGCTGCTCACGTTATCACCTTCATGTTTATTCCAATGCGCTATAGTCCCGGTTTCCATCGTCGGAGAGAGCGCAAGCATGAGAATTTTATCAGCCATTGTTTTCTCCTTATTACATCGTATATGTTGCCCGCTTAACCGCATCGATCACTTTTTTAACCGATGGTTGAGCGGAGAGTTCTAGGTGATGATTATAGGGCATGGGTACATCTTCCAAAGTCACAAGCTCAACAGGTGCATCAAGATAGTCAAAACAGTTTCTGGAAATGAGCCAGGCAACATGTGAGCCCACACTTGCGTACGGCCATGCTTCATCAACAACCACACACCTGTTTGTTTTTCGTACAGATTGATATATGGTTTCTTCGTCAAGAGGACGTAAACTTCTTAAATCAATCACTTCCGCCTCTATACCATCTTTTTCCAGCAGATCGGCAGCTTCAAGTATCATTTTGACCGGTTTTGAAAAACCAGCAATAGTAACGCTTTTTCCAGTTTTTTTTATATCTGCTTTACCAAAAGGTATGAGGTGCTCCGTCTCAGGCACCTCTCCCTTCCACCCGTACATAAGTTCAGCTTCAAGGAAAATAACCGGATTATCATCACGTATAGCAGTCTTGAGCATCCCTTTGGCATCGGCTGGAGTTGACGGAGCCATAACTTTCAATCCCGGACAATGACAATAGAGCGACTGAAGAGCCTGGGAATGTTGCGATCCGAGAAATTCCGCGGGTCCATTGGGCCCCCTGAAAACAATCGGAACGTTTAACTGACCTCCCGACATATACAGCATCTTGGCTGCGTTATTATACACCTGGTCGACTGCCTGCAGTGAAAAATTTAATGTCATCCATTCCACTACAGGACGTAAACCAGCCAATGCAGCTCCAACTCCTAACCCGGTAAAACCCTCCTCGGAAATCGGAGTATCAATAACCCTGAGCGATCCATACTTCTCCAGTAACCCCTGACTTACCTTGTACGCCCCGTTATATTGAGCTACCTCTTCACCAAGAAGAATAACTTTTTCATCACGGGCCATCTCTTCATCAAGTGCCTGCCTCAAAGCTTCGCGAAATGTTATGACTGCCATAGAACCCTCACTTGTGAATGAAATCAGACAAGTACATCCTGATAGAGCATCTCTAAAACCGGCTCCGGACTCTCTTCTGCAAATGTAACAGCATCCTTGCACTGTGCCTTGATTGTGCTATCGATTGTTTCATATTCCTGTTCACTGAGAAACCCTGCATCTACCATTTTTGATTTCAGAATAATAATCGGATCCTGTATCCGGTAACTTTCCAGTTCCTGACGAGTCCGATACTTTGCCGGATCACTCATTGAATGCCCTTTGTAACGATAGGTTTTAATTTCAAGAAAACCGGGTAATTTCTCTTTACGTATCCTCGCAACCTCTTCAGATACCACTTCATATACCGTAAGGACATCCATTCCGTTTACCTGCTTACCCTCAATACCGTATGATGCACCCATAATAGTAAAGTCTTCAACAGCACTCACTCTTCTGAAATCGGTCCCCATACCGTACTGATTATTTTCACAAATGTAGAGTACTGGAAGGTTCCAGATCTTTGCCATGTTCAGCGACTCATGAAACGTCCCCTGATGAATCGCACCATCACCAAAGAAACACAACACAACACCATTGCTTTTACTGTTTCTAATCGCAAGCGCACTGCCTGCAGCAAGGGGAATATGAGCGCCAACAATACCGTTACCACCCATGAAGTGCTTTGACTTATCGAAAAAGTGCATCGATCCACCTTTACCTTTACTGCAACCGGTTGCCTTACCAAAAAGCTCAGCCATCAGGCTGTTAATATCCATTCCGCAGGCAATTGCCAACCCATGGTCCCGATATGCAGTGTAGATATAATCTGTTGAAAGGTCCACCGCTTCAACCGCTCCTACACCCGTGGCTTCCTGCCCTATATACAAATGACAAAATCCACCTATTTTCTGAAGCCCGTACATCTGCGCCGCCAGCTCTTCAAACCTGCGGATGAGAATCATCTTTTTAAGTAAGTTAAGCATAAATTCTTTCGGATACTTTTCATTACTCCTATCTATCATGACTCCTCCAATCCAAACCGGACATTTTCTATCGAACCGTTTAAAGGATGGTAAAAACGCGCATTCTCTATCAGAAATTCCAGAACGACAAGATCACGCTTTCCATGTTTAAGGTTCCAGAAAGCATGCAGGTGCTTCCCTACACACTCGAGAGTCTCTGCGAGAATTGATGGTGCAGTTATGATATTTACTTTCCCATAAACAGTTATGACCTTATCAAGAGACACCGTCTGGAACATCATCGTGGCGAACGGATTTTCTGTTAACTGTTTAACTTTAGAAAAATGAGATTCACTGACTATGTAGATCGCATCGAAGCGTTCCCGCACACAACCAGGTGTTACCCAACGCATGTCGGGGTGTCCGTTGTGATCTACCGTTGCAAGAACTGCTGCTCTGGAGTTTTCAATACAATCCAGAATAATCTCCATCACTTTATTTTTCGTCATTATACCCTCCCTTGTGGGAACTGTAATGTATACAGGAGTTGTAGAAGAAGCAAAGAGTGTGCCTTTTGAAGGATGAAGGAGGAAGAGTGAAGGGTGAAGGGTGAAGAGTGTGAACAACTTTGGTTTTTCTTCATTTCACACTTCACACTTCTCACTTCAAACTTCAACGTGACAGCGAATACTATCCGGCATTTAACTGACTATCGATAAAACTTGGGACAGAAAAAGGATGTAATATGTCGGGGGGAGGAGAATCGGAAGTGGATCAATTCTCAATTACTGCACTTTTCGATACCGATACCGAAATGAAAACCTGTGCATTGTATCATGGGATAATTAATATATTTTGAAGCGTGAAATTTAAAATAAAAAAACACATCTGTCTTCTAATTTTCACCCACGCCCCCCTTCATTCTTCTTTTCTGGAGAGAGTGCGGAAATGTATTGATATACTGATATGTTCAGAAAAGATATCGGCCTTCTGTAAAAAACAAAAGGCCGATAAACTAGATGATGTCACTTAGCCTTTGATAGCTTCAGCGGGACATGTGTCAACACATGCTCCACAATCGGTGCACTTATTTGCATCTATCACATAGATAGGATCACCCTCGCTAATTGCTTCGACTGGGCATTCCGGTACACATGTTCCGCATGCAAGACATGCATCTGTAATCTTATGAGCCATTAAAGACCTCCTTTGATAAAATTGATTAATATGAATCCGAGGGTTTCGATCTACACTACGACTTGATTACTCGTTTTATTTATAAACCTGAAAATTTCAATCTGGTTTACACTCAAAAAATAAAACGATCACGCCTGTCGGGTATTAGGTTCTGTTTTCAGCTGCGAATACGCAGAAAAAAAACAACGATCTGATAACCTCCAGAAGATTAAACTGATAATAAATATAATCCGCGCAAACAGAACTACAAGTGGGTTGATAAAAAATTTTAATCTCTGGAAATCATCATTCTGATAAGTAATTGCGGACCCAAACCGATACTATTCCAAATCAAAATCATTGACCAGTTCAGTTAAAACCGCGTCCAACCCCTGATTTGAAATCAACTCGGTATACTCCTGACTATTTAACCGGTTAATATGAGACTGGACAACCCGAGCCTCCGGGTATAATGATACATTTTGAAGGGCATCTGACAGTTCCGACAGCCTGGTGATGATTAATGACATATTTTTTTCTCCGGATGGTGTGATGGTCTTTAAATCAATATAATCGATTAAATTACTTCTATCTCTGGAATTTTCTTCTATTGTGTAATCATTGGTTGCGTGAAAGAGTAAAAACATTGTAGTATCCTTTCCACTAAAATTCAAGATTATTTTAAAAAAAATTAAACCTGTGTTTCCTCTGCATTCATAGCAGAAGACGAGTGGAAAGAAAATGTAAGGCAACAATTTGTATATCTGTAGAGATTATTTTTTTACAAAAGGAATCTGGAACCTCACCGCAGTATTGGTATTCAGATGAGTATTCCGATACGTTTTTTGTTTTCTCTGGTTTCAATAAAGAAGATACTGAAGCGATACCAGAAACATCAGAATCTCCGGAAGCAATCTTAAGAGGCTCGTTCACCAGGTCAGAAGTATGCAGGGAACTCCGGCTTAATGAAGCGCAAGCTATAATAATCAATAATAAAACAGTTTGAATGATCATACACTACTACTTCGTTTCCAATAAAGGGATTATTTTCACATAATGAAACCGGCTAACCTGAGGGGCATCAATAAACCCCAAACCACCGGCAACTAAAAAATAAACTGCAATAATCAGTATGGTCCCTGATCGTGATCACATATCGTTAAAAATTATGCTTCAAAAAAGGTTCCAACTGGCAGAACTGCTGGCGATTCCCGTGATGGAAAGATACAGCGGGACGCGCATTGAAGGGCTGAGCTGTAATCTTTCATGTCAAACTGCATTGTTTCGTTAACATCAACAATCGAAATCTGTTTCTCTGATGGAAAATATTCGGGATTAAATGTCCTACACGGGGCAACGATATCAACAAATGAAAATCCACGGTGCTTTAAAGCTCTGATAATTGTTTTTTCAAGATGATCCGGAGTGAATGTCGTTGACCTTGCAACAAACGATGATTTGCAGCAGATGGCAAACTCTACAGTATTAAGCGGAAGAGTTTGATTTCCGGCCGGAGTAAAAGAACCGGCATGATCAAATCCAGATGTTGGAGATGACTGATTTTTTGTCATTGCATACGTCATATTGTTCAGGCAAAACACTGTAATATCGATATTCTTACGTGCAGCGTGAACAAAATGCCCGGCCCCTATGGAAAACAGATCACCATCACCAGCAATTACAAGCACCGAAACATCACTTCGCGAAAGACGAATACCTGTCGCCACAGGAATAGCCCGCCCATGAATAGTGTGCATTCCAAATGCAGAGGTATATAAGGATATTCTGGATGAGCAACCTATTCCAGAAACAAATACCGTACTGAGCGGGTCATAGTTCAAACGCTGGAGCAGTCCGTTCAATACTTTCTGAAAAATGAAATAGGTACACCCTTTACACCAGGTTGGTTTAAGTTTTCCGGAAAAGGACCTCTTATTTTCAGAGCATCTCATTTTCAAAACACCCTTTTACAATTCTGACACAACTATCATACAATGTATCTGAAAGAATCGGCGAACCAGTTTGTGACAGTATAGAATGCGGTTTGACATCAGCATACATTTTCAAGAGCCGGGCATACTGCCCGTGCCCATTGGACTCAACAACAATTATATGATCAGTCATCGATTGAAGGCGTTTTATTGCATTCAAACAAACGGGAAAAAGTAACCGTGGATAGAGAGCCGCAATACGAAATCCATCGGATCGCAATCTTTCAACAACGCTTCCTGCCGCCGCTACAGTTATCCCCCATGCAATCAATCCAAAATCGATTTCATCAGTACAGTAATCCCACTCAACCAGTGATGGGAACATCGTCTCAATCAAATTGAGTTTATTCATACGGCGCTTCTGCTGAAGCGTTCGCATCTCTGCTGAATCGGTTGGATTCCCATACTCGTCGTGTTCAAGCCCGGTTATCCGGCATGATACTGAAGAATATCCGGGAACAGGGATCGGTGCAACAGCAGTTTCAAGACTGTACCTTTTGAACTCCTCACCATTCAGCTCCCCACGGATATCTTTACATTCTGAAACACCTGCCGTACTTTCACCGTAAGTTTCTTTACATTCTCCGGAAACGACAGATCTGTTAATAATCCTGACATCCTGACGTTCCGGAACTGGAATAATTCCCTTAGTGAGTCCCAGCACACTATCGCTGAGTATAATTACAGGGCACTGGAAATACTCGGAGCAGTTAAAAGCATCAATTGTCAAGTTAAAACAGTTCCCGATTGAATCGGGGGCAAGTACAATTCGTGATGTTTCTCCATGAGAACCGAACACGGCAGCAAAAAGATCTTCCTGAGCAAACTGCGCTGGTGAACCGGTTGATGGTCCAGGCCGCTGAACATCAACAACAACCAGTGGAAGTTCGACCATTGAAGCATACCCCAGAAACTCCTGCATCAATGACAGCCCCGGTCCGCTGGTCGCAGTCATGCTTTTGACACCCGCAAATGATGCTCCGATCGCAGCTCCAATAGCCGCAATCTCATCTTCAGCCTGACACGAAACTGCACCCCTGGCAGGTAACACCCTGGCAAGGAAATTTCCAATACCCGTTGATGGAGTAATGGGGTATGAAGAAAAAAAACCACATCCGACACTGACTGCCGCCCTCGCAACAGCTTCATTTCCATCAAGGATCTCATATTCAAATGGTTTTTTATCTTGTAAAGGCAGTTTACTGTAGTGGCTGCCCTGCTGAATTTGATAACCACGGGAAACCATGTCACAATTTCTCTGAAGCGTGGATAAATTTTTATATTGAAACCTGTTTCGAACTGTATACTCTAAATTACTCAGAGGTATGGATAAAAAGCGGCCAACAACACCAAGTATTTCAGATGAATAGAACTTTTTACTGCCGGGATCATTCCCGCTCTCTATCAATGATATCGCTATCAATTGAATATCAGATCTTTTCAGTTTTTTGAGCAAAGCAAGTAATTCATCTTCTGAACACTGACTGGAATCATCATATATGAGAACTGCACCCCTGCGGCAATGCCCGATCTCTTTTTCCACAGCTGCTATATAACGAACAAACAGACAATCGATATTATTTACCGGTAAATATGATAATTTGTCTGAAATCTGAATAGTAACAGCACAATAGCCACCCTCAATACTTGATGGGAATTCTCTGTAGGCTGCACCATGAAAACCCAGCCTGGAAAGGGCTTCCAGAAGCATCTCCCCTGCGCAGATAACACCTTCACCAGCACAACCTGTTATTTTTAACGTATATGGAAGTGTGAGCAGAACCATGTTCTATCAACATTCACTGTCGGTAATCAAACTTTTTTTGCAGCAAACTGTATATCAAAAAAATATTTGTATCTGTTGTTAAGAGTAAGCAGTTCATCATGAGAACCCTGTTCAACAATAAGCCCCTTTTCAAGGACAATAATCGTATCTGCATGTCTTATTGTAGATAGCCTGTGTGCAACAACTAATACCGTTCTGTTTTCCATTAGATTGTTAATCGCTCTCTGAACCAGAAGTTCAGACTCGGTATCAAGCGCCGAAGTAGCTTCATCAAGGATAAGAACAGGTGGATTTCGGAGAATTGCACGTGCAATGGAAAGCCGCTGACGCTGGCCACCGGAAAGCATAACACCCCGTTCCCCTATAACAGTGTTCAATTCATCTGGCAATTTCTCGATAAATTCCCAGGCATTCGCCACATTGGCTGCATGAATCACCATTTCTCTGGTAGCACCATCTGTACCGTACGCAATGTTATTAAAAATAGTTTCATTGAACAGGAATGTTTCCTGTGAGACAATACCGAAAAGTTGACGTAACTGTAAAAGATCCATTGAACGGATATCTTCACCATCAATGGTTATAGTGCCGCTGTTGACATCATAAAAACGCGGTACAAGATCGAGTATGGTACTCTTACCAGCCCCGCTTGACCCAACGAGTGCTACTATAGACCCTTTTTTTATGGTGAAATTTACATTGCGCAACACCTGTTCCGCAGTACCAGGGTAGGTGAAATCGATGTTATTAAATGATATTTCCGACTTGAACTCCGGTACTATGAATGACTTCTTTCGAGCAAGATTCTCAACCGCAGTATCGAGAACAGAAAAGACCCGTTCCGCAGCGGCAAAGCCACGCTGAAGCGTATTGTGGATATTTGATAAAGCTTTCAGTGGAGTAAAAGTGACAAATAGAAACAGTAGAAACCGCACAAAATCTTCACTGCTGAAACCGCCGCTTGAAAGCACCTGCTGTCCGCCATACCACAGCAGAATAATAACTACTACAACACCCAGCACTTCGGTCAAAGGGCTGGAAATCGATCCAAGACTTATCGAATGAAAAGAGTGATGGACAAAATTCTGATTTTCTTTCCGGAATTTGCCATACTCATGTTCGTGCATATTAAACATCTTGACCGCCCGGATACCGCTCACCGTTTCATGGAGAATCGACTGGAGTCCAGCCTGATGTTCCAATACGCGACGACTTCTTCGCCGCACAGATTTTCCAATCATTGTAGTAAGAAAACCGATTGTGGGGAATATGATTAACACAGCCAGGGTAAGTTTGACATTTATCATAAAGAGAGTTGCTGTAAAAACAATGACACGCAGTGGTTCGACAAAAAGTTTATCAAAAGTACCTGTCATCGCCTCATTAACCGTAGCAATATCATTAACAATGAGTGAAATAATATCACCAGAGCGCGTCCTGTCATAATGACTCACCGGCAGCTTGAGTGCATGGTTATAAAGTTGATTACGCATATCACGCACAATGTTAAGCTTGAGCCTGGCCACAACAAGCGCTTTGAGGTATATGAAAAGATTCTTGAGAAGAAAAGTGGAGGCCATCAGCAAGCAAACAAATTTCAATGAATCGAACGGGTCGCTACGCTGAACAAACCGATATGTATAATATTTTAATATTTCATTAAGATTTGACACAGACATCTCTGGCCGTGTCATGTGCGCCTGATCCGGATTGAACAATGTCTGTATGAGACTTGCACCGAACCACACCGAGAGCGCCTCAAAATTGACGACAAGGAAAGAAATCAGGATAGACAGCAGCAACAGAGGCCAATAGACCAGCAGATAGGCAATCATCCTTCTGTAAAGACTTACATTGCTCATATCTGTTTTGTTACTTTTTTCTGTATATAAGCGGCTGTTGGGATTGATTTCACTCTACCAGCAGAACCGGCATTAACTTTTTGATGTGTAGTCGCCATTCCACACCATTATAGAACCACAGTTTTCGCAAATAATAAGCTTCAATCCTCTTTTTATCTCGTTGTACAGCTGTGGTTCAAGTACTTTGAAACATACCGAACAATTCCTATTGTTATTAATCAGACTGAGAGCTTTCCCATTCTTTCTTTTTTTGCGGATAAGATCGTACGGCCGAAGTATATGCTTGCCAATCTGAGGAACAAGAACATCCCGTTCCTTGACAATAGTGGCTATAGTTGAGTCGATTGCTGTAATTTTTTCTTTAAGCTCCTTAATTTTGGGCTCATTATTGGAGACTGCTGCCTCATACATACTCTGAGCTTCATTCACCGCTTCCTGCAATCTCTCAATTTCTTCAATTATATTTTTTTTGCGGGTTTCTGCTGTGTTAACCATATGCTTCTGTGCCTCTATCTCGGCATGAACAGCATCATACTCCCTGTTTGTTTTAATATTGTTAAGACGATCCTGACTTTTATCCAGACCGTCTTTTGCTTTCTGTATCTGCTCTTCAAACGTTGTTTTTTCAGCAGTCGCCTTACGGAGTTTTTCATTCGCGTGGTCTAAAGCTGCTTTCATTTTTGTAATTTCCTGTTCCAGCTGGGTAACCTCTACAGGGAAATTTTCCTGAGCGAGTTCCTGTTCTTTGATCCTGAGATCAATCTCCTGAAGTTGCATCAACAACACCAGATCTTGCAACATAATGAAAGTCCTCCAAACCGAAACAAAATAGAAAAAAAAAAGCACCTTTGTATAAAGGGTGCTTTTATGATTTTACGGGAGTAGTTCTGTTGTTTTCAACCAACATGATCTTAGACGGTTGCAAAATTCCTCCCTATATACTTTCAAAAAAAATGGGCCCACAAGGACTCGAACCTTGGACTAACGGATTATGAGACCGCTACTCTAACCGACTGAGTTATGGGCCCGGTATCAGGCAATATTGGTGACACCACCAAATTACCGCTATAATATAATTTTCGGGTTATACGAGTATCAAGACAGATCTTTGCAGCCTTTGTGAATGATTTATTTTATCTCTATCAATCACCTGAATTACAGTATTTAACTCTTTGCCAGATTGGCACATTCTTTTCAGTTTAAACGTTGCAACATTAAGGGCATAATGCTATAACTATATGTATGCCAGAGCATTTGAGAAATAATCTTAACTGTTGATGAATTACCAGATTAATTCGTTATAATTCAATATTTTAGTGATAAATTAATATTATACCTGAGTTAAAAGTATTCTCCATAGCTCTGGGGGGCGAACTGATGATTGTATTTAAAAAAACCCTTCAAATTTCGTTATTTATAATGTTCATTTCTGCCGTTTCTCTGATAGCTCAAACGGTAGTTAAACCCCGAAAAACACTTGCATTGCTTCAACTAAGTGTACACGGTCTTCCCTCTGGAACGGCCGCTGAAATTTCAGATGGAATAAGTTCTGAATTGAAAAAGCTGGGTGTTTTTGAGCTGATCGACCCAATGACGATCAAGAGTGTCCTTCAAGATCAGGAGATGCTGAGCGCTGGAATCTGTAACCAGAGTTCCTGTGCAATTCAGATCGGTCAGTTACTTGGAGCCGATCGGGTAGCAATCGGAAGCATCAGTTTCATCAATGAAACCTATTCTGTCAACATTCGAACAATAGAGATCAACACCGGTAAGATAATTAATGATGTCAATGAGTATTACAAAGATAAACCACGTTACTTCCAAACCGATCTTATACCTGTTGTCGCAGCAAAAATGAGTGACACACCAGTACCACTGATTAAAAAACGAAAAAAACCAATCGTAAAAGTTATCATTATCGGAGCAGCGGTCATAGTTGCAGTGCCCGTTGCCTACTTCGTCTGGAAAGGTATTTCTCACGAAGATGAACACACACCACAGACAGAGGTCCTTGTGCAATGGAAACAATAAAAAAAACAGTTCTCTTTCTCTTACTGACAGCATGCACACTCTTTTTCATTCAATGCTCTCAGGAGCAGGCAGCTCCACTCAACCCCGAAACATCAGTGATGGCTGATGTTGTCTGGAGATCTCAGGGGATTGAACTCAATCCTGCAGCTGTAGAATTTGTACGCATAACAGTTACTTCATCGTGCGACAAACCTACCACTAATGTTTTCCCGTATTCGATGAGTTCCGTTGCAGCTGCAATGGTAACAACAGGATGCGTCTTTTCTATTCTGTTTGAGGGGCTGGGCTTTAACAATCTTTTACTCTACAAAGGTGAAGTTTTAAACATTCCAGCAACAGGACCGACTGCATCAGTTGCAATCACTGCAGATGCCTGCACTCCGACACCTCCGGACAGCCTGAAAGCTGCACCTGCAGGACGAAAGATTATCCTTTCCTGGGTAAATCGCGCAAATAATCAGGCCGGCTATATCATCAAACGTGCATTCTGGAGCAATAAAAACCACTTGATTCTTGACACTGTAACAGAATGTCACTATATTGATACTTTTTCTATCACAAGACAAGGTCCTTATTACTACCAGGTCTATTCCTACAATGCAATTGGAATTTCCACAATCGCAGCTACTATCGATAGTTTTACTCTTAGTAAAAATACACGACCTTTTTTTATTTCAGACACTACAGATATGAACTCTGTTGCAGTTATCGGTATCCCATACATTGACACGGTAAGATTTGCTGACGATGATCCTGGTGACAGTCTTTCACTATCGCTGTTTTCAGCACCCAAAGGAGCTACCCTTCAAGATTCTATAATTACCTGGCTCCCCGACAGCAGCCAGGCCGACTCACTCTGCACCATCGTTACAATAGTCAGTGATCAGGATGATGCAAAAGATACTCTTATCTGGTCCGTTAACGTAACAACACTTGCCCTGATATCACTTCCTCCCGAATTTTCTGTAAACGAACTCAGTCTCAATGCCGCTGTGACCTTAGGCTCAGAGTATATAGATAGTCTTAAAGCCACCGACCCTGAAAATCAACCTCTGACATACAGATTACTCACCGCACCCACATCAGCAACAATAGACAGTAGCCTGGGAATTGTCCGATGGGTAGCAGACTCCCTCTACAAAATAAATTTTACAGCAATTGTATCTGATAACACAGACAAGTCAGATACAGTTTCATGGAGTGTCACGGTATCATCGGAATGATTATAAATAAGCATCATTGTTTAAATTTACCCACACTAAGTACCCCCTCTCCATGAATATGATCACAGGAAAACGCATCCATTTTTCTCTTATCGAGAAACGAGGAAGGCGAATAAACTGGTTGCATTTAACTGACAAGTGTCAAAGATAAAAAAAAGAACAAGTTATAAGTGATTATATTTATGAAATGGGGGTACTAAACCCTGTTCATCCATCAGAATATCTACGATCCGAATCCTGGACATTATCGTTATGGCTTTTAAGACCATTTTTAAAATTTTTGAATGTATCTTACTAACCAGGTACTCGTTTGAAAGGATCGCTAATGAAACACCCCTTCCAGAAATACTTACTTATCGCTATTATTTTTTTACGATTTCCACCTGACTTATCATCAGTAACGGTCACAATCGACCCATCAATCAAATACCAGCATTTTGAAGGTTGGGGTACAAGCCTTTGCTGGTGGGCCGTACAGGCCGGCAAATGGAGTAAAAAGAACCGGGAGGCGTTGATAGGTGCCATTGTTGACCCAGATACCGGTCTTGGTTATAACTGTTTCAGATATAATATTGGCGGTGGTGATCAACCGGGACATACACACCTCAGTGAGGCACGTGCAGTTCCTGGATTCAAAACAAGTGAAAACGGACCGTACGACTGGACTGCTGATCAAAACCAGAGGAATATTCTGCTTGCAATAGCATCGAGAGGAAAAAATCTGATCTTTGAAGCATTCTCAAATTCACCCCCCTGGTGGATGACTATCAGTGGCTGTGTTTCAGGAAATACCAATGGAGCTGACAATCTCAAACCAGCATATTTTAGTGCGTTTGCCGAATACCTCGCAACAGTTGTTAAACAGTACAAAGACACATGGGGAATCACGTTCAGAACAGTAGAGCCATTCAATGAACCATCATCAGGTTACTGGAAAAAAAACGGAGGCCAGGAAGGATGCGGATTTAAAAATCGTCAATCGCAAATGGTAAAGGAGCTTGGAAAGCAGCTCGTGGCAAAAGGGCTCTTCCCCGAAACAACAGTCAGTGCTGCGGATGAAACATCACTGGAGCACACAATTACGGCCCTTAAATCCTATGATGACAGCGCTTTTTCGTTTCTCTCACAGATCAATTCACACTCCTATGGAGGCTGGAAATTCAGAAAAACTGTAGATTCACTGGCAAAAGCCCGGAAAAAAATACTCTGGCAGTCTGAATCCGGCCCCTTGGAAAAAGGTAATGATCCATCAGATATTGCAATGTGGATGTCACATGTGATTATTCAGGATTTACGAACAATGAAAGCCAATGCCTGGATTGACTGGCAGGTTGGTGATCCAGTCGGAGACTGGATGACTATTCAGCTGGACCACAGCAGACAGATATTCAAATATACAAAACGATACTACATGCATGCGGCATTCAGCCGCTTTATACGCCCGGGATCACGGATAATAAGCAGCAGCGACACCAACAGCATTGCAGCACTTGATTCTTCAACAGGGGATCTTACAGTAGTACTAAGAAACAATGCTAATTCCAATCAGACCTATTCGATTGACCTCTCTAAATTCGGTCGCATCGGCACAACCGCACACCTCTACCGGTTTTCTTTGCCCGGAAGCCTTAAAAAGGAGACGGATATCACTATAAGCAATAAGTTGCTTTCATTTACCGCTCCAAAGCTGTCACTTACCACATGTGTAATTCCGATATCTGCTACACAAATTAAAAATCAGGGATCCTGTAAAGTCACGGGTGAGCCGATGCTGTTAAACAGCATTCACAACGGGTGGCTCAGGCTTTCATCTGTATTAACAACACCTTTTACACTCTCAATCTACGATTGCAGGGGAAGGTTGATTTTTTCAAAAAATGAATCTGGCGCTGGAAATACAAACAGTATTTATATCGGAAATCATATAGTGGCCGCCGGTATGTACTTTTTTGAGCTGAAAAGAGGTACAACAATCGAACAATTCAGTTATATCATTAAGAAATAAGCGTAATTATTCAGATACATAGACTTCAAATGTTTACAGGACCGTTCGTTTTGATTCCGTTTGCGGGAGAGCTCGTGTCCTGATCAATTGCTGATCACTCTAATCTCCGTATTTTTCTTTTCCTCTAATATGTAAGCTCTTTTCAAATCCGAAACACCTGTTATTACCAGACGTATTGATTCGATAGCTTCACTCTTTTCATCATCAACAATTTTGATCCCGAGACTTTTATCGGTCTCACCGGGGTTGAAAGTAACCTGATTCATCTCAGGTATTGTCATCGTATAATCAGATCCATATTCGGCTGTCGAGCCATCTGTTGTAAAAGTGACCGTTATCGGAACGTCTGAGGGTCCAGTCAGCATGATATTGCAATATGGAGTACTGTAATTTTCTTCATCGGCCGACTGAAATTGACTTGCAAAAAACGCCCCTACTTCGTTTTTAAGAATATAAAACTTACACTCTGTGAAACTTCCCGGTCTGACCACGCTATTTGGAGATTCTAATTTCAGCGTAAAAAATTCATCATTTAACTCTGGTAGAGTATCATCGAAAAGTTCTATGGTAATCAATTTGCTTATTTCACCAGTATTAAATACAATACTATCTGATGTCTCGGCTATTCGAAAATCAACCCCTGTTGTTGCTGTTGTTTTTTCCGGAATTATCGAAAATTTAACAACTACTGTGGAATCGACTGTTCTATCAAGCCTTACCGGAACAGTCATCTGTATATCCTGTTCCTTCCATGACACTTCTGCGGAAGCAAAAGAAAACTGAAAAGGTGTGTCATCATTCATAATGGTGTAGACAAATTTTGCCGAATCCTTCGGAAGAGCGAATGCAGTCTCCGAACGCAATCGTATAGTAATCTTTTCATTCTCCTCCTGAATATTGTCATCAATGATATCTATCTCAATCTGAGCCTGTGTTTCTCCTGGAGCAAATATCAATCTATAATCAGTCGATCCCAGAACAAAATCAGACAACGTATCGGCATCGGTTCCCGACCAGACAATTTCATAATACAACACCAATTCAGTCTGAAGTGCTTTTGAAATTTTTACTTCTGCTACCAGATTTTTCCTGCCCTCAAGACCTTCCGCTTCTGTTTCCACAAAACTATAGGTAACATTGTCATTATCAATAATCTCTCCCACAAAAACAGGATCGGATAAATCACACACCTTTATACTGTCATTACCGGTAATCCTGATCTCAAATCGTTCTACATATTCAGGAATTTTGTCATCTGTAATAGTAATATTTATTGACGCACTTGTATCACCATTTCCATCAAAGGTAAATACATCTGACAATACAGGTCCAAGGTCAGCAGCACTTGCAGCGTTCATTTCATTCGGGAAAGTAATGGTATAGGGGATGCTTACTTTAAAATCAAGTGGATTGCTTAATGCAATACTAACTCTGGCACTATTAAAAAAATTCATATTTTCATGAAACTGTGCAGTATTCTGCTTCCATCGAACACAGGCAAGTATTTTTTTCATAACCCTGAAATGCACATCCATCGAATCCTTAAAATTGAGACTATCAGTGACCATAACCCGCAGTATTCTCAATCCTGTATCTGCAACTGAGGGTACCCAATTAATCATAGTGTCGGTACTGTTGTGAATGTTTTTCTCTCTTTCACCAACAAAAGCTGCTGAGTAGGTAAGCGCCCCTGTTCCGGTAAGCGGTACAGTGCTCAGTGCAACCTTGAGAGGCTCACCTACGGTCACTGTATCAGGAAATTTGATTCCGTTTTTTAACAACTTTACAGGTACCGCGCCTGTTCCTTTAACTATTAATGTAAATTCCGCATCTATATACTCCGTACGATCAGTTGCATTTAAATACACTTTATATTGCCCGCTGTCAGAGAGCTGCGGATACCAGGTCACATGCCCGCTTGTCGCGTCCAGAAGCGTATCAATACTGCCACCTTTTATCATCATTGTTACAAACAGAGAGTCCTGATCAGGATCTGAAACCACAATGTCAAATACACTCTCCTCACCCGCAGTAACAACCGTCGTATATTCAGGTGTTTTTACCCATTGCGGTGGACGATTATATTTTACATAAAAAGAATAGAACACAGCATACCCGGCACTGTCCAGAGCCTTTATCTCAACATGTGTATAGTTTTTTGTACGTGGAATTATTACACTGGCTGTAAAAAACAGACTGCCGGGTTCTTTTTCCGCCTTGTTTCCATTTACATAAACGAACAATTGATTACTGTTATCCACTGCATCGATATCCAGTTGGAGTGTGTCAGTCCGGCTGATTATTGAATCAACAACCGACTCATCATTACACCTGATACTTCTGATCTGAGGAGCTATGGTATCGATATATGCCGGATTATAGTAAACATGAAAGTCAGCAACATCATATTTCGAACCGATCATAAGTGAATCAGCATACAGTTCCAGCGTTATGTGATTTGAATAGTCAGTCAATGGAACATTGAAAGAAAATGTTGCCTTTTTTGAGGTGATTACAGCGCTATCAGTTACTTTCCCGTTTTTAAGTGCAAGAAGATACAACGTATTGTAGTGCTGGTTATTAATAACTGTACCACGGACATCAGCGACTGATGATGCGATTGTAATGCTGTCCTCAGCAGGCGTATAGATACTAATTGATGGATTCACTTTGATGAAATGGACTAGCCAGATCTTATTTACAATGTTGCCTTTGTTATCTGTTACCAGAACGTCCATTTTAAAAGGAGAATTAATAGTATCAAGATTGTATAGATACCTGCTTAATACAAATGATTCTCCGGCCCTCAGACTGTCATCAAAGGGAATGTTATTCACTCTGGCACTTTTTAATTGATTGGCACCGGTAACTACCACAGTGAATTTAAATTCAGAATTTTTTGAATACACAGAATCTGCAACAATTGAGTCGTGAAGACAGAAAACTGACAGCTGCGATTCCGTATCCACAGGACTGCTGATCTGAAAAATATATGACGGCGAACGATAACCAGACAGATCCTCAACATACAGCTCACCAGAACGGCCCGTGAAGTGATTTGTTAATTTGATACCGACAGAAGCTCTGGTTTCTTTGACAATTGTCTCATTGTGAAGATTCCAGACATACATTACCTGATCATCAACTGGCGGGGTACTTAGAAACAGAGAATCGCCAGCTTTTCCACTGATACTTTTCTGTCTGAGCGGTGAAACCGCATACAGTGAACAGCTGTCAACAACAACATCCCCATTGTTGATATAGGAAACAAGACGAATTGTCTGTTTCCCGGGTATAAAAAAAGAGTATTGAAATGAAAGCTCACCAGTGATATCACCCTGCCTTACTACGGATGGTAACTGACCTTGAAGTCTGTTGTTGTCAATATGCACTTTAATACTGTCAATATGCTCTCTGAGATACACATGCGCAAGAAATCTCTGTGTAGAGAAAATTTCAACGGTATCGGAGTTCAAAGTATTTATACTGACAATTTTTGCAATCGAATCCGCTTTATTAAGAAATGGATTAGACTGGTTGCTGCAGGTAATCACGATGAGTAAAAGTACCACACAAACCAATACTGCCATCATATTTCTTTTCATTAATTTGCAAACCCCTGTTACACTGAGTAGTTAAATTTTAGTTAAGCGCATAACATCCAACCTATTAATAATCAAGAGATTATACATATTGTGCCGTCAAAATTTCATCATAATTTTTAAATAAATGGTGGGGTATTCGAATAATTAGTGGAATTTTAATGGTATATCGTTTCATATTTTACCACGATCTGATAGTTTAACAGTAATTAAATTAACAGATTTTTCCAATTTTGATTTTGAACAGAGTATCAGAGCAACAACTGATCCTTTTCCCCTTTTTTACCTGATGTAAGATTGCAAAGTATCGCTAAGATACCAGAAACCCTGTTTCATCAAAGAGTATTGCCGCTTCTTCCCACCCATCACCACGACAACCGAAACGTCCTATTACTTTCAGTCCAAGAGCACGGGCCTTTCGGGCAACAACGACAGGCAGTTTTCCTTCAAGGGATGAACTGTCGAGTCGTCCTTCTCCGGTAATTACAGCATCGCACCCCTGACTTGCAGCTGTAAAATTGAGTGAGTTCAATATACCTTCTGCGCCATCAATAAGCCTTGCACCCAGTGATAACAGTTTCGCACCTATTCCCCCTGCAGCACCAGTTCGTGGTCCGCGGGGAAGGCCAAGTTTCAGCAACCGTTCTGTAAGCAGTGGAATATCCTTTTCACGGGCACCTTTCTGGGGAGCGAAAATTCTTGCAGCATCTGCAAGGTCAGTGATCACATCACAGAACACCGTCGTTTCCGGCAGCGACATCACTGGCCAGTCACGCCCCCCATCAACAGTTGCACTTCCACCCAGCCCTATCCAGATGCGCGGTACATGCTGAAACTGTTTCAGAACAACTCCCAAACCACGACTTGATGCTGCAACCGGATCGGGGTGATCAAGCCCGGCAAGACCAATTACCTTTGCACATTCAACTGCAACACCTCCATCGTTAAACCGCAATACCGGGACTGAACGAATATTTCCAAAAGGATCGGGAGCGGATGTATACTCAGTTGTACCTCCCAATACAAATTGCAGACATTCAAGAAACCCGTCTCCCCCATCACTGAGAGGAAGCAGCCGATCACCAGGGACTGCGAAAAATCCCGCAGCCTCAAGCGGACTCATTGTTCCTTTAAACGCGGTCGGCGCAACAAGATTCACACAGATTTCTCAACGTGTACTATATTTAATTATCGGTAACTCATTAGAACCTGAAAAAGAGACTTTGTTCCCATTACGATCTGTAATGTTAGAAAAGTCAACCACAATGGAATCGTATGCTGCATTTTTTGAGGCCGGAATGACAGCCTGAACCACTAATTGTGTCAGCGTTGACCAGCTGCAACGAACAGAGTCTTTTGGAAGCACATAGGTAGAGTCACCATAATAGGAATATGATGCTTCCTTTACTGTGAACGTTGGCTTTTTTGTTGTATCCATCGGCTCTGAGAACCTCAGGGGAGAATATAATTGACGCAGCAAACTCGCTGATGATGCACTGTTATTGCAGTCGTATACGGTGTAGACAGTTCCTGCCGAACTGGACGTAATTTTTGGCCTGGTATTGTCTCTGAGTTTAAGTATCGTCGCGTTTGCAGGATCAGACTTTGTTGAATCATAGACTCCAAGCACCATCACCTCAAAAGTATTACCTTCTATAAACTTTCCGTAAGTGGATAACACTATGGATGTATCATGTACTAACTCACTGGCAAAATAAATCGACCAGATAGAATCGCTACTCGCTCTTGCATAAATTTCATATCCCCGTACACCAGGTAGTTTCGACCATTGAAGCCTTACTGAAGCAGTGCCATAATCAATTGTTTCCGGACTGATTAACCGCAAATTTTTAACATCAGTTTCTGCACTGGAAAAAGCAACTTTAAATGTGATATTTCTATTTTTCAAAAGCATCTTTCCAGATATACTGTATACAGTTCCAACTGTCACTGTATACATTTCTCCCGGTTGCCACACACCATCAAACGGCTTCAAAGAAAGAACTGTTACTGTTTTATTCCATTTCTGACTATGAAGAACTCTTCCGGGAAGTGAAGCGCCATTTATGTACGTACCGTTAGGATTGTACCGTGATGTGTCCACAGGTTCTGAAAAAGTAATCGAGAATGCGGTAGAACCTGTAATAGAATCGGAATTATCCGAAAGAATGGTAAAATGTCCATTGATCTCAGGTGTTAGAATTATCGGACGGAAATTATTTGTGTCTCCTGCAGCCTTACTATATATGATTTCACCGTAAACCCTTCCATACAGCACGCCTCCGACCTGATGGTTTTGAGTTATTAATCTTCCCACTGTAAATTCAGGTATACTGTCAAAGAAATAACTGCCATCAGGTAAAGTTTTTACACTCCGGACTGGTTGCAGAAAGTCTACAGTTTCAACTTCTTCCCATCCATCGTAAACAGCTATTGATGGTGATAATTCCAGTTCTACAGACATCTGACTGATTGGGTAAAGCGCATTTTCTTTCTGGTAATAGATTTTTCCACGAACGACAGTTCCCTTTCTATACATCAGCAATGACATGGAAGTCTGTAATGCCAGAGGAGTGGAGTAACTGCTATCAGCATGAATAATTAGCTCCGATACAACAGGTTCATACCCGGCAAGGGAAGCACTGATTACATGTGAACCAATGCACAGGTCATCAAATCGGGCAACTCCATTAACATTTGTTGTACAGCTTCCGTTTCCTTCAATGGTGACAAGGACACCTTTTACAGGGGCCTCATTTTTGACATTCTGAACCTTTATGAATGCTGATGCGGTCGCCCCATCCTGAAATTGAGTTCCTGAAACCGGATTGTCAGCCTCATTGCAATTCAAAAGTATTCCTGCACCCACTGCTAAAACGGAGCAATATATCCCTTTAATCATTCTCAAAGCAATACTCCTTTATCGACGTGAACCGGGAAGTGTGTCTGATGGCGCACTTTCTCCTGCTGCGTTCCTTGAAGTAACATAATACCAGTATTTATCAGGAAATGTTTTTGACACGTAATCATAATACGAAGTGCTGGTTATACTGTCAATTACAGCGAATGGTCCGGCCTCATTCTCTGATCTATAAATTTTATACGAATAGCCCGAAAGTGTGCCGGAAGGCATAGACCAGTACATGTAAATGTACGAAGAACTATTGTTATTCACTTGAAATGATTCAGGTATCGGTGGTACCGAAGTTGGGGAACGATACCCCCTTACATATCCACTACTCAGAGAACTCTCCTGGCCAAATGAACCGACAGATTTACACTTGTAATAATACATAGAATCTGACGGTACAGTATCTATAAAGAAAGTGTCGGCAACCGATCCGACCAGTACCGAATTTGTGAAATCTGTGGATCTGCTCCTGTACAATTTATAGGATTTCGCATCACTTACCTTTCTCCAGTTTACAGATATTACCCCGACAGATCCAGTGCTTGCTGATCCCATTACCGGTAATGCGGGGCTTGACAGTCGGCCACTTAAATAACTACTCAGTTCACTTTCTCCTTTATTGACCGAAGATATTTTGTAATAATAAATATCTGGTGAAGTAACTGAATCAACATAAGAATAAGCTACCGTAGAATCAAGAATTGTAAATGGCCCTCCAGATGAAATCGCACGATAGATTTTGTAATAAACCCCGCTTACAGTACTGCCACTCCAGCTTAAATGAAGGTAATTTATATACGCTGTGATCCTTATTGAGCTTGGAAAGGCCAGCCCCCGACCACTTACCGATTCTGTACTGTAAGAGCTCGCCATCCCATTGACAGTTAGTTGTCGCACAAAGTAAAAATAGGCTAGACCTGCTGAAACAGTAGTGTCAAAAAACGATGTGTCGCTAACGGTGTCGAGTACCGTTTTACTACCACTGAAATATGATGCCCGGCTCACTACATATGATGTTGCACCGCTGCTCTTTTTCCATGTAAATAAAATTCCTTTTGGATAGATATCATAGGACGCACTCACTGCTACCGGAGCAGAAGGTGAAGCTGCATATCCAATTGCATAACTGGAACGCGGTCCCTCACCCACACTGTTGAGAGCACTGACTTTGTAATAGTAATTTCGGGTTAAGGAAACACTATCGTTAAAATAAAATACCTCTACAGTATCCAGAGGTTCATATAAACCTAATGATGATGTCGATCGGTAAACAATATATGAAGTTGGAGTCGAACCGGATGAATTCGGTGTCCAGGAAACACGGATGTACCCTTGATATGTAGTTGAAGCAGAGACGGTTGGTGCAAGTGGTTTTACAATTACGGAAACCTTGACTACCGGACTTCCGGTAGTAATAAATGAACCGGATGAAAAATTTGCGCGAACCTGATAGTAATAATTTCCGGAACGGGTTAACGAAATATCCTTGAAATTGGTATCTGAGGTAGTAGCTATGCTGCTCACAATAGAATCGGCGCGCTCTGAACGGTATATCGTGTAGTATGATGCAGAACTTACTTTCGGCCACCAGAGTTTCACCGTGCTGTCTGAAAAATTACCATTCAAAGCAGCAGGACCCGGTAAAAAATTTACTGTCAATAACAGTCCAGATTTACTTTCCCCGGAATCACTGGATGAAGTTACCCGGTAATAATAGGTGCCACTGGTCGTAAAAACCGAATCTGACATAAAACGTTCCTGCGTCGAACCAATCAGTGAGAAGTTACTCTGTCCACCGTATGAGCGGTAAACTTTGTACAGCTTCGCTTTACGAACAGAACTCCAGGTAACCATCGCTCTGTCGTTCTGATTGTATATGGTTCCGCTTGATGGGGGTAGAAGTATGGATCCCTTGACAGTTGTACTTCGCATTCCGATTCTCGTCTTGAGACCGGCGCAAACCTGATAATAAGCACTGGTTACATTACCAGGAAGAAGAGTATCAATATACACAGGATTTGTTACCGTATCTATCGGGGTGAGTCCAGTGGATGACAATGAACGATATACGATATAGTATTGCGCTTGTGCAACACTGTCCCATCTGACATAAACCTTAGACGGATGATTATCGATTGCATATACATTCTGAGGACTTCCAAACGTTTGAACAAATCCCATTGTATAATCAGACTGTTTCCCGACCTTCATAGAGTCCCCAATGACTGCAGCAACCCGGTAATAGTAGTAATTATCTGTAGTTATTGTAGAGTCATTATAGGTGTTTGTATCAACAGTAGCGATTTGAAGGTATGGACCGGTTGCGGTAACAGCGCGATATATTACATATTTACTGCTTCCCTGAAACTCCCGCCATTGCAGCATAATATGCGAAATATAGGATCCAAGTGATGCAGTTAGATTGGAGGGTGCGTTATCAGCCATTGTCCATCCATTAACAGCGGGAGAAAATTCACTTTCAATCCTGCCAATCCGGCAGCTCACCCTGTAATAACAACTGCTGTCCATTCCGACAACATCATTGAACACTGTTGCAGCTGTAGAGCAGGCACGTGTATACGAACCTTTTTCTGTTGCTGATTTGTATAGAAAATAGCTATTTGCAGTGGGAACAGAATCCCATGTAACAGTTATTTCAGAAAGACTCGTGCCCTGTGAAGCAGCCAGATTACCCGGAATAGCGATCGATTTCAGTGTCCCTGATGCATAAGCGCTCTTGAGCGATTCGACCCCGTTGGAATCCACTGCTGACACTTTATAATAATTTACAATTCTTGTAACCAGTGAATCGGTAAAAAAGTTATCAGAACCCGACACTGTGGCAACACGTTCATACGGCCCCTCAGAGAATACAGCCTTGTAGATGTTATATGCTGCAGCATTCCTGACAAGAGACCAGAATACCATAACTCTGTCGTTGATAACCCCGATTGTCGCGGTCACATCACCCGGCACACCAATACTGTCAATAATCCACCCTTTAACAGTAGCCCCCGCCCCCCCGGTGTACCCGCTGTCATTAATCGATGCAATCCGATAATAAAGAGCGCCCTTACTGACATTACTATCTTTAAACACTGTATCCGTAATGACACCGATGCTTGTAAACAATCCTTCAGGTGCAGCTGATCGATATACTCTATATGAACTGGCTTCCACTACAGGTGTCCAGTTTAAAAGAACGTAATCCGGATAGACACCCTTTGATGCAAAACATGTATCGGGAGGTGAGATCGAAGTAATTTTACGCAATTCCAAAATTGAATCGCTGTATGCAACACCGTATTGATTAACAGATCCAACACGGTAACGGTGTGTATTGTAATCGGAAAGAATATCGGTACAGACAGTACTCTCCCGCAATAAGACAAGCTTCTCCCCCTCTGCTGTTGTTCTTTGAATACTGTATTCCTGCGCAGTTGCAACTGCATCCCATTGCAGCATCGCCCCCTGTAACGTACCTTCACCCCGAATTCCTGATGGCGGCAGAGGAGGAATTCCCGCAGGTGTTGTATCTGTAAAAGATTCGGAATTACTCTCTCCATTGCGGAAATAGCCAGTAAACTTGAAAATACAGGGTCGATTAACTTCAAACCCGTCTAAAGTAAATACAGATTTTCCACTGATGTTGATCTGTTGAAGCGAATCTGCATCAAGGCCATAATTAAGAGTGATATATTCATACGTTTGCATCAATGAGCACTGAAGCGATCCGGTAGTATCCCGGAAAGAAAAATTGCTCCACTTTTGTGAAACTGCAACATATGATGTTTTAGGAGATGACAGATCGTCTGGCTTCTCTATCAGCGGATCAAGCGGATTCATTCGCCCCTTGACATCACCATCCCGCATCGTACAATGAAAAACCAGCAATATTGCAGGCAAACTATAGAAAAAGATCCTGACAAATGTTTTTGTGTTAAATGATTTCATACATCCCTCTGTGTACCGCCATTCCCCACCGTTACGGTTTCATTTTCTAACAGATTAGTTTAAAAAATAGAATTAATTGCCGTTTTGTCTTTAACCAGAATCGGACAGCTCCTTTGCGCGCGCTATACGTGATCTCATCGTCAAAAAAAACGCACAAATCAGGTTTAAAACTTAATCGAGATTCCGCAGGCTGCAAGACCGAGACCACTGAGAACATACAATAAATTCCGCTGCTGCATTTTTTTGTCGGTCTTTTCTGTCTTGTTGATGTATTGCTGATAAGCAACCCCGGTTTGTTCTGCACTGGCATTCATATAGTTTTTGAATAATACTTTCTCATCTTTGAGATTCTCTTTTACTTTACTATTAGTTACAATTCCCCCGGTAATCCCGCAAAGCGCTGCCACTCCAAACCCGGTTATACGTATTCTTTTGGAAATTTTAGTTCTGTTATCTTTTTTTAATGCCCCCGTTGGTACTGAAGGACCTTCTGCCTGAAAAGCGAGAGGTGATGATTGTTCATTCTCAGAACCTGTATCTACAGATGTTTCCGCAACTGCAGTTGCCTGCGCAACTGAATCAGCTGATTCAAGAGTATCTGCATCTGCCAATTCAACGACTTCAACGTCACTTGATGATACTGCAATGGAAGAATCCTGCTGTACTGGCTCAAGTGTTTCACTTTCGACCTGCATAGTTACATCATCAGTGGCTGGAACCTCCTGTACCAGACTCCCTGATTGTCCAACACGTTCCACAGCAGGAGATTGCACACTCTGCTCAAGAGGCTCAACAGGCTGTGGCTGCTGAGCCTCTGGAAGATCCTGTGCCCAACTGTCAGGAAGACTATTTACAGCATCAGTACCGGCTGTATCAGCAGTTTCCGGACTTCCCTGTGAATCTGACACTTCCGGCTGATCACCTGAGCTGACAGCAGATGCTGTAGTGCCAGAAGAAGAGTTCTGTATAGTCTGACCTGAAACTCCGCCTTTTGCTTCCGACTTTTTGGCATCACTCAATATTCGATCTGTAAACTCACGTATCTCCGCTGCCGATTCCTGCAAATTTTTATTAAAAGAGTCCATCTGTACAGAAATCAATGCATTTGCGGGAACATCAACAATATGCAGCTCTACAACAAGTTCTGAAGATGAGTCGGAATAGAGCGTTCCATGCATAACATACCGGGTACCCACCTGCTTTACCAGTTCAGTCATGCATGCTGAAGTAGTGCATGCTTCAAGAGAGCCAAATCGTGAATCCAGTATAATACTTCTCAGATATCGGGTGCTTACAGCATTATGCCCTCGCATTCTGATCACGTTTATAACTTCATCCATGAACTGCTCGCACGTTGCATCCAGTTGCTGTGTTGAACGCAACGGCAAAAACACAAAAGACAGTGGAGCAGTATCCCGCGATCTCTCCTGAGCTATCAACGACAATCCCGTAGTAGTTAAACCAAAAACTGCGGCAGCTACAAACATTCTTCTGAAATAATATAATGGTGTTCTCATGATATGTCTCTTCATGACTGATAATTTATGGCGCTTTGCATTTAAACGCTCAAATTGCATATACAAGTTATATGAGCCCGGCATTTCTACATTTGTATAATAATACATTACATAGGTAGTGCGCAAAAATATTTGATATGATTCGTAAAAATTTGTATTCACCAGAAAACTTGTGCTTTAAGCCAAACCCACAATTTCTTGACATGTCTCGCTTCAATCCATTTACTTACAGGCTCAGAACATCTCGACCACGTCACCTCTGTTCTATGTCTTGAACCTCTATAGAATTGTCTTATTTTTTAATAAATTAGCGAATGCAATTCAATCTTGAGTTTACTCTGAAAAGCCATTTTGGCAAAAAAATGAAACATTATCCAGTATTTTTCAGTTCTTTTAAATTTTCGGCATATAAAACATAAAAGCACGTCCCAACCGTGTTCGGGTTTGTTCGTGCTCAGAACCTTCTCGATAAGGTATTCACCAGTATTTAGATAATGGTTGAGAAGCCGGTTGTGAAAGTTGAAAAATGTTGCTGGCCAAAAGGAGTATCTTCAATGTTGTGAAAACGTATCAAAAATTCTGTATGATCTTTAAATATACTGAAAATGCGGTCTTTTGCTAAAACTTTTTCTTTAAAAACATATTTCCGTTTTGATTACTCAACCACAATCTCTATTTTCTGAAGTAATTCTCTAAACTTTTCATAATCCCAGCTACATTATAAGCGCAATGTTCTTAGTACAAATATCTTCCATAAATCCATGCCACTACGACCGTTGTTAGGATCAATATTTTTGGGAATCATATTCAGAAGAATTCTGAAGATTTTGTGCCGAATTTTCTTTATCTGCGTACAAATGCTTGCAAACCGCGAAGTAGTTGCGGAATCTCATCCCGGTTATCTAATTCAATAATAACATCGGCAATGTCGATTTGTCCCATCTGCATCTGCTCAGGAATTATTTTTCTCATATTTTCTGTCCGGCGAAGTTTATTTCTTTTTGGTAGTGTGTTTTGTTATTTTACACGATTAAAACACTTTGTGCAATTAATAAACAAGTCTTTCTCGGACTTTTTTGCATTTTAGCACTGATTTTATTGGATAAAACCACATTTCGGTCAGACTATAATTAGAAATGAACTCACTCTTCAAAATGAATTTTTATCTTTTTAACCTTTTTAATATATAAACAAGATAAAAAACCTTCAGTTAACCTCCCTCTCACAAGACCAAATTTTGAATCTCCTTGAGTTCTCTCATAATGTCTAATTGGTACTTCTACAATTCTTAAACCATGTATCTTTGCGATAGAAGGATAAAAACAATGAGCTGTACCATGTAAGAAAGGAGTATGTTTCGCAATCTCTTGTTCTAAACTTTTCGAAAATATACGCATTGCACAACCTGCATCATTATAGTAATCCATAGTAATAAGCTTTCTAAAAACATTAGCTATCCAGGATACAGTTCTTTTCCTCAATGTGTCTTTTCTTCCTGTTCTAAAACCGCATACCATATTTGCATTATTATACGATGCATATAATCGTGGAATATCATTTGGATCATTTTGACAATCTCCATCCATAGTAATAATGATATTACTATTTGCATATTTAATTCCCATCAGCAAGGCTTCATCTTTTCCTGTTTTACTAGAAAGATTTAACAATGCTATCTCGCATTTTCCAGTACGGTTTTCTTGTATTATTTTTTTTGCAATTTCAACAGTGTTATCGGTTGAATGATCATTAATAAGGATAATTTCTGAACTACTATAATTTTTAACAAGGACATTATGCAATTTTCTTAGTAGCTCAGGAATATTTTCAGCTTCATTTTTTAAAGGAATTACCACAGAACAATACGGAATCATTACTAATTCATTCACATTTTTCCTGTCCAGCTATTTTCTTTAATATTTTCTGAACTTCTGCGAAAGCGAGCTTTCGGTTTCTATCTTCACTGAAAATACCCATAGTGTTCAAGCCTGGAAGTACAGTTTGTGTTTTTTCTCTTATCCTGCTTTCCATAAAGTCATTAAAACACCATATTGTAAACCCTCTGCATATATTCTGGTACTTTAAAATTTCATCTACATGGGAAGTAAGATAAAGCGCCTGGTGATCCTCACTGAAGTCTTTTTTAAAAATGCATTGCAGACTGCCACCTAATTGTGCTTTCTTATTATAATAGCCATAATTTGCTGCTGCTCCAAATTCAGAAATAATAATTGGCTTTTCCGGCCATTGCTCATGAATACCCTTTAACATTGGCCCTATGAGTTCGATTGATCCAATAAACCAGCCGAAATATTCATTTACAGAAATTACATCTACAAAGGTATATGCCTTATCAAACTGGTAGAAATAGCTACAGTATGTCACCAACCTGGAACTATCTATTTTTTTGATTTTCCCAGTAACTTCTTTTACGTACTCTCCGATGCTTTTTTTATAACTTTTAAATTCATTTCCAATAGACCAGAGTGCTATTGATACATAATTGCCGTGGTCACTAATAAGATTCTCAACATAATCAGAAGCAGCTTTTATCCCAGTTTTACTACATAAAAAATCTGCATCCGTTTTCCAGGCTGGAATTTCATCCATCACAAGCAGCCCTAAGCTGTCACAAAATTCATAAATTTTTTTTCTTTGTGGGAAATGGGCGATCCTTAAAAAATTAAAGCCCATTTTTTTTATTTGTACTAAATCCCAAAGACATGCAGAATCTGAAAGGAATGGTTTGTTATGTGTCGCAACATCATGTCGACCTATACCTTTCAGATAAATACACTCATTATTAAGATACAGCAAACCATTTTCACATCTGAATTGAGCAAACCCTCTTTTAATACTGAAAACTTTCCCTCTTTTGTTATTCTTTATTGGAATAAAATCCAGTCTGTATAAAACAGGGTTTTCAGGGGACCACTCCTGCGCATTCACTCTACAACTGAACTGTTCTCCTCTCGCGACATAAGTGGTTATTACCCTGTTTTCATTAAGATCGTTCACTAAAAACAAAATACTATCGAAACCATTTACAGTTATTAAATCTGCAGCAAAATCAAAAGTTCCACTTTCAACAAAAATTGTTCTCGTCAAAACATTTTCAATTGTAGAGCCACTGTCAATTTCAAGACTTACATTCCTGGCAATGCCGCCATATAACCACCAGCCATTACAGTTTACATCGGGTATATCATTTTCTTTTATTGTATTATCGATTCTGACAGCAATTATGTTCTTACCTTTCCGCAAGAACGAATTAATTTTGAATTTAAAAGGTAGATAGGGCTGGTTACTTTTTCCTACATAGTTTCCATTCACAAAAACAGATGCCCTTAAGCAAACACCCTCAAATAGTAAATTATATGAACAAATTTTGTCATATTTCAAGTCCTCGATTTCATGTACATACCAACCATATCCAGCCCATTGATCAGTATGTGAAACAAAATTATTATATGTATGAGGAATCTGTACTATTTGCCAGTTTCTATTCTTAAGAAATTCACCAGTTACCGAAAACGAACTATCGGTTCCGGTATATTTAAAATTCCAGTTTTGAAGTAGTTCTGCAAATGCAGGATTTGTGGTGAAATATACAAAAATAAAAAGTAGTTTTAATGTATATACCGGGAAGGGAAATTGAATCATCTGCATGACTGTTTTATTTTAATTCCCAATCAAAGTCCAGTCGGTAGAGGCCTCTCCAAATTTCATGTATAATTTTCTATTTGTAATATCAACAAAAGATGCTCCGACAGGGGCATCAACTATGCCGATTGGTGAACCACTACCATTTAGATTGAAGTCGTTTTTTACACTGTATGCACTTCCTGTCAATGGAATTTTGCCCTCTGTAACAGTAAAACCCTGCATAATTACTTCATAGTATAAATTTTTATTCTGTCTCAAAATTGGTAAAATATTTTCCGAAACACCAAGACAGATTGAATAAAAACCATTCACGACAGAAACACTATCGAATAATTCTTCATATAGGGCATTCAATCCATTATTCCCCTGGTAGATCTTTACAAGAGCTGGAAACACAGCGTTTGCATTAACCTGATCTGTTGAAACCATTCCAGATATTGTTACCATTTCTGATGTTAATTTTCCTGCCCCACAGTACAGTGTCATTACACATACAATATTTGAGCTACCGGACGAAGTAGTATTATCGAAGGCTTCAACATAGTAATAATATTTTTTGTTGCATTGAACACTGTAATCTGTATACACTTCAGTATTTGCACTGAGAGAACTTTCCAATACTTCATAATTAGGGTCATTATCCAGTTTTCGAAAAATACGATATCCATTTTCATTATTAGCATTATCACTCCAGTTAAGAGTTATCTGGTTAGGGATAGTCGAATCGGCAGTAAGATTTGTTGGAGTTTGAATAGCACAAGCTTGTGTTGTTCGATTTAAAATATTCACCCAATTTGATTCACCAGCCGGATTCTCCGACCTTATTCGAAAATTATATACAGTATTGCATTTCAATCCTTGTGTCATGCAAGTCCTGGCAGATCCGGTATACGCAATTGTCCAGCTCCCACTATTTTCATTCATTTCAATTCTATATAATTCTGCACTCAATCACAAAACCAAACCGCTCAACAATGCAGCGTCGGGTTCTGATTGAAGTAAACGCAGCAGAATAACCTGTAGCGGAGTGAGCTATCAACACGAAGAGGTCATTAAACAAAAAACCGATTATAACAAATGATCGAGACCCTATGTATGATGACTCTTTTACCGATTATCCGTCATGGATGCCAAAACCGCAATTAGAAGAGGCTATTGTATTTGAAAGGCTTTATCTGTACAATCTTGGTAAACCTTGTGGGGCTCAGGCATTACGGAAGCATTTACAGAATTTAGGATTGGTACAAGTTCCTTCAATTAGCACATACACCGGGTTCTTGTCAGAAATTGTTTAACTAATAGAAGAACCGGATATTATCCAGAAGATTATTGCTGAAAATCAAACGAAGCGTTGTTAAAGCAACAGCCCGCTTCAAGACCCAACGCTCATCAGAAAAAATGTTTTTTTAAGTCAGGTTTACGGCGTTTCGTTCCGCCCTCCGCCTTCGGCGGCCACTCTCCCGCAAGCGGGATTGTGGTCGGGCTCAACTGCACACCGTAAACCTGACTTTCCAGAAAACAACAGCATCTCATCGGATTTATATATTACTCATTCTTTAAACATGCAACTTTCAAGTGGGTCTGTTTAAATTGTTTAATGGGTCCGTTCTTTTCCGGCGGTAGCACTACTGCAAGTTGTGCAAGTTTTGATAAAGTAATTTTTTGAAAAAAGATGCTAATTTTTGATAAAGTGTGACAAAAAAGAAGAATTGTATAAGATAAAGGGTTAGCGCTCATAAAAACACTAACCCTTTATTCCTATCCATATAAATTATCTATTCTACCTTAAATTCGGATCAACGATTAAATCAATGGCAGCTCCTCAATTTATTGTAATACCATTAGTGGTGATTTAAGATATTCGTTCCAGAATTAAACGTGTCCTTCAGCATTTCTGATGGAAGATTTTCAAACATATAGCCAATATTGTGCCATAATCAGAAAGATAATGATATTTAGTGTGCTCTACGTGTAGTCTACAACATGTACTCAAGGGAGTATGAACCGTATGAACCCAACGTGCTCGATACTAGTGCGATAGAAACCGATACTATTTACAATCAGGCTGAGATAGGAAGCGAAGTGACAATGTTTAAGTATTAATGAATGTAAATTTAAGAGTGCTGCATTGTAATTTGCAATGCAATACAATGCAGTGAGATAGGGCGTTACCTTATTTTTTGTGCAATACTTTTTGTGTGACTATATTGCCTGATGGAGAAACTGCCCGGGAAATTATAATTCCTGTGAGATATTGCCTGTATTGAAATGGGACTGAAACGAATTTCCTGCCGGAAAAAGTAAAGTATTCGTTGTTTGATCCCTTTGAAAAGCTTTTTGAATGCATTTTAATACCATAGGAATGCAATGGATAGGTGTCTTCAAAAACTTCAATTTTTGTAATATATGGTAGTTTAGACAAATCCGTAATATTAGCTACTCGCAATTGACAGGTAATGACACCAGTTTTCTCAAAAGTCATTTTGTCACGGCTGTTTTCTGACGTAATTCTCATGGCTGTATCATTTAGATGTCGTAGATCAAAGGTATTACATAACGTATCAGCCTTTCTATTGAGTATAGAAATATTCGTCTGGAGCCATGGAGCATATACGGAATCATAAAAATATTGCGCTTCTGAAGGTGAATTCTTATCAGCAGGACTAATCGGTTCATCAAGACTTGTCTTGAAATTTATTAATACCCTGACAAACTCGGCACTATGTTTACTGACCAGTGAATCGCATAATTTTTCAGTAACTATTAATTGTGCTGAATCACCCAAACTACTACATGAAATTGCATATACCGACGATTTTATTAATACTACTAAAATCAAAAAAAGAAAAAAATGCCTCAAAAAAGAAAATGCCGAAAACTTGTTGTATGTTGCTAATCCCATAACCCCTCCCTTTTTAAAGTTAAAAATGTAGGATTGATGCATCTATATAATAATATACCAACACCTAACCCTGGATACAATTTAAAATTTTTAAAAAAACCATTATCTGTTTTCTACCAGAAAACAGTTTTGTGCCAAGAAGAATGGCACAAACAAAATATCAAATCTTACACTCAATCGGCATGATCTTTTACCCATGTCCAAGCGATTGAGTAGTATATATGATCCCCGTTATAAGAACCTGCTGGAATCCGGAGTGTATAAGGAGATACAATTGCCGTGTATGTTGACCCGGCTGTTAAATGTGAGGCGTTTATATCGATTATTTCTACATTGCTTTCATAACTGACAGATGAATAATATTGTGAATTTGATTGGAAACTTAGGTCAAGATCACTTAGTTCATTTATATCACTGGACTCATATGGGCTGCTGTCCCATGTGAGGACAATTTTCAAATGTTTTCCGGCAGGTTTTGGGTTAGGAATTGCGATATTAAAATTCTTATAGGTCCCCGCTTCAGAGTTGTATAAGGCTCCACCATATATTCCATGTGCCACACTGTTATTATTTGGGTCCAAAATATTGATGGCGTAGAAAATAAAAGACCTTAAAAAAATAGCCTCTTTTTACGATAAACAGAATAGGTCAAAACAAACATCGTAG
>JAFGIN010000070.1 GCA_016929595.1 Chitinispirillaceae bacterium
CATTTCGACCTTTCGACTTCGCTCAATGCACCGCTCCGCTCAATGACCTTTTTGATGCGATTTAGGTATTTTAACGTTGTAGAATTATTTAACAGCCTTATAATTATGGACACTTTTTACGATAGTATTACATCAGGGGTGCTTTCGGCATGTCGGGATCGGAATCGTGAGCGATCCTCAAATTACTGTGATTTTCGATACCGATACCGATACCGATTGCGACCCCGACTCCGAAATGAAAAACATGTGCATTAGTTAACAATAAATCGTATACCCTCTATACATTGTGAAAAGTTCCGCTACGTTAAGTAATATTCCATCGATGCCACAGCTTACAGAAACGAACCGCGCGGAATGTATATTGATTATCTTACGTTACCATTTTTTTTTGCGCAGGGGATCATGGAGTCATACCTGTCTTCCTGCAACAAAAGGAGTAGTTCAATGACGATATCAAAACGTTTCCTTCACGGAATTGCGCTCTTTTTTTTCATGCTCTCGCCCGCTGTCCTGCACGCCGAAGCTCCGCTTTTCGGCTTCAAGATCCGTCTCGGCGGACGCTACGACAATGTCCGCATGTGTGTAGCAACACCGGCGGGAGTAAAAGGTGGTATGGCGGCCGACATCTCCCTGTTCGCCGATTTTCCCATTGAAAATGGAACATCGGTGCATGTGGATCTTCCGGTGATGCGGCCTATCCTGTTCGGGCTTGCTTTTAAAATGCTGCAGTTCGAACCCACCGTAGCGCTCAGATTTTCGGACCAATCCGACGGTAGAGTCGGGTGGATCGCCGGTCCCGCCCTCGGAGTCTCGCTGCATTACGGTCCCGATTACCGGTCGGAGTCTTCAGAAGATGACCGTACCGCAGATTTCTTCGCCATAGGTCCCATTATCGGCGCGTATGCCGGGCTTGACTTCCGTCGGCCGGGAGAAAAATTCAATTTTCAACTCGGTGTTTCACCCTATGTCACTCCGCTGTTCGGCTTGCGGGATCCTGACAACCACAAGGGTATCGTCATCGGCGGTCTTGTCGATGCCAGTTTCCGGTACGGCAAAGCAAAACGATAAGGGGAGATATCGACGGCGACTTTACAGGAAGGACGGATGGCGTACCGTCCCTTTCTCGTTCAAATCATGAGAATACGCCAGTGAATTCCAGTGCGTCACGGATTCGCCTGCCTTCCTGCAACTCCTGTTGTGGAAGATATCGCGAACTCCTCAAGTATGGTACAGGGTTTTATGTTAAGTGGTATTTACATTTGTAAAATACCACTGTAGATGTTCTCAGTGAAATGCACACCCCACCTATTGCTTCCGCCAGACTGATTTCGTATTATTAGTACATGGAACAGAAACAAACAGTACCTTCAGTATACAGTTACAGTGATTTCCGGATCTATTTGAAAGATTACTATGAAGCCCGGAACAGGTATGATCCTGATTTTACTAAAAGTTATATATGCCGGAAGCTTGGGCTGCCAAATAGCCGAAGCTATTTCCAGGATGTTTTAAACGGTAAGACCGTTTCGGATATCAAAATACCTCTCTTCATAAAACTTCTGGAACTCGATAAGGATGAAGCGCGTTTTTTCAGAGTTCTGGTAAATTTCAACCAGGCGATCAGCGATCCTGAAGAGCGTGAGTTGCTGTTCGATCAGCTTATATCATTAAACAGAACCCCAAAAACAATTCTTCAGCCTGGAGTTTACAAGTATTACAAAACGTGGTATCACAGTGTTATCAGAGCGCTTCTGCAATTTATCGATTTCAGTGATGACTGGAAGCAGCTGGCATCTATGGTTTACCCGTCAATCAGTGTTGCACAAGCCAGGGAATCGGTGCAACTGCTTGAAGAACTCAGCCTTATAGAAAAAGATCCTTCCGGTTATTACAGGCCGACACATAAAGTTATTACAACCGGAGCATTTGCTCATGATGAGTATATACGGCAGTATCAGATTCAGTGGTTACAGATGGTACAGTCGGCGATTATTAAAAAGGACAAAAATCCGAAACGATTTCTTACAAAAACGATTAGTGTTTCCGGTGAGACACTTAAATTGATTGAAAAGAAAATTGAAAAATTTAACTCTGAGCTTACATCAATGGTGCATAAAGACCCGTTTCAGGCTGATCGGGTTTGTCATGTGTCATTGCAGATGTTCCATTGTTCAAAAGTTGTAGAGAATAAAAATGATAATAAAAAATTGATTTAAACCTAAAAACCGCAGTAGGTGGCGATGGAGAACCGAAAGATATTGCAGCAGAAAGGGTTGAAGCTCTTGAAGGTTTTATCTACAGGTGATAAGACCAAGAGAGCTGAAACCCCTTTATGCACAACAGATTGCGTGTTATCCGCGTCAATCTACTGCGTTTTTTAGGTTATGGCTGTTTCCGCTTCGGTATGCACAAGGGAAAATGTGCGTACTTGAAAACCGGGAGCAGAATTTCTGCATTCCCGGTTTATTTCAAATTATTTTTAACGTTCTTTGAGGGAGGCTCTTGCAAAATGCAGTGTAGTAAAAAATTGAGAAACATAGTGTTTTCGACACTTCCATTACTTTTTTTCTTTTGCAGTACTGATGATAAGATTGTCGGAACTGTTGATGACACCGATACTGGAATAAGTGTTTATCTTCCCGATAACACGCCGGCTGTTGATGCTGTAATCAAATTTATCCCGTCAACACGTTCCCAGACTATTGGACTATCCAAAAAAAGTTCAGCGTCATCAGCAGTTGCAGTTGTAAGAACTGATGCATGCGGAAAATTCAAGGTACCAGTGCTTGCTGACAGTACGTATAACATTTTCATGGAAAAGGGAGATCTCAAGGCATTCCAGGGAGAAGTGGTTATTACATCGCAAGGGCATTCAATTCAGGATGATACTCTTCGCAAGACCGGGTCATTTACAGCTTTTATCGGTCTTGACCCGAAAGATATGCATAATGTTGGTTCGGTTGCGATTCAGATTCTTGGCAGTGATGTTCAATTCACGAACCCTGATAAAAATGGTTTATTTACATTTGAAGATATCGCTGCTGGAAGTTATAAACTAAGGCTTGAGACGAGCCTTCCTGAGTATTCACCCACTTATTTCACAATGCCGATTCAAAGTGGAACCGATTCAATGTATCCTGACACCATCTTTTTGAAGTATACCGGTATTCCATCAGTAACAGGTCTTTCAGCAGTTTTTGACACAAGCAATGGAATTGTGAGGTTATCATGGAATTCAACAGAATACAGTAATCTGCTTGACTATATAGTGTTTCGTGATACAGAACCGGCTGTTGTTTACTCAAAAGATCCCTATAAGGCCACCTTTGACACTACTCTTTTTGACACCATTTACAAGGCAAACGATTCGCAAAAAGGTACACAGTCAACTGTATATAAATACAGAGTTGCAATTCGCAACAATTCCACGGATAAGGGTAGTACCTTTGGAGCAGTATCAATAACAGCAATCCCTTTTCGTTCAGCGCTTGTTATCTCAGCTGGTCTTGATCAGACTGTTGACATTAGTTCAGATGTCGTGCTCAAAGGCGAAATCATCTTTTCTAAATATTCATTAATCTCTCAAGAATGGAAAATCGGTAATGATTCATGGGTGCAGGGAGACAGCGCAGTATTTAAAACAAATAATGATTTAAGTCAGGAAACTTTCACCTGTATCTACAGGGTAGCTGATAGTGCAGGAACTGTTGTCCAGGACTCAGTAGCTGTTACAAAAAAGCCATTACTGGTAACACTCGGCAAATTTCCTTCAAGAGAACTTTCCCAATCAACGGTAGTAACGGATTATCGCTGGACGATTGTTGAAGGTACATCTGTTGAAACTGAAGAATATTTCTATCTTGGACACATAGACAATGGAGTCTACGGAATCTGGTCAACATCAGATTTTAAAAGTTTTAACCTGGTAACACAAAATATTGGTACACTTGCTTTAAGTAATAATTTACTAAAATTTAAAAACAACTATTATATATATGGTAATTCGCCAAATTTAAATGATGCTGATGCATATACATCAACAGATACAATTACATGGTCTAAATTTGTTCCTGTTTACAAACAAAGTACGCCAATGGGGCGCAGTTCGATTGTTATACATAATAATAAAATGTTCAGAATCATAACTGAAGGATCTGATACAAATTGGACCGTTAATATAAGTTCAAATGGTGTAGACTGGGATACGATCCAACTACCACATTCTCTTGGATATATCAGATCTTTTTTCAAAATCAACGGTTCACTTGCATCTGTTACCTCTCTGGGGAAATTCATTTCAAACGATGATGGTGTTTCATGGCAACCTGATAATATGTGGGATAGTGATGGTGAAATGTTCCCGGATAATATTTCTCGAGTTGTTTTTTCCGATTCGGTAACAATTATTTCCTACACGGAACGACCGACGTATACTTCACGATTAACAATGTTTAAAAATGGCGCATGGAAATCGTTGCCGCATGAACTATTTGCTAACAGTTATGGCCAATCTATTGCAGGAAATAGATGCATCCTTATGACCAGCAGCAGTTTCAGCACTGAATTTACTGCTCAGGCTTTTAAATTGTATTGAATGATCGAATTAAAGGTTAAATGATTCTTCCTGCCTCCATATCCCTTTAGTCTATGGGGAAGGTGGAGAGCTTTTTTTATTATTTATGAACAAATCAAAAATTGAATTTTGTGAAAATTGTATCATTGTTATTTTCTGTTCGATACTTCCACTGATTTACACAAAGAGTTTATTTGACCCTACGCAGACAAGCCAGCTTTTTACTGGCCTGATTCTTCTACTTATAGTTCACCTGTTGATTGTTTACAAACAAAAACAGCCATGCTTCCAGTTCGGATATATTGATTTTCTATTTTTTTCTTATGCAATTTTTTCGATGATTTCTTTGATAAAAAGTGTTGACATATCTATCAGTGTTTTTGAATTATGTAAAATATTTTTCCTGTATTCAACTTTTAAGGTCTTTCAATATCTTCTTCTGTATCGCAGCCCGGTTAAATCTGTCATTTTCATTTCGATTACTATCCACATAATAATTCAATGTCTGATTGCAGGCTATCAAATTTTCAATAAGCTCACAATTGTTAAATATGATGTCAGGTTTCTTGGAACTATGACCAATCAGAATATTTTTTCTGCGTGTCTTTTACTTTCACTCCCATTCATATTCATTACATTACAAAGTACCCGATTGTCCCTTCGAATCCTGTCTGGCTCAGCATTGTTGCTAAATTTTCTCTTTTTAATCATTGCCCAGACTCGTTCAGTCTGGGTTGGTTGCGCACTGGGTTTTCTTATGATTGTCATTTTATTGTTTTACAATAAACATATTTTCCGTATTATTTCTCTCTTTAAAGCTAACAGAATAACAATTCTATTTATGTCAGCTATTTTTTTCCTTCTGTTAACAGTTCTACTCAAAAACGAATGGTCACAAATTTATTCCCATTTAATTTCACTAAAAAATTTCGATTCAAACGGTCGCTACACTATCTGGCAAAAAACCGCATCAATCATCAGTAATAACTTCATTCTTGGTGTTGGTCCGGGTAACTGGCGCTTTCATGTGCCAGTCATCAATCACATCGCTTTTCAGCGTCCTCACAATGATTATCTCTGGGTATTTGCGGAGTGCGGAATATTTGCTTTATTATCATATATTGGCATATTAGGGCTGTCGTTGTATACGATAGTTAGAAATCTAAAATATTCCAAAAGAATTAACACATCTATTCTTTACTGTCTACTTTTCGGTTTCATCGGATACTGCACTGATTCAATGTTTTCTTTTCCAAAAGAACGGCCCTATCTTTTGATTCTACTCGCACTGCTGCTTGCATTTACTTTTAGTACTACACCCCAAAAGATCCTTTTTAAAGTAAGTCCTCGTTTCTTTGCGGGTATACTACTACCTGCCACTGTTTTCAGTCTTTACTTTTGTTGGAACCGTATGGTGGCGGAATACATAAACAAAAAAATCATTATGCAATCCAATCAGGGGCCTTTAGCAAAAATGAAATTAATCAACTCAATAAAGCCTTTTTATTATGCTGCAGATCCTTTCTCTAATCCGGTTAAATCACTTGAGGGATCCATCTGGACTGAGCTTGGTAACCTTGGGAATGCAAAACAGTGTTACAGGGAAGCATATGAAATGGCACCTCTCAATCCTGAAATTTTAATTAATCTTGGTAGTATTCTGGAAATTTCATCAGACCGCACCAGTGCCAGAAAATATTATAACAAAGCACTTGCCATCGAACCCTGGAATTCTCAGGCCCTGCTCAACCTCGCTGTAATCGAATACAAAGATGGAGAAAAGGAAAAGGCCGCAGATCTTGTAAAAAAAGTTGACCCCAATAGCATCGCTGGTCGGGAAAATCTTGTGACGCAGTATGAAATATTGAAGTCTTCGTTGAGGTTATGATTTTTCTCTGTTAATCACCATAACGTTTGTAATCTTCTGGAGGAGTAAAAAAATCATCTTCAAAATGGATGAAAACCAAAGGAGTACCGAATTTTTTTCTGGTGAAACAAGTATGGTTATTTTTCACCTTCCGCCTTCACGTTATGATACCGGGAAGAACATTTGGGTCATGTCCCTTTCGCGCGGCTAAAATGCGAAGTTCCTCAATTAACAAAGTATTATTCTGTTGAGCGCGTTTCTTTAAACCGGTCAAGGATTCCTTTATGCTGTCGAGTGTTTTCTGTTTCTGATCCCATGCTTTATCGATGAATGTAATAATTCTTCCGGAAGTAATATTTTCAAAAGGCGGCATATCTAATCCCATCTCCTCAAGGAAACCGATGATCTTGCCGGAATAAGGAAGCGGAACAAACGGCACGTGCTGTAAAGCTGCGAATATAAGAAAATGAAGTCTCATACCTACAACAAAATGAAGCTCTTTCATTATTTTCATAATCTGATCAGGGGTATATTCAGCATCAAGCACGCTTACAAATTGAGGCCATACCATTTTTGCGATTACCGCATATGAATGGTGTAAGTCAAACAATGTCTTTCTTTCCATGGGAATGAACACAATTTGTGCATTGTAACGTTCAATAAGATAGTCTGCAGCATCAGCAATAAACTGATGATAATGCTCAACCTTCAGATCCGGAGCTGCCCTCCCCGGCTCACGTACCGACATTCCAATGAGATTTCTGCCTTTGCCGATACCAGCTTTTGCAAGTCTGTCAGATGGTGCAGGATCAGGTTTGAGATTAAAAACAGGATCTGCAGTCACTACAATTTCCCTGTGAACCCCAATATCCTCAAGTAACCTGCACGATGGTTTATCTCTGACAGTGACAACAGAAGCATAATTGAGAACCTCCACCACCAGCTTCTGTGAATCAGGATCATTCAAAGGCCCTGCGCCAACCGCATAAATCATAATAGGAACACCTTTTTCATAAGCGATCTGTGCCTCTCTCAAATAAACTTTTACATCAAAATCATAAAGAATACCTCCTCCTCCTACAATGAGCACATCCAGATCCTTAACCACCAGCTCAGATTCTCTGCGGCTTAATGTCCTGACCGGCACACTCTTTTCAACATTATGTCTTTTACAAGTATCCACCGGATCACGGCTGAAAACGATAATCTCTGCCTTGATCGAGCCTCGAATCTGTGCAATGATAGACTGAAGAATCGCCTCATCTCCCAAATTCATCCCACCATAAGAGCCAGTTATACCGATTTTTACTGGTTTATCAATTTCAATCATATATAAACTTTCCATTTATACTTTTGTAGAGTCAATACCCGAAAACGACACGTATGAAGCTTGTGCCCAGGGGGAAAAATAGTAAATAACAATTTTTGTACCAGAAAATAATTAGAGTTTATAAAACACTTAGTCAACAATGGAATTACGAATAAGATGTAGCCAAGTGTGTGCTATGATCAGACCCTAAGGCCATAGATATACCATATATCCACCATATAACAGTAAGAATATCGCACCCTCAAGCCTGTTTAATACAAACCCTGTTCTCATGAAAGGAAGCAGAAGTACAGATACACCAAGCATGAAACAGATACTTATCTGATCGATTCCCGGAGCATGCATTGGTGTGATCAGTGATGAAATCCCGAGTATCGCAAGTATATTGAAAATATTCGAACCGACAATGTTTCCTATCGCAATGTCCGATTCCTTTTTGACTGCAGCCAGAATCGATGTTGCCAACTCCGGAAGACTTGTGCCTCCCGCTACAATCGTCAGTCCGATTATCGCTTCTGAAACTCCAAGGAAACGTGCGATGTCAATTGCTCCGTCAACGAAAAATCTTGAACCGAAAACAAGAAGCCCCATTCCGATAATCGTAAGTATGACATCAATAATAGGATTGTGTTTTTTCTCCGGAATCGGGGTAATCTGTTCAAAGGGATAATCAATCTTTGTCTCTCCGGATTTCCGGGCAAAGAAGATAGTTGCTATCGTGTAAATAACAACTCCCAGAGCAAGAACTATCCCTTCAAAACGGCTGATTCCATAATCCAGCAAAAAAATCAGCAGCAAAATTGAACATCCCACCATTATCGGAGTATCAATTTTTAATACATTGAGATGTACTTTGACAGGCCGGACAAGCGCTGTCAACCCTAAGATCAAAGCAATATTGAATATGTTTGAACCAACAACATTTCCTACTGCCAGATCGCCTTTTCCGGCAAGACCCGATTTTATGCTGACAACCAGTTCTGGTGCGCTTGTGCCAAAAGCAACGACAGTCAAACCGACAACTAATGCAGATACTCCCATTTTCGTTGCAAGATTGGCGCTTCCCTTTACAAGAAACTCAGCACCAAAATACAATAATACCAGCCCGACTATCAGGTATACTATAGGTATTCCCATACGTTCTCCTTTAACGAATTAAATAACATACCCCAGAACAGGCAATTCCCGAATTTAAGTACTGAAGAGAATATACCATTTCGCTGCCAGAAAAGATCGTATATAGTAATGACAGATACATCATCAGTATATGTTTATGTAAAATCTTATCTGACATTCCCGCCCTACAACACACGTTTTCTAACGGGAGAAGATATCCATAACATCCCTCTCCTGCAAAAATTCACTACCAGTTATTGCATTACTTACCAGACAGAATGATTATTAACGGTCTCTTATTTATCGGCACTTTTTTGATTGTAGCTATCGGCATCGGGATCAATCCTCAATTACAACACCTTTCGATACCGATACCGAAATGGAAACCTGTGCATTGTATTATGAGACAGTTCATATAGGCTTCTTCTTGTCATTGCTTGCGTTTCCAGGGGATAACCCACACGAAACCTGCCAGTGAAAATAATTTTTCCAGATCCACGAAAATTGATCTGAAAAACAGCCACAGTGCACTGGCAAATACCACTACCGTTACCAGTACATCAATTGAAAACAACTGCCACCCCGGACTGATCTGCCTGATAAAGGGTGTGGTATGCAGACCTGCAATAATCAATACCGTCATGGCACCGCAGATAAGCGGCGCAATCAAAATTTTCAAATGACTTACCGGTGTAACACCAATAAACCGATAGTTTACATATATACTTACCGGCAACATAACCACCGCCCTGACCAGAAGTGCTCTGCACACCTGTAGAGGCCCAAACTGCGCACCGATCAATATTGCAATGACCACCGTAATAAACGAAATTAATTGCCAGAGAATTCTCAGCCGATTCAATCCATTGGCAATCCATACCATCGTTGGAAAACCCCCAAAAGTATAGAACAATCCAACAGGCGCAAGCAATACCAGGTAAGGTATTGAAGGAACCCACTGCTGACTCTTTTTTATAAATGATATTACTTCAATTACACTGGGTGCGGAAAATGCTATGACAATAACGTATGGTACCATGATCAATAGAATCGTCTGAGTCATTTTCAGGAACAGTTCTCTTGATTTTTCGGGATCTCCCTGTAGTCTTGAAAACAGCGATATCCCAATATCGGTAAAAATTACCCCAAAAGCGGTATTGACAACCAACACCAAACTGAAAGCAAACCCATAGATACCAAGTACCTGTTCTCCGAAATATTTTCCGATAATAACGTAATCCGTATTTACACTTGCGTAACTTAGAATTTTGCTGAGGATATCTTTAAACCCAAATGAGATCACCGCAAACGTAGAACGGAAATCAAATACCCCTCGTAACGGGATTTGAGCAGCAATTGTACAGAAAACAAACATCAGTGAATTGTAGACTACAATACTTGTAACAAGTGCCCAGACGCCCTTTCCATTCAAAGCCAGTACGATGCCGCTTGCTGAACCCGCGACAGCACTGATAACATCAAAAAACGATAACCTTCCAAACCGGAACTGCCTCTGCATATATCCACGCTGGATAACTGATGCACCACCGGTAAATGCCGCAATCCCGCCTACTCTCAGCAGAGGTAGGATCGCTGGAGTTTTTGTAAATGATGCAAACAGTGGAGCAAAGAAATAGATGATGATATAAAACCCACCACCAAAGAGTATACTGAGAAGAAAGGATGAAAAGAGCTCCTGACTGGTTATCGTTTTTTTCTGCACCACCGCATACTTGAACCCCGCATCGTTAATCAGGTTAATAAACCCAAGCACAACCGTAACATAGCGCATCACTCCGAAATCAGCCGGGTTGAGCAGATTCAGTAGAATCAGGTGAGTAATAAAAGTGAACCCATACCGGATCACCTTGGATGTGGTTACAAAAATACCAGATTTCACCGCTTTTCTGGAGAGCGATGTATCAATTTTTGATTCATCAACGGCTGAATCTAGCTCAATAACGTCATTTTCTGACTTCAATTGGAAGGCCATTCGAAGATGTGTAATACTCTGAAGGTTTCAGGATAACTGTAGCCAAAATACATCCTGCTGATGTGATCATTCAACGGACTGATTCCCCGACCGGGCTCAGGAACCTGGTTGTATCGAACAGTTATGGGTGTCCTGTGATCAACCGCCACGCGTGTTATTCGCTACTGGTACAATTAGAAATCTATTAGTCAAGTCCCGATGAGTCGGGATTAGCTATTGGTTCAAGAGAAACCACGAAAGGAAAATGTGAATAGTATGTTTTTGTTATATTTTTTCCTTTTAGTGCCTTTAGTGTATTTCGTGGTTAAAATCTTCAAGACGATTGGTTATTGGCAGTCACTCAGCTATACCCGATGCTGCTCCCGCCCTCGGGATGACACATTCGGCAAGCTCAGTGCACCGCCCAAACTGAAGCCATTAGCTCCATATCAGTTTTGTATTGATCAACCGTATCGTCCTTCAATGTACTCGGCAGTTTTGGGATTTTTAGGATTGATAAAAAGCTCTTCTGTTCTGCTGTGCTCTATAAGTTCTCCAAGAAGCATGAAAACACATTCATCACTGGCACGTCTTGCCTGAGACATATTGTGCGTGACAATTATAATTGTGTACTTATTTCGCAAAGTGAACATGAGTTCCTCAATAGCATGAGTACCTTCAACATCAAGCGCCGAGCAAGGTTCATCCATAAGAATAATATCCGGTTTCAATGGCAGCAAACGTGCAATGCAGAGTTTCTGCTGCTGTTCAAGTTGAAGGCTTGTCGCTTTTGTCTTTAACCGGTCTTTGAGATCATCCCATAACCCGACTTCATTGAGTGATTTTTCAACCGTTTCGTCAAGGACGCTTTTTTTGAGCTGTTTGCGGGGTGTATGTACCTTCAGCCCAAAGACTACATTCTCGTAAACAGAAATCGGCAATGGATTAGGACGCTGGAAAACCATACCGACATTTTTTCTCAATTCGATAAGTGACACATCAGAATCATAGATGTTTTTTCCGAGGATCACAATTTCACCTGCAGTTCTCACATAGCTGAATCGTTCATTGATACGGTTGAAACATCGCAGAAGTGTTGTCTTTCCACAACCGCTTGGACCAATCAGTGAGGTTATCTGTCCTTTCTTAACAGACATGGAAACAGACTTCAATGCCTGAAACTTTCCATACCAGAGATTAAGATCTTTCGTAAGAACACCATATTCAAGAGAATCAGTTGTCACATTTGTATCCATTATCCAAATAACCCGTTGATGTAATCGTACGTTTCTATTTTTCCCGGTTTTTCGGAGAAAATGACTTCATTCGTATCAAGTTCTATCAGGTTTCCATTATAAAGGAACATTGTTCGTGACCCAAGCCGCTTTGCCTGATGCGTCAGATTGGTGACAAGAATGATTGTCATCTCATTTTTAAGTTCGATGAGCACATCTTCGATACGCATTGTTGTAACCGGATCTATAGCAATTGAAAATTCATCAAGGCAGAGGATGTCGGGCTGGTGTGACAACGCCCTGGCAATGGTCAGACGTTGCTGCTGGCCACCTGAAATAGCGGTTCCAAGACTGTGCAGCCGATCCTTTACCTCATCCCAGAGCGCGGCCTGTCGCAGACACTTCTCCACAATGCCGTCAAGATCGCTTTTATTAGTCAGTCCGGAACACCGGGGAGCAAAAGCTACGTTATCGTATATTGAAATTGGTAATCCGACCGGAAGAGGTGCAACCATCCCGATTTTCCTGCGTAGATCAAAAACATTTTTCATAGTACGGACATTCTGCCCATCAACCATTACCGTGCCCCGGACTGATGTCCCTGATGTAAACTCAATAGTACGATTGAGACATCGTAACAGGGAGGTTTTTCCCGATTGCGCCGGTCCGATAATACTGAAAATCTCATTGCGATAGATCTCAAATGAGATACCGTGGATGACTTCCTTTGCATTGTAAGAAAGATACAGATCCTTTACAGTTATAGTAACATCTTTACGTTCCACTCTATTACCATTTCTTTCTGTTACGCATCCACACACGTAACGAAATCGCGCTTGCATTTACCAGAAGCACAACACCCAGAAGTACAACCGCTGTAGCATATGAAACCGACTCTTTTATATTGGGAACCTGGGTAGTAACCGTATAGAGATGCATTGAAAGAGCCATACATTGATCGGTAAGTTCGTACGGAAAAAAATCACCGCGTTTTACCGCTTTGTAAAAAACCGCTCCTGTAAACATAATCGGAGCCGTTTCACCTGCAGCACGGCTCACCTGCAGTATCACTCCGGTTAAAATCCCGCTGATCGAATTGGGCAAAACTACCGCCCTGATTGTCTGCCATCTTGTAGCGCCGACATTCCAGCAGGCCTCACGAAAAGACACCGGTACCGAAGAAAGGGCTTCCCTTGTACTGGCAATGATTACCGGCAGTGTCATTATTGCAAGAGTCAATGATGCAGAAAGGACAGAATAGCCTAATTGAGCGGCATATACAAACGCACCCAGACCAAACAATGCATGAACGATACTGGGCACACCTGCAAGATTGATAACCGCCAGATTGATGATCCGGTTGAACCAGTTATCTTTAGCGTATTCATTAAGGTAAATTGCAGCGAGTATCCCTATCGGAGCCGCAACTGCAAGTGATATGAATACAAGGTAGATTGTACCAATCAACGCCGACCAGATCCCCCCTTCACGCATCCCCCGCTTTGGCACATCAAGAAGAAAATCGAGATTCAGTGATGGCGCTGCATGATAAACAAGGTACCCGATAATTGCCATCAACGGAATAATCATCAAAATAGCCATCGTAAAAAAAGACCATCGCGCAACCTGCTGGTTGAATTCCTTTTTTTTGACAAACGGCGTTTTCGTAAACCTGGTGACTGCAGTCTGCATTTGCTCCATAAATTATTTCCTTTTAATCCCCCGGATTACAAAATCCGCTGTCAGGTTTACTATGAATGTAATGACAAAAAGCAGAATTCCGGTAAGAAACAGTACACGATAATGGGGAGAACCGGCAGCAGCTTCCCCAAGTTCCGCCGCAATATTAGCCGTTAATGTACGCACTGAATCAAAAACTCCATGAGGAATCTTTACAGAATGACCTGTCGCCATAAGCACTGCCATCGTTTCACCGACCGCTCTTCCGACCCCTAACAACACCGCTGCCAGAAGTCCATTTTTTGCAGCAGGGAGTAAAACACGCAGGATCAGTTGCCATCTGGTAGTACCCATTGCCATACCCGCTTCACGGAAAGAATCCGGCACTGCTTTAAGAGCATCCTCACCTATCGATACAATAATAGGAACGCTCATTAGTGCAAGGATTATACTTCCATTGAGCAGATTTACACCCACAGCTGTCCCGGTAATCGTCGTGATTAATTTACTGATAACAGTAAGGCCAATAAACCCCCATACAACACTGGGAATCGCTGCGAGCAGTTCAATTATGATCTTAAGAGTTTCCTTCTGTCTAGGACCGCAGAACTCGCTGATATAGATAGCGGCTCCCAACCCGAAAGGAACTGCAATCGCCATTGAAAGCAGCGTCACTGTAACACTACCTACAAGTAAAGCGAATGTACCATAACGAACATTGGAAACTGATGTAGGATACCATTGTGTACTGAATAGAAACTCTTTTATACTGAAATTATGACTGTACAGAACAGGAAGGGCTTCCTTGAAAACAAAGAAGAATATCGCAAGAACAAAAACAATTGCACTTATACCGCTGATTCGAATCAGCAGTTCCAGCGCTTGCTCACCAATAATCGCCCAGCGGGGGCGACCGACCCGTTTGACCCGCTTTGGAATAGCATCCGGAAGAGTCAGTGTTGATTCTGTCAAATTAGAGCTCACATTAGATCCATACGGTTATAGTTATTAATTTGCACTCGCAACTTCAGACAGAGGTACATATCCGTTTTCTTTTTCAATTTCCTGTCCCTGAGCCGACATAATCCAGTCGATATATTTTTTGACAGCACCTTCAGGTTCGCCAAGAGTATACAACAGTAATGAACGGGCAAGGGGGTATACTTTTGTCTGAGCATTTTCGACAGTTGGAGCAAATGCACCATGATCGGTCTTTATATTAAGCATTTTTACATTTTCAGTTGCATACCCCATACCGCTATAGCCGATTGCAGTTTTAGTGGCACCAACAAGTTCAACAACTTCTTTTGATCCATTCATATCTCTGGATCCAAGTTTGAAGTCTTTATTACCCAGTACATGTTCTCTGAAAAATTCATAGGTACCGGAACTTGATTGACGGCTAATCCGGACAATCTCATTTGATGAAGTACCAGGAATTGTAATACCCAGATCTGACCATCTGGAAACACTTCCGTCTTCAGCATAAATCTGCTTGAGCTGATCGAGAGAGATCTCATTCAAAGGGTTATCCTTATGTACATACACAGCAAGTGCATCATACCCCACAATGAACTCTTTAGGTTCTTTACCGGTATTCTTCTTTGCAATCGTTGCCTCATCACTCTTTATATTACGGCTTGCATTTGCTATATCTATTGTACCTTTAACTAATGCAGCGATACCAACTCCGGATCCGCCACCGGACACTTCCACTTCAACATTTTTATCAACGACAGAATATTCCTCTGCCCACGCCTGTGCAACATTGACCATTGTATCAGACCCTTTTACCTGAATTGTCGTCGTTTCTGAACCAGCTTTTGTATCCTTCTTACCACACTGGTTTAGAAGAGTAAATAAGCAGCAGGTAGTTAATGAAATCAGCCGAGCAACTTTACTGTTACGATATTTCTGCATTAAGATGCCTCCTGTCAGGTTTTCTGTCCGATTACAGCGTTTACAAGATTATTAATATGTCTGGTAACGAATTGATAAACACCCTCAAATTTTTCCTCAATAGTTTTATCATCATCTTTCAAAAATGATGGTGCATCTATTTCCCAGTCCAGATAAATTGTCTTTCTCGGTTCACGAGGAAAAATCTGCCTTGCCTCTGATGAGAAAGCAACAATAACGTTGTACTGGTCAAGATTTGGAATCTGTAAAACCGAGCGGGATGACGTATTAGAAAGATCATGCCCTTTACTTTTCATAAACTCTACTGTCCTGGGATCTACCGGCCTGGGATCGATACCGGCACTGGAAAAGATGAACCGTGGTTGATTCATTTCATTAGCAACTGCCTCAGCAATACGACTTCGTAAAGAGTTGTGTTCATCAACGAACAGCACCCGAAACGCTTCAGCTCCCGGATGTTTAACATACTCACCCGTTGAAAGATACAACACTTCCATGCAGATGTTACGAGCCTGATCGGCCACTCTCTCAAATCTGCGAATGATGTTAAGCAAAGCGATTGGGGATTCCTGATTTTTCGTAGCATCGAGAAGACACTTGATACAGTAATCCCGCAACTGATCGACCGATTCCTCTATAGCAATCGTCTTTTTAGCGATCTCCACCGACTCCTGAACAAATGCTTCAATTGCATCATGGAACATTGAAATCGACAGATCTGCAAGCTTCAAAACCTCTGTTTTACATACATTTTCCGGCCAGTCTTTCATTTTGAAAATGTGACGCGCCATACTCTCAGCATAATCGCCCACTCTTTCAATATCGATATTAAGCTTTATGGCAGCAAATGCAAATCGCAATGCGCGAGCTACCGGCTGCTGCCGTACAATGAATTCAAGACAGAGACGATCGACCTCTTTTTCCTTTTCATCAATATATTGATCACGAAGAATAATCCCGTATGCAAGTGTATGATCATGCTCCAGACAGCATTTTATGGTGTCCCGAAGTGAAATTTCGGTCCAGCGGGCCATTTCTATAATATGGTCGCGTATCCGCTGAATATCTCTATTGACAGACTCTTCGTGTTGAAGATACATTTTACTACTCCCGTAGAAGGATTTGATGTGAGGTCAAAACAATCTGTTCTCCAGCCTGTGCTTCCATAAGAATCGATGCAAGACGCAGACATGATTAAAATAATTAGCGGCTTCCCTTTGTAACAGAACGAACCAGTAATTTTTTGTTCAAAACAAATACCCAATCTATTTAACTTTTTTAAATAAGTCAAAATAATTACGAATCAGGAAAATATTTTTAGTTTGTTAGAATTGTGTTAGAAAAATGTTTTTAGCATTATATGCGGTAATTCTACAACGTTAACATTACTGTTCCGGTCGTCGAGCGGAGTCGAGACGACGCGTTTTAAGCAAATCACGCTTGTCATTTCG
>JAFGIN010000071.1 GCA_016929595.1 Chitinispirillaceae bacterium
GAATTAAGGCTGCATAGTCGATTTTTGTGCACTATAATAATGTAAGAAAAATTCTAAGAAGATATGATGCAAGTGTGGGAGATAACAGATAACCAGGTCGTCGTTTGCCAAGAAGCATCTGTGCCGTCGATAGCATCTGTGCAGCCTCTCTTCGCAGAAAACATCGGGTAAAGTTGCCATAGATGTTTTTTTTCATGAAGTTTTCAGAAGTAGCGTATACAAGATGAACGAGAATTGACGAATCCATTTTTTGAATATCAATAAAATCATTATTTTTTAATATGAATGAATCGAGAGGTGGCGATTGCGAATCTGCAGCCGTGATTTGTATAGCAATAACGAATGTGAACATTGTTATCAACATGTAATTAAAAAAGGGCATGTCACCGAACTTGTTTATCAGATGAATGCGTTTTGTAAATTTCAGTGAGAAAACCGTTGATAGCATAAATGGTTCCGTTTTCCAGTTCAAGAATCGTATAGGTTTCAAATGCAATCAATATAAAATCATTTTTTATCGTTTTTCATTTTCACAATAATTACATTTTGTTGTGAAAGTACATTACCAACTCAAATTGTATCGAATGAAGAATTTATTAATCGTACTATAAATATTATTTAGCAAAAGTTGACAGTATAAATAAACATGCTCAGTCCCGTCACCTTACATACGCGTAATTCCAGTCATGCATAACCGGTTGAAACCCTTCCTGGAGCAGGTCGGACTTCACTTGTAAAACACTGCGGCTGTCGGCAATTTCGAATTGCGCAGTTGAAGAATCGCCGCTGTGTCCTCCCACTGCAGTTGATACACCAGCAGATATTTTTGTGATTCCTATTGGAAGCACCGCGCTTCTGAAACGTTTGGATTCACGTGTGGATAGCGTTACCCCGGCGTATGGAAGAAAAAGACGTGTCGCAGCGAGCATTTGTACAAACTGACGGTCTGAGACGATATGTGCTGTCGAAAATTCTCCCGCTTGAGGCCTTAAACGGGGAAATGAGACAGAGACTTCAAGTGATGGAAATTTATTCTGTAAATAATACGCATGTAACCCGCTTACAAAAGCCTCCATCCTCCAGTCATCCAATCCGTAAAGCGCTCCGAGAGCAACATTTCTCATCCCTGCTTCGGCAGCTCTCTGCGGAGCATTGATTCTGAAATCATAATCTGCTTTAGGACCACCACTATGCAACGATTTGAATAACTCTCTGTTATAGGTCTCTTGATATATTGTCAAGCCATCAACACCGGCATCGATTAACATCTTGTATTCGTCAGATGTAAGCGCGTATACCTCGATCGTTATTGATGAAAATCTCTCTCTGAGAATTTCAACTGCAGAACGTATATACTCGGGTGATGCGCTCCTGCGGGACTCACCAGTCAGGACCAGGATGTGACGGATCCCCTTGGCGGCAATAGAATCGGCTTCCTGCTTTATCTCATCAAGAGAAAGATGTTTTCTGACAATGGAATGCTGCTTTGCAAAAGAACAGTATGGACAATGGTTGTCACAGATGTTGGAAATATAAAGAGGCGTAAAAAGAAAGATTGAATTTCCAAACTGTTTCCGGGTAACGGAGCGTGCCTTCTGCGCCATCTCCTCAAGCATCCCTGATGCTCCATCTGAGAGGAGCAGGTAAAAATCTTCAATAGAAAGCGTATTGCGGGACAGTATTGAAGCGATCGTGCTTGCTGTGACACCATCACTTCTTCTTTTTAATGTTTCAGTGGAGACTGTTTGTAAAAATTGAGTAAATGACATCATTGCTCATCCAAAGAATCGAGAAAACCGGTTAGTGGCGATGAAGCAACTCCAGCAGCAGCTACTGGCCCCAAGCCGGCAAGGAAAGCTTCTCTTCCGGCAAGAACTGCATGTTTGAATGCTCTGGCCATACAAACCGGATCCGGACTTGTGGCAATTGCAGTGTTAAGTAATACCGCAGAAGCCCCCATTTCCATAACATCTGCAGCATGTGATGGTTTTCCAATCCCGGCATCAACAATTACAGGTAGAGATATTTCACTGATCAGAACACCAATCATCTCTTTCATCTGCACACCCTTATTACTTCCGATCGGAGCGGCAAGCGGCATAACAGCAGCGGCCCCCGCATCAACCATTTTTCTCGCAGAAACAAGATCGGGAAACATGTAGGGTAAAACAATAAAGCCCTCTTCAGCAAGCACTTCAGTAGCACGAATAGTCTCTACATTATCTGGAAAGAGATATTTCTGATCGTTTATTACTTCTATTTTTATCCAATTACCACACCCCATAGCTCTGGCCAGGCGTGCAATACGGATCGCTTCTTCTGCATTACGGGCACCTGAAGTATTAGGAAGAAGAATCTTTCCTTTCGGGACATGATTGATAACACTCTCCCCCGGACGGTCAAAATCAACTCTGCGGACTGCAACCGTAATTATATCACACTCAGCCGCCTCCAGCACATCCTTGATGATTGAATCATCATGATACTTCCCGGAACCAGTGATGAGCCGTGAACGCACATTCACTCCTCCAATGATCAGTTCATCCTGCACACTCACCCTCCCCCGACAAAACGTAATATTTCAACGCGGTCGCCTTTAATAATTTGTACTGTCGAAAAATTACTCTTATCAATAATTAATCTGTTAATCTCAACAACGACGTGATCTGAATTGATCTGACGCTCTGAAAGATACTCAGAAACTGTTACCGGCGTCTCCAACTGCTCCTCAACCCCGTTAAGCACAATCGAAATCATTTTTTTTGAGTTCCACCCTTTTTCTGAGCTTCCTGAAGTGTCTCGCCATTCTCTCTTGAACGTATAAAAATCTGTGAATTAGGAGGCACCGATTTTGTAATCCATGTGTTTCCACCAATAACAGAACCTTTACCGATCACAGTATGACCGCCCAGAATTGTAGCATTAGAGTAGATAATAACATCATCTTCGATATCCGGATGACGTTTTTCACCTTTCCGCGGAACGCCATCCTTATCAAATGGCGATGTTGCACCCAGTGTCACGCCCTGGTATATTTTTACATTTTTACCGATCCTGCAGGTTTCTCCTATGACAACACCTGTGCCGTGATCGATAAAAAAACGAGAGCCGATCTGTGCACCAGGATGAATGTCTATTCCTGTTTGCGAATGCGCTCTCTCAGACATGACCCTGGGAATAATCGGCACTTGGAGAGTGTAAAGCATATGAGCAATACGATAGGTAGCAATAGCGTCAACACACGGATAGCTCAGTATGATCTCATCGAGATATTTTGCTGCCGGATCTCCATCAAAAGCCGCCTGAATGTCGGTCATAAGTATTTCACGAATATCGGGAAGTGCCTCGATGAGTTTGATGAGTGCATCAGTTGCACGCTCGTCACAATTACAGTTTATACAGTTGTCCTTTTTGCATCGGTACCGGAATACCTCACGAACATGCTTACCAAAACGGAAACTGATATGCCGGAGTATATCGGAAAGGTAAAAATTTATTTCATTCTTGAGCACTTTCTCTTTACTAAAGCAACCAGGAAACAGAACACCTAAAAGGTCATCGAGAATACCATAGATTTCATTGCGTCCGGCGAGATCCAGCCCATCCTCAGCCTCCACATCAAAGGTCGCGTGAACATCTCTCTCGAGTCGCTCAACAACTCCCTGTAAGCTGCTATTCATCCATTCGTTAAGATCCATGGTACTTTCTTTCGGGTTTCAGTATGATGTTGATTCGTGTACATATTTTATCCACTGTGAAAAAAACTCGGTCCGGTGCGATCTCCAGGTGTTAACCGGATTTTCCAGGTCAAGGTTCATCGGCGGCTCAACATCACTACGCCCCTTTGCCCGATCCCGCTGATACTCTTCTATCAGTCTTCGTGGCTCGTATTCCGGATGTCCCAAATGGATAAGAAAACGCTGATCGGTACTCTCAAAGATCATATACCCTGCTTCTTTTGCATAAGAAAGCAGATGGATGTTACCCTTATCACGTTCCAGTTCGAGAACCTCATCAGGAATGCCGGCGTGACGACTCTGTGCGCAATGAAAACGGTCATCCATTTCTCCCGTTATCGGATGCTCCGTGTCGAGATTTACGGTCTCAAACACGCCAAAAATCTTTTTAGAATGGATCACTTTATCGATTCCGAGATGTTTTGCCAATGCCAGCCCTCCCCAACATATTCCCAGCGTTGAAGCAATATTCTGTCGGGCATATTTTAAAATCCGCTTTACCTCTTCCCAGTAGATTACCTCCTCAAAGGGGATCTCTTCAACCGGAGCGCCGGTAACTATCAACCCATCAAGGTGATTCTTTCCAACAGCTTCTTCAAAGGGCACATACATTTTTTCAAGATACGATCGATCACTGCTCTGGTACGAGTGGGTCTTCAGACGAATCCAGACAGGCTCGATCTGCATAATAGACCTGCCAAGTGGGTGCAGCAAACTGAATTCATACGTTTCGGCTTTGGGCATGATATTTAAAATGCCTATTCGAAGCGCGCGTATATCCTCCCGGACAGCTTCATCCTGTGAAATACAGAGTACACGCCCTTTCTCAAGAGCATGTTTTGCATGATAATCACTTGGAATAACAATGGTCATTTCTTACTTTTCCTCAGCCAGAAACTGATAGTAAATTTCCCGGAACAGCCTGAAATAATTCAATGGAATACTCTCCAAGATACGGCTGCCTCAACAGACAAAAATAATTTATTCTTAGATGATATATTCGGATATTCTAAAATTGGTGGGGTCGGACCCATGCAACTCATTGTAATTAAACATATTAGCATTATTTTATAGTGAAAAAAAAGCCTTAAAGGCTATTTTTGAGGAAAAAAACAAGTGAACAGCCATAGAAATAAAGAATCAGGACTCACTAAAAATGGGAAAATAGTTTTTGTAAATTTGGAAATACAATTGAGTTCACTATAAAAGCCATTTTGGCAAAAGTTGATAATAGGCAATTCTTTTTCAGTTCTTTGAAAATTTCGACATAGAAAACATAAAAGCACGTACAAATGTCTTTATATCCGACTTTGTCAGCCCGTATACGAGACAAAATTTGAATGCACAACCTGACAAAATACTGAAACAGATGGGGATTTTCCATTATATGGTGCGGAAAATCCTCCCGAAATTGATGCCAATGGACATAGCGAAGGCAAAAAGCATCATTTTGAACCTGCCCCGTATCCGTAATTTTCCCTTATGGTTAAATGCCATCGTATATTCTTTTACCGTTGCCTCGATATTAGGCCTGAGCCTTCGCCGCTCCAAACGATAACGATTCTATAGCATGAATACGTTTCTGCATCTGATCGGTGAAATAGAAAACCCAATTATTATTCTGGATAATTGCCGGACAATTTTGCGTATGTTCACATTGCGCACATTTTGTAAGATCAAAACAAGCTTTGAATCGTGTTCGTGGTTTTTCTGATTGGGGATACGCTTTTTGCTTTTGATATTTCTGCTCCCGATACTATTTCATTAATGAACCAGCTTCCTTTATTGCAATTAAGGGACATATTTATTTACGATAACCGTTTGTTTGGATATGAACACAGGGGAAATGATGTAATCGTTAATATTTCCAGCCCCGATTCTCTTGTTGAAATAGATTCAAAAACGGATACATCATTTTGCCAGAGTGCAGCAACAGAAGAATTAATAGTTGGAAAACTATTATTTTACAGCGTGTGATAAATAAAATCGTATACGGATTTATGATATGAATACTCCGGATAAACCAGTTCTTCTGACCTTTTTAGGTAATGAAGGGTATTATAGTAAAATGACATATAATGGAAGATATTAGATAATCTGAGTATAGATGTTTTTGAGATTTTTAAATGATATGTTGAAACGTATACATTAAGAAAAGCATCCGATGCTACCTCACCCGGCCTGATGTATTCGCCAGGATCCAGCCTCCCGAATCCATCCCTGAGGGACACGGATATTTGAAATGTTCAAGGGAGTCTGGAGTCGGACCTTCATAACTTATTGTTAATAAACGGGATAATACAATTTTTCGCAAAAAAACAGCCTTAGAATTTTCTTTTGTCGGTATAATTTGGTCATTTACCATAATTTATTTTACCTGAATGCCAAGAGCAAACAGATATTTTTTACCAGGTTATACTTATCACCTGACTCACCGTTGTCACAACAGAGAGTTTCTGCTGAAATTTGAGTTAGAGAAGAAGCGCTGGATACATTGGCTTTTTGAAGCAAAGAAACGCTTTGGATTGAAAATTCTCAATTATTGTGTAACATCAAACCACATTCACCTTCTGGTCGTTGATACTGGTAACGATGTAATTGCTAAGAGCATGCAGCTTATTGAAGGGCGTGTTGCTCAGGAATACAACCATCGTAAGAATCGAAATGGGGCTTTCTGGGAAGACAGATATCATGCTACAGCAGTTATGCATGAAATGCACTTATTGCAATGCAGTATCTACATTGATTTGAACATGGTTCGTGCCGCAGCTATTAATCATCCAAAAGAATATAAATACACTGGGTTTAATGAGATTGTAAATCACCGGGACCGTTATCAGTTGATTGATAGAATAGCATTAAAAAATTATTGTGGATTTTCAGATTTGGATACTTTTTTAAAAGAATATAAGTACCTGATTGATACTTCAATAAGTGTTCATGATGATAGGTGGACATCCAATGTTGCTGTAGGCAGTGAAGAATACACCAGGGAAATCAAGCAGAAATTAGGAGTAAAGGCAAAATTTATGGAAGTAACAGCTGATGGGAATCTTGCAGGATTGAAAGAACCACAATATTTTTATTTTAGTGATTTCGATACGAAAAACAGTGATTTAAGCTTCGATAATCGTGTTTTTTGGGAGTTATGATACGTAAAATCAATACATTACAAAGGTCCGACCCCAATCTTACCTGCACTCCTGTTCAATCTTACTTTTAAGATCACTCGCACCCTCAAAGTCCGGCTTTGAGAAAAGAACTCTGGAAATCGCAGCATCTGCATCTCTGCACTTTTTCAACAAATACAGTGCCATGGCATACCCATACAGTACCTGGTTATTGCCTGGGTCTGCATCCAGCGCTTTTCTGAATTCTGATTCTGCCTCAGCATATCTTCCCGTTTTTAAAAGCAGTGATGCATACCGTGAATGAATACCATCCATCAAAGGGTATCGGTCTGCCATGTCACCTAGTATTTTTATGGATTTTTCAGTCTGTCCAATTTTCTCATATGCGATTGCCATATTCCCCTGCGCTTCAATCAACTCAGGAAATTTCTGTTGTGCCCTGTCAAAAAAAGCTACAGCTTCCGGATACTTTCCATCCGCAAACAATCTGTTCCCGAGCACATAACAAACAACCCCGATAACTTCCCGCTTCGTACAGTTGCGAAGTGAGTATCGTGAGGTATCTCTGGTCGGCCATTTTTCCCGGTACCATTGCTCAGGCATACTCTCACCACGCCGCAGCGGTTCAAAATTTCTCTTTACTACGCCATCACTGTAGCGTACAAAGAAATGGCCAGGAACAAGCACGCCATATATTGGAAATTCAAGTTTCTCACCTATCTGCATAACAAGCAGAGAAATACCAAGGCATGTACCGCGTCTGCTCTGCAGTATTTTCTGAGGAAAAACGGCATCGAGATCATTCTCATTTTTCTCGACTGTAATTTTCATGGAATCGTAAATGTATCCTGCAATAGTGTTGAAAATTTTCTCAGGATCGTTTTCCATAAATAATAACGCCGAAAGTTTCGTAACCTCGGTCTCAAGGTTAACAGGTGGTAAATCTGAAACATCTGTATTCCATACGATAAATGAATCACACTCATTCGTAAGAGACAGCAACTGTTTCTCGTAACTGATCTTGAGATCCGACGGTGCACCCATATCCCCGATTTTTTTTTCAACCATACGAATAGAACCTGACGGAGCGGACCGCGGTTGGGAATGCTTCCGGCACCCAATAATGACGACTGCACTAAGAACGATTATTAAAAGTATCATTTGTTTTAAAGACATTGTAACAGATCCTTCTCATGAGTACAGTGTATCAGATGATGCATTTGCTGTAATATCCCAGCATATAGCGGAACAGGACTCTCAGTACCCTTAATCCATAAGTGAGCGGGTTGAGATATGATTTTTCCGAAGCATACCTTGTTGGAATCGGAAGTTCAGAAACTCTCAAACCGGCAGTTCTGAGAGCTGCGATCACTTCGAGGTCAAAATCGAAGCTAGTACTTAGCTTGTCAAATCTGATTTTATTCAAGGTCTTTCTGCTATAAAAAAGCATTCCACTGTGGTAATCTGTCAATCCAAGCCCCAGCACCAAATTTTCGAGAGTTGTCAATATTTTTCCTGCAATAAATTTATAGAGTGGCATACCACCGCTCAATGCTGTTCCCGATGCGATGCGGGAACCCTGCAACAGATCTATCTTCCCGGATTTCATAGTTTCGATGAAGTCAATAACGACCTCTGGTGGATATTGCTCATCAGCATGAAGGCAAACGGCATAATCACACCCGTCGGCACAGCACAGACGCAACCCTTCACGCACAGCACAGCCATACCCTTTGTTGTGTTCAAAATGAATTGCACAAATACGATTATTATGCATCGACAATTTATTAATCACAGCACTCGTTTCATCAGTCGAGCCATCATTGACAATATAAATCCGGTGAAGGCTCCCGCTCAGTGCAGCGGGTATTCGGATTATAACGTTTTCAATGTGTCTTGATGCGTTGTACGCCGGAATAAAAATCGATATGCTCATAAAGTTAAAAACCGGAATATTTGTTTACATATGCCTGAACCGTTTTCCTGAGAGCGATTTCAAGATTTGTCTCAGGATGCCACCCAAGCTGCCTGAGAGCATTGCTTATATCCGGAATCCGTCTGTCACAATCCTCATATCCCGCACCATAAAATTCGCGTGATGAAACATTTTCTACCGTTAAACCATTTTCACCAGCACCATACAAGTCTTTGTAAATCGAAATCATCAGGTGTGCCAACTCTTTTATCGACAGTTCGTTTGCCGGATTCCCAATGTTAAAGATCTGATTACGCGATGCATCTGGATGTTTCAACACAGCCACTATCGCATCGACAGCATCATCAATGTAAGTAAAGCTCCTCCTGCTCATCCCGCCATCAACAAGTTTGAGCGGTGTTTTTGTCAGCAGCGCTTTCATGAAACAGGCCAGTACCCGGGGTGTTCCCTCGCCATCGATACCCGGAATGTAATCCATATCCGGTCCGATAAAATTAAAGGGGCGAATAATGGTGTATTTAAGTCGATTCTCAGAACCCCACGCAAATAAAGCCCGTTCGTATAACTGTTTTGCAACAGCATAGCACCATCGCTGCGCCGACACCGGTCCTACAATCATCTGACTTGTATCTTCATTGAATGCACCACTATCCCGCAGACCATTGCATGAACCGTCCGAAAATAATGCGGCCTTTGTTTTCCCATACACTTCACAGGTAGAAAAATGGATGAGCCAGACGTTATTTTCCGAACAGAGTTGGATGAGCTGATATGGTTTAACAAAATTACTTTCAATAACTTCTACAGGTATCGAAGTGTATAGAGAGGGATTACACAGGGCAGCAAGAGATATAACAACAGAACTCGTTGAAATAATGTTTCTGAGATTTTCAGAATCGCTGTAAATATCTGCCTCGATAAAATTCAAGCGTGAATGCCCCAGCAAATCAGTTATCCGTGAGGAGCTTCGATCAATACCCGTCACGAAAAATTCTGTCTTAGTTAAAAGTCTGCGAAGAATGTGCGACCCGATAAAACCGCCGCACCCAGGGATAACTATCCTATTTTTCCGGTCAGTACCGTTTTCTTTTTTTACTGAATCTTCCAAAATATTCCAGACAAAAAGAGTTACAATTCAGATCCATTTTGATGTTTACAGGACCGCTCGTGGCTTATAGCCGTTTGCGGGAGAGCCATGAGCGTTTTACGCACACCGCCATAAAATACCTAAGATTCATCCCAATCGCAAGTTGATGTATTCCTGCATTTTTCATTCACCGCAACCGCCTTGTATCACCTGAACTCTCTTTTTAATGAGAACAGTACTCTGTCTTCCGGCAGTCCGGTCATCTGGCAGTCTGCAGTCCGCCTCCCGGGCAGTCCAGCTTTCTCCTCAACCTTATTCCAAACCGTTAATAATTGAACCTTTCAGGGGCAAATAATTACATAATTCTATACAAAAATTCTATTCACACAGTATATTTGGGAAAACGTTACCATTTCCCTGTCACTGATCGATGCATTGATGAAAACCGACGTTTATATTGGGATACGCAAAAAACCAGAGTACGGTGAAAAACACCTGTATCTATCTGATATTCTGCATTTTATTAATCAGGGATAAAAAAAAACAATAAACAGGACAATTCCTGAATGTTTGAGAGTTGTTATGGAGATTAACAAAAAGCTGCTATTAAAAAAAAGTGGCAAAATAGTACTGCTGATTCTGAAAATTTTGTATACCACTGTAAAAACTGTTTTTGTACTGTATGCGGTTCTGTTTTCTATCGCACTCACCTTTGCCGGCTATATGATTTACGATTATGTTAAAAAACCTATTGAACAGGTACGCTATTATAGTAAGAACAACCCCGAACAGACCTCTTTAATGAAAAATCATCTCCAGAAGTTAAAAGCAGATACAACATCTCACTGTGACACACTGATTCATACCTTTGTTCGCATAGATTCCATCTCCCCATTTCTCATCAACTCTGTGCTTGCTGCAGAAGACGACGGATTTTACCTTCATCCGGGAATCGACATAGAAGCAATACTTAAAGCAATGGAACACAACCGGATGCAGGGTGAAAACACTCATGGCGGCAGCACTATCACACAGCAGCTTGCAAAAAATCTTTTTCTCAATACCGAAAGGACATATAACAGGAAGTACGCTGAATTGCTTTATTCATTTCTTCTTGAACATTTCCTGGGAAAAAACAGAATCCTTGAACTATACATGAACTATGCACAATGGGGCAAAAACATCTTTGGCTGTGAAGCGGCATCAAAATTTTACTACAAAAAAAGCTGTCAGAATCTGACCAGATCAGAAGCAGCCCGCCTTGCTGCAGTCCTCTCCATGCCGTCCAAATTGACACCCTATCACAAGACGAACTATATGGGTAAAAGAATAGCAATGATCGGGCAGAACCTCTACCTTCATAAAACAATCAATGACTCCCAATATTTCTCGTTGACAGGTTTACTACCCCCCTCCAAGATGAAAGACAGCAGTACTACATCCTCCACGCCGGGGAGCAAAAAAGAAAAAACAGATAATCGAATCTTTTATTGATTGAGCTTGTCCGAAACCCGTTTTTTACGAATCAGTTCCCTCCACAAACACACATAAGTAATTTTTGTCAAAAGATCCGTGTATAGTTTCTCAATGTAAACTAATTTTATCTGCTTATACTTACCCCGATTATTGGTGTGAGGCCAAAAGGTGTTACATCAATAAAACGCTCACCATTAAAGTGGCGTTCAAGTACTGGCTGCGAATTGAACAGGTTCAGTATCTCAAGGCTTCCTTCGATTGATGTACGCCGTATTGTGTGTCTGCACTCATATCGGACATCAACGGAAAAAATTCGGTCAAGACAGCTTCCAAACCACCGGGTTCCTTCAGGAATTACTGCATATTTTCTTCCAATACAGTCAGATGCAATTTCCTGTTCTGTATAGGGACGTCCACCCATGACATTTGCAGTGAAGGATGCTTTGTGATGCTTTAAAAACGAGACTCCACCAGAGATATTCAGGGTATATCCGACATCAGTCCAGTCTTTGTACCATGTGCCATCCTTGTACTTGTTATGTACTCTGAACACAGAACCGCAGACAGAGTAGTTATACCATGCTGTTCCCATGCTTCTCACCACCAGTTCAGCTCCCATGGATTTACGTTTGCCATCCTGCTTTGAGTTAGCATACGTTCCATCATTACGGATAGTAAGGATTGAGATATAATAGGGATTTTCAGAAATAAATTCACGATCATACCACTTGTAATACATGTTTCCCTGCAGCATAGCCATGTTGAACAAAATTTTCTCGTATCCCAATCCATAGTGTACAGACCGGTAAGGTTGTATTTTTTTCAAAAGCGACAATTCTGTTGTTTTCAGAGATGCATTCGTCATGTATCCTCCTGACGCAAAATTATTAAATAAAATTAACGGCATTTCAGAAGGAAATTGATGGTATAAACCATAACTCATCAGGAACGTTCCGACATCATCCGGTGATATACTTACCGCTATTGAAGGTGATAGGGAAAAATTCTCGAGCAGTCCGTAATAATCAGCACGTGTACCAGCATCAATTTTTAAAATGCCCCGTTTAAAATGAATACCAAGATACCATCCGTACTCCTGTCCACGAAAGAAGATGGAATCAGCATCAGATATTTTTGTCCAATCGGCAGTAATGGGAGAGCCATTTACACATTCAACATAGTTGCCACTATGTTGTGAATAATCGGCTTTTTTCATTAAGAACCGGTCAGAATTGATATTTACACCTCCCGAAATGGTATCATGTGCTGCAACCGGGACTTTTACCTTGTACTTCACAGAAAACATTGTTCGTAAACTGCGGTTTATCGAAAACGGATTTTGGGCAAATGATGATTTAAAAAAACTACTTGTGAATTCAGACAGACTGTCCTGATACAAACCATTCCGGAAAGATATAGCTGCATTAAATTGATGCACACCATGATTGCTCAACTCTGCAGTGATTCCTCCCCCGCCTTGTACTATTCGTTCGATTTCGCTGTTAAGATTATTAAACCTTGCATTACCTGTTTTTGAGGGGTAAACAACTGGGAAGGTATATTTATAATTATTAACCGAAAGAAGTCCGGTCGCTCTGAGCTCTACATTTTCGTTTTTGATAAATGTTAACTTAACGAAAAGGTCACCAAACCTGGGAATACCTTTATCTTTGAAAACTTTTGAGAATGGTGTAAAATCTATGTATCGGGCAGCACCTGCGAAACTTACATCTTTATTCGGAAAAGGTCCATCGACAGACAGCATCCCTCCTGTTAATTTTACACCAGCAGTCCTGTTATATTTAGTCAGCCCACCACTTCGCATGCTGATATCAACGACAGACGAAAGTCTCGATGGAAATTCGAAGGGCATGGCGCCAGCATAGAAATTAACCCGTTCGATAAATTCAGAATTGATAAAACCGATTGGACCACCGGATCCGCTTGATTTTGAAAAGTGGTTAATATTTTCAAATTCGATACCGTCAACAAGAAAGAGTATTTCTGACGGCCTGCCTCCCCTTACATACAGTGTATTATCAAACCCTTCTCCAATAGATGCTACTGTCGATGGCAATGTCGCAATATAACGGCTGACATCACCTGCCGCTCCTGCAGTATGAAGTATATCTGCCTGAGTAAATTGAACCGATCTGCTTTCAAGCCGACTTATTTCACGATATATCCGGTTTGAAGTTACCGTTATCTTTTTGAGCCGTTCGATTGAAGTGACTTCACTCATCTCAATAACCAAGGTGTCTATACCTGCACGATAGTATAACAAGGTATCTTGAAAACCCGAAGCAGACAGTTGTAAAACGCCAGCAGAATCTGTTGCATGGAAGGTTGCATAACCATTGATATCAGTCCCGAAGCAGGTATCACAAGTTAATTGGCATATCATACACGCAGGTATGGGTAGCGTATCTTGATAACGCACCCGAATCGAAACCTCCTGTGCAACGACCAAACAGCAGCAGAGAAAAGTCCAGAACACACTCAGCATTACAGACAATCAATTTTCCTGAAAAAGTGGTTAAAGTCATCAATAACTAATTTAATTGAAAATTGTTCCTGAATTCTGAGCTTACAAGATAAACTGTTTTCCAGTAGAAAACAGCTCATATTCTACATTTTTAAAGGACTGTAACTGATATGTCGGGTTCTGCCTGCAAAGGCGGCATTTTTTTCCTTGTTAATTGTATCGACACAGTTCACCAGCCCATATCTCAATATTCTTTCGAATCGGTTTCAACTGAAAGCAACTTTGTATTCTTTAACTTCAACATAAAGCAATAATTTCATCTATCGACAATTCAACAACTTATTGATCCACACAGACTGGTTAACCATAAAAGCTTGACCACTAGTGACAAGGATATATCAAATACAATTCATTTGGCACATGAATTGCATATTTTGGGACACATAAAAAAGGATTCATCAATGGTTACACAAATCGGATATTCAAATTCATTGTCCACCGAAGATTCCAGAGCTACTCTTATACGTAAAACAGCTCAGGAATTCGGTTCACTCTTTGTGTCCATGATGATAAAAGAGATGCGCAAAGGTTCATTTGAAAATGATTTTATGCCTCAGAGCTTTGGACAAAAACTTTATACTGAAATGCTTGATGAAAAATATGCAGAACTGATCAGTAATACTTCACTTTCATCATTCTGTGAACAGATTGTATCTGAGCTTGAAAAATCAGACAGCCCGACAGGTCTTTCACTGTTACAGAGCATACACAAGAGTTCCAATTCTCAACGGTTTGCAGAATTTGCAACTGATACAAGGCCGCAAGCAGACGTTTCCATTAACTACCTTAGTAATAAGGTCCGGAAATGGTTACCGATCGTTGAGAAAGCAAGTAAACAGTACAACGTTGACATCAATCTTATAAAAGCAGTAATAATTAAGGAATCTGCAGGGAATGAATACGCTGTATCCCGCGCCGGCGCTAAAGGTTTAATGCAGTTGATGGATGCCACGGCACAGAGTCTGGGTGTCACAAACAGTTTTTCTCCTGAAGAGAATATATCCGGCGGTGTTAAGTATCTCGCTCAAATGCTTTCCAGATTCAACAGCAATGAATCGTATGCACTTGCATCGTATAATGCAGGCCCCTCAACCGTTGAAAAATACAGAGGTATACCGCCATATCGTGAAACACAGGAATATGTAAGAGATGTGCTGAAATACAAAGAGATATTTAGTAAAAACGAGGTCGAATAATCATGGAAAAACGACTTGAGGAACTGGAATCAATATTATCAAAGGAACTTGATCTTCACAATTCGCTTCTTGAGGTTACTAAGGAATTTAGTGAAGCGATAAAGGTTAATAATATAGAATTGATCCGGAAGAAAACGACGGAACAGGATGAGCATATCTGTTCAATTGAACGTCTCGAAGAATCCCGTAATGATTGCTGTAAATCAATTCTAGGCCAATCGGACCCAACATCTGGCAGCGTCAAATTCTCAAATATTCTGGCCACTATCCCGGTTAGCTGGAAAAACCGTCTGAGTACATTGCATAGATCTCTTAAATCAACAATACAGGAACTTACATCAATAAATACATCAAACCGGATTCTTCTTGAAGAAGCGGACAGAATGATAGAAAAAACACTGACATATTTCAATCAATCGGAAAAAGCCAGTGTTTCATACGGTCAATATGGCAAAGCATCCGCAAAGCATCCTGAGTTCAGGTACTATAACAATGTAATATAGGGCGGGTATACGATGGGTTTATTTTCAACACTTAATATTGGCGGCAGGGGTTTATTCGCCTCCCAGTTGGCAATGGATATTACAGGTCAGAACATTGCGAATGCAGATGTTGAAGGCTATTCCCGGAAACGACTGAATCTTCAAACCGATTACCGGTATGATGGCAGCTACGGTCAGTTGGGAATGGGTGTTGAAATAATCAATATAGAACGTGTTCGCAACACATTTATTGATGAACAGATACGCAGACAGAACCAGGAAGTTGGTACGTACCAGGAGATAGATATCACATTTCAATCAATTGAGAATATCCTTTCGGAACCCAGCGAAACAGGTCTGGTTACCTACATTGACCAATTCTTTGACAGTTGGCAAAACCTCGCAAATAACCCCTCAGACCTCAGCGCACGAACCATGGTAAAGACAAACGCTGAAATTCTCAGCGATGTTTTTCACAACATTTCAGGAGAACTGACGAATTTACGTCAGACACGAAATGATGAAATCATTGCAAGAATGAATAAAGTCAATGAATATTGTAAGGAGATTTACAATCTGAATCTGGAAATTGGTGCTGTTGAAATTGGTAACCAGAATGCAAATGACAGCCGCGACCGGCGGGATCTTATACTCAAAGAGTTATCGAAACTTATAGATATCACTACCATTGAAAACGAAATGGGCCAGATCACAATAACCACCGGCGGCAACATTATCGTATCTCCGGTACATTTGCAGGAACTTGAAACGACAACGGGCTCTGTGCGCCTGCCGGATCAATCAACAATCACTGAAGTTAGTTTACGATTCGCAAGTTCAAAAAGGTTATACCAGCCGCAAAGCGGACAAATCGCCGGACTTATCGAAAGCAGAGATCGCATTATACCGGAATATCAGAACAAACTTGACATTCTAGCACAATCTATTGTCCGTAGTGTAAATGATATTCATGAGAAGGGGTTCACCCTTGATGGTATATCCGGCATACAATTTTTCAAAGCAGATGCAACAGGAGCCTCAGATATCGCCTTGAGCGCTTCGATACTTTCAAATTCACGCAACATCGCGGCGGCAACCGGTGGTGAAGCACATCCCGGAATTCAGAATAATCTGCCTGCAGGAAATCATAACTTTGGCGATCAACCTCTTCAACTGGTGAGAGATCCCTCAGTGCTGCCGCCTGTAAATGCCCGTGATGTCATTAACGGTTCTGTAATAGTGAGGTCAGCATCAGCGGTTCTCAATGAAGGCGTTGATTACCATATCAATTATTCTGACGGTACGATTCAAATGCTTCATGCCGGTTATGACGGTGTAGGGCTTACAGTCGACTTTCAATATAGAACAACGGGATTCTCCGGCCCCGGAAATAACAGCAACGCATTGAAAATTGCAACATTGCGCAGTGACCTCACCATGAACCCGGATGTACTCGGAAACGGCACGACAACATTTACAGAGTATTATAGCGCAGTTATTGGAAACCTTGGACTGAGCCGCAATGAAGCAGACTCAAATCTTAAAACCCGAGAATATCTTATTTCTCAATATGAATCGCACCAGGATTCGATTGCCGGTGTATCCCTGGATGAAGAGATGGCAAATCTAATCAAATACCAACACACCTATCAGGCTGCAGCACGACTTATTTCTACAACAAGTGATATGCTTGATGTGTTAATGAATATGTAAATAACTGTTTTTTGTGAGGTATATATGCGGATAACATCACGTGAACTTCATCGTAACATGCTCTATGTAATCAACGATCGATACGGAGACCTTGCAAACCTTCAGAACCAGTTGTCTACAGGGAAAAGACTTCAAAGGCCCTCTGATGATCCGATCGACGTTGCCAATACACTGAAACTGCAGACAAAATCCAAAGAACTCACACAGTTCAAAAAGAATATTAACGACAGTCTGGGTTTTATGGGTGTAGCTGAAACAGCAATGGAAAGTATGAATACACTTCTTCAGCGAGTACGCGAACTGGCGATCCAGGCAGCTAGTGATACTTTGAATGCAAGTGAACGTGCCTATATCAATCAGGAGACATCGCAATTGTTCAGACAGTGTGTAGCTTTAGTTAATACCCAATACAAAGGTGATTACATCTTTAACGGCGTACAGACAAAAATTCCTCCCTATCTGTTTGAAACTTCAACATCATCAACAGCGGAGGATTACCTGAATCTGAAAATGGCCTCCTTTGATGCCAGTGCTGCCGTTGTAGGTGACACTGTACAGATAAGAAACGCTTTTGATAATTCGCCGGTAACCAATATTATCCCGGGCTCATTTGAACTTCAGGTCGCAGGAAGTGCTTACACAGAAAATGTGGACTATCAGATAGATTATGAAGCCGGTACCATGACGATACTCAACGGGGCACTCCTTATTAACGCTACTCCCGGCAATCCAGCTTACGATATAAGTCAGGTAAAACTCAATTTTGACCACCTGTCGATTGGAACTGATATCTATGGTCAGGAAGCCTCAAGCAATGGCGCTGTGCACCGTGAAATCGAAAGTAATATCACCATGCAGATAAATATTCCAGCAGATGAGATGCTGACAGATACCCCTACCGGCACTACATTAACCGGAATGATGATTCGTTTCGGCCAGAATCTGTTACGAAATAATAACGCAGGTATCGAATCTGCTATTACCGAAATCGACACCGTTTTTAATTCTGTATTATCTGCGCAGAGCAAGAATGGCTCCCGGATTAACAGACTTGAGACAACACTGTCGCGCAATGAGAACCAGTATTCTGAAACGATTTCATTGCAATCTGAACTTGAAGATGCAGAAATGGCTGAAACAATAAGTAAATTCATGGTAACTCAAAATGTTTACAATGCAGCATTGCAGGCTGCAGCCAAGATTATTCAGCCGTCACTAGCTAATTTTCTCTAGTACAAGGAATTTTTTGCCCGTTTATAACTGTTACTGACAATAAAAAATATTTAAAAATGATAAAAACTGAAGAAATAAAAATGGCACATCAATTGCAAATATATGCAAACTGCAAGGAAGCGGGCAAGGTCAGGAAGACTCATGGAAGGCAGTTCGGACAAGACCGGCTGCACGGAAGCACAATGTAAAGGGAGGGTACTATGCCTCGCATTAACCACAATGTACCGGCAATGATTACCGGTAATTCACTTCGCAATGTTGACAGAAGTCTTCAGAAATCTCTCGAACGTCTATCTACCGGAATGCGCATCAATCGCGCTTCGGATGATGCTGCCGGTCTCAGTGTGTCGGAACAGTTGCGTACACAGGTACGTGGTCTTAACATGGGCGCCCGAAATATCCAGGATGGTATCTCGTTGCTCAACATAGCTGAAGGAGCTCTCATTGAAGTTGAATCTATGGTTCAGCGCGTACGTGAACTGGCAATTCAATCCGCAAGTGATACACTGACGACAGTCGAACGAAACTACATTCAGATTGAAGTTGACCAGTTAAAACAGGAAATGGACCGTATTGTCAATGGAACTCAATACAACAGCCAGACATTGCTCAATGGAAGTGCCCCGTGGGGAACGGCTCCAGGTGGTATTTTCCATATCGGACCGAATAACATAGCCAATAACGATACGATACAATATACGATTAATCCCATGGATGTCGCACGTCTCGGGCTGACTGCAACTGATGTATCAGAGCAACTCACTGCAACAGCAGCAATTACGGAATGTGATACCGCTCTTTCAAGCGTCAATGCATTGAGAGCAGATATTGGAGCCCTTACCAATCGTCTGGAACACGCTCTCATGAATCAGGAAAATCAGGAGCAGAATATGCAGGCCGCGGAATCAGTGATACGTGATGCAGATTTTGCCTATGAAACTACGCAATTTACCCGCAACCAGATATTGTCACAATCTTCGACATCGATGTTGTCCCAGGCCAATATGCTCCCTCAGAACGTGCTCAGTCTCCTGCAGGGATAATCATTAGCGATTCCGGTTGAATCTCACCCTGATTCCCGACCGGAATCTTCATTTTTATAATTCTTGATTTGACAATCTATGAGGTATAAACGATTTTTTACTATACACTTTTCTTCTTCTCCTGGGGAGCTGTTACATTATGGCTGATTTCTACCAGAACCTCATCTATTCAAAAGATGACATTATTACGTTCCCATCCGGCATACCAGGTTTTGAGAATAATAAGCAGTTTACCATTATCTCAATTCCCGAATATGCTCCATTCGACTGGCTGGTATGTATTGACGGTACCAGGCTTCGCTTCGCGATCATTAATCCGATGCTGATTCTTCCGGACTATTCTCCCAATATGGTTAAGGAACAACTGGAAGTACTTACTATTCAAAAACCTGAAGACATACTTTTATATGTTATTGTGACAATCAACGAAAACCCGATGAACTCAACGGCTAATTTTATTGGTCCGTTAGTTATTAATAAAGTAAAAAAAATCGGTAAGCAGATCATCATTGATGATGATCGGTACAATACTCAGGAACCAATTCTAAGAAAGAAATAGAAATGCTTGTCCTTACAAGAAAATTAGGCGAAACCATCCGCATCGGCGACTCTATTACTATCAGAGTTGTTGATCTTGATGGCAGACATGTCAAATTAGGTATTGAAGCTCCAAAGAGTGTTTCTGTCAACCGTGAAGAGATCTATGAAAAAATTCAGCGTGAAAACAAGGCAGCTTCGAGCGCTCAGGAACAAGGTATAGGCGATATCGCCAGTGTTTTAAGGAAAACAGGAAAGACCAGCTGAATACCCACTATCCTCATATGAAAAAACCATTATTCGCACTGACAATGGGTGACCCCGCAGGGATCGGTCCAGAGCTCTGTATCAAAATCTATCAACAGATTACGACATCAGATATCATCATAGTTGGTGATTTTACAGTTCTTCAAAAAACAGCTCTGGAGATGGAGCGGGCACCGGCATTTAACAGCATTTCATCAGTAAAGGGATATAAACCAGGTTGTTTAAACATTCTGGATATGGGGATAATCAAGCCGGAACAATTTACAACTGGTACGGTAAACAGGCTTTGCGGGACTGCGGCCTATACATATATTAACAAAGCAATTGACCTTGCACTCACTAATGAAGTGGATGGAGTTGTTACAAATCCCATTAACAAAGAATCACTTCAGCTTGCAGGAGTAAAATTCCCCGGCCACACTGAGATTTTTGCCGATCGAACAGGGGTTTGCGATTTCGCCATGATGTTTCTTCTTGAGAACGTCTGTGTCGCTCATGTAACGACACATTGCTCTCTTAAACAGGCAATTGATCTAATCTCTGCAGAACGTGTTCTCAATAAGATAATACTTCTCAACAAAACATTGATAATGCTGGGTATTCAAAAACCACGAATTGCTGTTGGTGGCCTTAATCCACATGCAGGTGAACATGGTCTGTTTGGTACCGAGGAGATCGATCACATCACACCAGCAATTAATGAAGCGCGGCATCTGGGAATCGATGCAACTGGCCCCTACCCTCCCGATACTGTTTTCATGCGGGCATTTAAAGGTGATTATGATGGTGTCGTCGCAATGCTCCATGATCACGGTTTTGTAGCTTTAAAATCAAAAGACTTCGAAAATGGAGTCAACATAACTATTGGCTTACCCATAATCAGAACATCTGTCGGTCATGGTACTGCATTTGACATAGCGGGAAAGGGTATGGCCTCCGCAGACAGTCTCAAACGAGCTGTTGAAACCGCTGAGCGATTATATCAGCATAAAATATAATCCAATAATCTCAAAATCATTAAAATACGTAGCCCAAAGCCATAAATTATTTTATCAGCATTACATTTCATTTTAAGGAGTGATCCGATGTCCACATTATCCGGCCCAAAAGGAACCAGGGATTTCTATCCTGAAGACATGGCTTTCCAGCAGTTTATCTTTAATTCGTGGAAAAAAACCTGCACCAGATATGGTTTCGAACTGTATGATGCCCCAATGTTTGAACATCTTGAACTCTACACACAAAAAAGTGGTGCTGAGATCGAAAAACAGTTATATACCTTTGAAGATAAAGCCCAAAGAAAAATGGCACTGCGCCCGGAACTGACTCCATCACTGGCCAGAATGGTTGCTCATCAGGGCACAAATATCAGACATCCAACACGCTGGTATTCTATTCCACGTTTGTTTCGTTATGAAAAAATGCAGAAAGGGCGCTTACGTGAATTTTTTCAGCTCAATATGGATATTCTTGGAATAGCTGATGTTGATGCAGATGCAGAACTCATCGCTGCGGTAATTGACATGATGCGTGATCTCGGTTTGACATCGGATGACTTCAAAGTCAGGATCTCCAGCAGAACGCTTCTTGATGAACTTTTCAATCAATCTGGGCTGTCAAAAGACCAGTCAAAACAATTATACGCGCTGCTGGATAAAAAAAGTAAAATTGACGAATCCCAGTTTTTTGCCGAACTTGGGCAAATCATACCGGAAAAAGAAACTGCGGAAAATATCACCGCCTGCTTTTCAACCGAATCGCTTGCGGATATCGAAAAAATTGCAGGCGAAACAGCTTCGATCGCAACACTTAAATCACTGCTCTCATTGCTTGATGCTTATAACTTTTCAGACTACGTCATGTTTGATATCGGCATTGTAAGAGGACTGGCATACTACACTGGAATTGTATTTGAAGTATTCGACATAAAAAAGAGTTTCAGGGCAATTGCCGGAGGTGGCAGATACGACAAGCTTGTAGGACTCTACGGTGGTCCTCCAACCCCGGCAGTGGGATTTGCTGCCGGTGACGTTGTCCTTGGAGAACTTCTCAAGGAGAAAGGTCTTCTTCCCCCTCATCCACCACGCAGTTCAGTGTATATAGTGTCACTGAATGACATGCAAAAATCAGATGTTATCTCCGTTGCGCAAAAACTTCGTAACAATAATATCTCCTGCGAATTTTCCTTAAAAGCTTCTAATATTGGTAAACAGCTGAAAAATGCCAATGCAGCACGGGCGTCCTTTACTGTTTTTATTGGCGGAGATGAAGCAAAAAGCGGAAACGTCCGCATTAAGGATATGAGTTCAGGAAATGAAATTGTCGTCAAAGAGGAGCTGCTGCTTCCGGAGCTGAAGTCAAAACTTTAATCTTTTATACATTTAAAACTCAGTGGCGTTTGACACCTGAAAAACTGGCGGAGCCCCCTGAGTTTTTACCTGAAGGGCAAAGTTAAACCTGGTTTTGATTCCTCGTATCGGTGGATTGACCCCGATACCAAAGGCAACGCTGTTATTATTGGTTTTTTCAAAATCCTCATCACCAAGATTCTTGAGATCTTCAGAACTGAATGGTAACCCGACCCGAACCGCCAGATATTCTTTAAAAAGATAAGCCTCTAAACCGGTATGCATGGTAACAAAATCCCCCACCGATTTGCCAACATCACAGCAAAGTTTCACGTTTCTCATATGTTGGGGTGTATACGAAATCCCGACTTCAACCCCTGATGGCAAAGGTAAATCGGAGCCGGAATACTGATGTGTAACGTATCCAACGTTTTTAATCACACCACCGACACATAACCTTTTACGAAAAAAGTTGTAGTATACCCCGGCATCAATGACTAATGCACTTGAATAAAAATCTTCCCCGGCTTCTCCCGTTTCTAATCTTTCATATAAGCCACGAAGCGTAACACCTGCAGAGAAATAGTCTGCAAACCTGTAGGCCCAGCTCAGAGCTGCTGCATAGCTTCTACTGCCGGCTACATCATCTGTATAGACTGGTGCACCACCATTCTCCAGAACAACAGGAATATCACTTGAAAGGTTAATAAAAGAAAATGCAACAATCCCCAGCTTGTCAACAGAACGTCCTGCGGCAACCGAAAAAACATTAATATCGGTAATCACCGGAGCATAGCCCAGAAAGATCGCAGGTGAACTGTTATCAGATAACATTGCAGGATTGTGAAAATAACCATTGCCTCCCCCAGGCACGGAGACTGAGCTCCCCCCCATCGAAGCTGAATAGGCATCAGGATTCACATTTATAAAATCGAACAGATACCCTCCGGCATTGCGATGTTGAGCATGTATACCCGATAACGATAGAAGCAGAACACAGGGCAGCAGATTTAAACGTTTCAAAATATCACTTATCCTTATTGATCATTAACTATTTTGATCTTTTCATAATTTATCGAAAAATAATTCTTGTTGTCATCAATAAATTTATACTTTCGAGCAAAATTATCCGAAAATTCGCTTATCCGTATCTCTGAATTCTGGCTTTTGTCTGGCTTAATAATAAGAGATACGATTTTACCTGATCTTTTATGAATTATTTGTTGTACTGATATTGTTGAATCTTCCCAAACCAGCTTGAAAAATCTTTTTTCCTCGACTTCCCGAGGTACAACATCCAGAAAAGCTCTTACTATTTCAAAATTTGATTGCAGCAGATCTATAAATTGATCGATAGTAATGAGATTCGCCCACTGAAATGGGAGTACCCCCATACAAGCCGCTTTTTCGATGTAAAAGCTGCTGTCCTGAAAAGATACCGACGCCCCCATCGAATTGTACTTGAGATTCAGGACCGGTGTGCCAAAGGTGGAAAAAACATCAATTTTAAAAAGCGTATCCCCCCAGGACTGAACATCTGCTGAACCGCTGTAATATTTTCCGTCAATCGAAATTTCTACAGCGCCTCCAGCCTGTAAATAGTCAATTTTTTTTGGAGCCGCCAGTTTTTCCAAAAATCCTTTATTTAACTCATTCTCAGGTGATGGTGGTATACAACCAAAAAAAACAGCTGTGATCAATAGATTAAAAAGCAAAAAACAAGGTAATGCACCCCTCACCTACTTACCATCACTTTTCAATAATCGTTCAATTTCTATAATTTTTAACCTGATCGCATCCTGATTTTCACATTTCAATTCGACTGCATTTTTATAGGCTTTAAGTGCACCGGCAAAATCTCCTTTTTTAAACAGAATATCCCCAAGATGGGAAAATATTACAGGATCATCATCAATCCGGGCAACCGCCTTCCTTATGTAAAACTCAGCACTGTCAATGTTCCCTTTTTGATAAAAAACCCAGGCATATGAATCCAGATATGCGCCATTATTATTATCCTGTTCCAGTGCGGTTTTCAAAAGAGATGCTGAGGAGTCCAGATGCATCCCTTTTTCAGCCCACATATATCCCAGATAGTTTGACGCAGCTGCATTCCCTGGGCTGTGCTTCAATACCTCATGAAATGCGTCTGCAGCAGCATCTACCTTTCCACTGCGCTCCAGAGCACTACCAAATTCAAACCAAACCTGAACATTTGACGAGTCCAGCTTAAGAGCATGTTTGAGAGCATCAATAGCCCCCGAATACTCTTTTTTCAGAGAATAAACATACCCCTGAAGTCGCCAGGCGGCAGGAGAATTCCCGTAAATAACTGTGTATCTTCTGGCAACCTTAACAGCTTCATCAAGATTGTTTTCTCTAATAGCAAGGTAACACAGCTCTTTCCAGGCATCATCATATTCGTTCCTTAAAGAGATGGATTTTTCAAATTCAATTCGTGCTCCATCATTTTTTCCCAACGATGCATAAACCAGGCCCAGATAATAATGTAATTCATAATCATCAATTGCTTTTGTCAAAAGAACATTCAACAGTGCTTCCGCTTTGTCATACTGCTTGCTGTAATAATACAACAGTCCCAGAGTTCTGCCATAGACCTCCCCGAAAGAACTGTTCTGATATAATTTTTCATAACAGGAGACCGCTTCATTGAATGAATTTCTATTAATGAAAATCTGCGCTCTGGTTCGAAGTGCCTCTTCGAAAACAGTATCTATTGTCAAAGCTGAATCAAAATAGAGCAGTCCCCCGGCAGTATCACCACTGAAGAGCCTGGTGATGCCTAAGTTTGTAAATATATCAGGACTGTCGCCATCAGCCTTTTTCATTTGCAAAAAGAGACTTTCAGCTTCAGCGTACCGTTTCGTGCCCAGAAGAAGTTTACCGATCTTAAAACCCATCTGAAGAGTCCCGGGGTTTTTATTATAAAAAATGGTGTAATTTTCAAGAGCTCTCGGGATATTTCCCATCGACTCATAAATCAACCCCAGCGAATACACCTCCTCTTCTGTTTTGTCGGGTATGCTTTCGAATAAATCGATAGCTTTGGTATATTCACCCATTTTTAAATAGATAGTTGCAACGGTTCGTTTCTCGTCCCGATTAAGCTCTTCATTGGATCGATCCTTTTTGATCAGTAAAAGCGCTTGAGCATACTTGTCGTTTTCAAGATACTTACGTATTAGCTGCTGTTTCAAGACATTTGAGGATGGATCCATTTCGTATGCCATTTCGTAATAGCGCTCCGCAGATTGTTGAAGCCCCCTGCGCTCATAATCACGGGCACGTACGAAATGCTCCTGTGCTTTAGCTTTTGAAACAGTCTGCTCAGAACCATCCGTAACAGGATGAACGACCGGGAACCTTCCGGGAGTACACGAACTGAGAAAAAGGATCGCATAAACAGTTGTACTGAGTAGTAAATGTTTTTTAATAATCAAAAGTAGATATTGCTCCATTTTTACAATTACGTAGTTCTCAATAAAATTATTTCCCTGCCTTTTTTATTTCCTGATCACCGAAACTACGAGATTCACTGAAGACTCCAGAGGCAAACGGGAACCAGGTGCTGCAGATTGTGAAATAATGGTTCCAGGGAGAAGTGACGCATTATTTTCATAACTGATTTTGCCAACAGACAGATTACTTTCCGCCAGTTTTTCTTTCGCAGATGTTATACTTTCACCGACAAGATTCGGTACTTCAGTATGTGTTGGCTTAACCCCTTTTGAAACAATCAGATCAACTTCAATGGCACGTGACACTGTCGTTCCGCTCTTAGGAAACGCATCAATTACCGATTCCACCGGAACTGTTTCGTGGAACGTTTTTTTCACTTTTCCAATGCTGAATCCAGCTTTTTTCATCTCAATTCTAGCCTGCCGCTCTGATATTCCCCGGACATCCGGAATGACAGCAATTTCTTTACCTTTACTCAAAACCAGGGCTATTTTCCTGCCTTTTTTGACTTTTTCTCCCATTTCCGGAGATTGACTGATCACCCCTTCATCGGGAATGTCACCATCAAACTCTCGAGAGCGTATTTCACTCAGAAGACCAGACTCATATAGTTTTTGTCTGGCATTCTCATAGGAAAGACCACTTAAATCAGGTACCTCAATGATATCACGATTCACCCCGACGACACCTGGCATCACCACTTTGTCAACAATAATAAATCCTGCAATTGTCCCTACAATACAAACCCCGAAAAATACAGGAACAAGAACTTTCCAGAATGTTCCAACGGGTATACTAATAGTATAATTTTTCTTCATTGAGAATCACCATTTTCTTTCTATCAATTGACAAAAACTGTTTTTTCTGTAATTGTGATATTATACGCGAAACTGTTTCCCTGCTTGTTCCGGCCATATCAGCTATATCCTGATGAGTCGGTCTGTTATCGATGACAACCATATGCCCGATTTTTCTGCCATTCTCACGTGCCAGCTGAAGGATAACATCCGCAACGCGTCCATACACACTCATCATTGATAAGGTATTGATCTGCCGGTTAGTATGCCGCAACCTTCTGGACATCTCTACCAGCATCCTTATTGTAAGTTTGGGATATTTTTCGAGAATATCCAGAAACGGGTTTCGATATAACATAAGAAGCAGGCACTTCTGAGCTGCAACCACAGATGCGCTTCTGGGCTCACCATCAAGAATCCCCATCTCCCCGAAAAATTCACCCTTTCTCAAAGTTGCAAGAATCGCCTGTTTTCCCTCCTGCGTAACAACGGTTACCTGTACTGATCCAGATGCAATTATAAAAAAGGTCTGTAACGAGTCATCCTCTTGGTGAACAATTACCTCCCCGATCTCAAATTCCCGGGCGATCATCACGGATTTTATCGCACTAATCTCTTCTGCCGACAGAGTGGAGAACAGTGGAACTTTTTCAATGCAGGAATCCAGTTCCTCAGGTATCATAGTTTTACCTGTCTATAGAAAGTACAAACAAAATCTTCCAGCATCGGAACCCTCAAGCTCTGCTTTCAAATGACCCTGTTAAAATTAATTAATTATCAGGGATAAAAAAAATTGTTACTACTCAGCAGGCATTCATCCCGAGCTCGAGATGAAGTCAGGAGTAAGAATAAGAGAAAAAAACAAAGAAAAAACTGTATTTAACCATCACATTGGAAGAAATGTACACTCTTGCATAGTTTTTTGCTACTGAATTCTGAATTTTGAATTCTGACTCCTGAGTAGTAATAAAAAATATACTATAACCAGGGATGAAGGTAAACAGTCATATTTCGGGACCAGAAGCATGGATCGGTGTTCACTTGGTATTAAATACTATTAGGAGCCGATTTTTAATTACCGCTTCCGGATGTGGGCAGTACACGAAGTGGCAGGTCATCGAATGGAATCGGCCCTTCTGTTTCAGGAGGTTGTAACATTTTTACAAGAGCATAAATACCACCGCCTAAAAGTATTCCACCCACAGTTGCCGTCGAAATTATAACCACTTTTCTGGAGTTATCTTTGACAGTGTAAAGTTTAAATTTTGATGGATCAGAAGTCCACTTGAAACTGAATGATATAATGCTGTATTCATCACTGACATGCACTTTAGGCACCTGATCCAGATCGAAAACGACTCTTATAAGATCATGCCATTCAGGCATCAAACCCTTTACATCTTTGTTTATGTCCATCTTTCCGGATTCAATTTTGAACCCCTTGATCGGGTATTCTGAAGTTGTCGGAACTGGTGATGAGCCTGTTTTGGTATCATTGAATTCAAAAATCAGTTTTTTATCCCGCACTTTAACTTCGTAAAAATAACTGGTTGGTTTATCTCTGAAGATAAAATAACAGGAAATCACTTTTTCATCACTGGTTTCGTTATTCTCGGCAGTTAACTGAATACCTTCGATAATTGCGTTCTGAAAATTACTCGATTCCTGAATCTCAGGCTCAATTGTAGATTGACTAAAAGGATATTGAGGACTACTCTGAGAACCTGCCGATGAAGTATTCGAACGAGTTGATGGTTGTGTGCTGGTATTATCCAGAGGCGGCAAAGGATTATTCTGAATAGAAGAATCGATCATTCCCCCAAATGGATCCCCCCCAAATGGATCTCCTCCAAATGGGTCATCAGTTTGAGCGTTTAAAGCAGTACTAAATACGCTTATCAAAAATGCGCCTATTGTAATTAATTTAATCGTTCTACTTTTCATATTTTTAAGTCCTATTTTAAAAATACCGTTTAAATCAATCGAATGCAAGTAATATCGCTATGCGCTTTATCAGTATAAAAATGCTATATTTTAATACTATATGAATATTCTCTTAATAATTCTCAGTCTCTACGCATTATTGATCCTTTACCTCATTATCGTAATTTTGAGAAATAATGAGATTGATGATGCTGCTACTGATCCTGAAATTCCGGTTTCGATAGTAATACCATTCAGAAATGAAGCGCTCAATCTTCCAGGACTGATCGAATCACTGAAAATGCAGTCCTATTCCGGAGAAATAGAACTGGTACTGATTAACGACAACTCAGATGATGAGTCTGTCAGTATTGTACAACATGAAACTGCTAATCTGAGATTTGACACCAGAATACTTCAATTGAATTTTGACCCATCCCGGAAACTAACCAGTAAACAACAGGCTTTGGATCTGGGCATACGCTCTGCCTCGAACAATTTAGTCATTCTAACCGATGCTGATATGATGTTCGATAAACAGTGGGCAACTGCTCTTGTTAAAAGAATGTTAAAACAACCAGAACCAGCTCTGGTCTTTGGTCATAGCAGCATTTCTCCAATCAAAACGATGTTCGATCTTTTTCAGGCATTTCAGCTTGAATTTCTTTTTTCGGTTGCATATGCGTTTCACCTTGGTAAAATTACCGGTTCATGTATGGGAAACAATCTCATACTTTCCCGTAAACAATATATTGAATCGGGTGGTTTTGATTTGATTGGGTATAGTATAGTTGAAGACAGGGCTTTATTTGCAGCATATTCAAAGATGAAAAAAGCCATAGCGTTTTCGAATCCCTTTTTTCCAACAGCTTTTACCCCACCGGTAAGCACATATCAATTATTCTCTCAACAGATACTTCGGTGGTCACGAGGTGGTTTGACACTCAGCTCTAACCTGATCATCCCGGCAATGCTTCTATTTGTCCAGATACTCTCCCTGATTTTTTCGTTTTCGATTCTTCCGTTAAATGTAGCCATTCTCTCTACAGGAAATTTTTTTCTGACCTGGCTCTTCATCCGGATTACATTTTTCAAAACAGGTTCCAAAGTGTCTGCACTGATTTTCCCTGTGTGGATTTTCTTTTTAAGTTATGAACTTATCATTTTTCTATCTGCAACGCTGTTCAGAAAGAAAATTATCTGGAAAGGAAGGGATGTTTGAGGAAGAAACCCTTGCTCCTTCATTATTATATAACCAACCGATGTAATTCACGCTGTACCTTCTGTTCTATCTGGCAGGATCGGCCTAAATTTGATGTATCGATTGAGGATGTAACTAAAAACCTTGAAGATGCCTGGAGAGCAGGTTGTACATTTGTTGATTTTACCGGGGGTGAGCCACTCCTCCACGAAAAGCTTCCGGAATTTCTGGATATTGCAAAAAGAACAGGCTTTATAACTTCAGTTACTACAAATTGCATTCTGTTTCCAGACCGTGCTGCTGAGCTTGATGGAAAAATCGATCTGCTCCATTTCAGTCTGGACGCCGATAACAGTGAATTACATGACTCAATGCACGGTGTGAAGTCGTATGAGCAGGTCATAAAAAGTGTAGATGTAGCAAAAAAATACCACCTCACCCCCGATCTGCTGTTCAGTTACTCAAATGAAAACATCGATCACTTTTCAGGCGTCGCAAAATTTGCTCAACGTAACCGCATTATCACAATTCTCGATCCACTGTTTTCTTTGGCGGGCCCCGATGCAATCAGTTCGGCAACACACGAAAAAGCGAAAAATTTTGCGAAATTAAGGGGGGTTTATCTAAACCATGCACACCTTTTCCTTCGTTCTCAGGGAGGAAATCATACACGTGAACCATTATGCAAGGCAGTTGAAACTACTGTTGTTATATTACCCGACAATAAACTGGCATTACCCTGCTACCACCACCGCAGTGTAGCAGATCCCATTAATAAAAATCTTTATGAACTTCTGAAACAATCGCATCGTGAAGAAGCTTTGAAAAAGCAGGGTGCCTACTCTTTTTGCGAATTCTGCCATATTAACTGTTATTTTGACCCTTCCTATACAATTTTGAAGAAAAAATTTTTCTGGCTGTCCATGAAATCAAAATTTAAATATGCTTTTGATAAATACATTTACTTTTCAAATCCACTCCCAATAACTATTTTGATTACATTGCTGAGAAGGAAATTCACTTTAAAAACTGAAAAAACCATTTTCACACGTTTTAACACAAAGTTCATAAAACCCGGTGGTGAATGAATTCTGAAAGTACACTGATTGAATCATTCGGGCTACTGATTTATTGGCTGGTGCTCATACTTATTATTATTTTAAAGCAGGGCAAGTATTTTTATTGAATATTTGTTTTACGAGTTAAACTGAAATGATTTATTTTTATAACGCTTGCATGTTTCATTTTACGACCATGATAGTCCTTCATAAGTTGTAAAAAATTTGCAATTCAAGGAATTCTGTATTAAATTATTAGGACGAAAATGGATGGAACGCATGCTGGGCTATATGAGGCACAATTTAATCGGATAAATAAAGCACCATCTGTTCTGGAAACGAAGGAAAATGAAGTATCATAACATTAAAAGTACACAGTTGCTGCTTTTTTTTATGCTGATTACTCAAGCAACATTTGCTAGTTCGATCTCAGTTCCAGATCAGTATGCATCCATTGGTATGGCGATGCAAAAGGTTAAAAAAGGCGACACGATTCTGGTTGGAAATGGTGTTTACAATGAACATCTATACGTCGCCCCCGGTGTAACATTGATTTCCAGGAATCTTTTTAAGGTCTCAATAGATGGCGGTGGAAGAGAAACTGTTGTTACACTTGGAAATGGGGCATCAATTTCAGGATTCGAGATCAGAAATGGGACGATTGGTGTATTCTCAACATCAGCAGATGTTTCCATTCTCAGGTGCAGGATAATTAATAACTTTCAGACTGGAATCATGTGCGTAGGAAATCTTCCTCAGATCGAAGACAATATTATCATCTATAATGCAGGGTCCGGTATACAGGGTTGGGATGTCCGGTCAACCTCAGCATCAATTAACCACAATACCATCGCGTTTAACAGCAATCATGGAATTTCTGTTGGTGGTAATTCAACCATAATTATCGAAAACAATATCATTTCAAATAACACACTGCTAGGATTAAAAGTATCAGACGAGTCGGTAAGAATAACACTTATAAATAACAATTTTTTCATGAATTCAAAGTTTTCAGGTACTCTTCCCAGTGAAAATTTTACCTTGCCACCAATGTACATAGACGCGGGAAAATTCAATTTCATGCTCGATAAAAATTCACAACTTATTGGAAAAGGTACTGATAACCAGGATTTAGGTTCCAGAATAGTATATTGAATCATTTGTATATATCATCTTAACGGAGTGTAGTTTATGAGTCATTTTTTTACAGCTAAACAATTTCGATTCAGCTTATTGCTGGCAGCGGGTCTGCTGTTCCCCGTAGTTGTTCAGTCAGCCTCTGTTCAGGTTCCCTCGATGGGTATCAAAACTATTTCTGAAGCTATGTTGAGGACCAGAGCCGGCGACACCGTCTGGGTTGAAAAAGGTGTTTACAGAGAACATGTCCTTATTGCTCCTGGAGTAACACTGGCATCACGTCAGTTATTCGGTGCAGTCATCGATGGTGGTGGTCGTGGGATTGTAGTTACTATGGGAAAAAGTACGTCAATCTCAGGATTGGAAATTAGAAATGGAACAATCGGTGTGTTTTCAAACGGTTCAGGAAACACAATCGTTCAGTGTAGAATAATGAATAACTGGCAGACTGGAATTATTGTTGTCCGCCATCTCCCGAAAATAGAAGATAACATTATTGCATTTAACAGAGCTTCCGGAATTCAGGGTTGGGACGTACGGTCAACCAATGCCACAATCAACCACAATTCAATCGTTTACAATGGTAATCATGGTGTAGCAGTAGGTGGCAGTTCAGAACTCATTTTAGAAAACAATGTTGTCGCGTTTAATGAGCGGTTTGGTATCAAGATTCTTGCTCAGGCAGAACGTGTCCAGATTTCAAACAACAATTTTTATCGGAATTTAAACAATCCCAAACCTATTCCATCCGGGAATTTTTCATTTGATCCGGCATTTATGTCACCACGTACAGGCTTAAATTTTAAATCCGACCCTGCTCATTGTTGTAAAGCTAAAGGTACAGACAATGAGGAACTCGGAGCACGGTTAGCATACTAAGATACAGAGGAAGAAAAAACTATGATACCACTTATAAAACGACATTTCAGGCAATCAATGATTGCACTTGCTTTAGTTATAGGTTCAGGTCAGATAATGACCTCATTTGGGCAGGGTCTTCCAGGCGAATTCCTTGTTACTCAGCGTTGGCAGTACCTTCTGTCATCACGATCAGCTCTCGCCAACCCCGCCCTGATTAACGAAGAAAACTATATCTCTGCAAAATTTGCATTCTCTCGTGTTCTGAGTGAATTCACATTTGCAGAAGTAGGGGCTGTTTACCCGATCGACCTTTATCAGACTGCAGGTATTACCTGGCTTTATAATGGAGTACAAGATTACGCCAGAACAGACGCGCTTGGGGAAGTATTTGGGGATTCAATTTCTGATAATAAAAACTATTTCGCACTCAATTATGCTATCAACCCCTGGAAAGGACTCAGCATCGGTGCTAACCTGGCACTTCTGAGTGAGGCATTCGACTCAGAAAACTTTTTGAGTGCAGGTTTTGATCTCGGTCTCACCTATCGTGTTATTAACAACCCATTCCTCGGACACCACGTTCTTGGATTGAATGTCCAGAATCTGATTATGTATACATTATCTGAGTTAAATGCACAAGAATACCCACGAACTCTTAGAATTTCTTTAAATTCAAATTACTGGGAAAGACGGGTTGAGTCGGGAATAGAATTCGCCTATAAGGATCTCGGGGTGAGCCCGTCTGAATTCATTGACAATACAGCGGCGGCCAGCTGGGATCTGAATGCTCGTGTTGGTGGCTGGATTTTCAGAATTGCTACAGTAAACGCCATCTTAGGCATGAGCAATGAAGGTTTGGAGTGTGTGGGCTTCTCTGTTGGAGCCAATTTCCCAAGCATGAACAACGGACGTGACCTCTCCGCTTCCTTCCAATTCCTCAATGTTCTCAATGAGGGTGTAAAAGATTACAATGCGCCAAGCTGGACGGTGTATTTGAAAGGTGACTTCGGAAAACATCGTGAAGAAGTGTACGCTCGCAAAATGGCAAAACTTTCCAGCATGAAACCAAACGATCTCTATGTAAAAGGTGTCGAGCTCTACAATCAGGGTAACTACTGGGATGCATTCTTTATTTTTAGTGAACTGCTTGTAGAATATCCTGACTTCTTCAAGAATGACTGGGTCAGCTTTTTCATTGGAAGTTGCCAGGAAGAGATGGACATGCGTATTACAGCAGAAGAGGGATACCGCATTACAAAGGAAAAATACGACAGAAGTGCTGCAATACCTTTTGCAGATCTTGGTTTGATGAGAGTCCATTATCGTGATAACAACTTCCACCTGGTTGAACGTCAGTTCAATGAACTCAACAAACTGGGTGTACCGGATTCTCTCAAGTACCATGCATATTATATCATGGGTCAGGCAGAGATGAATCAGGGTAACAACGCAAAAGCCAAACAGTTGTTTGACCTCATTCCAGAAACTCATCCAGACTACGTCTATGCACAACACTCAGCTGCAGTCTCCGATGCTACCGGTGGAGATATCGAAAGTGCAATTTCACGATTGGAAAATTGTATCCAGGCTCCGACAACTACAAATGGTCAGAAAGAAATTGTATACCGTTCCTATGTTTTCCTGGGATATATGTTCTATGAAGATCTGACCAAGCAGGAAGGTCCTCTTGCAAAAGCTGTTACAGCATTGAGAAGTGTGCCTAAAGAAAGCTACCACTATCCTGATGCTCTTGTTGGCCTTGGATGGACAGCACTCAAAGCTCGTCAATGGCCCGACTGTATGGCCGCAGGTCAGGAACTTATGAATACCGCTCCAAGTATCGTTCTCAAAGCAGAAGGTGCATTGCTCCAGGCTTATGCACATATGATGCAGAAGGACTATCCACAGGCAGTATCTCTCCTTAACGATGCTTCACAAGATCTGGAACAATTTACCGGTCCGGATGAAGCGGGCTATTCAGCTAAACAGTCATCATACGAATCCGATCGGACATCGTACACACAGATCGCTCGCAGTGCGTTTGACCTTGGTACAGCCCGTCAATCAGGCTTTGTCCAGAAACAGATAGACAGCCTTCATACGCATCAGAAGGATTTTAAAGGTAAACTTGACGAATATCTTAAATTCGCCGACAATTACAAGCGTACAAGCATGTTTTCGAAAAACGTAGAGAAATTAAAAGAAGATATTAACTATGCTCTTGCAAAAGGCGAGAGATGGATGAGTCAGAACAAGATGTACGAGAAAGTTAAAGAAACAAAGAATGTGACTGACGATATTGATAAAGAGCTCGAAGAGCTCAGGAAAGAGGAGGAGAGACTTAAGAAAAAATCAGGTGGCTCCGATGAAGTTGATAGTACCGATACACCTGAGTAACCAGAGCTGAATATTCAAAAAATATTTCTCGATTAAAGCCCCTTTGTTAAAGGGGCTTTTCTTTTTCATTATCCACCATTTATTAATTTCTCTCTAAGATCGTACTTATATCATATGTTTCATAAAGAATTCCGAATGGGTGTATCGAAGAACGCTTATCCCGCCTGAGGGCGGAACGCAAAGTATAAGACTGATTATTATTAAAATTTTGTCCTTATGCCCGTAATTGAGGGAGCAAAACAGGCATTTTTTGGTAAAAAAGCGGTAAAAGCTTACGATTAACTCTATAATTATTTCTGTACCCGTCTCTGGAAGTATCCCATTGGCACACAAAAAAAATATAAATATCTGTTACTTCTGCTCGATTTCATCCTTCAACACCGGTATGCCAATAAGCACATCAAAACTTATTGAGCATTTCAGCACTAGTACATCAGTTCAAACCTTTTGTGTTTTCCCGGCAGAAGGGGAGTTTCCCCGTAAAGCCCGCTCCTTCGGTGCAAACGTCACCATTCTCCCATTTTTCAGTTTAAAAAAGGGAGTAAGAGCATTACTGCCCCTTCTTACATGGCCGGTATCACTTTTTCGGTTGTACAATTTCCTGAAAAAAAACAATATTTCAATTATTCACTTCTCGGACTTCATAGATTTTCCATATTATCCGGCAGCTTTTTTTGCCAGAGTTCGTACCATTGCACACCTTAGAATGTGTATTGAAAACAGCTTCCAGCGCCGCTTTTTTACTGTTTGGACAAATGCATTCTGCACCAGAGTTATCTGCATCTCTGAAGCAGTAAAAAAATATGCATCACTGGATAATGCTATCTGTCGTGTAATTTATAACCCAGGACCAGATCCGGCACTTTTTAACCGGAGCAGAGCATATTTAAAACCTCTGCAATATGAGAAAGACAAATATAACATCATTACCATTGCGAATTTCCGAAAGGTAAAAGGTCAGGAACATTTTATTAAAATTGCATCTCTACTTGAAACCAGAATTCCAGGGAAATGCCATTTCATAATGATCGGTGACCGCCTCAAAGCTCATCAGTACTACTTTGATACCCTTTTTGAACAGATCTCAAACCTTAATCTCAGTAACTGCTTCTCCACCATTGAAAATTTGCCTCATGAAAAAATTGCCGGATATATAGCTCACTGTGCAGTTCTGGTACACGTTCCCAATTATCAGGAGGGATTGGGCGGAGTAATCCTTGAAGCTATGATGATGGGCGTACCGGTTGTTTCATTTGACAGTGGTGGAATCAGTGAATGTTACACTAACAATCATTCGGGTTACATAGTTAAACAATACGATACTGAAGCAGCCGCTAATGCGGTGCTCAAGCTGATTCAAAATCCACAAATCCACCAGCAGATGAGTAGAAATGCTTTAAATGAGATCAAAAATTTTTCTTACGAAAAGCATTTCAACGAGATAGAATCTCTATACAAAGAAGTAATACAATGAAAATCGCACATTTTATCAATCCATGGCTTCCGGTCACACAAAACTGGATTTACAACCAGATAAAGTTTAATACACAGTGCGATCATATCATTCTTAGCAGAACGGTGTCAAACAGAGAACAGTTTCCGATTAATGCCCTGTTTGCCGCTTATCCACGCAATGATCTCAATGCGTCTGTCGGAATGTTTTTTGCCCGGCTCCTCGCTCAATATCCCGCAGGATTTTACAAATCAGTCATTGACAACCAAAAGCCGGACTGTTTTCATGGTCACTTTGCATGGGAATCATGGCGAAATATAAACCTGATCAGAAAATGCGGACTTCCGCTGGTCACGACATTTTACGGTCTTGATGTTAATAAGCACCCAAAGAAAAAACACTGGCAGAAGCGCTATAATGTACTCTTTGACATTGGGGATCGATTTACCGTTGAAGGGCCGTTTATGGCCGAATCACTCAGGCAGCTGGGTTGTCCGGAGAGTAAAATTCGTATAATTCATCTCGGAGTCGATATACATCATCTTCAAAAAATGTGTCCTGTATCGAAATCTGATCATTTTAACATCCTTTTCATCGGTCTTGAACGGGAGAAAAAAGGTTCTATTTACGCTGCAGAAGCATTTGTCAAAACGGCCCGTACATTCAAGGAAGTCCGATTGCACGTACTTGGTGATGGAATCTACCGGAAGAAGGTTAGTGAAATCATTTCAACTGCAGGCATGAGCGATAAAGTCACCTTTCACGGATATGTACCAGTCAAAAGATATCACGAGCTTCTGGTTTCAATGAAATGCGTGCTTGCGCCCAGTGTGACAGCCAGCGATGGCGATACCGAAGGTGGTGCGCCGGTTTCAGTTATCGAAGCACAGGCAATAGGTATTCCGGTAATAGGAACATTTCATTGTGACATTCCTGAGATCGTTATAGACCAGAAAACCGGATTCCTTTCACCAGAACGTGACAGTACCTCACTCGCAGCCAATTTAATGACCCTGATCAGTGATACGAGTTTGCAGAAACAATTCGGTGCAGCGGCAATTGAACATATCAGGATGCAGCACGATATTAATAAACAGGTACTGAAACTTGCTGATGTTTACAAAGAGATTCTATAGCTACAGTTCTTCAGCATCTGACAAAACGATAACAATCCGCTTTTTTTATTTAATACACCTGAAGGCATCATTTCGGTTCCGAGAAATTTTTTGAATCGTATTACCCCTTCAAATCCCCCACTTGGATTACAATCAAACCAGTAGTAATTGTTAATACAAGCGTGCTCGACAGCGGCATCATATAGTAAATTGTTTGGCCGGATAGCAAAAAACTCTTCATCCCCTGCCCCATGCCAGGCTGCAACATGTTTGTTCCAGTAAAAACAGATTATCCCTGATGCAATCCGGCCATTAATAGTAACCGTCCAGAGCTTCCTGAGCTTCTTATCTAAATTAAAGATTTCCTTAAAAAATGCAAGTGAATAAAAACTCCGTCTTATGAGTCGTTTTTTTTCCCATCTGCTGATTGATTTCTCATAGACCGAATAGTACTGAGCCCAATGATCCCATTCTTCATTCGAATCAGGCTTTAGCCCTGCCTGTGAGGCTTTTTTAACATTTTTCCGGTGTGCATAATCTGTTCCTGAAAGGAATGCAGAGTACCCATTGTGAACATCAATGCATTGTGTAAAATCATCCACAAAACCAAGTGAACTTAACACATTAAGTCTGTTTGTATCGAAAGGATTTTCTCTTATTACCCAGTTCCCCTTGCGCAATAGGGATTTAACACCCTCTTGAATGTGTTGGGCTCTTACAGCAACATTATGGTCATAAATAAATCCACCATAGGTACCACCCGGCATCGATTGTTTTCGCACAATTATCCCGCCCAGTTTTTTTTCCTGAATAGCCGGTAAATATAATGAAACGCCATCATCAAAAGTTACTTTATAACAAATCGGAACTGTGTCACCATGCTGATTACACCAAAGTGATGCCCAGTAAGGAGTATGAAAAAAAGTCGCGGATGCAGAGGACTGTGCAACTGTCAGCCATTCGTTATATAGCGTACCATCAAAATTGAGGACTCTGATATCTTTGACAATTGGCATAGGTATCCCGGAAGTTCGAAAATATCGGCAGAACATTCTTAAAAAGCAACATTCAGGGAGTGATCAGTAATCTGCCCCGAACAGATGAATCGGTATCTTTGACCACGTAATAATAAGTGCCTGGTGAAACACGTTCTGGCACAGTCCATGAAAACTGAGCCTGATACGAATTTTGAAAGATCAAAACAGGTTTGCCAACGAGCGAACCTTTAACAGAATAGATCCCGATTTGAGCTCCGGGAGAAACATAATGGAAGTTGATAGTCTTGTTCCTGTTTTTTCTAAACGGCACAGGAAACACAGTGACTTCGTCCTTGACTGTTGGCTGTAATTTTGTTCCTATAGATAAGCGTGAAACGCCTTGATCCGTCGCGATCCACATGTACCCATACTCTTTATCCAGGGAAAGATCAGAAATTGAAGTTGAAATCAGACCATCGATTTTGCCATACGTATTTAAAGGTTCCCTGTCTGCAAGATCGTACCGTACCAGACCATCTGATGTTGCATACCAGATGATATGCTCATCTTCATATTCAAGTGCGGTAATACCCGAACCTACACTCTCCATCACTTCAAGAGTCTTGCTTAACGGATCATACTCATTAAGCTTACCATTTACAAGTATGTACGTATTTCCAGAAGCAACGCTCACGGCATCTTTCATCTCTGTACCATAGAAAGTCTTTACCACTTTGACACCATCTCTGATAGGATTACCATCATGCTGCATGATCATTAGGTTACCAGGTCTGCGATTCCCGACAAATATTGTTCCGTAAATATCAACATGAAAATAATTTGCTTCATCTGCATAATTTTGATTTCCGTTTTCAAAAAAACGCCTGTAATGCGCCTGAGGGGTACCATGAGCATCTGGATTTGGTTTATTTGCTGGATCAAAACAAATTAATGATCCATCAGGATTTTCCCAGCATCCAACCCATATAAAACCTGAAGAATCCTGCGCAATAGCATCACACTTAGCCCAGCTATGAGCAGGGCAGACAGGACCAGACGAAGATAACCCCTGACTTCCGCCCTGTGAGTACGTGCAATACTGCGACCAGCTATTTTCATTCAGGGTATACCGTTTACAATGTGCTCCGGCAGTGGCTATCCAGATATCTCCCTCACGACTTCTGATAATCGCTTTTGTTTCGGGATTTTCAGGCATTGGCCCCATTTCGGAAGAACTGGAAACATTGTGAATTATCCAGGACCTACCTGTATATTCAGAAAGCCCACGCCACCACTGGCCTCCAGCCATAGAGCCATTAGGGACAACCAGAACATGCCCGTTTTTTCCAGCAACAAGCGCATTCACCGCACCGAATGCAGGACCCTGAATTGTATAACGTTGTAGACCATCGCTATTATATTTGTAAAAATGATTTTTCCGGGTACCGATCCAGCAGTCGGTGCCCGAAACTTTCAGACTGGTGATATTACTTGGAAACTCCTGCAAAACGTTTTCACCATTCATCAGTTTATTTTCTACTACATGTACCAGCATACCATTATGTAGTACACACAACTGACTATAAGCACTCAGGGTATCATTAACAATTACAAAAGATTTAACAGCACCAACGCGTGAAGTATCAATAGTCCAGATTGCAGGATTAAAAAAATTGTATTTTTTTAATCCTGTGGAAATACTGTCAAGATAAACGACGCCGCCATCAAGTCCCACGTAAAGACGGTCTTTAACTATCGCCAGTGCATTGACCTGAGTGGAAATGAGAGTGTTGAATGAAACCGCATTTTTCATGGCTCTTTTCTCTTTTCGATCAAAGAGACTCAACCCACTGCCAGAGCCGACGAACAGATATTGACCGTACGGAATCAGGGTAGTGATTTTCCACCCGGCTGTCTGATAGGAATTCGTCTGATTTCGCCATAAAAGCTTTTCAGGATCCCAGGTTGCAAGATATCCGTTTGATGATCCAATCCAGATGTTTCCATCATCATCAACACACGAGGCTGTGAGGTCTGGATCCGGGAAATCAATAGTTCCATATTGAGAATGACTCTCACCGGTTTTGGTGTCAATTGTATGAATCCCCCCACCTGAAAGAGCAAGTAATTTATTCTTTGTTATGAGGATATCATTTATCCTGTTTGTTTCAGCAAAATTTACGATACGTCCCGAAGCCATGAGGGACAGACTTAATGCCATTATAAAGAAAATTGTTAATTTAACCATTTAAATCCTCAAGAATGAAATTACCGGTATATTTCATAGTACGAACGGATCGTATTGATATTGCAGCGATGGGCCAAAGAGGTTTAATCTGGAGCTGAGGGGGATCGAACCCCTGACCTCGACATTGCGAACGTCGCGCTCTCCCAACTGAGCTACAGCCCCTGAGTTCAGTAATATATATCTTCGACTGGTTTTCGGGCAATTACTGCAAGTAATCTGTACTTTTTTTAACTTAAGTCAGCGATACACCTCTGTCCCGGATAGAAATCGGGACGAATGCATCTGTCACAATTATGGAAATCAGGTAAAAATCACCCGTCGAACAGGTATATTCTGTAATACAATTGACCTCAATCCTGTTCCATGCTATCATTTATATGTATTACTTTTTAATTTCTTTAACCGGGGTCATTCAATGGTTCTGTCCCAGGAGATGTATACCAGAATTTATCGTTTATATAAACGAAATATAAACACTCAGAGCATTGCCACTACACTGAATATTCCTCTTCGCACAGTACAGTCAGTGATTTCACGTTTTGAGACGTCAGGAAATTTACAATCTATCGAATCGGAGGATTCATCCGAAAAAAAATCTCAAGCTGAAAATACCACCGCATTTCTTGATATCTACACCTATCCCAAAACACGATATATAACTATTGAGTTTGTTGGACTACTCACCGACAAGTATGCCGAATCAGTTTCCAGAGAGTTGCAAAAATTACTCTCGTCAAACTGGAAAGCTGTCGGGTTGAAAATGAACAACGTTGAGCAACTAGACAAATCTATTGCAGACATCATTTTGTCTTATCACCAGAAATGTACATCTGTTTCTAAATTTTTTGCGATCCTGGATCCATCACCGGAAATTGAACCTCAATTAAAGCAATTCAACATCGAAAATGTAGTCCCGATATTTGGAACCGAGCGCGCATTTGAGGATAATGCATTCTCCAAACGAATGACTAATTTCACAAAGCGGATCTGATCCAACGGTTCAGAAGTACCTCGATTAAATTCTTCTTTCAGAAATCCGTAGATTATATTAATTTTCTTCATAGTTCACACACATACGATGTGATGTCACTTGCATATTTAAATCAAGCATATAATTCAGCTGGAGTATTGATGGCATATCTGGGGATTGGTTACACGGGAGAAAACCCTGATTTTTTAAGAAGTCAGGTTGAAAAGCATATAAACTGGTTGAAAGGTGATCGACTACCCCGTTTTTTTGGAGACTCATTCATTGTTCTTTATGACTCTAATACAGCGCGTGAATTCGCAAAAAAATGCCAGGATACTGCCAATAGCGACAGTATCATTCTTTTTTCAATGGATCGTACAGGTCAAATTATCAATTAATATGGCAAAGAAAGCTACCTTCAATGTTAAACTTTACAGAAAAAGTAGAACCTCTTAAAATACTAAGACTTCTCTCAAGAAGCTTACCCTACTATCTAAAATCATGGTCCGAACAGGAAGAAGGTACAGGGTTATTCGGTACTACCGATCCAAAGAATTTTAATATGCGCACAGTCGGATCTTCATCACCGGTTATAGAGTATGTAATTCGTCCGCATCTCAATATTCTTTGTATCCTTGGGAGCTATATTTTTCACGATCAATGTGATATGATCGGTGCAATTATCACCAGAGACTCCTTAATAGATAAAATCAGAAAAGGAATGAAGTGGGCATGCAAAACTCATCTAACAGGAGATCTGGATGTCGAACCTTTCCTCGACAGAAAACGTTGGGGTGAAAACTGGAGAAGCAGTTACTGGGCAACACTCCTTGCTTTCAGTTATTTTATGACACGTTCAATCATCGATAAAGAAACTGAAAAACAGGTAAAAGAGGTCGTCGCTTTTGAGGCAAACCGATTTATCGGGTTGTGTCCGCCAAGTGGATGCAGATTGGACAGTCGTGTTGAAGAAAATGCTCAGGATTCGATGATTTTATGCTGGGCAATAAATCTTATGCCAAAACACCCCCATCGCTCCCAGTGGGAAGAGGCCCTGAAGATATGGGCCGTAAACATCGCATCGAGTATTCACGACAAAACCGATCATTCTAAATACTTCAACAGGTCGCTTTCCGGCACTGTTTTAACTGAAAACCTTTTCCCGGATATGACTGCAGAGAATCATGGATTTTTCCACCCGGAAATACTAACTTACAGCTCGTGGATTATTCTTGGAATATCAGCATACGTTTTTCAGGACAACGAGCAGCCAGGTTTTCTAATTCGTAAACCTCATCAGCGAACCTATGACAATCTTCTGAGATTTTGTCTGCCGAATGGCCTGATATATACCCCGGGTGGACACGACATGCCAATGTTCATTCCGCATCCGTTCGCACTTGCCTGGGGTCTGTGGTTCAATGATCCAAGAGCATTGCATCTTTGCGGAAAGCTGCTCTCGTGGATGGATACCTGCCTTCTGGCGAATCAGGAAAATCAGGGTCCATGGGTGTTTGGGTTCGAACAATACCATGAGGGATGGGAACTTCTGTTCCAGAGTCAGGTGGGTATAGAACTCTCTCTTCTGGCCTCATTACCATTCTCCAGGGAAGAGCGTCATTTCTCTTCCGGGCAAATTGAAAACGCAGTGGATACCAGACATATTTATCCCTATGTTGAAGTGTGCTACCGAAGAAATTTCAGAACAACCCGTAGTGTCGCGTGGAAAGCAATTGGAAACCATCCGCTCATAGGGTTTAACATCAACAATCAGCCTGAACTGGTTGCACCATTCAAGGCATCACTTCTTGGTGTTCCCACAACCAACGAACCAATTAAATCCTGGGAGACTGCGTTTCATCAGGACCGTATCACCCGTGACGGCTATGATACATCAGGTAGAATTCATTATTTCGGTGCAACTGGTAACGTACTCTTAACGCGAGATCTGAGGGTTCTTACCTGGGGTGAAGACGGTTTGATCGTACTGGATAGAATCACCGCCGAAAAAGATATCGAAATATATGAACAATACCTCTCTCCGCTCTACCTTGTAAATGATCACTGGACCGGATCAAATCTCGAATTCAGCAGTGGTTCACTTCGCGAATCGTTCAGCTCCTCTCAAAGAAAATTCAGGGAAGTTGGATGTCCATCTTTCTGGGCAAGCATAGAAAATCATCTGTTGTTTCAGTTTGTCTGGGGGAGGTCAAAAGGCCTGTTCTATCTTCCGGGGGGCGATAGAAATGCTCCACCCTACTGGAAAAACTGTCGCATTGACATGCTGGCGATACATGTAGAACCAAACTCAATCAAAAAAGGTGACTGCTTTTATAACGTGGGTTTTTTTCTAGGCGCAGGGAAAGGCCCCCGTCCTTTTAAGTCTGCTGGCACTGCAGGTGAATTTTTCAAAGGTCTGGTGATCATGGATGGTAAAATTACTGTCGGACTGGACTAAGGAAATTTCTGTGTCAATAATGACAACTCTTTTCCGTACGCCAGTTCCGATACCCGAACTTCCGGAAAAGATAACGCATCGGGATTCTATTTTGATGCTTGGATCGTGTTTTTCTGAAAATATAAGCAAACGGCTGGATGCATTTCATTTCAGGGTTTTGTGTAACCCCACAGGTATTCTATACAACCCATTTTCCATCTCTTCGGCTCTCGGAAGAATCATACAAGGAACTCCGTATATCGTAAGTGATCTCTTTGAATATCAGGGACGGTGGCACAGCTTTGATCATCACAGCCATTATTCCAAAAGATCACCAGAACAGACTCTGGAGATGATAAACGGAAGCCTTCTTGAGGCTCACCGCTGGATCCAGACTACCGGTATTTGCATACTTACCCCGGGAACATCTTTCACTTTCACTAATCTCAACTCGCAGAAAATCGTTGCAAACTGTCACAAGCTTCCGCAACAGCAGTTCCTCAGAAGATGTGCATCATCACAGGAGATCTTCACTGAATGGAAGACTCTGTTATCTCACCTTTCAAGGCAGTTTCCATCAATGCGTTTTATTCTCACTATCAGTCCGGTTCGCCACTATCCTTCGCAACCACGCCATAACCAGTTGAGCAAATCAAATCTGGTAAGCGCTCTTTACGAACTTGAAAACTTTTTTTCTAATGTCTACTATTTCCCTTCGTTTGAAATCATGATGGATGAGTTGCGCGATTACCGGTTTTACACTACCGATATGACACATCCAAACGAAACAGCTGTCAACTATATCTGGGAACGTTTTCTTGAGAGCTGCATCTCAAATCGTTCCAGAGAGTTCATTAAAAAATTTGTGGTGGTTGATCAGGCAAAAAAACATCACATTTTAAATGACTCAGCTCAGGATCAAAAGACTCAATTCGCACTCTCAATGATCGAAAAAATCAATCAAATAAAAAAACAATTTCCAGAAGTCGACTTTGAAAGGGAGATCAGCTGGTTAAACGAATTGAGAAAAAATGAAGGCATTAGTTTATCATAATGGATCATTGGGTGATTTTCTGACCACACTGCCGGCGATTGAGAAATACCGTTCTGTAATAAAAGCTGATCACCTTACACTTCTATGCAGAAAACCACTGGGAGAACTTGCAGTACGCGCCGGATATGCAGATTCTTTTAAGGATGTCAATAATTACTCTTTTCTTTTTAATACAGAATCCCTGGATGCCAGAACAGAGTTTTTTTTAAACCCGTTCACACATTGTTTATTATTTACAAATAAAGACTCTCCGATTTTAATCAACACTAGAAAACAGCATCATCTCAATGTGCTCTATCAAGTGCCATTCCCCACTGAAAATGTACACATTACTGATTACCATCTTTCATTATTTAACGACAGTACCACAATTTCTTCATCAGCCTGCACATCACTGTCCCGGTTATTTGATGTACCTTCAGATCAGAAAACAGACAGCGTAGCAACGCCAGTGGTTGCGCTAGGGCCAGGAAGTGGTTCCACACGAAAAAACTGGCCATTACGCCATTATCAAAAAGTCGAAAATTATCTTACAGAGAAAGGTTTTGATGTATACTGGATTGCTGGAGAGTGTGAGAGAGAGTATCATTTTCGCAATAGTGATAAAATAATCAGGGATTTAGATCTTATCTCCTTGAGCAGATTTCTGTTTAGATGTACGCTTTATATTGGTAATGACAGTGGTATCACTCACCTTGCTGCTGCATCACACTGCCCCCTTATCGCTATATTTGGAGCTTCAAATCCAAGAATTTGGGCACCAAGAGGCTCCGCAAGGGTTAAATGTATATTTAAATCGCCATATGAGAATTATTGTCAGACATACGGACAAAATTTTGATTGCGATCAGGAATGTTTAAAATCGGTACAGGTAGAGGATATCATAGAAGAAATCAATTCTTTTCTGAGATGAATTGTAATCGAAAAATGAATACAATGTACATCATTGCAGATGATATATTTAAGACCAGTGTTCCCAGTTTACGGTTTTCATAACTTCAGGTATAATTTATGCAGACTGAAAGCAGAAAACTGGCATTGGATAAATCCGGAGACGCAATGCGCAAAACAATGATTACGGGTGTGACAGGTTTCGTTGGAAAATGGCTTTCGCATGCACTCCGGGGTGCAGGCTTTGAAGTTCATGGGCTCGACCGATGGAACGACTGCCCGTATGATGACGTAATCTATCATCAGTGCGACATTCTTGATACCCAGGCGATGAACGAAGTTATTTCATCAATTAAACCAGAAACGGTCTTTCATCTTGCCGCTATCAGCTACCTGCCTGAAGCTGACCATTCGCCACGAAATTCTCTTGACATAAACATAATGGGAACTGTTTCCGTTCTCGATGCTGTAAAACAAGGTGCTCCTCAATGTCGTGTTTTGCTGATCGGTTCATCGAAAGAGTATGATGATGCAATCGATTCAAAATGTTTGAGCGAAACAACACATCCCAATCCAACTAATTTTTACGGTATTTCAAAATATGCCGGAGAATTGATTGGTTTACAATATGTTAGGCAATATGGCATGGATATCAGATTTACCCGGTCATTTAATCATACCGGACCGGGGCAGTCACCACGTTTTGTCTGTTCTGACTGGGCAAAGCAGGTTGCCTCGATAGCTTTTACAAATGCAGAGCCGACTCTCTCGGTAGGCAATCTTGACCCGGTAATTGATTTTACCGATGTTCGTGATGTCGTAAATGCGTACGTAAAAATTCTCGAAAATGGTCAGGCCGGTGAAGTGTATAATGTATGCAGTGGTAATGGACATGAATTAAAATGGATCCTTGAATATCTTATCGCCAAATCACCACGGACGATCACAATACAAACGTTTGACAAAAAATTCAGAGATCATAAAACAAACAATATAATACTTGGGGATTACTCCAGGTTGCACACCCATACCGGATGGAAACCACTCATACCCTTTAATCAGACTCTTGATGACACATTTAATTACTGGGAAAATGAATTCAGGAATGCAACGTAATATGTAGTACCATTTTTAATGAGTTCTAACTATTTTTGAGTAGAAAATTACCAGTTAGAATAAAAGGAACCAGATGCAACATAAAATACTGAAATATGTTTTGATCATAGTAATAGCCCTGGGTGGTCTATCAGCTGACTTTTTCTCGAAAAAGTGGGCTTTAAATCATCTCCGTAATGCACCTCAGGTAACAGCAATCAACGGTATACTGGATTTTGGCTTTGCAAAAAACACGGGAATGGTCTTTGGAATTTTGAATAATAAGATGAATTCTTCATCAAAAAATTTTTTAGTTATTACCAGAATTATCATCCTGATTGCACTTACTGTTTTTATCGCCATGAGCCTGAAACGCACACTGGTATATCTTTCACCGTTTCTTCTTTTCTGGGCCGGAGCTATCGGGAATATTATTGACCCATTTTTATATGGATTTGTCGTTGACTTCATACACATCAGGTTATTCAATCTTTTGAACTGGCCATTCTTTTTCAATCTTGCTGATGCGTATGTGACAATTGGAATCGGCCTGATGCTTATCAATGAGTTTTTTCTTAAAAAACCATCATCCGACACTCAGAACAGTATTAAAAGCAAAACAGTTACATTAAATCTCTGACCTGGATTAAGAATAAACAGGATCAGGTTATTTTTTATAGCATTATAGATTCTTTGAATTATACAATTCAGCGGAAGATCGGGTAGTCGCTGCAGGCAGTTTGTTTGCAGAGGAAAGTCCGGGCACCACAGGACAGGATACCTCATGATGAGTGAGGAGCTCGTAAGGGTATGGAAAGTGCAACAGAAAGCAGACCGCCCTATCCCGTCACAGTACGGGAATGGAGTGAGGAGTGAAATGGCGGGGTAAGAGCCCACCGTTCCGTCAAAAAAACGGAAGCTGGTAAACCCTATCCGGTGCAAGACCAAGTAAGAAGGAGATGTTGTGTGGAAGCACAGCTGAAAGTCTGTCCGGCTGGTTCCTTCGGGTGGGTCGCTCAATGTTTCGGGGAAACCTGAGGCCAGATAAATGACTACCTCTCCTGGAATTTTTCGGGAAAGACAGAACCCGGCTTACAGTTCTTCCGCTGAATGGTATAATTAGATTTTTAACAATTATTCATGAACCTGTTTGCTCTGACCGGTTCCAAAAATTACAGGGCTTTTATCTCATTTATTTCGGACAGGTTGATGTGTATTGTGGATGTGAATACAATTCTTTTATTAAAAGAAGCTTTGAACTGGAACTCAGCTACAGGTGAGTCAAATTATTACAAAAGCATTTAAACGATTAACTATTGTTTCTCATATGACAAAGCTATTGATATACACAGCTCTGTTTCTGCATTTTATACCCTCTCTGTTGCATGGTGAAAACATATCAGAACCTGATAATAAAATGCTTGTCAATGCTGTACACATTTATGGAAACCGAAGAACCAGAGAAAAAACAATTCGCATGTATCTTTCAATAAATGAGGGTGATGCAATCGATTCAACCCGCATTAAAATTGCAAAGAGGCGACTGGAACGTACCAGGTTGTTTTCTAAAGTCAATTTGTTCACCATGAAAAAAAATGATGGGGTACACCTTTACGTGGTAGTCACAGAGCATTTCTATCTTTTACCCGATGGAGGTGGCACTTATTATCGCTACAAATACGATAAAGAACAATTATGGTTTCGACTCAACCTGAGCCTGGCAGATCGAAATTTCAGGGGTACCGGAGAAGAAGCAAAAATCGCCGTTTCATTCTGGGAAGGACGAAGTCTTTCGCTCTCCTGGAAAAAGCCTCTTCTTCCTTCTGATTTTTACCTTTCATCATCACTGGCAATTGATCACAGTCCATCTCTTGTAAATAAATATAATGTAACGCAGCTTGCCGGCAAGCTGGTAGCAGGAAAGGAGATTTTTGACTTCACGGAAATCGCATTTGGTTTTTTTCCTTACTGGAATAAGCAGCAATGGGTTGAAAGCAGTTATAGAATTAAATCATCCGAACTATACACTGGTATAGGATGGGTTACAGATAGAAGAAACCGGTTGTTCAATCCGTCAAAAGGCTTTTATTTCTATGGGGACATTAGATTTAATCATCTCTATCATAAAGGTACTCAATCCTATTTGCAATCGGTTTCAGAACTACGTCTGTATCACCCGGGATTTTTCAAAGAAAATATAATCGCATTACGACTGGGTGCCACATTACGAAACAAAGATGCTGGTCCCCTGCACTATCTGACACTTGGTGGGATAAAAAGTATCCGCGGGTATGCATCTCCGATAGTTGGCAACTATATTATCAAGAATGGTAACAATACAATTATAGCTTCCTGTGAGTACCGTTTTCCGCTGTTCCGTCTTCCATATATTACAGTTCCAGTACTTTCATCATTCGATAATCGATTCGAGTCGGTTGACATACGAATCCATGGAGCTTTTATCGGTGATTTCGGAAGGGTTGGCACAACATTGGAAGATATTTTCAGTGTTAAAGCGCGAAGTGTAGAAAGTGGTTCAGGGCTGGGAGCCGGGATCAGAGTTCTGGCACCTGACTTTCAAATTAACGGGTGTATAGATGTTGTCTTCAAACAGGATTTTCGTTTACCACGAGGGGTCTTGAAATATCTCTCTATACCCGAAATTCATCTTTATCTTAATTTCCCTTACTGAACCTGTCAGTCACCGGTTGAAAGGTGTATTTTTTCTTTGTGTAAATTTTCTGTTCCCTCTCCCCCACGCTGACGTATCTACTGTGGCATACTCAGGATACCTTTGAAGTAATTCCCGAAGCTCCCGCATTATAGAGCCGGAGGAACGGTCATCCGATGATGTTTTTGTCAAATAAGTGTTCATCCAGACGATTGCTGATTCCGGTTTATGCAGGTAATATCGGTACAAATACCCCAGATTTTTCATTACCGATACATTGTCGGGAAAAAGACAGAAAGCATCACTTAGTATCTGCTGAGCATCAGAAAAATTTTCCTGCAAAGTAAAAAGTGATGCAAGCGCAAGATAACACTGCGGATCTGTTGAATTTAGACGAATTGCCCGGCGAAGATTCAGTTCAGCTGATTCAAAGTTTCCCATCTCTTTCTGTACAACTCCAAGTAAGCAATACACCTCTGGAACTCCTGAATCAATTTGCAACGCAGTCTCAAGCAGTTCAACGGCTTTTTTACTGTTTTCATCAAGCCAGTTCGCCGGGTCCGTTCCAAAGCTCTTCCAAAGATCGTTTTCCTGATTTTTCAAGCTCAAAGCAATGAAAACCTTAGCTTTAGCAACAAGCTGTTCCACACTGGTTTCATCCATTTTTTCAGAAAATGAATATGCTTTATCAATCTTTCCCTTACGAATCAGACGCTCAACAGTGTCTGGTGATGGTTTGGAATTAGAAATGATGTGACGAATTGTTACAATTGCTGTGAGTGTAAAAAGGATTATAATGAATGTACTGAGAATGATAACCACGGCACTGATCCCATTTTTAAGCTGCATGGTTTTACATTGTGCCACTTTCACAATTTTCTTCCTGAGGGCTTAAGGCAATAATCGTTGGTTACCGTTGATGAATCTCTAGTCTGGAGACATCCTGAAGTCCAATTTTGAAGGATTCAGAGTTATGTTTTCCAGTAATAGTATTCTGAACAGAAACGAATGGCAGGTATTTGGAGTCTTTCTGATTCGACTGAATTGATGTTCCACCTTTGAGGACAATTCTGGCCCCATAGTAGAGTTCATCCTCATATTGAATTACATTCGAGTGATCGATGACCAGTTCCTGTAGTGATTTAAGGGGTATCTCGCTTAGTACGCCTCCATAGTAGACCTTCAACGCAGGGAATTCATCCAGTCTCATTGAATTGAGGTGTGTAATAAATTTCTGGTGATTTGTAACAATGCCCGGCGGTTGGCACCCGTAAATGAGTACCATGATCAGCAGGAGCAAATTCACTCGTAAGTTATCAGGTCTCATTGGTCGGATATGCAATAAGAAAATCCTTTTGTGAATTAAACGTCTTTATTAAACGATTGATACCTACCATTTCCAGCACACGACGAACCTGGTTATCCTCTGCAATTATAAAAACTGAACCATTATTTTGTTGTACATCACATAAACAATGTATAAAAATACTGATCCCGGCACTATCCAGATACGTTGTCCGCTCCAGATTAAAAACAAAATGATGATAACCTGACTTAATGTATTTAGATATCTCTTCATCCAGCAATTGAGTGGTTGAAGTTGTATCGATATTACCGATTATGTGGATCATCTTGAATTTTCCACAATTTTCGATTTCAAATTTCATCTGCAATCTCCTTTCACTATGAAATATTATATCATTATTACTTAATTATACAATTCCAATTTCATTCTAATTAGCCTGTAAAGCAGGTACACTGAGGTTGGAAGCATGATAATTTTTTCATTTCGGTAGGATAACCTGCCGTTCAAAAAAAAGGTGAATATACCCTAACCCATCTTCAACGCACGTTTCCTTTAAAACCCACCCATCCGCTATCATTCTACTACAGACAATTTCAATCTCATCAAAAATAATGGATGGTTTCTTTTTAAAACCGATTTTTATACTTTTTTCACACTGTTCAACCATAGAGAATATACAATTTACCATGCTTGAGTATCGTAAGCAGGAGCACTGAGAGGTAATTCTTTGAAAAATTCCTTTACGCCATCGATGATGAAGTAATCATCAGCAATATCAGGAGTAATACAAATACCGTTAATAACAATCCGTGAAACGACCTCTGCTCTTTTACAATCCCAGAGCTCACCTTCAACAACTATCTTTTTGTGTGTATCACCTTTAAAAGTCCTTACAATATGCCCTCCTTTTAATCTGATCACACTCATAAAGTCTGCATCTAAAAGATGCCATATTGAATCAGCCGCCTGTAAAACAGGTATTTTTCCTGTAAGAAGGTTATCTAAAAAATTTTGCATCTCTTTTTCAGAAAACCTCTTTAAAATCAAGGGGGTCTGTTGCCTGAATGGAACGAATTTCAGATCAGTTCTAATGCCGCTTATTCTTCGCATCAGTGAAGTATCAGAGAGTGATCCAACAGTATCAATACCCTGTTTTTTAAGTAATGGCATCATAATAACCGTTCTTCCACTAATGGTTCTGCTATCAAACCCATGAGCGGTATATAATTTGTTAACAGAATACCCGCACCTTACAGGTGCACATACCGGAAGCTGAGATAAAAAACAAATTCCGGCGAATACCAGTATTAAACAACAGCTTCTTACACTTCTCGATTTCAACACTAAAGCCTTTTGTTATTAATGGTACATCTGTTTTTTATTACCGGCAAGTCTTTCATTTATCAGATAATTCCAAAGGTTTAACATCATTATCAATACATTATCCTAAAAAATGAGACGTCCTGAAATTGTAGTACTTTTTTTTTCATTTTTGACTATTATACGATCTATATTAAAAAAAACAAAACCGCTGGTTAAAAAATCTCGACATTGTTATGTGATCATTATCTAAACTTCTAACCAAAACAGGAGCTTACATGTTCGGATGCCATTTAGGAAAACTCTTTCAGGTTTCAGTTGCTGGTGGATCCTACCAGGAAGGATTAACCGCATTATTACAGGGTGTACCATCAGGTATTCTCATTTCTGAGCAGGAAATATATGGTGATCTTTTATTAAGAAAACCGGGATCGGATGAATTATCTTCACCTCGAAAGGAACCTGACCTCCCGATAATTTACACAGGCATAAATGCTGCAGATACAATTGAGAATGCGGGAAATACCAATCATACAAACGGTTCGCCTCTGACGATTCTCATACCGAATCTTGACAGGCATTTCATACACATCAAGCAATATCAGGACACAAACAGAACACCAAGGCCGGGCCATGCATCGTATGCGTCATTTATAAAATATGGTCCGGACGATGATTCTATAGGTGCCGGGATTTTCAGTGGAAGATACACATCTGCAATTGTTGCCGCCGGGTATATTGCAAAAAAAGTACTGGAAAAATGTGGTATTAACGTTTTTTCATATGTACACGAAATGGCAGGTGTTCAATGCCCCGATATTGATTACAAAATTGTAAAAGAGTACACAGACCGGTATAAGAAGATGAGATGCGATTATGACCCGTTCTTTCAGGAAGTTTACGTAAAGAATCGTGTCACAATGCAGATGCGTTATCTTGAGAAAATGAAAATTTTTGCAGAGATCGAGAAAGAGATCGATGCCATTCGGGACAAAGCACCTCAAATGGTAAGCAAATTCATCCGGGAAAAATACAATGTACACCATATTGTGAATTGCCCGGATATTGAAGCCGCTCAGGCTATGACAGATGCAGTAAACCGGATATCTGCAACCGGAGACTCTGCTGGTGGAGTTGTTGAGGTTGTTGTTAGTGGAGTACCAGCAGGTTTGGGTGAACCAGTCTTTGATAAACTTGATGCTGAGCTTGGTCGTATGCTTGGAATTGGTGCTGTAAAGGGTGTTGAGGTCGGCGCTGGTTTCAGAGTAAAAGACATGACCGGTTATCAGAGTAACGATCGAATGCACTCTGAAGGAGATAAGATCGTCTTTGAGAGTAACAATGCTGGTGGTATTACCGGTGGTCTTGCAACGGGTCAGGATATCGTTGCTCGTTTAGCTGTTAAGCCAACTCCCACAATCGATAAAAAACAAAATACTATCGACAAATATACAAAAGCCAATACAGAACTTGCAGCAATTACCCGTCGTGATGCAACTATTGTAGCAAGAATTTGGCCAGTCGCAGAAAACTTTACAGCACTGGTACTTCTCGACCAGCTTATCATGCACTACGGCTATCAGCATTTGAGAAAAATCGTTTCGGAATAGTTCGCAACGATTTGCCGGTAGAATAGCTCCGGGTATCGACAGCTGGTCGATGCCCGGTACATCACCTCGCACAAAAATTTTGCTCTTCAATCTCAAAATTGTTATACTTCAACTATTTTTACGTATATATTATGGGAAACATAGGAAGGATCCTGAATTATTTACTAGTTTCCTGGATTAATTACTGTTTTTTGGATTAATTTTGAGCAAGAGCTATTTTTACTCAATACTCATAATCATTTATACTATTTTTTACGTAAATTATATTCCATAAAGAACTGGAATAAAAGGATAACAGACATTCCGTTTTCTTGGAAAGGCTTAAAAAAGAGCAGATGCGATGTCAGGTCTTATTAACCTGGACTCGTTGAACGATAGAAGAACTGATTATTACTAAAGTAAAATAGATATTGTTAATTCTTTTGGAAGGGTCTTCAGATTATGCGCTTAATTAAGATGGTTCGGATATGTACCATTTTTACCTGTTTATTCGTACCACTGCTGGTTTCGTCCACAAATGCACAAAGTGACGATCCTTTCAGCACAGAGAGTTCAGACTGGCCGGATTTTGGTTCTGAAAGTGCGACATACGATGCTGCGCCTGCCGAACCAAATACCGTAACTAAAAAAGAACCCTTACCACCTCCACCTCAAGCTACGAAAACAGTACCAGAGGCCGTACCAGAAGTAAAGCCAGCAACCACGTCGACCTCTTCGGGTTTTTCAACTCCTGCATCATCAGGTTCTTACACTTCATCGGAAAGCTCTTCATCAAAACCAGCAACCAGCGGCTCAACACCAGCTGCATCATCGTCCTCATCTCATTCCAGTTACACAACGGGAAGCTCTGCTACTTCCAGTTCCGGCAGCTCAGAACCAGCTCAAAGCACCAGATCGACCTATGTATCTTCGAGTAAAGCATTAAAGCGAGCCGGGCCTCCGAGAATTCTGGTTTGCCGTCCAGTTTATGCACCTTATACGACCGAAACTAAAACGATGTACATCTCTTCCATAACAGAGGCATATTTTCATTTTAAATTAAATGCACTTCCAGGTTATCAGGTTATTCCGCAGGAACGCCTTGCGAATAATATTCAATATTTCAGAGATTTCACCAGAAGGATTTCCCGTCCAAATTATATCGATGCGGCACAACAACTGGGAGCAACCTATCTTTTCTATGTAGAGTATGAGCCCCAGGGAAAAAAGGTTAAATTTAATATTGAATTCTATTCTATAGCAGAGAATAAAAAACTGGTTTCCAGTATTCAACAAATTGATCTTGGAAATTTTGAAGATGGTCTCTTTAATTGCCTTAATGAAGTCACATCATCACTGCCGGACAAATTCTCTGATGATACGCAGAAAATGCTGGGTTCATCAATATTGGGAAAAAACAGCAAACCTTTAGAAGTACTCGGAAACGCAATTGCTTCAATGGGAGACTATTCAAAAGGGCGAGCTGAAAATTCAGCAGCCGATTTTGAAAAAATCGCCAACCAGAACTCGGATTTTCACCTTTCCAAACTGGTGGCAAGTTCAATCCTCACGATAGCTCAGAAATATGATAAGGCTATACAGTTTTTAGATAAGCTCATCTATGAATACGGTGGTGACTACCCTGCACTGTACCTTCAGTTGGCTTCAACATACCGTCAGGCACAACGATATAATGACGCTCTTGATGCAGCAGAAAAAGCCTCCCGGTATCCAGGAATTGCACTACTTGCAAAAACCGAAAAAGCCCGTATCTATGAAGCTAAAGGTGATCTTAAAGCCGCGAAAAAAGAATATCAGTCCGTTCTTTCATCAGGTGGAGAGGATGGTGAGATCTATTTCCAGCTTGCACTGGTAAGTATCGGGCTCAATGATCTTTCCTCCAGTTCAACCTATTTATCAAAAGCTGGTTCTGCAGGAAGAAAAATTGACCGTGGCGACTACTACGATATCGGTCTTAGGTATAAAAATCTGGGCACTGCGGATGAAAAAGCTATTGATGCATTTAAAAACAGTCTGGGTATACAGCAGGATAAGGAGGAAGCATGGTTACAGCTCTCAGAGATATACTCAAAAATGGGCAGAGAGGACGAAGCTGCTGAATGCTATATAAATCTCTTCCACATTAACAATAGCGCCTATAAAGATTATCTCCCTAAAGCGGGTATTAAATTTGAGTCTTTAGGTATGGCTAATCGTGCAAAAGAAGCATACTCTCTGTTTGTTGCCAGAAAATATACCGACCCGGAAGTTTCTATCCGCCTTGCAAAACTTTATCTTGCTGATAACAATTGCACAGAAGCGACAAAACTGGTCGAGGGACTTGATACAAACTCAATTTATGGCACAGACATTAAAAAAATTAATGAGCACTGCGGTGTTATAACCCGAGTTATTGTTATGAATACCAATGTGAAACAGCAACGCAAAAAGGCCGCTGTTTTCATGTGGCGTGTATTTTCTGGTATCATAGCAGCCGGTGGTGTTGGAGCAGGATATATTATCAACAACCAGATAAATGATAAAATTACTAAATACGAAGAAAAAACTGCTGATTATCAAAAATTTATAAATGAACCGAATTCAGGAATAAAGATTGGCCAGATTGAAAGAGACAGGCTGTTTATAGATAATCTGCATAGTGAAATCGAATCTTTTAAAATGTATAGAAGTATTTGCTATGGTGCTGGTGGAATTGGAGCCACAAGTCTTGCCCTTTCGATAGCAATACCAATTATCATAAAGAAATGAGGTACGTATGAAAAAAACGCTTCAATCTTCATTATTTATTTTTTCGCTGCTACTTGCAGGATGCAGCCAGATAGATTATAACCATCCGCTGGATAGCCAGGCTGGTTACCATAATCCTGATCATTTTAATGATGAGGATGGCGATGGCATTGCTAATTTATGGGATGCAGATCATGAGTATTATAAATCAAATTTAGACACAACACCTCCCGTAATCACACTGCCTAGCGATGATACGATCTGGATCCCTTATGGCGATAAAGATGGAATTTACAGACAGTTAAAAACATGGTACACGGTAACGGATAATCGGCCAGATCCTGTGACGGTAATCGTACGTCCGGATTTTTCAGTTAAATTTCCAGGTACTATCATTGTAGAATATGTAGCAACCGATAAATATAATAACACTTCACAGAAAAGCAGAGTAGTTGTCGTTCTCCAGGAAGCAATCAATGATAATGAACCTCCCCAAATAAGCGCATCTCCAAAAAACCCGGAAATTTTTGAGGGTAGTTCATTTGATCCGCTGTCGAATGTTACAGCATATGATAATAAAGATGGAGTGATTACCAGTAAAATCACTTTTAGCGGCTCATATGATGTTAATAAAGCAGGTGAATATACAATAACGTATTCGGTTACAGATGAATCCAATAATACCGGTACATTAGTAAGAATATTGAAAGTATTTCCAAATGATACTCAGGACACCGATTTTCCAGAAATCACTCTGACTGGCAGTTCTGAAATGAAAATTGGTCTGAATGAAGATTGGGTTGAGCCCGGCTATAAAGCAATAGATCCAACGGAAGGTGATATCACAGATCGTGTTTCTATAAGCGGCGCAATATTGCCTAAAGGTGAACCTGGGGTTTTCTCAATTACCTATACTGTATCAGATAACGCTCTTCACACCGCGTCAGAAACCAGAATTGTTCAACGAGGTGATCCTGTCGATCCGATAGTAACTCTTAAAAACCCCGAGGATAGCGTAATAACCCTTGCGAAAGGTGATGTATTCAAAATACCGGAATTAAACATTGTGGATCCGGATAAGAATGAAAAAATTGAAGATATAGATTATTTCCCAAAATTTAATACAAATACCCCTGATACCTCTTATCTGATAATGATAATAGCAACCGATTCAGATGGTAATTTTGGACAACTAAGAATTAAAGTCGTCGTCGGTAATGGGGGAACTCAGGATGAAGATACTGAACCGCCGGTAATAACAATTAAAGGAAAAAATCCAGACACGGTGACAGTGAGTGCTTCAAAAACATACAAAGATTCTGGAGCTACAGCAAAAGATAATGTTGATGGTACTGTCACAGTAACACCAAGTGGCACAGTTGATCTGAAAAAAGAGGGTAAAAATACCATTACCTATATTGCAAAAGACAAGGCTGGGAATGCAGATACAGCATTCAGAACTGTTGTCGTTGTGGCAGCAAAGTCTAATGATCTTCTATCAAAATATGAAGTGCTTACATCTACCGCATTGACTACCATAAGAAAAACTTACGGTAAAGCAACAACTGACGGTGATGCAGCAAAAGCGCCAGACCTTTCCAAAATGAGTTCTTTTACAATTGATTGGAACTTATCGCAAAAAAGGGTTAATCACATGGCAATAGAAATGCCTTATCCCGGTACTAATGTCAATCTTACGAATTCAACTCATACTCTTGACAAAACAAGTCCAACAATCGAATTCTCCGGAACCAAAATTGCCAGGTTTGACGGTGAATATTATGTGACCCTCCAAGGTACCAGTTTTGTAATGGTAAGAAAAGATGGCAGTTTTGCCATAATTATGGAACCTTGAGATGATACAGTTTCAGAGTTTAAATAAAAAAGCGTTCCTTCTGGAACGCTTTTTTATTTTTTTAAAATATTTCAAATTTTTCAACGTAATAATTATGAAGCAATCGAAAGATTGTGGACGAGATACATACCTCCTTAAAGATGAGTGAAGATGCACGAGTATCAGTCCGGAGTTTTCCGGACTGATATTTTTTTATCAGCCCACATTATTAGAAAGAAACCTATGATACTACGAAATATCTTACTGTCTCTGTTTTTTGTAAGTGTCACAATTTATGCTAAAAAAAACACCCCAATCAAGATCTCACCGATCTTTACTCAGCATGATTCGATCAGTGTCCAATGCCCGCTGAAAGTCTACATCAAAACAGTTTCTATGGCTGATTCAATTAAAAATCCCCCATTGGGACTGACACGAACCGGTAGAAAAACTACTGCGCAACTTATCAGTGAGCCTTCAATTGATACGATCATCTACAAGTCTCTCAATGGTTTTTTAGGTAACAAGAAATTGATAGCACCTGAGGATTCTGCAGACATCATACTCAATCTAACAATCCTGAATGCGAAAATTACTGAAATTACCAGAGGCTTAACTCAAACTATGACTACAGAGCTTTTAATTGAAGTCCTGTTGGATGGTAAGCAGGATTCTACACAAATTAAGAAATACATTATTGAAGCAAAAAATTCACGGGAAGCACTTGATACAACAAAACTGGCCGAGGATATTTTTCGGGATACTGTAAAGATTTTCATTCAGGAATTGATAAAAAATTTAATGACGTAATCTTAATATTTTTTTTGTAGTCCTGTAGAAAACTATTTAACAACTTTCATCCATAACTATATAATAGTTAAAAGGTTAATATACCAGAGTGATTATAGTATAAATAACCAATAGATCTTTCTGGTTATATAGTTGATATTATTGGACAGTACATTTCTAAATCAGTATAATCTGGTTTAGCATTGTCATTAAACGTTTTAATTTTTAGAGTGCTCCCGGGAGGCATGATGGAATCCAGAGTGTCCAGAAAACCAATCGGTAATTTTTTCATCAAAAAAGCATTACAGATTCGCCTTATTAATCGCATTGTCACTTCAGCTCTTATTGCAACCATTGTTACCTCAGGAAGCCTGATATTAGTTTATTTTATTAAATACCAGACAATCATAGTATATCAGCTCGATAAACTGTCCCAGGAACTAAGCCGCGAACATTTGATATATCTTATACTGCCAACGCTCCTATTCAGTGCAATAGTTAACCTTCTCATCTCCTTCGGTGTCGGACTGTATGCATCCCGGAAATACGCAGTCCCTATTTACAAACTTGAGCAATGGTGTAATTTACTTATACAGGGGAAATTTTCAGCGGTTTTACGATTCCGTGAAAAAGAGGAGATGAAAGATTTATCAGATAAATTTAATGAATTGTCCGGTGGAATCAGAAGTAAACTTCTTCTGATTCAAACAGAGCTGGAAAAAATAAAAAAAGAGATGCCCGAAATTGCATCACGAACAAATCAGATAGATTCAGCGCTCTCTTCATTTGAACTTGAATCGATGCCAATTGAGGTAACCACAACCTTTTACAGAATTCCTCCAACCCCGGAATCAACTAAATAATCTGAGGAATCTTCACCCGCTTTAAATGCCAACTAGAAAAAACATAGAATATTAATCCAGATAAACGTATTCTAATGCACTGGCAATGTTTTGAACTTTATAATTTTCTAATTTGCACTTTTTGTTTTTATAAGCTATTTTCTGGAAGTTTATTCACAAATTGATTTTATCAGGAGTGTTAATGGGGAAAAACGACCAGGAGCTCTTTGCGGAGCTACGTATCAAGGATGAGATATACAAACTCCCTATTGTTGAAGGGACCGTGGGCGACAATGCTATTGATATCCGTTCTCTTCGTAAGGATTGCGGACATATCACTTACGACAATGGCCTCGCCAATACAGGTTCCTGCCGAAGTAATATTACCTTTGTAGATGGTGATAATGGTGTTCTTTTATACAGAGGATATGCTATTGAGGATATCGCTGAAAATTGCAGCTTTGTTGAAGTAGCATATTTACTGGTTCATGGGAAACTGCCGAACGCAGAAGAATTATTATCTTTCAGAAGATACCTTAATGAACATTCAATGATTCATGAGGACATGCAGCACTTTTTCAATGGTATGCCTCCGAATTCTCATCCCATGGCAATACTTTCTTCCATGGTCACATCACTATCAAGTTTTTATCCTCACATTATGGATGGTGACCCGAATTTTGATGTAACTGCAGCCCGTCTTATTTCTAAAGTCAGAACCATAGCCGCATTTTCGTACAAAAAATCTCGTGGTGAACCGATAGTATACCCACGTCATGACCTTACCTATTGTGCAAACTTCTTAAATATGATGTTCGCCAATCCGGTAAAATCATACGAGACCAATCCGGATATCGTTGATGCTCTGAATAAACTGCTTATCCTCCATTCAGATCATGAACAGAACTGCTCGACATCAACAGTTAGAATGACCTCAAGTTCAGGGGTGAATCTCTATGCATCAATAAGCGCCGGGATTTCAGCTTTATGGGGACCAATGCACGGTGGTGCAAATCAGGCTGTTATTGAAATGCTTTCCATGATTCAGAAAGATGGAAATAATCTCAAAAAGTATGTCGAAATGGCCAAAAACAAAACTGCAAAATTCCGTTTAATGGGTTTTGGTCACGCAGTTTACAAAAACTATGATCCGCGTAATCGTATCACGAAAAAATTATGTGATACACTTTTACCGAAATTGAATATTAAAGATCCATTGCTTGATATTGCACTTGAGCTTGAAGAAATTGCATTGAAAGATGATTATTTCATCGAAAGGAAATTATTCCCCAACGTTGATTTTTATTCCGGTATCCTCTATCGGGCGATGGGAATACCCACTAATATGATGACCGTGATGTTTGCAATCGGCCGTCTTCCGGGCTGGATCGCACATTGGAAAGAAACATCCGATAATCCGGAATGGAAAATCTGGAGACCACGTCAGGTATACTGTGGACCTCCAAAACAAGCTTTTGTTAAAATTGATCAGCGCACGTAAGCTGCAACGAAATCTTCAATTTTTAAAGCAAGACAGACTTATTTTTGTCTTGCTTTTTTCTTACCACTAATTCTACATTGTTAGAATACCAAAATAATTCTGTTTTCTGTAGAATAGAGTGGGCGATGCGAGACTGAAGTCGCTCGTGTTAATCCGTACCCCGGGAAGAAACATGAGCGTTTTGCTTAAATCGCTCACACATCGCCCGAATTGCGGGATCATGATGAGAGGAAATGCAGTAAAGGTGTACTCAGATTAAAAATCCATGTTTGCTGATCGTCCATACACATCTGTCAACTCTGCTATATACTCTGTCTTTTCGGGAACGACCATTTTTTTAATAAAGCGCCATTTCCAGTTACCTGAAACCTTACCTGGAATATTCATACGATGCTCACTTCCAAGTCCCAGCACGTCCTGAAATGGTACAATACAAAGTTTTGACGATGAAGAAAAAGCCAGTCTGAGAAATTTTGCACCAAACTGTCTTTCATCACAATCTAGAAATCGCAAAATATGCAGCTTTTCTTTCTTTTCAAGAGATTGTAACCATCCAACAGAAGTATCATTATCATGAGTGCCGGTATAGGTGATACTATCTGGAAGGACATTATAAGGCAGATAAGGATTTGACGGATTCCCATCAAAAGCGAATTGGAGAATTTTCATACCCGGAATGCCTACCCGTTTTCTGAGCTCATCCACACCCTCAGTAAGTTCACCAAGATCCTCTGCAATTAAAGGCAGTGTTCCAAGCTCTCTCTTCATTGCATCAAAAAAATCAAATCCAGGCCCTTTTTCCCATTGCCCGTTTATTGCAGTTTTGCTATCCGAAGGAATTGCCCAGAAAGATTCAAAACCACGGAAATGATCCAGTCTGATAATGTCAGCCCATTCAAGAATTTTCTTTACCCTTTTTATCCACCATGCAAAACCGTCCTGCTTCATGTGTCCCCATTGAAACAACGGATTTCCCCATAATTGTCCTGTTTCACTGAAATAATCAGGAGGAACACCGGCAACGCGATAAGGTTTACCACTTTCGTTTATTTCAAAGAGTTCAGATGAAGCCCAGGCTTCCACACTGTCATACGCTGTATAATAGGGAATATCGCCAATGATTTTGATGCCTTTACTATTTGCATACCGCTTCAAATCCAGCCATTGAACATGAAACAAATATTGGAGAAATTTCTGGTACCGTATCAGCTGACGTTCTGAATTATGAAGATCATCAAGAATCGCAGGATATCGCAGTTTATGATTTGCCTGCCATTCATACCACGGTTTCCCATTATTATGATCTTTCAATACTTTAAAAAGTGCATAATCATGAAGCCAATAGTTCTGTTGTTCACAAAATGCCATGAAATCATGATTATCGCTAAATCGCGTGTATGCTTTCTGATACAGTTTTTCCTTTGTCTGAATCACATTTCCATAATCTACTTCGGATTCAGGCAGAGATGGGTACTGCGCAATATCATTCTTAGTCAAAAGATTTTGCTCAACAAGTTTTTCCGGAGATATTAAAAGTGTATTTCCAGCAAATGAACAAAAACTCTGATAAGGTGAATCACCATATCCTGTAGGTCCCAGAGGGCATACCTGCCAATATGATTGATGCATATCATCAAGAAGATCAACCCAGGTAAAGGCTTCGCTTCCCAAATCACCGATCCCAAATTTGGAAGGCAGTGATGTGGGATGCAGAAATAAGCCTGAAGAACGATTCATAAAAACTCCATGAAAGTAATATTTCAATTTTTTTAGATTATCTATTGATAATAAATCATCTACCTGATAATGTCAATTTATCCAGTGCAGGCAGATGAGGATCATTTTATTAAAAAAACAAGCTGGTATGATTACCAGGATCCTTTCTCGTCCTCTTTTTTCTTTTCTTTTTTATTATTCTTTTTTGAACTTTTTCTGTCTTCTTTTTCGAGAGCCGCAGCCTTATTCTCTATCAAAGACCCGGATTCATCTTTTTTATTTTTTTTGATGATTGCTCCGCTGCTATCGGACACCTGAGAACCAACAACTGGAGAATTTTCTTTAACAGTTTTAAGAGTGTCAGAATGAATGGTATCAGTTGCATCCGTTGTATCAATCTGAACTTCAGCAGAAAAAAGCGTTGTTGTTTTCTCCTGCAAAGTATCGATCAGGCTGTCTGCTGTGACATTATCCACTATGGATTCAGAAAAACTTCTTTTTTCAATTTTTTGCAGCTTCATCTCTGAATCTGTTCTGGAAGTTTCATCGATTATTTCAACCAACCCTTTTCCACCAGGAGTTCTGACCCCTATCTTATTTTCAGGTATGGAATTTTCGGGAATTACGTTCTTATTTACAGACAAGGATGTAATACCTGTCTCTTTTTCCAGTTTTTGCAGCACCTCCATTGCGGTAAAAGCGACTGCGTCGTTGGGGTCGGAAGCCAGTTGCTGCATCAAGAAAACTGCACGCACTTCCTTAAGTTTTCCAAGAGCAATCAGTGCTTCAATTTTAATCTCCGGTATATGTACCTGACTGAGGATTTCAATCAATGCATCTGCTGATGCAGCGCTTTTGATTTCTCCACACATTGATGTCGCCAGAGTCCTTATTCTGGTGTCTTCTTTTTTACTTAGTGCAACTTCAATCAAAACTGGTACAATTTTATCCCTGTGAACAACAAGCTCCTTTTGAGCATTTTTTACCAGATCCGGCTCAAAGGGCTCCTGTTCGTAGAGATTTTTAAGTGCGGCCAGTTTTTCGAGCGTGGTCAGTCTGTAACTCTGTACCTCAGATGTTGAATCGTTAGTTAACTCATAAAACGACTCGGTAAGTCCCTCGATCCGTTTAGTTCCCTTATTAAGAAGCGTTTTTATACTGTCAATATCGTTTTTAAGAGTCTTTATGGTCTTATTCTGAGCACGCAACTGATCTTCAAGAGTAGTAAAACCATCACTTTTTCCTCTACGCACATTTAAAAGAATCCGAACTCCGGCATTGATACCAGGCTGAGCAAATTCAGTTAATTTTTTATCCTTTTTTACTAATCCGGTTATATCAATAACACCTCCATAGAACTCAATCCTTCTTTTAGCAATACGCCAGTCCACAAAAATTGATGTAACAAACTCCTTTTGTCGCCTGAAAAGTTCAAGAGAAAGATAAAGCCCCTTACCGAAATATTTTTCTACGCCAACAAAAAAATTGACGATATCATTTTTATCAGCCGGAACACTCATTACCCCGAGATTCATGCGGAGCCGGAGGTTTTCGATGCCTTTTCCAAATGCACAATAGATTTCACTGGTAAGAGAATCTGGATCATGATCAAAATAATAGCTGTCCTGATTTGTAAAAATATTTCTAACCCCGAGTGCAACCGATGGCATCCACTCTTTTGTCTCTCCCAGTATCCGTACCTTCATCCCGAATGCAGGCCCGCCTGTATATCCGCCACTGATATTTACCCACTCAATAACTCCAAGTGTAAGCATGCCTGATGGTTTCGTTTTACCGGATTCACTTTCCGTATTGAGCAGATGATAGCCACTAAGATTCCAAAGTAAAGAACCACCCTCAAGAAGATCTGCATCTGGAATACTATGAAACGTACTCCAGCGGGTTTTCGCTGAAATGCTTCCGGTAAGAGTGAATAGAAGGATTAAAAAAGGTATACTTTTTTGTACTGTATTGTGCATAGTGTATACCTTTCAATACTGATAAAGTACTCCATACCGGGGTTATACCTGAACATACTGACATACAGGCACGCACCGAAGTAATGGATGTGTAATAAATATCATCAGTCAGAATAACAACACATAATTCAACCTGATTACCATTCAGAGATATTCAGAAGTTCAATTCTGTTCATTTTCGACTTCGAAAGAATCTTCATCAGCGGAATCGAATTCCCCATCATTGTCCTCAGCATCGACTTCGACGGAATCATTCTCAGTCTGTGACGGAACTTTTTCTGAATGAAAACTACTTTTCTGATTGCAGTCCTCTCCATTGTCAGAAACTGGCGTTCCAGCCGGAGCCGGAAGCCGGTCACGGATCTCTTTAAGCAATTTGATAATAGTATCATTCTGCTTAGTCAGACGATCATTACTCATATTACCTTTATTGTGAACGGAATGGTGCTTTTTTTTCTGTTGTTGTTGTTGCTGCTGATTATTATGGGCTGAATTACCATAATAAACAGAGTTCGGACTGTACGAATTTTTGTGGGGTGAAGGTCTCCGGTGCTGATAGTTCTGGTTTCCTCTTGAATCATCAAAGTTCATCAAAAGTAACTCCTTTCTTTACATTATTGGTATTAGAATATGAAAAAAAATCTTATCTTTTTCTGGAGCCCTGTTGTAAGGCGCATCCTGTCCTAGTAGTTTTCGGGGTAATTCCTGAATTAGGGAAATAGAACTGATTACCAGTCCTCTGATCAATAAAACCCTGCAAAATTTTAACGAAATAGTGTATTCCAGTCTGTTTGGAATTTATCAGGTCTATTTTGGGAACTGCACGGGAATAAGTTGAACAAATCGGCTCGCCGGATTTTCGTAAGAGTCCAAGACGCAACCACAGTAGACATCCAGATAGTCCTGGATATTCCAAGGATCGCAACGCAGGAATTTTACGAAA
>JAFGIN010000072.1 GCA_016929595.1 Chitinispirillaceae bacterium
ACATTCACACTGCAATTGGCATCTCCTGAAGGATTTAAACTTGCGATGGGATAGTTACGTTTTGAGCGTTTTTAGTGAGTTCTGAAGATATAGCACCTTTTTTTCAAATGTAAGCTTCGAGAAGTTTTATCCATAAAGATATACTTATTCCTCATTAAAAACGTTAATCAATATTAAAAGTATAACAGCCCCTCTCGAACCGCAAAGAACCCGTTTTTGGACTTGTTGGTGAGAGCGGGATAAGTGGTAAGTTAAAGGGCTGTGCAGATACATCAGGCATAATTATTGCGCATTAAAAAACTCGAAAATATTTTTCGATCAATTAAAATTTGGAGGTGTATCATGGAAAATCCTGTAACCTGGTTTGAGATTCCCGTTTCTGATATCGTTCGTGCAACTGGTTTTTATGAAAAGGCATTGGGGTTTTCATTTAAGACTGAGGAGGTTGGAGCTACAAAAATGGCAATGTTTCCTATGCAGGATAATGCTCCAAACTGTTCTGGTTCACTTGTACAGCAGAAAGATTTTCTCCCCTCATCACAGGGACCACTGCTCTATTTCAGTGTAGCCGATATTGATGAAACCCTCAAAAAGGTTGAAGTAAGTGGTGGTAAACGAATACAAAGCAAAAAATCAATCGGCCAGTACGGGTTTATGGGAGTGTTTGAGGATACTGAAGGCAACAGGGTAGCATTACATTCGATGAAATGATCTGAGTCTGCAATGGTATCAACTGTTTATTAGATTTTGTAAAGAATGTTGCGCAGTCCCGATTATAAATTCGGTACTGCGCGGCAAAACAACAGGAGAAGGTTGGACGAAACCGCAGTTGTACACTGCAGAATTTTTGCAGTTAAATAAACAATGCAGCCTGCAGCTTGAAATGATCCTCGATAACCAGGCACGACATCGCTTCAATGACAGGAACTATTCTTGGACAGATGCATGGATCGTGTCGGCCTTCAGTTCTGATAACTACTTCCTCTCCACCGATGTTTATCGTGTGCTGGGGTGTTGCTATTGATGCTGTTGGTTTCACTGCGGCTCTGAATATAATTGTCTCTCCGTTACTGATGCCACCAACGATGCCGCCGGCATTATTGGAGCGAAATCCGTTTCTGTCCATGCTGTCGTTGTGTTCAATACCGCTCATCTCGGCGCACCTGAAACCCGACCCGATCTCAAAACCTTTGACCGCGCCGAGGCTCATAATTCCGTGAGCAAGTTCCGCTTCCAGTTTATTAAACACGGGTTCACCCAGACCGGCAGGAACCCCATCTATTCTGCATTCGACGATTCCACCGACACTGTTTCCTTCATCGCGAAGTTTTTCGATCAGTCTGACCATTTCGGCTGATGCCTTAAGATCGCAGGCGCGAACCGGATTTTGTTCAATGACAGTGAGGTTTCGTTCGCTGCATTTGACAGAGCCGATCTGAATTGTGTAAGCAGTAACGTTAACTCCCCGCAGCTCGATAATTTTCCGTGCAACGGCACCAGCCGCTACTCTGGCAGCTGTTTCCCGTCCGGATGCTCTTCCGCTCCCCCGATGATCGCGGATTCCATACTTTTTAAGGTAGGTAAAATCTGCATGACCGGGGCGAAACATATCTTTTATATCAGAATATGCCTCTGGACGTGCGTCTTCGTTATAAAGGATCATAAGAAGAGGTGTTCCCGTTGTCTCTCCTTCAAAGATACCGGAGAGAATATGTACCTTATCAGGCTCCGCACGGGGGGTAGTTATGGATGACTGTCCCGGTTTTCTTCGATCCAGTTGTTTCTGAATGTCTTCTTCGGTAAGAAGTACCTTTGGCATTACCCCATCTACGACAACACCGACAGCACCACCGTGTGATTCACCAAAGGTGGAAATTTTGAATAAATGGCCGAAACTATTTCCTGGCATCAGCATATTCCTTTATTGATTGTAGCACGATTTCTGTATTTTCATCTTTTGAACCATTACCAAGTACAACAATAATATCCGCAATTCTTTTGTATCGGGTCATGCGGTCAGTATAGATCCTCATGAATGCATCGTAAGGATCTTCTCCACTGAGAAATGGTGGAAGACCCTTCTTCTCGATTCTGCGGAATAATACCTGCGGATCATTATGAAGAAACACCTTAACTGCATCATGTGGTATGAGTTTGAGGGCGTTCTCATTTTCTATGATTCCCCCTCCGGTAGAGAGTATCCAGGGGGCCGGTCGGCTCCTTAAATAGGTATCAAGGCACTGCTTTTCGATAGTTAAAAACCGGGCACGCTCTTCTATGTGGAAAAAATCACGTATTGAAGAACCGGTAAGGGCTCTGGTCTGAAGCTCAATGCTTTCATCAAGGTCGTGGAACGGCCATTTCAGAATATCGGATATTTTTTTACCGATTGAGGTTTTGCCCGAGTGTTTTACCCCGAACATGATGATTTTTAATGGATTAATCATATAATTAAGAGCTGTTTCCGGATACGTTTTACTGCAATTAATAGAAAAATATAGGTAATATCGTATAAAACTGGTAAAATTATTTTAACGCTGTTGCTGAAATGATTTTTTTCAACTATCTTTAGATGGTAAAAAAAAAGGAGAGTAGTCCTCATATCAAAAGAGGGGGCAAACACATGGTAAGAGTTCTTGTCGCTGATGATGATTTCGATTCGTATAGACTGGTGAATGATATTCTGGAGATTAATTTCAGAGATGTTCAGATAGAACGTGCTTTGAATCTTCAAAATTTTCTGACCAGATTGGAACAACCCGAAAAACAATACGATCTTATTCTGCTCAATCCTGATCTTGTAGAGGGGAATCTGGAAGAATTTTTCCTGAAAATAAGGGAAATAGATCCGGAATTGATGGATAAAGTAGTGTTGATCGGTCCTGACAGTCTGATAGAGACACTTCAGGGGCCATTGTATCATATTCCCAAGCCATACTCGCTGGATTGTTTCAGTGATGTTGTTAAAAGAGCATGTTGCAAAGCTTAATGACCAGCCGATGAGCTTTTCGCCGACATTATCCATTTGCATGATCGTAAAAAATGAAGCGTCAATTCTAGAACGTTGTCTCAAATCCATTGCAGAAATTGCTGATGAGCTTGTCATTGTAGACACTGGTTCCACGGATGATACTGTGAAAATTGCACAGGAGTATGGAGCGAAAATCATTGAGGATCAATGGAAAGATGATTTTTCACATTCCCGCAATATATCACTGAAAAATGCTTCATCGGGATGGATTCTTTGGCTCGATGCGGATGATATTGTACCTGAGGATTCGTGTGTGAAGATACAATCGCTGAAGTCTTCTTCACCAGACAAAGTATATGGGTTTACAATACGTAACAATAAACCCGGCAACACCGGCACTGAGTTTGTTCAGGCCCGGATGTTTCCTAACGATCCCCGGATTCGTTTTGAGAGAAAAATACATGAGCAGATGATGCCTGATGCATTGCGGATGGGATTAAAACTTCATAAAGTAGACATTGTGATTGAACATCATGGCTATGCTGCTCCGGAACAGATGAAAAGTAAAGCGTCACGGAATCTGAAATTACTTCTTGATGAATATGCGTTACATGGAGCTGATGCTGTTACTGCTCTTGAGATTGGGGATTCCTATCAGTTGGCGGAGCAGGATGATAATGCGGTGATCTGGTACAGAAAGACTATCGAAATTCCAGACTGCATAAAAAAAACACCTGCCCTTGCAGGGCAGGCGCTTCTGGGACTTGGTGCAATCGCAAACCGTAAGGGGCTGCATCAGGGTGCGATCAGCTACCTGAAACAGGCACTCGAGTGCTCATCATGGAGGCCCGATATCCACTACAGTCTCTCTGTGGCGTTTGAGATGTCGGGAGATACTGAACAGGCGATTGAACATCTCAGACTCCTCCTTACAATGAAAAATGAACCTGGTCAGGTTGGTGTTGATTTCAGGGGCGCAAAACTGAAGGGTTATCTGCGGCTTATACGCTTACTGGTGGAACAGGGTGATATAACCGGAGCAACCAGTATTGCAAGTCAATCACTTACCGATTTTTTTGATCGCGCCGAGATACACCTTGCTTTTGGCAAAGTACTTCTTAAAACCGGCAAACTTATCGATGCTCTTCATGCATTCGAAAAGAGCATTTCTCTTAACCGCAATGATAATCTCGACTCTTTTATCGGGCTGTGTGTCATTTATAAAAAAGCCGGCGCAGATTCCAAAGTGACTGAAACTTTACAGGCTGTTGCACCTCTGTTTGAAAATCGTGAGAAATTTCAGGCTTTTAGATTATTTTTCAATGATCCACTTTCAGCTGCAGGTAAAATCTCTCTTGCCGTTGAGTATGAGCAGATACGGAAAGAGTTTTTCCAGGTCTTCTAACTTCAGTATCGCATGATCGCTGCCGCATCGGTCTCATCTGGCATATCAACACGATCCAGTATGTATACAGCTCCACCCCGCAGAAGTGTATCGATCGCTGAACGCTCAATGAGTTCTTCATCACCCGGAAGCTGATGATCATGAATTGAAATTTTCTGGTTTTTTTCATTAAGTAATCCCCAGATATGGGGCGATTTGTTAATTATAAAAAGCGCAGCCACTCTTCCATGTACAGCCCCTGCAACAATGGATTCGAGATTATTTACCGCCATGTGACTATGCCTGCCGGCAAGACTGAGATAGAGCTCTTTGTCTTTGTAACGCCGGGTTGCATAAAACGGTCCAACCAGTTCTCTGCTGTGTTCGTGCAGTTGCTGTTCCGTAAATAGTGAAATATCGATTTTTATACCATTGTCAATTAGATTCGGATACGTATTCACATTATGATATATTGAGTGCAGGAATTCATTACCGGCGGTGATCAGAGGGGCATTAGTTTTATTGAGCAGGGATGTAACTGAGTTATTGACGATTTGAAAGTATTCGATAATCTGTCTGGTATGGTTGTCGGTGTCGCGGCCGTATCCGTATACGACAGGAATCTCACTGTCGCCAGGTTGTGATTTACCGTAAATTTGCGTGTGTTTTTCAGTGTAGTCATGTTGAAGTGTGTTTTCTATAGGACCGGGAAGTGTGTCTGACTCAATCCTTGAAAACTGATAGCGGCTTCCACTAAAGAGGCGAACGCCTGAAAGATTGAGTTCAAGAACATAGTATTTCATATGTGTGGTAATCATAGGCAGGACAGGTTTGATGTAAAAGTGGTTGCCGATCATGATCGTTTCTGAAAACGATGAGGGGGTTCTGAAAATTTTAATAATTCCGGGAGCGATGTACGCTGCAAGCCCTGATGCATCATATTGCCAGAATGAATGAAAATTGAGAAACCTTTTAGCTGAATTTAACATCCAGGATGCTTCTGTCGCTCGCTTACCTTTCTTTACAAGCAGTTTTTCTGCTTCGGATATACAATTTTTAAAACGGATTGGATTCTGTTGTATTTCGGCACCGTTTCTGAAAAATGGCATATAGATGGAAATGCAATATGGGTGCTGGATTGAAACAAGGTTACGAAAATCATCTTCAGTAAAAATATCCACGTTCACCTCTCTTGTCTAAGGTGTACAAGACAACAAATGAATAATCGGCTCCCTCCCGGTGCTCAGGAACCGCTCAGTAGCTTCTTGTTATACTATCGACTCTTTCTGTTTTCTGAGTATGCGGGTAAAGAATCAGAACGGGAAAAGCGTTCGCATAAGAAATAACAGGATAAAAATTACAAAAAGGATCCTGATTACTAATGAATTACCGATTCGGATGATTGTGCTCATAGTGATCTGCCTTTGACTTAATAAAGATGTCAGCAGCTGGCAATTTCTGGAGTTCAAGAGACCTCTATAAAAATTACGGCTGCAAAATTGTTTTAGTTCTGTGTGAAACCACTTTTTAAGTATGGAGATAATTCTCAGATTGAGAAAATATTCACATATTTTTTAAATTTCCGGTGAATGCAGGATATTTGGAACATGTTTACCATGCAGGTATCTACAATTCTCTTGATATCTTTCCGAAGGCGTGAGCGAGATGATTTTTAATGTGAATTCACATCAAAAATTGATCATATTGCGTTAAAACGCAAAAAAAGCGGTTTTAATAGTTTTGTGAACAGATGGTGGTGTTTCTCAAAAAATGCGTGAATACCTGAAAAAATTTTAGAAATACGGCAATTTATTGAAATACTGAAAAGAGGCACAGATATTGCGTTATCCAATGCGCAATGAGTTAAGCTCAGTGCAGTCATCGATGAACCAGTACGGCAGCTCTTTAACATTTTACTTTATTTTCAGGGTTTGTTTCAAGAAGAAATTTTAACCATTACACACTTACCACAATAAAAGGATGCAGTATGTCTCAGAAACTTTACATTGGAAACCTTCCGTACAGAATTACCGAAAGCGATGTGAGAAAGTATTTTTCCAAGTTTGAACCTATTCATTCGATTGTGTTGATTTCAGACAGAGAGACCGGGAGATCAAGAGGTTTTGGATTCATTGAGCTGGAAGAGGATCGTGTGGATAATGCTATCCAGGAACTTGGCGATACGATATTTGGCGGTCGTAACTTACGAATCAGCCGGGCGAAAGATCGCGGTGACTCGTTCCATCCGCAAGCTGTACCTCAGATGAGAATGCCGCAAATGGCTAATGCCTGAAAAAACTATGTCGGATACATCCTGGATGTGTCCGACTTTACTTTACTATTGTCCGATAGATAATTGAACCGTTTGTGAAGGCTCCTTTTTGCCAAAAGCTCCAATCGATACAAAATAACAACCGGGTACAATATTTCTGGTGCTGATCACACAATAAGCGCATTGTGCAGTTGCAGAATGTACTAATTGTCCACTGAAATTATAGATTCGTACCTTAAGTGGACCTGAAAACGGAGAGATAATTTCAAGTACTTTATTGCTGTTCTTCACCTGTAATGGCTGAGTCTGGAGATTACTTTTTGTTTTACTACTGTTGGTAATGCTGTTCTGCACAGAGATAAGTGTTTTGCCCTGCTTTATCGGAACTGAGGTTTGCGATGACGGGTACTCCTGTGGTGCTCCCGATGCATAATCGATAAGAGCGGTCGATGTGATTGTGCCGTTCTCTTTTTTGGAATCAACGATAAAAAACGCCATGTATTGAGAAGGGTTACCGATCGAATCAATGAGATCTGTAATATCGAGTCCAATTTCTATGCTGTTTGAATTTTTTGTGCCTCCTATCGGACGATCACCACCTGCATAGGTGAACTGTTTTTTGAAGACTTTTGTCTTTGACGGAGACTGTGCTTTCAGATCTTCCGAAATGCCGACAGAAAACGCCATCTGATTACGGTGGTCACTGTTGATCTGCACTTTTAGTGCCGCTTTAATGGTAACGTCTTTTTTCACTTTGCAGAAAAAAATATGATTATCGCTTATTGAGCCTCCTTTTTCAGGTAGTTCTACGAGTGTCCAGTAAGGGAGAAATGCAAAACCACCGTCGCCGAAACTTGAACCCCATGTATTAACAATCCGTAACGCTCCTGTTTCCCAGTCTTTCATATCAATTTTGCTGTCGCCGTTAATGTCTTTATTGTTTGTATAGAAACCATCTCCATTAAAATCGTATCGAACGCTGTCATCATAACCAATGATAGTAATTGCATGAGGTGAATTCAGGTTTGCACCAAAACCGAGAAAAATTTGTTTTCCTGTATGTGGACCGCTTTTTATACGTTCCTGAGTAAGGCTGTAGAAATTTCCGGTAACAACCGCAACCCCTCCGTGAGGTGAACCATCGCCATGATCAAGGAGCCACTGTTTAATTGTGTCAAGTGATGCAGGGCCGGTTATTTTGACGGAGTCATATTGATCTATACGATTTTTCATTGCACTGTAATATTTTGAATAGCCGCTCATCCATAGTGCGGGAAATCCATTTTCAAATCCTCCCCAGATATCAACAGTGGGAATACCGTTTTCCATAGCGATGTCCCATGCATAAGTGAAATCATGGTACATACCGCCATCAGAACTGCCCTCATTGAGAAAATGGTGTGTGTAAAGGTAAGCGAACTGGTTTTCTGTTACTGATGCTTCCACTGAACGCAGTGCACACATTTCGTAGGTAAAAACATTACCTGTTCCGCAGGCGCTTCCACAACTGCTGCCCAATTGGTTGAATACAGGTCGAAGATAGGGTCGTGTAGTATTGTCAACCGACGATGGGAGGGTACCTGTAATTGTAATGGGTATTTTGCTGTGTGCCAGAGAGAGTATTATTAGAATGAAAACAGTTGTTTGAACAGAAATTCTCATTATTTTTTTTAAGATGGAAGATCTTTTATTATAAACTAACTGCATAGTTGTTTTTCTTTCTAAAATAGTGCCGCTTTAATACCACTGGTTATAATTATCTCCTGTGTCATGCATTGCCAGTCGGGGCCATCCCATTTCCGAAAAGGTTTTTCATCATACGTGTTTCCGGATGAGTTTTTTTTATCACGGATCGGAATTCCAATACCGAAAAATATCGGAACACGGAAACGGTTCGTCTCAATACCATAACCAAGAAGCGCATCCCAGGCACGATGATCGGGATCCGGATGCGGATCATATTGATTTTTATCGTAGGAATGTATCCATTGCACTCCCAGAGGGGTACTAAACGAAAATTGAATCGATTGAGTCATACCTTCTACTGCTCTGATCACAAAATCCGTTGTAATATTCACAGCAGGGGGAAAGTAGTCTCCCCGGTCGTTTTCACCATAAGGTTTCACAATGTGTTTATAGTGAAATCGCTCTCTGTTGATTGTTACATTATTATAAGTACGATAATCAGCGTCGAGATGTTCATTTTTTTTATCAAAACGAATCACAAAAGGATAATACAGTGATGCATCGAAAATGAGCATGCTGTTTTCAAAATCATGGGTAAATGAAAGTGCTGGTGTTACGGACCAGACACCCTGACCCATTTGAAGCGTCTGTGGTAATACTTTTTTTACCTGATCGGTTCCGCGCGTTTCATCATAGATTCCAGTTGGGAAAGTAACATCAGCACGCGCTTTAAACTGACCATTCATACCAAACGTTCGGGAACAATCAACCGTAAGATCACCGATGCCACTATTAAAGAGAACCTGTTGTTCAATATTGGTTTGAAACTGTATTTCTGATGCGACTGATTTGTAAGGTATTGATAGCCCGATTTCGTAATTCCAGTGCGGTTTTATGGAAACCCGGGGAGTGAGAGAAAAAGTTCTCGACAATTTTTGAATATGCAGGCTGGGCATGATACGTATACCGATCAGGTTGCTACCAGATTCACTTCCAATCCATCGCAGTACACCATTTTTTGAACCTGAACCACCAGCACCACAGCCGCCAATTCCTTTCCAGGGAGTAAGAGCGGGATATAGTGAGCTCATTGCAAATTCAGGTCTGTTTTTAATTATCCGATTCCAGCTCCTGTACAATGTTGTAATGCTGATAATAAGAGCACCAATAAGGATATGGAGTAAAAGAATTTTTCTCATGAATATATCTGCCTGTTAGTCCAGCTGAAGGATGTAAGCATACTTGTAAGCTGTCCCGAGAAATCTTCCATCTGGTGACAATCCACCCTTAAATGGAAGTTTTATAAGGGTATCCGGTTGTATTGTGTTGTCCGGTGACAAACCACCTGCGTGTGCAGGAGCATCGGGCCGCCATGTGCCGGTCAATTTCTGTTTAAGGGTGAATCCGCTGGAACCATCGACTTCTGTCGCAGATGACAGGAAATCAGTTTCGAGAAAATAGGAGCCGGGAGTGTAAGAATAGATAATGTAATAGGCATTATTATTATAGATATCTACCCACCAGTGAGGATCTGATGCCTCCTCTGCAATAAGTATCGGTTTTGAATCCGGAGCAATGCGTTGAATGTAAGATGCGTATTGTAATCCCTGAGCCGGGATGAGATAGCAATGATAGGTAATCCAGTTTCCATCGGGAGAAATTAAAGGACTGTGACAGATCCAGGATTCTTTACCCTGGGGCTTTGGGAGTTTAACCGGAACAGGGGATTTTGAGTAATCAATGTAGAAAATTGAACCGCTCTTTGATGCAAGTGAGAAGGTGTAAATTACGTTTCCGGTACCAAAAAATGAGCTCAGAGATTGCAGATCAACCACACCGTTCTGATCATAACGAATGGAATCTGCAGGTGCTGAAAGATTAATTGAAGATGTATCGATCCACAAATGCGGAGTGCTGAATTCCTCAAGTACATTGTCAATAATTTTCAGAGATTTTTTGTCAGATAAGCGGATTGCATATCCACTGTAGGGCTTCATTTTTACACCAGTCAAACAGGCAAGATAGTCGGGGTGAGTTGACCATTCGGGACATTGTATCTCGCCTTCTGGTGAAAAATCCTTGCGGAATATATGCCAGCGAACGGTGTTTGATGTATCGGTAATTGTTAATCGGTCATGCGATACGATGCCGTTCAGGAGGTAACTGTCCTTAAACTCCTGTGGTACATTTATCGACAGTTTATCAAACCCCAGCCACAGCATGCATCCGTCAAAAAATGGACTGATTGATATTGATGGATTGCAGGTTTGTTGTCTTGTGTTGATTGAAAACAATGTTCCGGAACCGGTTTTCCCGCTTGAGTGGCTGTTGTTTTCTGTTGTATCAGGAAAGGGTTGCTGTGAAGGGGAGTAGATACAGCCTGCAATTAATTGAAGCAGTACCAGTAGTGACAGTGTCACTATATCTGGTATGTAATAATATGTTTTCATGGAGTTGCAAACAGGGAGTTGATGTTTTGTACTTCTGGATTGTGAGGTGTTTCCGGGTAAAAAAAACATTCAGGTTACCTGTCAGGGCTTGGCAATTGTAATCGAATCAACAATCTGATAAAATCCACTTTGCTGGTAATCAGAGATCATAACAGAAATTACAGTTGTACTTTCAGTAAAATTATCAGCGTAATGTTGTAATTGAAAGTAATAGTTGAACTTTCTTATGTTTGCATTTGTTCCCTCAGTTACAACCTCCCGTGCATACTCTTTACTGAGTGGCGTTCTGTCCGTATAACTTTCAACAAAGTACCATGTGTCAATATTGCTTAGCAGATCGGAGTTGGAATTGAACTCAAGTGGCAGCGAATCTGATATGGAGAAGTGTACGCCCTGAAGCGGTTGAATTAGTTGAGCTGGTCTTGAGCCGATCAGATAGAACTCGCTGCTCATAAGGGTATCTAGATTTGAGGTAACTCTGATCACACATTTTTTTTCATCACAGAATTTAAATGTTTGATTAGAACTGTCATGCTTTGGATACCAAAAAAAATCTTCATGGTTAGCTGCCGATGTCGATTTTTGTGTAAGTGGAAACCACGTTTTTCCGGTATCGATACTTCCTTCAATATTGAAAGCAGGGATCTTTCTGCTGTTATAATCGAAAGAGATTTTTACAGAATCTTTTCTCGAGGAAAATCCCTTATATGGATAGCAGGTCAGGATCAGATTAGCGGGGATAGTAAGATTACTCAGAGATGGTGTAGTGTCAGGACCGGCAGCGTTATTACCACAATCGATGAGAAATACCGAAAAAACAAAAATAAGGAATAGAATATTACATTTTTCCATAATAAAGATAATATATCATCTGGATCTCATTTGAGCATAAACAATTATATTGACCAGTCGATGGGGTGTTTTCCCTGTTTGAGCAGAATTTCGTTAGTTTTTGAAAAATGACGGCACCCGAAAAAGCCATTATAGGCAGAAAATGGTGATGGGTGTGCTGCTGTGAGAATTGTGTGTCGTGTGCGATCGATCAGCTGACCTTTTTCCTGGGCGAATTTTCCCCAGAGGAGAAAAACAATACCACTTTTGTGATTTGAAATTGTTCTGATAACCTCATTTGTAAAAGTTTCCCAGCCAATTTTCTGATGAGAACCGGCACTGTTTTGTCGAACGCTGAGCATTGCGTTTAATAGCAGAACACCTTGTTTTGCCCATTTTTCCAGATTTCCGGTTTTGGGCATCGTGATTCCAAGATCAGCATGAATCTCCTTAAATATATTAACCAGAGATGGCGGCTGTGCAGTCTCATCCGGAACAGAAAAACAGAGTCCGTGTGCCTGTCCTGGACCATGATAGGGATCCTGGCCGATAATAACTACCGATACCTTTTCAAATGGTGTCTGGTTAAATGCGTTGAACATAAGCTTACCTGGTGGATAGATCTGGTATTTTGATCGCTCTTCAATAAGAGTTTTTTTTATCTGAAGAAAATAAGGCTTCTGAAACTCAGCAATGAGTACCTCTTTCCAGCTTGCTTCAATGGCAGGAATGATCTCTGACACAATAACTCCTGTTTTGACTGATTAATCAGGAATGATTTCAACGGTTAGTTCATGAAAATTAAAATATGGTACATTAATTGTCTATATTTGGATTAATTCATTTCGAATGGTATTTTTGTTGCACCATCCATTAGACGATCCTCACACCATTGTTCTGCATACTAAACTAATCTCCAACCATTGGATAGTACATGAAGATTGCTGCTCTTTCGAGCGATAGAAAAGGTGAACTGTTTCTGCTTCTATCATCAATTGTCTTCACCTGTATCACGCTTCTGGTAAAGGTTGCATCATCAGGTTTTTCGGGAATGTTTGTTGCGACCTGGCGTTTTATAGTTGGAATTATTATAACTATTGTCGTGTGTAAAATGTTTGGGGTTTCAACAAAAGTAGAAAATCCTAAAGAATGGATTTTAAGAGGTGTTTTTGGTGCATCTGCAATGGTCGCCTTCTATCTTTCAATACAGATGTCAACAATAAGCCGTGCCGCTCTTCTTTGCAATACTTCACCAATTTTTGTGGCGGTGTTCGGGTATCTTTTTTTTAAGGAAAAGATCAGGGGTTCAGATGTAGTCAGTCTGGTAATCTGTTTTATTGGTGTAATTTTTATTTTTTATGATCGTGGTGCCTACAGTATCAAAGGTGATATTCTGGGACTGCTTTCTTCAATTTTTTCGGGTATTGCTATCCATTATGTTAAAAAATCTTCCATGGTGAACCATGCGCTGGTTGTTTATCTTTCGCCGTGCATATTAGGACTTCTGTTTGTGCCATTCACCGTTAAGGAATATCAGGTGTTTGATGTTAATGCTTTTTATGTGGTACTTTTTGTTGGAGTTCTTACCGTGCTTGCTCAGTTTTTTATGACCAGTGGTTATAAGTGTTTAAATCCTACCAAAGGGAGCGTATTAAATTATCTACAGATACCAATGGTCATTGTGCTTGGAGCCTTTTTTACTCATGATCCATTTCCACCCAGATTTATCACAGGCATGGTTCTTATTCTTTCAGGTCTGATTATAAACATTTTAAAAATATCACTTCGATTTGGAGCAAAGCCTATCTCTGTTGAGATCAAAAATTCCTCAGATTTAACTTGAATTGGGCTGAATTACCTCGAAACTGTTGCGTATACTTTGATTCAGGAAGTAGTTTTTACCTGAATCATAATTCAACAGGTAATCGATAAATCTCATTTTTCGGCATGAATTTCTGTTATCTATAAATATTAGGAGTACGTGCTCCTGGAAAAACTTGCCTTGCAATAGTAAAAAATATTCTTTCCCCACCATGAATTCCTTCTCCGGTTCGTACTGGAGTGTGGTACATTAAGCAAAGGGAAAATAAAAACAGCTGTTTGTAGAAAGGATTCTTTTGATGAACATTCCGGTACTGGATATGGTTATGAGATCTGGCTGGGCAGGTCGTCTGATCGTCCTAATGTTGGTAATTCTTTCATTTGTTACATGGGCTATCATTCTTGGGCGTATTGTAGCTCTTTCCCGGATAGGGAATGAGAATAAAAAGTTCAGGAAGCTGTTCAGCTCACTGAACAAGATCTCGGATGTTGAAAATTGTGATGCAAAGAGTTTGAATTCACCTATGGCACAGCTTGGAAAAGCTGGAGCATTGGAATACAGACGTATTCTTGAAGATGCGAAGTCACATACAGGAGTAAAAGACTGGTCCTTTTTTCTTAATAACCAGTTTGTTATGGCTGGCGATTACCTTACTAATACGTATCATTCATTGGTGGCATCATTTGACAAAGGGGTTTTTCTTCTTGCTATGTCCAGCAGTATTGCTCCGTTTCTTGGACTGCTTGGAACAGTGTGGGGAATTATGAACTCATTCTTTGAAATTGGAAACCAGGGTTCGGCAAGTCTTCCGGTGGTGGCTCCGGGGATAGCCGAAGCATTGATAACCACTATTGTAGGACTGATTGTAGCTATACCAGCACTTTTTTTCTATAATTATCTTAATCATCATTCGGAGAAACTGGACAACGAGATGGACGATTTCAGAGAGTTTCTCTTAGGACGATTAAAAAGGGAGATTTTCAGTCTGTTGTATTCTGAAAGACCGCCTCGGCCTGGATCTCCGTACAATCAGAACGTGTAAAGTAAAGGGTATTACATGAGAAAGAAACGTTCCAAACGTTCCCGGCAGATTATCAGTGAGATGAATCTTACAAATCTGATCGATGTGGTATTTGCGTTGCTCATTATTTTTATGATAACTGCTCCAATGATGACACAGGGTGTGCAGGTTGATCTTCCGGAAACAGAATCTGATAATGTTGAATCAAATGAATCGATACAGGTAACAATAAACAGTCGAAATGAAATTTACATTGATCAATACAAGGTTTCTCTACTTGATTTTAAGAAGGAATTCAGAGAGATTTTTACACAGCGGCAGGATGTACCTGTTTTTGTCAATGCAGATAAAAAAGTACCGTATGGCATGGTGATACGCATCATTTCTGAACTTCAGAATGCAGGTGTGGTGAAACTTGGATTTTTAACACTTCCTTTTGATAGATCCGAAAGGTAATTCATGGCCGGAACATCTACGGTAAATGAAATAAACTTTGAAACATGCAAGAGTATTCCGGCTCCAGGTGCCATCGCAATCAGTATCGTTCTGCATGCACTGCTTATTATTGGTGTTCCATTGATGGCAAAGCTGGCATGGAAAAGTAAAAAATTTGAGCGTCCAAAGACTTTTCAACTTGTAACAGCTCCCATTCCGGCACCTAAGAGGACAGTTAAAACACCCGATGCTCTCGAGCAGCGTGTAGCTCGTAAAGAAACAAAACCTCAGGCAGCCCCGGTACCCGATAAAAATGTAAAAAAGAATAACAGTAAAGCACAGAAGGAGCGGGATGCTGCTCGCCCTAAAGATGAAAATCTCGAGGAACTGGCATCACTTCTTGAAGAGCTTCCATCTCCGGCTCAGGTGAGCAGTGTTGGAGAATTTAAATACCACTGGTATCTTTCTCTGGTACAGCAAAAGCTTGAAAAGAACTGGAATCCCTCAACCGAGAACCGTCAATTGAAAGTTGTCGTTACTTTCACAATAGATAAGGTGGGAATGATTTCCGAACCCAGGATCACTCAATCTTCAGGTAACAGTACACTTGACAATATCGCACTGCGTGCAGTAAAAATCTCGGCACCATTCCCTAAACTGCCTCCTGGTTTTGATGATGACAAAATCGAGCTTAACTGTACACTCATCCCAACAAGAAAGTAAAATCATGAACAGAGTGTCTCTTCTTTTAATTCTTTCTCTGAGTGTTGTGTCTCTGGTACGCGCTGAGAAATTTGATCTCGATGTATATGCCGGTAAGTTTGACAGCATACCAATAGGTGTAGTTGATTTTGTTTCAACCAATGAGAAGGTGTTGAATGGACCGGTTCTTCCCTGGGATGTGATCGCCGGGGATCTGGATTTCTGCTCCAAATTCACTGTTGTCAAATCAAAGACATATGACAGTGCGGCGTTTCTCTCTCAAAGTGCAGGAATCTACATTGATGGAGATTACACTCTCAATGGAACAACTGTGGTGCTTCAATGCTATCTCAGGGATGTTCTGAGCAAAGAACTGATTATCGGGAAAAAATATAAAGGCGATATTAAGCAGATGCGAAGAATGTCGCATCGCTACGCAAATGAGATTGTTGAGATGCTTTTTGGAGACAGAGGTTTTTTTGAGAGCAGAATTGTATATGTCAAAGCAAAAAATGATAAAAAAGCAATTGCACTGATGGACTTTGATGGGTATAACTCTGTCGTACTCACCAAAAACAATGTTATTAATATTTTTCCGGCATTTGCGGATTCCGCCAACATTTTATGGACATCGTATCTTAAAGGGAGACCGGATCTGTATAGAGGATCGATTTATGACGGTAACTATATTCCGTTTGTGTCAAGTAAAGGGACGGAATCATCTCCTGATGTTTCGCCGATTGATGGCACTATTGCGTATGCGTCTTCAAAGAAGGGAAATCTCGATATATACACCTGTAATCCTGATGCTTCAAATGTTAAACAGCTTACGGTTCATTACGGTGTTGATACATCACCAAGCTGGTCTCCGAACGGATACCAGATGGCGTTTACTTCAGATCGGTCCGGGAATCCGCAGATCTACATCATGGATGCCGATGGAGCTAACCAGCGCAGGATTACCTTTGAGGGAAAATACGCTGATTCTCCGGCCTGGTCTCCAAAAGGTGATAAAATAGCTTATATGGCGATGGATGAAAGGGGAAAATTCGATATCTGGACAATTTCACCAGATGGTACTAACGCAGTTAAAATTACACAGCTTAGTGGCAGTAATGAATACCCGACCTGGTCACCGGATGGAGTATTGATTGCATTTGTTAATAATGCCGGAAATTACGGTGATCTTTATGTCGTTAAACCTGATGGTACCCGATTAAGAAGAGTTACTAAGACCGGTGATGTAAAAATGCCTGACTGGTCAGATTTTTGATTCTTTAAGTAATAGCTTTACCTGACATTGTGAGTCACATATTGCTGTTTGAACTCTGTACTTGAAACAGCTCAAAGAGGGATGTAGTATGGAAAAGAGGACAACTGTAGGTAGTTTTTTGGTATTGTGTGCTTGTGTTTTACTGTTTACAGGATGTGGAGGGAAAAAATCATCTTCCATTAAGGATCTGTCATCCGATTATAGGGATGTTAATTCTTTTGCAGATGACAGTTCAGCAGATGAGGGTTTTGGGGAAGCCGCTTTCAGTGAAAAGCTGAAAAAAAAGATTGCTGAAGCATTGAAGCCGGTGTATTTTGAGTACGACAGTTATCGTTTAACCAGTGATGCTATCAGGCAGTTGGGTAATGTCGTACGATTGCTTCAAGAGGAAAAGAAGCTGCGGATAATTATCCTGGGTCACTGTGATGAGCGGGGATCTTCGGAATATAATATTGGACTAGGTGAACTGCGAGCAATGGTGATAAGGGAGTATCTTGCAACGTATGGAATAAAAAATATAAGAATTGAGACGATGTCTTTTGGGAGAGAAATGCCCGCTCAAAGAAGTTGTCATAGCGAGAAGTGTCATGCCTTAAACCGGCGTGGCGAGTTTAAGGTTATTGCTAAATAATAATTTTTCAAATATATACCGGGGATAGTAGATTTATGAGAACTATTGCAGCTGTTACCGTAATCACTACGGCATTCACGCTTTTTACAGGATGCAGCAATGTGACGATGTTGAGAACTAAGGAATTGAAATTAGTGAAAGAGAGTGTCGACTCACTTCATAGTGAGTTGACTTCGATGCAGGGCAGGATGATGAAGGAGCAGAAAACCCACACTGAACTGCTTCGCTTGATGCGTGCTGATCAGCAGGTGCGTTTCAATGAAATCGACAGAAAAGTCTCAGCAATCGAAGGCAATCTGTCTGATAATCAGTATCGATTGTCTAAAATTGATGAAAAGACTGCTGAATTTCAGAAAAAATTTGAAGCAAAAATCATTTTCGATTCCCTTGCAGGAAATGTACGAACTGCAGAAATAGAAAATCTGTTCCAGATATCGATGAATGATTTTAACGCCGGAAGATACGATATAGCGTTAAGTGGTTTTCAGGATCTTATTAAAAAGTACCCGGATGCAGCTGTGGCGCAGGATGCAGAGTACTACATTGCGGAATGCAATTACGCCAAAAAGTCCTACAATAATGCTGAATCTGCATATATGGGATACATAAAAAAATATCCACAGGGAAGCAAAATGTGTGTTGCTCTATTCAAACTGGGATTGGTATATGACAAACAGGGGAAACCAAAATCTCAAAAAATGGTTTGGAAAAAACTGCTGGAGCAGTGTCCGGATAGTGATGAGGCAAAAGTAGCCAGATCACGCGTGCAGAATTGAACCGTAATTTTTTAAATACAATAAAATACTAATGATAATAACGCGTAGAGACGCACAGCAGTGCGTCTCAAAACGCGGCAAAATACGTCCCCGCAGTACACGCACCTGCAGACATATGTGATTGGCAGAAGCATACCGTATTCGAAACGCATTGAATCAGAAACATTCCGCGTTTAAAAATAAATTACGAATGAAGAGAGACGTGTGGTCTGTGCGCCAGCCCAGGTGCGCGGCCTATTCCTGAACCCGTAATGTCAAACTGCCTTTGGATAAAATTACCGCCTGAATTGCATTTTCTGTAAATCGTACCCCGCCAACAGCAAGAGAATCGATTGTGCCGCTGAGAACAACGTTGTTGGTGAGCTGGTGGTTACAAAGCATCTTCTGGATCATCAGTTGCGATTCAAGCAGACGCTCACGCATGGGGAATTTAAGGAATGGTTTAACTTTAGATAGAATGATGTCATGAAACAGCCATTGCGCACTGTTATGAAGTGCGTTGCTGGTTTTAACGTCAAATTCAAGATCTTCAATAGAGATAACTGATTTAGCCGAATTGTAAATAACCTTTCCTATTACATATACTTTTCCGACATATGATCCGGTCAGATCCAGGGCAACTACTGCGTAGCCGTCAACCCCGTAGATAGTAACATCAAGAATTATAATTTCGTGTCGACCTGATGAAAAGGAGCGTCCCTGAAGATACTCTTTCATCATTGCACTTCCGCTTTCATAACTTGTTTCAGCATAAAGATTTATAACAAATCCTGAGTCAATTTTTCCTGGGATGATAAATTCCGGAAGCGGAGAAGTAGTATCGCACAGCGGAACCTCATTGAAATATGTTTCTGCAATGGATTTGATTCCGAACGAACTTCTGATAACACCTTCTTTTCCCTCAAGTTGGGTCATATAAATGCCCTTGGGTGAAAGTTTAAGCCAGATAAGGGGATTGTCAGAAATTTTGATTGGTACCTGCATTTTATTCCAGAGTGGTTGAAGCAGTTTTTTTGTGTCAAGAAGATCTGCAACTGCTTTGTCAACCATAGCACCAAATGAATCCTGCTGCTTGCTCAGAATCATATCTGCAATTGGTTTTACTGGAATAGTGATAAAACGGACTTTAACGACAGGATCAGACAGCCACTCATATCCATCTGATTTTGTCATGGTTACAATTTTCCAGTCGTTCTTTACAAAGAGTCGGGAACGGAATTTCAGAGCGATCGCAGCTTCTACTTCCTGGTACTCGGTATGAGATAGTCCCATTGCTCCAACAGTAAATTGAAACTGCAGCCATATTTTGAGAGGAACTTTGTACTCAAGTTCATCCTCATTGAGAGTGAGTTTAATTGTGTCGTATTTGAAAACTCGAATTTTCACCGGTCTGATACCGTTGATAGTCATTGTATCATTTTTATACAACGTATCGTTCAGTTGTGTGTTGAGCATTTTTTCTACAACCGATGTTCTGATCTGCATCGGGACATTAATAACTGATGCAACTGGTGAAAATTTTTGTATTTCTGCCAATCTTTCTTTGGGAATTGAGGCTTCACCTTCAACTCTGGGGGGGCGGGTACAGGAGGAGATGAGGGCAAGAGTAAAAATTACGATTAAAATATAATCGAATCTCATAATGGGCTCCTTGAGGACTCTGGTGCAGAAGTAAGAGTGCAATAGCGTTTTTCATCGTGTATAGACATATAATACAATTATAATATTCTGTGACGATCTTATTCCAAAATTATTAAGTTACTAATTCTACAACGTTAAAATACCTAAATCGCATCAAAAAGGTCATTGAGCGGAGCGGTGCATTGAGCGAAGTCGAAAGGTCGAAATG
>JAFGIN010000073.1 GCA_016929595.1 Chitinispirillaceae bacterium
CGATGCACCTGGACAAAGAGAACTTTTTTGATAAAACTTGTAGTGGGAGGGACAACCATGTCATTGATTAAAATTGAACCAGCATTGAAAGACGTTATACAAGGTCTTGGATCTGATCCAGAGATGGAAGCCGTTAAGATTTTTCATATGGGGTTGAAAGGACTCTTGCGAGAATGTGAAGAAGAAATTATGAACTTGGAAATCAAATACGGCACGTCTTATGAAGAATTCAAATCAAAGCTAGACACCGGAGAATTTGGAGACCCATTTTCATATCCACTGGAAAAAGATGCCATGCTGTGGGAGGACCTTATGGCTGAGAAACGGCTTCGATTGGGGATTATTCGACAGGTTGAGGAACGGTCGTGATCTCAATTGATGCTTTTAGAGACCAACTGTGCGATTTGGTGGAAAAGAAGTTTCCAGATGTTGAGTTTAAAATCAATGAACGACGGTCTTCCATACTCGAAATCAGAATATTCTTTACTCCGGAAGTATTCATGGAGTCATACCTCAATGGGATAACGGGTAAAAGGAGCTTTTCATTAGTGAAAAGCGGAAAACGTATCTGGGGGTATGACAACTATCGATATTGGCATTACCACCCGTTTAATAATCCCGAAAGTCATGTACAATGCAACGAACCATCTCTGGAAAAGATTGTACATGAGGTTCAAACAGGGCTTACTAAAATAGAATGCTTGAACATGGATATAGGCAAATAGCCTATATTACTTCTAAACTATGCTTCATGTTTGCCGGAGACTGATTGGTTTTTATTTGCCGTCCTCCCTGCCCAATGAAATCCCTTCCTATTTCATCGGCAGTCCTAAATGAGCTAAATACACATCGACGTCATATTGCAAAGACATACGAAGAAGCGTTTGACGACGAGCGTGTCATCCCGGTTCCAGAGGAGTCAAAACCAGTCTATACGAGATTTCCCTTGATAGGAGGTCCCGGATTCATACCGAAAGAACTCAAAAGGCTCGGAGTCAGACGCATGTATCCAAAAGCAATTGCCGATGAGGAGACAATCAAGCCTTACATCGCAAATCATCAGGCGCAGGCACCTGGTACGTTCGAGATATCACGCAAACTGATCACCCTCCCCACAGACAAAGGAATTTCAGAAAACCTGGCCAAAAAAATTGCATATAGAGTAACAACTGCATACAAGCTCACTAACTGAAAACAATTATTGCACCTATCATCCCGGATTCATAGATATTTATTCGAGATTAGGAGGATATCCAATACCAACAGCATTAGAGCTAGGCCCTGAAGGTTGGATTCACTATATTAGCAAATTTCGCCAACGATCTGGCCATTCAGATATTCCTGAATCTGCAAAAGATGACCGTGAAAAGTTGATGATTCGCATTCGAGAACTCGCAGCTGCCATAAAAACGCGATTTGGAGCTCGACGTGTTATTCTTTTTGGGTCACTCGCTCATGAAGCATGGTTCAGGAGTGATTCTGATGTTGATTTGGCAGTTGAAGGTCTCTCTGGAGAAGATTATTTAAAGGCTTGGGGCTTAGCTGAAGAAATAATTACGGACCGACCTGTAGATTTGGTTGAAGTTGAGACAGCTTCAGATTCAATGAAAAAAGCCATTGAACGTTATGGGGTTGAAATTTGACGAACCTTTTCATAGAGTTAATAGAGCGAATTCAGGGTGAACTAAAAGACCTCGATCGAGTTATTGCTCGGTCCGAAAAATCATGGCAAAAAGCTCAATTGTCGTTAAGTGAACAAGATGTTTATCTCGATTCTGGTTCCCTAAACCTTCACCCGTTTTATTCAGGACTAGAGCGGTTTTTCGAACTAATCGCTAGGCATGTTGATTCATCGGTTCCTGATGGTAGTACTTGGCATCAAGACTTTCTTTATCAAATGTCAAGAGATGTTCCGAATGTCAGACCGGCAGTAATCAGCCATAATAGTGGACAGTCACTTGGCGAATTCAGGAGATTCAGGCATCTCGTCCGAAATGTATATGCAACGAATTTAGTACCTGATAAAATTAAAAGTTTGATGTCAACACTTCCGGTATTGTGGCCGGACTTAAAAGCCGAGTTAACGGATTTTTATAAATTCATGCAGGCGTTAGAGCGAAACATCTAACAAAAGCCCATCCAGCGAAGTTGTGTGTAACAAAACAGTCCCTACTCTCTCGTGCCCTTCGTGGTGAAAAAAGAGCATAATCTGTGTTCACCTGCCCCTGGGGCAACGGTCGATGCAATATATGTATTGGGCGGTAACCAAAGGAGTCTTGAGCCCAAGTACAAAACTGCCGCAGATCTGTTTCACAAAGGAATATGCAAAAGAATATGGATTTTAAGCAGACCTGGAAAAACAGAATACAGCAGATCTCTAAGCAGGAATTTAACCAACGACGAATGGTCTGTACTTAAACTCAAAGAACTCAAGGTTCTGGTAAAAAAGGTATTGCTGAGGCCCGCCATTTTTGAATTTATCAAGCTCAAAGTTTATCAATATTTTTTAATTTGACAGGATTGACAGGCCTGCCCTGGCGCGACGAGAGTAGTTTCGTTTATATGTTGTTATTTACTACTCTAAAAACCATGCAACAGACAACAAGCTCGACACAACACCGTTTATTAATAATTCAAAATTCAAAATTTATTAGCTTCTCTTTCCAAGCTTTGCTATTTCTTTATCACAGTTAATCTATCAATTCTGGTTGCCTGGTTGAAATATCTTAAGGGAGAACGCGCCACATTTTGGAGCCATCTAAACGATAAAATAAGGCAATTTTTCAATAGTCTCTTAAAAACATTATGATAAGCTATGAATTGTGATAATATAAACTTCAGTAGTCATGCCGTTCAACGAATGTTTGAACGAGGCATAAAGAAACAATCGGTAGTAGAGGTTATCAAGTCGGGAAAAATTATCGACTCTTATCCCGATGATGACCCATATCCAAGTTTTCTGACGCTTGGCTTTGAAAATAACATGCCTATTCATGTTGTTGTAGCCAAGGATGACAAGAATAGAAGTTGTTATGTAATTACAGTATATTTACCTAAGGCCGGGATTTGGCATGCTGGGTTTAGGGAAAGGAGAGAGTCATGAAGTGCACATTCTGCAAACAAGGCTCAACAAGGCCAGGAAAGGTAACTGTTACCCTCACCAGGCAAGATACCGTTGTAGTCTTTAGAAATGTTCCTGCTGAGGTCTGTGACAATTGCAGCGAATATTTCTTGTCAGAAAATACAACGGATCATGTCTTGTCAAGGGCAGAAGAGGCTGTGAAAAAAGGAGCTGAAGTA
>JAFGIN010000074.1 GCA_016929595.1 Chitinispirillaceae bacterium
ATCATCAATGGTTAACCATCCAAGTCTTAATCCTGCAATAATCGCCTGGGTACGTGAATTTACTTTTAATTTTTTGTAGATATTTACGAGATGCGTCTGTACAGTGCGTTCACTAACAATTAACGTTAAAGCGATGTCTTTGTTACTCATCCCCCGGGAGGCGAGCCGGATTACATCCATCTCTCTGCTGTTAAGTTCTGACACATTATTACTATGGTTATTATCGGAAGAGACAAGGCTGGCAATCACTTTATCAGTAGCTTTAATGTCTAAAACGCTATCGCCTTTATTGACCAGACGAATGGCAGCGGCTATTTCGCTGAAAGGCCGGTCTTTTGACATATATCCGGAGGCGCCAACCTGGAGAGAGGAGAGAATATATGACTGATAATCAAAAGCGCTTATCATAAGGACAGCTGTTTCGGGGCGAGTTGCTTTAATTCTTTTCGTGGTTTCGATACCGTTGATATCAGGCATACTCACATCGACTATCGCAACATCCGGCTGGAGTTCTTTGACCATATTCACTGCATCAAAACCGTTACTCGCTTCACCGATACAATTGAAGTCAACCTCTTCTGTGAGTAAGCGGCTTAGTCCTTCACGATATGTGGGATGGTCATCGACAATAAGTATTTTTATTATTCCCATATGTAAAAATTTAACAAAAAATTTACAAACAGATACTATCCGATAACTATTGTTAATGTCAATATTATTCGTGAAGAATTAATCCTTTTTGTTAAATATACGTAATTTTAGTTAGAGTTACGTCTGAAATGCTTAACGAAAAAGCTTTGATATAACTAGTAGTCCTTTTGTCAATAACTACATGAAATAAACTGATAATTATACTACTTTGGCGGATTGATTTGATATTTTCTTGATGAAAGAATTCATATACCTTTCTTGCCGTTTTTTTTCTGGAAATCCATAATAATAAAGGATAGTGCGATGATTTCTGTGTATATTATCGATGACATGTTTTATCGATATGGCTTAATATCAATTCTTGAAAAATATCCTGACTTTCAGATTGTTGGAGGGGGCGAAGACATTCTTTCATCAATAAGCGAAATAGAAAATCTTTACCCGGATGTTATAATACTGGATGCTTTTCCCAATAACGTTGACAAAACTGATGAAATTGAAATTATCAGAAATAAAATTCCCCAATCCCGGGTACTTGTATTCACGCAGCATCATGAAGATGAAAATTGCCTGAAATGCATAAAATTAGGCGCCAGAGGGTATTTACAAAAAGGGATTAAGGTAGAGGAGCTGGTAGAATGCATAAAGCTTGTAGCTAATGGGGATGCCATGGTTTTTACTTCTGATGCCGCAAAGGCACTTGAATACTCATTTCTAAGAAATGATAGATCGAAAAAAAATGTAAACGAGCTTAGCAACAGGGAAAAAGAAATCCTGAAATTGGTTTCTCAGGGTATCAGTACAAAGGATATTTCTGATAAGTGCTTTGTCAGTGAAACAACAATAAAAGCACATTTAAAGAGAATAATGGAAAAACTGAATGCTAAAAACAGAGCCCAGGCGGTAGCAAAAGCAATTGATCAAGGTTTGCTGGTATAATACATCGATTGGTGTGAATCTTATATTCAAGTTATTTTGATTTTAGACCTAGAATAACGATAACATGCCTGTTATTCTTGTCTGTATTTCGCTACGGACAGGAAATACCGAGGAATCATTAATGTAGTCACTTTCTGTTAAAAGGATATAATCAACTGCCTCAGCCAGTTCATATTTGTTTTTACCCTCGACTAAAACGACAATCTTCATATTACCTTCGATAATGTCACTATGTACTACAATAGAAGAGTTATTGATATCCCCGGCAACTTTTTCAATAGAACCCGGGTTCACTTCGAGTAACAAATATGCTCTTTGCATCTGAATTTCTCCGTATTATTTTTCATAACCAATATGAAATAAACGATATCAAGATTGATAGATGTATCCTTGTACCCTCTTTTCACTTATTGATTCAATATCAAGCGGCAAGGTTCAATGGCACCGCAGGTATGAAATACATACGTTTTAATTTGTCGGAATTTTTTCGTATTGATTAATTTGCCATCAACCAAATAAACAGTTTCCATTGTCAGGCATTTAGGGCAAATCGCTATGTATTCATTCATAGGTTCATCTATTCTTCTGACATGGGTTTGTTTGTTGTCTTGGGATTTTACCATCATTTTCTCCCTGGAATAGACCAAATATTGCTTTATCAGCTTTGTTTATTCATAGATTCGTTAAGGCGTAATACTTTTGCAATAGGTTACCACCGTCATATAAACATCTCTATATACTTAAAACATCAAAATAGAGTCGTACTTTTCGCCGTTCAGGTTCTCACCATTCAGTCGTTTTGTTGAAAAATTACGTACTATATCTGTCTTCGTAAATCATATTGACGATATCTGTTAACGAGTTTTTAGTTGTTGAATGAAACCATCCTCGAAAAACAGGGATCCTTTCAAATAATAGTATTAATAAGAGATAGATAATGATGCTTTGGATTAATCCTTAATAAACAGGAAAAAGATAAAAAACTGTTAGCTTTTGGTAGGTTCCGATACTTGAATACGTTTATTGCTGCCGCTATATTTGTAATTCAGAATTGAATAAAGGACTACTACTTTATGACGGCGACGTAGCCAAGTGGTGAAGGCCGGAGCCCGCAGAGCTCCTATTCGACGGTTCGAATCCGTCCGTCGCCTTTACAGAAAATTGAATAATTGCCGGTATAGAAAACCTTAACGTCTAAGGTGATAAATTGAATCAAAATAAAATTACGCATCAGAACACGAGGGGATTGACAGAGGATAACCTTTGTTTAAATTCATGGAATAAGAAGTAAAAGGAATCGGTAGATATGAGCAGCAGTGTAAGGGTTGGGGTTATCGGTCTGGGGGCAATGGGACATAATCATGTTCGAGTATACTCAGAGCTCCAATGTGAACTGGTTGGAGTGGCAGATGTTAATTATTCATTAGCTAAAGAAATAGGCGAACAATACCACACCCGATACTTTGCCGACTATCATGAATTACTGTCCATGGTGGACGCAGTCAGCATTGCAGTTCCAACGACTTATCATCATGACGTGGTAATGGATGTTTTACGTTCGGATGTTCATTGCCTTGTTGAAAAGCCAATAGCTATCAACCTGGAAGAATCTGATGAGATGATAAAAATTGCCAATAGAAAGCATCTAAATCTCGCAGTAGGGCACATAGAGCGTTTTAATCCTGCGGTCATTAAGTTGAAGGAGATAATTGACCAGAGAATATTAGGACACATATTAATCATTTCAACCCGCCGTGTAGGACCATTCGCAACCAGAATAAGAGATGTTGGTGTAATCATCGACAGCGCTACTCATGATATTGGAGTTATCAGATATCTTTTGGGTAAAGATCCGGTAAGCATGTATGCGAGGATCGGAAGTATAAATCATATAAGTTGTGATCACGCAGTCATAGTAATGGATTTTGATGATACTACTGCGTGTATTGAAGCTAACTGGTTCACCCCGCATAAAGTTCGTACACTCGTTGCTACCGGTGTTAATGGTATAGCCTACCTTGATTACATAGAACAAAAATTGTCAGTTTACAGCTCAAACAATGAAGGCACCGTGTATATTCCGAAGGAAGAACCATTAAAAATTGAGCTTAATGACTTTTTAAGAAGCATAACTGATCAGTGTCAACCTTCGGTCGATGGAATTGAGGGATATGCAATCTTAAAGATTGCTCTGGAAGCCGGAAAACGTGAACCAGTTTTATTAATTTAAAAACTATGTATAAGAATAGAAAAATCGGAGTAATTGTACCTGCGCATAACGAAAGTCGATTTATTGCGAATGTGATCAATACGATGCCGAGGTATGTCGATAAAATATTCGTGGTGAATGATGCGAGCACTGACAATACTGCGCAGATAATACGAGGTATCTCAAAAAAAAATAATAAAGTAGTTTTCATCAACCGTCGAACCAGGGGTGGTGTTGGAGGAGCAATTTTGACCGGTCACAAAAAAGCTATGGAAGAGCGAATGGATGTTCTTGGAGTCATGGCAGGCGATGGTCAAATGGATCCGGATATTCTGAGTAAAATGCTGGACCCGGTTGTGGACGGAGTTGCTGATTATACGAAAGGAAACAGGATTTCGAACAGTACTAACAGGAAAGATATGCCGCCATGGAGACTATTCGGCAATTTTCTATTAACCTTTCTGACGAAAATAGCCTCAGGATACTGGAATATTACCGATCCTCAGGATGGGTTTACGGCAATATCTGTTTCGAAATTAAAGATGCTGAACATGAGTAAGATTGAAAATGGTTTCGCATTTGAAAACGATATGCTTATCAAGTTGAATGCAATCGGCGCCCGAATTCAGGATGTTTCACATCCGGCAATATATCAGGAGCAGAAATCTAAAATTAAATACGTTAATTTTATTTTTGATACCAGTTGGGTTTTATTTAAAGGTTTTTTCTGGAGAATCTGGACCAAGTATATAGTCAAAAAGACCGGATGGCTATCGAATAAATCATATTTAACGCAACGAGAAAAAGATACAGCACAGTCTGTACCTAAAGTAGTAAATAAATGAAACTACTATTTATTATCAATACTCCGGCGCAGGCATATACCTGGAAAAATATAGCAACAGGGCTGGCAGAGAAAGGCCATACTATAAAAATTTTAGCGAGGGATTACGGTGGTACGATTGACCTCGTGGATAGTATCGGCTATCAATACGATGTTTTTCAACCGAATGGAGCGAGGCTGCTGCGTTTCCTGAATTCATTTAAACATCTGTATCAGTGTTACAGGTTGGCCAGGAATTTCAATCCGGATGCAATTATAGGCTTTGGCGTAGATGCTGCAATTACGTCTGCCAAGTTGGGTGCGAGGTGCATTGTTTTTAATGACAGCGAAGGATTGCCGATACAGGAGGTAATTACCAGACTGTTCGCTGATGTGATATTAACGCCGGACTGTTTCACGGAAGATCTCGGGAAAAAACATATAAGGGTAAGGGGGTATAAGGAGCTTGCTTATCTTCACCCCAATTATTTTAATCCGGATCCTTCGGTATTAACAGAATTAGGTGTATCGGAAAACGAAAAATACGTAATTGTCAGGTTGAATTCATTTGATGCAGTGCATGACATCGGTGAGCATGGATTTTCAACTACCAATCAGATTGAACTGGTAAAGCGACTCAGTGATTACGCGAGAGTATTCATTTCACCTGAAGCCTCTTTGGCAGAAGAATTACGCAAATATATAATTCCAATTCCCTACAATAGAATTCATCATGCTCTGTTCTATGCTCAATTATTAGTCACAGATACACAAACAATGACTACTGAATCTGCTTTACTCGGAACTCCTGTTGTGCGCAGTAACACGTTTGTCGACCATAAACGTCTTGGAAATTTCCTCGAGCTGGAAAAGAAATATGAGCTGGTATATTCATTCTTCAAGGCATCACAGGCAATCGAGAAATCGATTGAACTAATAAGTCAACCTGATCTTAAAGCGCAATATGAAATCAAAAGACGTAAATTGTTCTCAGATAAAATTGATTTAACGTATTTCATGGTGAATTTTATTGACAGCTATGTTAAGAAAGCGGATAGAAATTGATGCAGGTGGAAAACTATGAAGATTGTGTCAGTTGTGGGAGCTCGTCCTCAATTTATTAAACATGCAGCACTTTCAAAGAAACTGAAGTTGCATAATTCAATTTTGATACATACCGGTCAGCATTATGATGATTACATGAGCAAGATATTTTTTAATGAACTTAAAATACCATTCCCTGATTACAGTTTGAATGTTGGTTCAGGAACTCACGCATACCAGACCGCAGAAATAATGAAAGGCGTTGAAGAAGTACTGGTAAATGAAAATCCTGATTTAGTGATAGTGTACGGAGATACAAATTCTACTCTGGCCAGCGCTCTTGCAGCAGTCAAATTACGCAAAAAAATGGCTCACGTTGAAGCTGGTTTACGAATGTCGGATAAAAAGATTCCCGAGGAAGTTAATCGCGTCATAACAGACTATTGTTCGGATTATCTGTTTTGTCCTACTTTAACTGCGGTTGAAAATCTTAAGAGAGAAAATATCACCAGGGGCGTATTTTTAACCGGTGATGTTATGGCTGATGCATTGACCGAAGCGAAAAGCATTGCAGAAAAATCCGGTATTCTCGATGATCTCGGATTAACGAGTAAAAATTACCTGCTTTTTACTTTGCATCGGGTAAGCAACACTGATATTGTCGATAATTTTATCAGTATTATTGATGCAATAATCAAAATCGGGGAATCTGGTGAGAATATTGTTTTTCCGGTGCATCCACGTACCCGAAAAGTATTGAGAGAAACTGGATTGTCAGAACGGCTTGAAAAGGTAATAAAGGTTATTGATCCGGTAGGATATTTTACTTTTCTTAAATTACTCAATCATGCCAGCAAAGTTCTCACTGATTCAGGTGGTATTCAAAAAGAATCATATATACTCAAAGTACCATGTATAACATTGATGAATGAAACACCATGGCCAGAGACAGTCAATGATGGGTGGAATGTTTTAGTTGGAACCGACACAAATCTGATTATCTCATGTGCTTTTAATTTTAGTCCCGAAAACAAATACTCTAATTATTTTTATCAGGGTGCTTGTGACACCATAGTAAGTATTATCGAAAGTAGATAATAAAATGTATTCCTTACTAGCAGAAAAAATGATTTATCCGCTGGGAGATTTAATGCTGGGGACTTCTGTAATGAAGTATTACAGGGAGCTCAGTGAAACTCAATGG
>JAFGIN010000075.1 GCA_016929595.1 Chitinispirillaceae bacterium
GATGTATTGGGTAGATCCAGGCCCTGGAACAGCCAAGCATAATTTTCTGTTCTACAATCTGCCTGCAGAGGCCTGCCTGGAAATCGATGCAAAATATGATAATGGCGTTTGGAATACTGGCTCGATTGCAGGAAGTGCGGCATATACGGATGGGACTACTTTAGCCACTTTCTATATGCTCTTTTAATACTAATGAAAAAAAACAAACCAAGGTGTGCATTTTCTGTTAGTTGGTTCAGTCCAACAATATCATTTCAACTATTTTACGTAACATCTCAATAAGTACGGGCATTCCGACTGCCTCCCCCTTTTGCAAAGGGGGATTGAGGGGGATTTTCTAATACAGCCCGTGATTATTGGGACCTTACTATTTTGCCGCTCAAGTCCCTGAAGAGGGATGGATTTTTCGCTTCTACCAAAGCCATTTTTGTGGTTCGCCTACGAATATGTCTACCAATTCTAACCCAACCCACTTACACCACGGCTTCGAAAAGAATCATTTCGGCAAACTCCTGACATAGCTGTTGAAAAGAAGTCAAGAATTGAATGTGTTGGCACGCCCGCTGGCACCCAATACCCACATAGTACTTCAACAAGATCAGACCTGCTGAAACAGCAAGTCCGATTCTCCCGCTAATGGTGTTAGCAAACCCCCTCAGGTCCGCCCTGGGGCAGATCATCAATTTTTTCTATACATTACAGGGGGAAGCGGCAGGGGCCCAAGCCTTTGCCAACGTTGACACACTCCTTGCCCCTTTCGTGCGTTATGACACCCTAAACTACAAAGATGTAAAACAGGCCTTCCAGGAATTTGTCTTTAACATCAATATCCCCACCCGCGTCGGTTTCCAGACTCCCTTCACCAATATTACCCTGGATCTTCATGTCCCCTCTGTCCTGAAAAACGAGCCGATTATCATAGGGGGTGTCGGACGTGAGGAGACATATGCCGGCTTTCAGACAGAAATGGACATGGTTAACAGGGCATTTGCCGAGATCATGATGGAAGGTGATGCTAAGGGAAGGGTTTTCACCTTTCCCATACCAACATACAACATCACGGAGGACTTCGACTGGCAGAACCCAAACCATGAAATCATCTGGAAGATGACAGGAAAATACGGGATCCCCTATTTCTCAAATTTTGTCACATCAGACATGTCACCAGAAGATGTAAGATCCATGTGTTGCCGTGTGCGTCTTGACATTAGAGAGCTTCTAAGGAGAGACGGAGGGCTTTTTGGCGCTTATGTGAAATCATATGTTGGATACGGCTGAAGGGCCCCATTCCCGATAGACAGCATCAGCAATGATCACCTTTTCGAAACACCTGTCCAATAAAAACAATACATCAAGTGATTCCAAAAAAATCAAGGGGCTGGTATTACTAACCGCACGCATCAAACTTACTCGGCCAGTTTTTCAGCCAACTTAATATCTTCCCTCACGGTCTCATCCGCAAGCAGAAAACCGGCGCCAAAGTGTTCATTTAACCGTTGCCCGAACTCATTAAACGATAACCCAGCCATCGCCGCGGCTCTTTCATAGCTAACCTTCTTTGCATGATAGAGCGCTACTGCTAAAAAGAAAGATGCTGCATGCGCACCAAAAGGTTCCAGAACCTCGTCAAACATTTTGGTTATCTCGGTTGGCATTTATAACTTCCTGATAAATATAATAAAAACCGAACCATTTTATTATTGCCACGCTTTTTAAATATTCTTTTATGCCTTCAAGATTGTCAAGTAGTATTTCCTATCATTCAATTCATCAAAGTGATCGCTCAAGACCGATGAAATAAAGAAGCGTTATGGAAAAGTTGCGAAGTTCAATTCTTCAGGGAGAATTTATTTTTTCGCTAGCCCTTAGAGCAGGTTCTCCAGGACAAAGTGGCGTTGTTTCCGTGCAGCCCGGTGAAACTGCACCCATGGCGTGTCATGGAATCCAGGTTTCATAGGAAATCGGAGTCGTTTGAAATCAGATGGTTCGAAGTCATCCCAATCAACATCTCCCTTTCTCTTCGGGTCAAGAGCATCTTCTCTCCATTTCCGGCGATTATATTTGAACTTCTCCGTGTCAAGTATATCTTCGAAAGTCTCTCGCCACATGGCGCAACGATTGTCAAGGTTCTCTTCGGGATCAGCAAACAAATCTCCAATTTTGTCCTTAATTTCGCTCCAGGGTATGGAATGATCTGGGGCGGATTTATCCGCAGCATGTAAGAGGTTATAGATCGCCTCAGCGGCATTGGAGAATTCTTGCATGTTATATCGAGGGGGAATCATTTTCTTCGGTTTGTTCTTTCTATATTTCCATACACGGTATGATTGGTCAGGGAAATAACCGGCTTCGGCATGACCAATCTGAGGCAGGAAGTCAAGATAGATATTCTCTAATATCAAGCGCTTCCACTTATCCCCATCATGGATCTGGATGTTTTCCACATCGTTTTCTTTATTATATCTACCCGAAAACCCCTGGTGGGCCCAGGTATCGGCAAGTGTATGCAGGGCCACACCCATCCGACAGAGACGGTAAAGACTGTCATCTTCCTTTTCGGCCTCATTCCATATCATGTGAGCAAAAACTGAGTTGGGTTCAGTTATAAAAGAATACTGCGTGGTTTCAAGCGGTCTGGGGGGCAGAAAATGAAATGGTATAAAAATCCTTTTCTGTGCTGACCACCCATAGGAATCCACACCATATTGCGCCGTCCGTACCGGATCAAATATCATGTCACCTACGTTAATAGGCTCGCTTTCTGTTGAGTTATCGACATATTGCGAGGCATAAGCGATCGTGAGCGCATCATCTTCCTGAAAACCAGCCGCTTTTGCGAGCACGCCAACGCAGTAGTAGTGAAAATCCCTAAGCATCATTCCCTCCTTTCCTGTTAATCGGCTAATTTCGTCATTTCATCGGTCGTTTTTTGCCCAAATATCTATTCTATCAAAGGCCTTGTGGATCTCTTCCTCGGTAGCCCCGAATGAAAGGCGAATGTGCCCTTCTCCTGATGGCCCAAAACCATTTCCGGGAATCGTAATGACCTTTGCCTCATACAAAAGATCCAATGACACGTCCATGGACCCCATTTCCTTGATCATTATCTTTGGAAAAACATAGTAGGCCCCTCTGGGTTTTATGTATGAGAAGACATGCAAAAGATTATTTAATCGCTGGCAAGTTATTTCTCTTCGTGATGCCAACCTCGCTACAAGTTTTTGAATACTTCTGTCCCCTTCACCATCCTTTCCGTTGGTTGCTTTCAGTGCTGCCAGGGCCGCATATTGTGAGACTCTTGCAGCACAAATGGCAAAGGCATCATGGACTTTCAGTACTTGATCAACGATACGAGCACTTGCGACCATGTACCCTAC
>JAFGIN010000076.1 GCA_016929595.1 Chitinispirillaceae bacterium
CGCATATTTCACAGCCCCTATCCCATCCTTCCCCCGTTAACGGGGGAAGGTGCCGAAGGCGGATGGGGGAACGCGAAAACTGGGAAAATATGTAATGCAACAAAAATATTCACTTTTGACCCGTCTGCAGTATATATTACGCAGAACAACTTGCCCATTTTCAATCTGACCTTGACCATACCATACAGTTTTACCGAGCAGATTCGCTATGGTAATGTTCATATTATTTACCCCGAAATGTCGTAGAAACGATATACGTAATGTCTTTGGCAACTGATAATGTACATAAACACCCCTACTTCTCATAGCATTTGATAAGCCTCGCTGATCGTTAACACTGACAGGTGCACTACGACAGCTATCAAAGAAATCGAAAACATCGGGTAAAACAAGAGGAACCATTCCACCATGATCCGCATTTACTTCTTTGTATTTCAAAGTCATTTTATGCATGGTCATCCAGTCACGCAATGCCCTGCTTGCATCAAGTGAGGGTGTTTTAACTCCTTCAGTTATAAAGACAGGCTTCTCACGTACATGCTCCCATGGATACCCGGATTTCTGAACAAATGGTCCTGACATAGGAGCAATTGCACGCCAGTACTGGTGATATTTTCCTCCAATTATCCAGGTTCCTCCGCTGCCCATGGAGTGTCCTGTAAGAAACATTGCGTTACGGTCAATGGGATACTCACTGAGAAGAAGTTCAAGTACATTTATTACATCCTGTTCACTCAACTGATTTATGCGCTCACTGGCGGAGGTAACCTGTGACATGAGCTTTGCAGCATTCACCGAATCCCCAAATGGGGCGGTAAGCCTTAGAAAATTGCCATAGGCACCCTGATCTCCCACCGGTGAGACCAGAAGGAATCTGTGCTTAGCAGCCAGATGTATCATTTTTTTATTATCTGCATCAAGATACGTGCTTTCGTTACTCCCCGCGCCATGAAGAAACATAACAAGTGGCAACTTCGACATGCCATCCCAGTTGTCTGGTACATAGAGGCGGTATGGTTCTTCTGCATTTGCATCAGGGAAGCGATAGACTCTCTTCAAATCTCCTTTTGCCTTCCATTCTACTGAGGATGGGTTTGCAAGAATTTTTGCAAGTTCTTGCGCTCTGCTTACAACCGAATCCGCATTTAGCGTCGTTCCAAACCATATTTCACGAGAATCATTTGACTGAGCTGATACGGGGATAATAACAGAGATAACCGATACTGCAATTACTAAACATACTTTTTGAGTATGCATAGAAGCCAATATGTACGAAAGTAGATATTTAATTAAGTACATTCCCTATCGGTTCACAGCTGGTATTTTACAAGTGAAATGCATGGGAAAAATCCCCGCCAGATATCAATGGGGGAAGACAGAAATTCTCCCAACACTATTTTTTAGGAATACTGTTATATGCTCAAGGAAGATTTGCTGACTTAAACTCCCAGCCATTTAATTTACAAATAACCAGTGACATGGTCAATCTTCTATACATACATCCTCCAAGTTTAAATCACAGCTCTTCATTTGTTCCAAATTTTTTATTGAGGTATATTTGCAGACTTGTATTCCCAATTTCTGTCAGTACAATACTTGCAGCTGGAACCAACCAGTACGCCCTTACCAGTCGCACCGGTATCACCCTTAAGCCACCAGTTAAGCCAGGCAAGATTAATTTTTGTGAATTCACCACCATTAGTACTTCCTAGATCACCACCATGTCCAAAATTCTTATTACTAAAAAAAAGGCATGGATGTCCGAGTGCAGAAATACCATTATAATCACGCAGACCGTTCTGATAGGCATTACCAATTTCTCCGGAAGGAGAACCAACAACAACAATCACCGGGGTATGAACAGAATTCCATAAACCAGGAGCTTCACCAAAGGATCCACTGCTGGTAACCCCCCATGTCGTCGTGCGTGGATCTCCTGCAAGAGCCTGCCCGAAAAAACCGCCACATGAAAACCCATTGCCAGCAACCTTTGAAGTATCAAGACTCTGGTAGTAGGCACTACAGGGTTTTCTGTTTTCGGCGATTGCCCATGTAACATAAGCACGCGCTGGTTTTTTAATTTTTTCAAGATCCATATCACGGCTTCCACCACCATTGGGTGTCCCGTCAGCAATAACAAAGTACCCATGAGATGCAATTTCTGTCATTGCTTTATCGTTAGAGTACCCGTTCATCGAACATGCACCATTCCCCCAGATGAAAATTGGATAATTTTTACCTGGTCCGAGATCTGCAGGTCGGTAGATTGTACCCTCTTTGATTCCAGCATCAGCATTTGTTTCTATTACCACTTTGTGTGGTCCAGTACCCGAAAGATTTGTTTTTACAGACTTGGACTGCGTGCAAGAACCAGTATTTTCGGTCTCAAGTGTTATGTTTACGTTCCCTTCGTATGAAGCAATCCTGACAACAGCGGATTTGTATCCAGCTGCAGAAACATTAAGTGAGTCTACTGATGCTGAACTTTTTAACAGAATCGATCCGATTCCATATTCAGATGTCAAAAACGAACCAGCAGTTGAACGAACTGCATACTCACCGTTATCTAATTTAACATATCGAAATGTCGAGGACTGGTGACCAATTGATATGCGGATCATTGTCATGTTGACTGCATTTCCATTTCTTCCCAGATCCAGACGGTATTCTGTTGACATTGGTGGATTATCGTACTTTCCCAGCAGCATTCCTCTAATGTCGAACAATTCAATACGCACTTTAAGAGGCTGAGCAAGTTTTACTTTGATACTATTATTTTCAAGCAAAACAGCATCAACATCCGCCGATTCAGGAGAAGCAATGATATCAGAGATTCCATTCGCCAGAGTATAAGTTCCGGTTGCATCTGTAGTATCTTTGAGATTTTTAGACTTAAGAGATACTATAGCGCCAGAGATGACCTTTCCACTCGTATTTGTTACTTTTCCACTCAAAGAAATTTTTTGAGCTGACATACCTGACACTGCTGTCATGAGTAAAAAAATCATTACACGATTAATCACAATTCCTCCAATACGTAAATTCCAGAAACGAACAAATTCATTAGTAATACTATTTAAATACAATCAGTCTGTCATCCACCTGCTGATTCATGTAGCACAACCGCACCCAGCCGGATGTAGCCGACTTACTCATAATTCGCACTTCATCGATCGATCCCTTGAAAAAACAGTACCCCTTGGTATCATTTGGCAAGGATATAGCATCGACAAACTTTCCAATGGTAAGATCATTTGCAGTACTTCTGGAACTGCCATTTGCCTGATAAATGTTAGCAGTACTGCTGACCAGAACACCATCACAATACAGAGACAGCTTATTCCCCTGCCTGACACCGGTAAGATATACCCAGTGACGACTTTGAGCAGATGTTGTACAAGCTTTCCAGGTTTCGTCCTTACTGAATTCAACAAATTCCCACAATGGTGAATTGGATGGAAAATAGTTGAATCTCAGAAAATATTGTTCGTATCCTTTGGAAACAATCAGATGAGGTGTATTATCCATTGTGTCGAGATTAACCCAGGCACTTACTGTATAATACCCTTCCTCTGGAAAATTCAATCCGCTTTCTGCAGTTTTTGGCATTGTAATAAAATCCTCTTTCCCATCGAACAGCCGGCATTTTCCAACCATACCTTCAACCAGCATTGGGATAGCAGTATCCGGGGATATGCCATTATATCTGTTAATTGTTGCATCAGCAGCCTGATTACCTGAAGAATCACCTAGATGCCAGACACCTTGAAACCCCGATGCAGTATCGAAGACCCTGCTGGCATTGGACTTTCCACTTACTGCAGGATTCCCCCAATACATGGTAATTGACTGACTTGAATCATTTCCATGGACCGTATCAATTTTGACCCATATTTCAGCAAATTCAGCAATTGCATCCCACCTCTCTATTTCAAAAGCCAATTCCTGTGAATTGTTTTTAACAAATTTGATATCCTGCCCGTCAGATTTCGTTTCAGTAAATTTGAAGTTTCCAGAATGCAATCGAATAAGAACCGGAAAATTGTGTACATTCTCCGTAACACCTGCACCTGAAGCAGTTGTGTTAAATGCGATGCGCCTGCTGTGTTTCCATAATGGCTGATCAATTATGCTTGTTTTGCCTGCACTTACAGTGATTTCATTACGAAGGACATTATATTTTTCCTTATTTTTACTAACAAAAACAATACTGTTTACAATACATGATGGAACATCTTCGAGAAATGCACTCCCTCCGTTTTTGATTACTGAAAAAATATCTGTACCAGGTATATAAATGTACCTTTCAGGTGAATCACTTCCGAGCGAGAACTCTGCCTTTACCGAACCTGACTTGTCAAGTTTTCCTTCGGGAGCATTCGTTACAGAATCATCAGAAACAATAACATCTCTCACCAGAGAACTCATTTTCGAAATATGATTACGAGCTAATACGACATAGTTGCCAGGCACAACATTTTTAAACCTGTAGATTCCTTTATCATCAGTCGTATCTACCAGTTTAATATCATTTTCCCGATCAGCTACCGGATCGTAATTTTCTGGAAACAGCGTAACGATCGTATTTAGAACTTGCAAAGGATCATCAGCATGCATTACACCAACTACACCGTTGGTGGTTTCAATTGTCCCTCCCCCGGACAAAGTAGTATCAGTACATCTTAAAAAAACAGATGCAATTAAATATGAAAAAGAAAAAAGAGTTATACTGACGCGCTTCATGGATTTTTCTCCAGATTGGAGCTTAAAGGAAACAGCTGTATATTGAGCTGATAAACTCTTCCGGTACCGGCATAACCATTAACTATTTTTATAAGGGACATACGAAATTGACGAATATGCTCCTGTATCTCGGGAAGTACCTTTTCATCAATTCCCAGTGTTACAGAAGAAATATCTCTCTCCTTCTTATCAAAACTGCTTAAAGATTCTCCAGCAAGCCGGATCATTTCCCGTTGATTGTTCTCAACTACTTGTGAAAGCCATTTGTAACCTGTTGTTAAATTTTGTCCGGTTGTATGATATTTGCCATCATCATTTTTTTTAATCAGTTCAAGCTTTTCGAGCAAACGCACCGAGCGTTTAGCCTCCCAGACAGTTATTGCAGGCATGCAATTTTCTGCAAGAGCATGATAATCACCATCGAATGGTAAACAGTTAATAATTGCCCAGACAGCTGAATAATACCACTTCTGAAAAAATTCATACTGGTGCTGTTCGAGTCTATGTGCTTTAACAGAAGAAAGCGAGAACAGGCGTTCAAAATATATTTTCTGCTGACTTACGGATTTTGCTCTGCCAAAATGAACCAGTGCTTCAAAATACTCACCACCTGGCCTATCAAGATCAAGGAGTTTAATGAAGGCATCTATCTTTTTAGAAGAAATATGAAGACCCCTCTGCAGAACTTTTATTACATAGCTGGAATCCATACCGACATGGTTTCCAATAAACCTGTAGGAAAAAAAAGGCTTACTTTTTTTTGCTTCAACATAATAATCCCGCAGGTATTCACGATAATCAAGGTAGTCATATATGTTAATCATGTTATCAGGTAATATAGGGGATAGTGTTGTGGGTGTGTTAAAAAAATGTAAAAAATTTTAAAAAGTGGTGAATTTTTTTTCATCACATACTCTATAAATGCACCTGTTTTTAATGCTTTAAGAATAAGATTGATATTTTTTTTAAAATTTATCTTATTTTTTTTCACCACCAAGGTACACGAAAACCCATTTATTATTCAACTTACACCCGTTATGAAGATCACTATTTTTGAAATGCATAGCTACATCCGTAGCACATTCATTATTGAAGTACTATCAATACATCCTTAACAATGGTCGTTCCACCACGATTAAAAAGAATGAACATTCGAATCTTCCGGAATGTTACCCGTTTTGCAACCTGAGTGTCACTACAATTTCCATATGAGCCGTATGTGGAAACATATCAATCGGCTGACAATATGTTACCGTATAACCATACGCAAAGAGCTGTTTCAGATCCCGTACAAGCGATTGGGGAGAACATGATATGTAAACTATACGTTCAGGAGCCATTGCACAAAGTGCGCGCAGAGCAAACTCATCGCAGCCACTGCGGGGGGGATCAAGCAATACACTGCGGTACTTATTTCCGGGCAATTCATTTAATGCTACCCCAACATCTTTTGTCAAAAATGAGATATTACGGATATTATTTGTATTTGCATTAACAACCGCATTGAATGTTGATGAGGAGTTATTCTCAATACCGATTACCTCTTTAGCTTTCAGCGCAAGTGGCAGAGTAAAAAAGCCACAACCACAATACAGATCCAGTACACTGTCGTTGCGGGTGCAAGCCATTTGACTTAACGCAGTTTCAAGCAATGTTTCAGCTTGCAGATAATTGGTCTGAAAAAATCCATTGAGTGGAATTTTCCAGATCAGATTTTTATACTGGTAACTCAGATGCCCCTCTCCTGCAATCACATCGAATTTCTTTTTAGTCTGTGCCCCTACCCCGATACACCCGTCAATGTTTTGCATACACCACATTGCAAATTCATTTACTACTTTACTTACTGATGCCACATATAGATGCATGCCAATCTGCCCGGATAGAGTACTTCTGAAATGCGCCTGTTGAATATCAGGATGAATTTTCAAGGGGATGATTTTCTTACGCGATTTCTGATTAGCCACGGTTTCAACCCTGCAGGAATCCGCAATGACAACTGCATCATTAAAATCCATCATACTGACAAACCTGTTTTTTACATTACGGAATGACATTTTATTTCTGAATCCATAAGGCATTCCCATTGGAATAATATCATTCACACGAATAGCAGTGTTGAGTCTTTTGTTAAGCATCTCACGAAGAATTTTTGTTTTCCATTTCAACTGTTCAGCATAATCAAAATGGAGCCACTGACAACCGCCACACCCGTTATTGAATGCATCACAATGTGGATCAACCCGTTTTTGCGATGGTTGCAAAAGATTGACAAGATTGCCATACATGTAGCTTTTATCAGTCTGGGGAAGTGCAACCCGCACCCTATCCCCAACAACAGTACGGGCAACTTTGATTGTTTTCCTGTTCCCATGGATTTCACCATCACCATATTCGTTCATAGCGACGATTTGACCATCAATGAACGGTGATTGAGCTCTTCGATGATAGTTATTACTACTTTTTATGCTTTTTTGATGTTTTTGATTTGTACTCATCAACGATATTCCTTATTTTTTTTTAGTATCCCAGAAGATACAATATGGCACCGTATATCCCAGCTGGTATCATTTCCCCCTCTGGTTTTACATTGGAATGTTCTCTCAGTGACCTACCATTAATCGAATAGGCTGGCTGGCTAATCGTGAACGTATCGAAACCTTTGTAGTTGGGGCTGCTCGTATCTTCATTCTACTCGATTACCCAGTCCATGCCACGATCACGGAGAATGGACCACCTGAGCCAAGCCAGTAAGAGTACTGAGTGAAACCACCCACAACAAAATCAATTTTGGTAAGTACATCATAGAATATAGGAGATAGGATCAGCTTCTAATGGATAGGTTCATCAAAAACAGAGTTCAATACCATAGTGTAAGATTTTGTCAGATGGTATACAGACAGGAACAATTCGTGATTTTACTTTCACCATCAATTTCATCTCTGAATAACTGAAAAAAAGGCATATCAATTGCAGTTGAAATATACATTCGGTTCCTGTAAATATAGCAGTGTTCCGGATTTATAAAGAAAAGTCATAATGATGGTAGCAGATTCATAACAAAGAGGAAAATATGGCAGAAGACGCAATCAAAAGTGACCGTGTATTTCAGCATACACCCAGCAATGTAAATGAAAAGATTATCAGGCAGATTGAAATGGCAGTTTCATACTATTCGGATCATTCAGACAAGATTGAACCACGACTGGAAGAACTTAATAAGGAGTGGGACATTGAACGTCTTTTGGAAACAAATGCATCAGTGTTGTCGCTTTTTGGACTGATATTGGGCATATTCGGTAAAAGAAGTTGGCTGATGCTGCCACTATTTGTGATCGGTTTTCTTCTGCAGCATGCGCTGAAAGGATGGTGTCCACCACTAGAGCTTTTCCGCCGTCTGGGGTTTCGGACCAAAGAGGAAATTTCTCGTGAACGAAATGCGCTGAAAGCGCTCAGGGGAGATTTCAATGCGATATCACAAATCGAAAAGGTACCGACAGACGGAAAATCCACCGTGGTTTTGCAGGCAATGGCTGGTTAAAGAGTAACAAATTAATATTTTTATTACTATGCCCTTTTTCTATCATGAGATAACTAACTTTTTTGAGGTATTTTGAACAACCACTTTAAAAAAAAATGTGTGAAACTAAATATTCTGACATACATCTCTTTTATTTTTAATCCGGGTGAATGCATGGATTAATTACAGCACCGGACACCATCAACAGAGAGCATCCGGTGCACAACAGTTTTACTTTACAACATTCTGCTACGGATTAAGAGCAAAACAGTAGAATCCGCCGTAACCACCACCATTACCTATTGTGTAGTTACCTTTCACACCGCGCATGCTCGCCTCACTGAGATCGATACCAGGTTTACACCCCCAAAGATTCCATACAGAGATCCAGCTCGTCATGTTTCCATCCCATTCCGCCCAGGGATCACTTCCGACGCCCATTGCAAATCCTCTGCGTGGATATGAAAGGCCGCACCTTGGTTTACTATCAGTATCAGTACTTGAGGTCCAGTCCTGGCATGTTGCATTTTCAGAATAGAGTCTTCCCAAAGTGTCCGACCCGGTGATGAACTGATGGTTGTCTATAAAAGGTTTGTTCGGATCAGGGCGGTGATTCGGAACACCATCTTCATTGGGGAGGTCATCAATAATGTCATCGTCAGCTTTTGGGCGAGGGTGCTGTAAATCAGCGATATTCATCGCTACCACTCTTTCCAGTCGATCATACCATGGACCTTTACCTATACGGTCAATCGCATTTACCTTTTTTCCAGAGGCATCTTTTGTTACACTCAAAAATGCACGCCATACTTTGACTTTTGAGCCAGGCATGCTTTCCTCAGCAAGACATTGGCAAATACTGTCTGCACCCATCAATCCGGCGCCAGGTCCGGTTTTACCAAAACGCAGATCGCCGCCAAAGCCTTCAGTTTTCTTTGACAATCGCTGTATTCCGGCAAGGCTCGTCGCAAAGAAACTGAACTTCGGAAGGTTCATTGTATCTATTGTAATATCGTATTTCCCCTCAAACGATGAAATCGGTTTGGACGTTGTGTAATACCCTGAAGCAGTAACTTTTAGAGAATCAACCGCAGATGAAACCGCAAAAAATCCCGGCACTTTAATTGACGATGATGATCTCACAACAGGAGCAGAAACCACCTCAGAGTTATTGTTAGTAATGTATCGATAGGTCACCTCTCTTTGACCAGCAGTTACCCGTATAATAAGCGCTGATGAAGCAGCAGCAAAAGATCTGAGATCACATTTTACCTCTGCCTTCGAAGCGCAATGGCCGTCCAGACGGTGCAAAAACTTTCCATTAATTGTGTAAATTTCAACATGCACCGGACTGGATTGAGCCATTTTTATCGATACGAAACCGTTTAAAAACGAGATACCTTCGCCATCGAACCGTAAAGGAACGGCTCTGTATACTGCCGTCGTCACAAACGAATAAGCTCCGCTGACGTCAGTAGTATCCTTGATATTCTGCCCTACCAGCGTAACGATTGCATTCCTGACTGGTTTACTATTGGCATTAAGCACTTTCCCTGACAAGTTCATAGATTGTCCGGATGTTACAATACAAATAAGAGTAAGAAATACGATTTGGAAAATACGATTCATTCACGCCTCCTTATAATAAAAATGATTTGTCTTTGAGCCACACATCAACTGAACTGGTGTAAACGAAATGCCTGTATCTATCAACTTTTCATTTGAGTATTACCAAGCGGTCATCCGATCGCTGATTCATATAACACAACCGTACCCAGTCAGAATTACAGGCTACACTTACAACCCGTACCTCATCAATTGACCCTTTGAAAAAAGTGAAGGCCGGATCGGAAGAAGATGTAAGAACATTGATGAATTTTCCAATTGACAAGGTACCTGATGTATCACGAGGAAACACCTGTTTCCATTCTGTTACCGTACTGTCAACCAGGACACCATTTAAATAGAGTAGCTGACGGTTACCCTGTCTTACAGCTGTAAGCAAGGTCCATTCTCTTAATGCTGCCACAGATGCCGACACTTGCCATGTACTGACTTTACCAAATTCCACGAATTCCCATGTTGTTGAATTTGCTGATGAACTTATCGATTGCAGACAATACTGGGTAATACCTTTTCCCACAACCGGACTGGGTTTATTATCATACGTATCCTGATAAACCCATGCGGATATCGAAAAGTCACCCTGTTCAGGAAACGATAGTCGGGTGGTTGCAGAATTGGGCATTGTAATGAAATTCGAAATCCCATTAAAATTCCGGCATTTCCCAATCACTCCCTCAGCTGGCGATGGTTGAGCAGTATCTGAAGAAAAACCATCAATATGATTGGAGGTCGCATCCCGAAATAAATCACCAGAATCATCACATAGATGCCACACACCTTCAAAACCTTGTGCTGTGTCAAAAACCCTGGCGGTTTCTGATTCTGCTGCCATTTCGGTATTTCCCCAATACATCATTATCCCCTGCAAACTATCATTTCCGAATATCGTATCAACCAGTACCCACAATTCCGCCTTACCGGATGAACCATCCCATCGTTCTGTTTCATGGTATAAAAGGGTACCGTCCTTTTTAGCGAAACGAATATCTTTACCGTCATTTCGCGCATGCGAGAAATCGAATGTAGCAGCGTTGAGCCGCACAATAACCGGAAACCTGTAAACATTCCCGGGTATATCAGCGCCTGAAGTCGAAGTGTTCAACAGTAACTTCATCCGATACTTCCAGGATGCATACGCAGAAACGATAGTATCACCTGGTGTCATTATCACCGAATCCGTGAGTAAATTGGTTTTCCCCGAATCCGATTTGTTCACATACATCAATTCACTGAAAACTCCGGTTGGAACACTGCTCAGAACCACACGATTCACCCTGCAATCTTCACCGGACAATTCTGTGAAAACACTTGTACCCGGCAGATACACATAATCACCCTCACGGGGAAACTGGTTTAGAAGATTGACAATAAAGGCACCTGTTTTTCTAAGCCAGCAGGCATTTATAGTCTTTACGGTGTCAGTGCTGAGTACAGTGATTGATCGTATCAGCGCTTTGACTCCCGAAGCGTTTGATCCAGCTTCTATTGAGTAGGTTCCTTCCGGTATTCCTGTCAAGCAATACTCTCCATTGATATCGGTGATTGTTTGCCACTCAAAAGGCAACGTATCGTGTGATACCGGATTAAAACCAGACGGTAACAATTTAATTGAAATACCTGCTGCAGGCTCCCCAGTACTGTCAATAATTACGCCTCGGGCAACAGTCTCCGAGCCATTTCCTTCACCACCTGCCCCTGAGACATTCACCGGTGTGCATTGAAGAAAAGTCGTAATCGCATAAATTAATGTTAAATAAACGACCGCTTTCATGACTTTTTCCTGCCGATCTTCGAGAGGGGGAATGCATGCAAATTAATCTGAATGACTCTATCGATTTTCCTGTCAAGCCGTGCCACGTCAAGAAGCTCCTTCCGCAATAATGCGATTTTTTCAACAATAGTCCTGTACCCCTCTTCCGAAAGACCAAGTGTAAGAGTGGAAGAGTCACGCTGATTTTTAGGAAATTTTTCAAGAGACTCCCTGGCAAGATCCATGGTTATTTTCTGAAAGTTAACTATAGCAACACGTTCCACAGAATCGCCACTTGACAATATTCTATCAGTCAATTGGTAATACCCGTCTGAATCTTTTTTAATCATTGACAACCGTTCAAGAAGTTCGACGGCATTCCTTGCCTGCCGGGGAGTGATTTGAGGAACCAATTGTTGAGCGAGTTGTTCATAATCACCTTTAAACGGATAGTACGACAAAAGAGAACGAATAGCTGAGTAGTACCATTCATTATAAAATTCGTACTGATCGGGTCCGACACACCTTATACGGGTTTTGAACCGTGAGATCAGTTTTTGAAACTGTTCATTTTTCAAACGATGAGTTCTCGCCTGATCAAACCGTACCAGAGCTTCAAAATACTCCTCTTCTTTTTTTTTGAGCCCGAGTGCAGCTGCAAATTTGAGGATTTTATCTTCCGGAATTTTACTTTTTCCCTGCAGAATCTGAGTAATAAAACCTTTGGAAATAAACCCCAATTTACGCCCGAGTTCATCATAGGTTAACTCAGCCCCACGTAATCGGGCATCACGCAGAAATTCCTGAATAAACAGGCGATAATCGGAATATTCGAAGATTGATTTCATACTGTCTTCTAATAATATAATCGATAAAAACTGCTTTTTCTCATTTTTTTTACTAAACTAAATTATTTCATATAATGTTTATTTTCAATATATTATATATTTTATTGAATCTTTTTTTGAAGATTATAGGAGCTTTTTTACTTTTTTGTTAGCTTGCAATAGTGTCCTGATAACTCCACTTGCAATAAACACAACTCAAGTAGTGATTCGCTCTCCGTAGAAGCAATTTTGGTCAGAAATTCCCAAAGTGGACCGAACTCCTATCTCATATATATGAATATCAGGTGAGCTGTTCGATTCTTTTTCTACAGCAGACAGCTTAAACCTCAACATTTATATAGACACCCAACCCGGTTTTATTATAAAATTCTTAATATGTAAAATCGATCCTCGATAGATTGGGAGAGGCTATGCGTGAGCATTTAGCGGAAGTTATAACTGTTGATAAAAATAAATGTGTCAGCTGCCATGCCTGCATCGCAGTGTGCCCGGTCAAATACTGCAATGATGGTTCAAAGGATTATGTCTCGGTTAACAGTGATCTTTGTATTGGATGCGGAAACTGCATCAAAGCATGTTCACATGGTGCCCGTTTATTTAAAGATGACAGCGAAGCTTTTTTTCGCGATCTTGGTTCCGTACCGATGGTTGCAATTGTCGCCCCTGCGGTTGCAGCCAATTACCCCAATAACTATCTAAAGCTCAATAGTTGGTTGAAACAGTCGGGAATTGAAGCAAATTTTGATGTCAGTTTCGGCGCAGAACTCACCGTAAAATCCTATCTCGATCATATCGCCACTAACAAACCAAAAATGGTGATCGCACAACCCTGCCCGGCCATTGTTTCCTATATTCAGATCTATCAGCCCGAACTTCTTTCCTATCTTGCTCCGGCGGACAGTCCGATGCTCCACACAATTAAAATGATCAAAGAATATTATTCGGTATTTCGTAATCACAAGGTCGCAGTTATCTCTCCCTGTATTGCAAAAAAACGGGAATTCGAGGAAACGGGGTTAGGCGACTATAATGTAACAATGCTTAGTATTACCCGTTACCTTCAGGAGCACCATATCTCATTATCCACATTTGATGAAACCGATTACGATAATCCTCCGGCCGAAAGAGCTGTTCTTTTCTCCACTCCAGGAGGACTGCTTCGCACAGCAGAACGTGAGGTACCGAATGCTTCAAGTTTTTCCCGAAAAATCGAAGGATCACCCCATATTTATAACTACTTGAAAAAACTGCCTGATTCGTTACGTTCTGGTTACAATCCACTTCTTATTGATTGTCTTAACTGTGAGATGGGGTGCAATGGTGGAACCGGAACCGATTCATACGACAAGAGTCCCGATGAGATCGAGTATCTTGTTGAGCAACGCAATCAGAAAATGCAGGAGATCTATAGAAAAAAAGGCATTCCCGTATTATCTAAAGGAAAAAAGGCCCTCACTGCGGTAATTGAAAAATACTGGAAGCCATCGCTTTACGCTCGTAATTACAGGGATCTCTCAGCACTCAATTCCATCCGTATTCCCAGGGATACAGATCTATCTGATGTATATCGAACTCTTAACAAATATAGCGACAGGGATATTTTCAACTGTGGTGCCTGTGGCTACGGTTCGTGCTTTGGTATGGCTGTCGCACTGTTTAACAAACTGAACCGTCCTGAAAATTGTCTCCATTATCAGTATGCAGCTCTTAATCAACACAATATGAAGGTAGCCGATGCGGTGAAGAAACTGACGGGAATGGTTGAAGCTATAGCCAATCGTTCAACAAAAATCGCTGATAACTCTTCAAATGTTTCAGTTGCAGCTCAGCAAATCAGTACTAGTGTCAATTCAGTTTCATTATCGGTTACTGATGCTCAGGGTATTATGAGCTCTATAAATAAAGCAATCGATGGGCTAACAGAAACGATCACAGAAATTGCGAGACATTCTGAAAAAACCCGTCTCATTACGTCAACAGCAGTCGAAAGTGTGGAGAATATCGAGAAAAAAGTTGATTTGCTGGGAGAGGCTTCAGCTTCAATTTCAAGTGTTATCGACACGATCATCGAAATAGCTGAACAAACCAAGTTACTTGCACTTAATGCCACTATCGAAGCCGCCCGTGCAGGTGAAGCCGGAAAAGGATTTGCTGTTGTGGCAAGTGAAGTCAAGGAACTAGCCCGTCAGACAAATTTAGCGACAATTGATATCAAAGTAAAAATCACCAATATAGCTCAGTCCACCGGAGCTACTATCGAAGGTATTAAAAATATCGGATCAGTAATCAACAATATCAACCAATTTGTCAACACAATCGCGGCTGCGGTTGAAGAACAGTCAATTACCACCCGAGATATCGCAGACAATGTCTCCCGCAATGCACGAGGTATCGATGATATTGCCCGAAATGTCTCTGATACTGCCAATGGTACTGAAGAGATCGCCGGAAACATTTCAGAGGTTAATAAACAAATAGCAGAAATAGCGCAATCGGTTGAACAACTTAATTGCCAGGCGTCAGAATTAAACGACTTGACATCTGAGCGTAGTAACTAACAATAGTTAATCTGTGCACTTCTAAGGTATCACTGCAATAATCAGCATATTTTTGTTATATACATGACGACATCAATAGTTGCGATTATTTTTACCCTTACATTTTTACAACCCCTATCCCATCCTTCCCCCGTTAACGGGGGAAGGTGCCGAAGGCGGATGGGGGAAAATTAGATCTATTCGCGATATACTATGTCGCAATGTATAAAGAATGGGTGGGCAAACCCGCAAGGCGAATCAACTCTGTGGCAATTTCATGTAATGGAAGCACGTTATCGACTATCCCGGCTTCAACTGCCATTCTCGGCATACCCCACACAGTACACGTTTGACGATTCTGTGCAATAATCATTGCTCCTCTGCGTTTCATTAATTTCAACCCCAATACACCATCAGAACCCATTCCTGTCATAATAACACCCACAGCATTACCACCATATACCTTTGCAACAGATCTGAAAAGATAATCCGCTGATGGCTTACAATGGTTTTCCGCAGGCGCATCAGTGATCTGGATCTTGACAACGCCACTGCTTGCGTGCCGTATTCTCATTTGATATCCTCCCGGGGCTATATACACGGTTGCAGCTCTCAGTATATCCTCATCCTGCGCTTCTACGACCTTTACATGCGCTTTTCTCTCCAGTGCTTCCGCAAGAGATTTTGTAAATAGTCTTGGCATATGCTGTACAATCAAAACCGGTAATGGAAAATTGGCTGGTAACTGTAACAACAACTCCTCAAGAGCCTTCGGTCCTCCCGTAGATATACCGATAGCTATAACGTGGGGCTGAACTGAAAGTGACAGCTTCACATCAAGAGCGCCAGGGATACTTTTTGTGTCTGTCCTGTTTTTCATTACCGATTGGATTTCAGTTTCAGCATTGAGCAGTAAATCAGAACATTTCGTAATTATGTTTGTAAGTTTCTCTTTCATAAGGATCCCATTAAGAACTTCATCCCCCGTATCAGGCTTGGTAATGAAATCCAGTGCTCCGGCTCTGAGCGCTTCCAGTGTAGCTGTTGCGCCCTCTCGTGTGTATCCACTGATCATAATCACCTTGTGTTGCGGATATACCTGACTAAGTTGACGTAAACTCTCAAGGCCATCCATCACAGGCATGTTAAGGTCAAGTGTTATCAGATCAGGTTTGACTTTAGGTATAAGCTCAAGGGCCTCTTTACCATTATCTGCAACACCTACAGTTCTGACTCCGGTAATGCTATTAATGATTTTAAGGAGTATTGTTCTGTAAACCACAGAATCATCAACTACAAATATTCTGATTTGAGACATTGAACCCGCTTTTTAAAACCGACGTATGTGCGTGAATCATTCAAAAAGAGTTCCGGAGACCGGAACCCCATCATCTTTTCTCTCCTTCTCCAGAATCGCATCCTTATCAAGAATTGCAATCAGTGAGTCTGAAGTGGTATACACTCCGCGAAAAAAACGTCCTTCTGCACCCTGCACGTTTGATGGTGGTTTTAAAATTTTTTCAGAACGGGCAACTACAGCATCTTCTATACTATCAACAAGAAAACCAATCTGCTCATCACCCCTTCTGACAACAACCATCCTGGAACTATCGTTGATCGTACCTGAGGAGTACTTCAATTTCTTTCTTAAATCAATAAGTGTAACAATCTGTCCCCGTAAATTAACAACACCAGCCACATACTCCGGTCCATGATGAACTCTTGTAACTGATGTAATTCTCTTTATCTCCTGCACTTCATCAATTCTAAGCGCACACACTACTCCGTCAATGGAAAACACAACAAGATCAATTTCTTCACTTTCCACTTCAGCCAATCTGCGACTCATGTGCACATTCCCCTATCTGAAAAGTTGCATTGTGACCGAACTGTTCTTTTCCAGACCAATATGTTTGAGAGATTCAAAACGTTTATCCATTTCCTCTTTTATGGTACCGATTCTTTCTGATGCATTCCGGACTTCAGCAACAGCATCAAGAGTACCTGCAGTACCAGCAACTGCTTTAGCCATTCCATTCCCAGCTTTCTGGAGTGACACACCGATACTTTTTATGGATTCCGCCAGTCTTGTTATTTCTGCCTGTACATTTGAAGTCTGTTCATTCATACCTGTAACCACCTGCGCGACGGAAGCAATATTTTTTGAGATATCAATCGTTGTAGCAGACTGCTGCTCAACTGCGGATGCTATCGTTGAGACAATCTCATCGACACTATTAATAACACCGTTTATTTGTGTTATTTCCTGAATTGTATTAACAGTTGACATTTGCATTATTTCTATTTTTTTGCGAATATCAGCTGTTGCATCATTGGTCTGTTTTGCAAGATCCTTAACTTCACTCGCGACAACTGCAAATCCCTTTCCGGCTTCTCCGGCACGAGCAGCCTCAATTGTTGCATTTAAAGCTAATAATTTTGTCTGTTCAGCTATCTCCACAATGACATCAATGATTTTATTGATTTCCGCAGCAGCTGCACCCAGCTGATCCACACTTTGTTGCGCTGAACCGGCACTTTTTACAGCATTTGCAGCTCTTTGTCTTCCAAGCTCCGCATTTTTTGCAATCTCTCCAACTGTTGCACTCATCTCCTCCGATGCAGTAACAACCATGTCGAGATTCTGCCGTGATCTGCTGGCACCATCATGAGCTGTTTTCATTGCAGTGACAATGATATTTGTACTTCGTTCAACATGCGACATATCGATCGTAACTTTCTGTATCGCCTCTTCTGTATCACCCAGCAACTCTCCCACCTGACCGGCACTTCCGCTCGCATGCAGTGCCTTCTCGGACACATTTTTCAGGCTTTGCATCAATAGCCCTGAAGAGGTGTACAATTCATTTGTCTGTTCTTTTATACCAGAAGCGTGTATTTTACCTTTTTGCAATAAATCCTGCACTGTCGCTGCAAATTGGTTGACATACCCGCACAGTTGCGTAATCTCCTCTCCCCCCTTAACGTCAACTCTTCCGTAAAGATTCCCCTGAACCATTTTTTTCACCTGCAGTCCCATATCACCAACAGGTTTCATAAATTTAAGGTAGTTCCGTATAACCGATACCAAAGCTATACAAACACCGGCAAACGACATGAAAAGTATCGATTGAAGTAAAGGTGACTGGAAAAAATAACTAAACAGAACACCAGTTCCTGCCGACAGTGGAACCACTCCCAGCAGTGTTACAGTGAGGTAACGAATAAAACATCTGTTAATTGTGATCATACCAGCTCCTTTATCTTCCTTTTTTCTGCTGTTTTATCTAAATATCGTCTGCATGCAGCCAAAACGGCATCCCGTTCAAGTTTTATAAGATACTCATCAACCCCAGCCTCACGCCCCAACCGCTCCGCTTTTTCTCCGGATACCGATGTGACAGCGATTACAGGAATATCTTTCAGTGCCTGATTGGATCTTATTGCTCTGGTCAATTCCAGACCGTTCATTACCGGCATTTCTATATCTGTCAGTACAACATCAATTTTACTTTCATTATTTACCAGAATTTCCAACCCCCTGGCTCCATCTTCAGCACAGACAGTTTCGAATCCTGCATCTTCAACAAAAGAACGTATCTGCTGAAGAAAGAAAACAGAATCTTCCACAATAAGAATTCGTCCACCCTTTTCTTCTGTTTCCGGATCCAGAACGGTACCACAGAGTTCTGGTGCGCAGGTTTTAACAATGCCGAAAATGTCAAGAATAAGTATGATAGACCCCCGCACAACAGCTGATCCGATTATGCCAGGTTGTACATGAGTAACATCATCTATATTAGAAGCGGGTATATCTATAGTATCAAGGATTTCTGATGTAATGATTCCAGCTTCACGGCCTCCGACCTGAAATAAAACAGCATACGAATTACTTTCTTTTTTTCTCGTTTTAACATTCGATACATCTTCGATTGAAAACAGGCGCAGTGTTCCGCCGCGATATTGCACCGCCTGCTTTCCGCCGGTTGTTTTAATCATTCCTTCCCTGATTTTCTCAATGCGCGCAATGAGTCCAACTGGAATCGCGAAAAACTCATCTTCTCCGTTCTCTACCATCAAAAATGTCTGTCGATCACACTGGTTGGCAGCAGTATCAGATTGAATTGAAGAACGGCGGGACACCTCATCAAGGTTTTCCCTCATTTCAAGAAGTCTTCTGATTCCTACTACATCAAGAATAAGCGCCACCTGCCCATCGCCAAGTATTGTTGCCCCGGCATATTCTTTGCAATCGCAGAGATGATATCCTAGAGGTTTTACGACAATCTCCGATGAATCCAGCAAACTATCAACGATAAGACCGTATTTGAAATCTCCTGCGGCTACAACGACAACATTCACAGCGCTCAAAGGGCTCTTCCGACGATCAAATTTTTGCCGACGATCCGTTTCTTTATCAATACCATCCAATTCATCAGGCGCACTTCTTCGATCTGCAATACTTTGCCGACGGTCCTCACAGTTCTCAATGTTACTTCGATCGGAATAGGTTTTATTCAATCCAAGCACATCACTGACCCGGATAAGAGGGAGAAGTTCACCACGTAAACGCATGACTGCTGCCCCACCAACCATTTCAATTTTTCTTTTTACATCTGCAGCACAGATCCTTACAAGCTCAACAAGATTTGCCTGTGGGATTGCATACCGTTCCCCTTCGACAATTACCAGAAGGCTTGGTATTATCGCCAGCGTAAGAGGAAGTTTTATTCTAAGTATAGTACCCTTGCCAACAACAGAATCTATATCAATTGCCCCACCTACTTTTTTCAGATTGCTCTGCACAACATCCATACCGACACCACGTCCTGATACTTCGGTAACCTTATCAGCTGTAGAGAATCCCGGTCTGAAAATAAGCTGGATCACCTCTCGATCATTCATTGCGGACAACGATCCTTCATCTGCAATTCCCATTGTTATTGCTTTTTTTCTGATAACACCCGGATCCATCCCTTTTCCATCATCAATAATCTGGATCACGACATGCCCGGCTTCATGACTTGCTTTGATTTTGAGATTACCCGCTGATGGTTTACCGGAAGATAACCTGGTAGAAGGCAATTCGATTCCATGATCAACGGCATTTCGTATAATATGCGTGAGCGGATCAGCAACAGCCTCAATTATTGATTTATCTAGTTCAACATCTTCTCCTTCTATCTCAAGATTTATTTTCTTTTCCAGTTGTCCGGACAGGTCCCTTACAAGCCGTCTGAATTTATTCAGCACCACTCCTATCGATTGCATTCTGGTTGACATTATCGCTTCCTGGAGTTCGGAGGTGATACTATCGACCCGCTGGCTGGCAGCAAGAATTTTCTGCATATTCCGCGCGGTGGTATTCTGAAGAAGCTCATTACGCGTGAGAACCATCTCACCTGCAAGTGTCATCAACTTATCAAGTGTATAAATACTTACCCTGAGACTGCTTTCCTGTAAAGATTTGCCTGCTTTTTTTTCATGTTCCTGTGCACATGTAACCGGTGTACTCCCGTTACATTGATGCGTTGTTATTGTTGAAGAAGAATCACTCTGCTGTAGCACATTTCCGGGTTTTATACTGCAATTCTGTGTAACACCAGTTAACGAAACCTGTCCGTTAACATTCTGAACCATTCCGGAAAGTACCACAGAGACCCGTTCTGCAGGAAGTGTGAAGCATTCCATAACAACGCATTTATCAATAGTAGCAGCACAAAGTACAAGATTATACCGGCCTGAACCATTTTCTACTGATATCGCTTTTGTACTGATGACCGGAACAATCCCCTGTATCTCAGAAAGTAATTCCTCCTCAGATCGTCCTTTTGCGACAGAATCATGTTCAACATCTATTTCCAGTAGATAAACAAACCGTGCCCGGTCTCTCTGCTGTACATCATAAATACATGCAAGGTCAATATCAACAAGAACACCTGTAAAAGGTGCACGAAATTGAAAATGTTCAGCAGTTTCGGCTGACGTCTGTCTTTTTTCATCTTCGTCCTTAACTATTGTATGAGAGAGATCATTTGAACCGCAAAATTGATCAAGACTATTGACAAGAGTGGTTATATCAGTCTCTTCAGAGTTTTCAATATCGTTCACCATCGACCGGAGTGCATCTGCTCCGTCAAGAAGCACCGTTATCAGCTCCGGAACTGGTTTCAAATCCCTGTTTCTAACCTTTCCAAGCACACTTTCCATAGCGTGTGATAACGCCTTTATCTTTTCCAATGCAAAATACGATGAACTACCCTTCAATGTGTGTATTGCCCGAAAGACTTTATCGATAATCTGATCTGAAGCATGCTCTCCTTCCTTTTCTATTGTCAGAAAATCCTCTTCAATACCACTGAGATGTTCTCGTGATTCCTCGATGAAAAGCTTTAGAGCCTCATTATCATCCTGCTTCACAACATGCTCCAAAATAAGTGTAATCAGCCTACTATTTTTAGTAAATTATATTTTATTGCATCACAAGCTGCATCCAGAACCGTCGTCATGAACAGTTCTATTTCCTCAATTTTGTTCTCACGTGAACTTTTGAACAATTCCCTAGCAATCTCTTCTTCAAACCCAATTCTGCTGAGTTCACCATTCCATACCTTGTTATATGCATCAAGGACCAGAGCAATGTGCTCATTTTTCACAACACCTTTCAGGGGATGACTTTCCTGATCTTCTTCCGAAACAGGATGAATAACCTTCACCCTTTCAGGTTGGTGTTCACCATTAGGTGGTGGAAAACCATATGCTGCTGAAAGTTCCCGCATTTTCTCTGCAAGCACATTTTTCTTGACAGGTTTGAGCAGATACGATTGAAGTCCGGCACGAGTCGCTTCAACAATTTTGTTCCGGTCTGTTTCTGTGGTCAACATAATGAATGGCGTTTCTTTTGTACGGGTATTACTCCTGACATACTTTAGGAAGTCAAGACCAGAAGCTCCCGGCATATTCCAGTCAGAAATAATCAAGCCCGGAATAGGATCTGCTGCTAATAGTGTTTTTGCCACATCAACACACTCAGCTGTTATAATAGAGGAGTAGCCAATTTCCTTAAGTGCAGTAATCAGAACATAGCGCATTGTTTTAGAATCATCCACAACAAGGATTTTCACTCCATACCCCTTTTAACCGAATTTTATTTTTGTTAATTATCAAAATGAGATCATAAATGTAAGTATGACACAGCTGGAGAGACAGGTCAAGATGAAACGTATTGTGCTTACAGGAAATCTCAGTTGCGGATGGCGTTAATAAGGCATTGATCCGCTATCATTTAAAAATTATCAAACTATACTACAAACGGCTGAAATGTTAAACATTTGTGCTAATTGCAAACATCGCATATTCCGCGGCCCCTATCCCATCCTTCCCCC
>JAFGIN010000077.1 GCA_016929595.1 Chitinispirillaceae bacterium
ATCCTTCCCCCGTTAACGGGGGAAGGTGCCGAAGGCGGATGGGGGAAAATCAGATCTATTCGCGATATACTATGTCGCTATGTATAACACTAACTTTGGAGGTAAAAAAAGCCTTCATCTATCTTCACCATTATCATCTGTTTCATTATCAGGTGATAATGGTGATGTTGCCTGTTGGAGAGTAAAATTATCTCTTGTATTGATCAGAACAACCATCTCACCTTTAGGGGGTTTTTTCTCAAAGTGTGCGAGCAATTCATCAGGGGATCCTCTCAGAAACTCTTCGTGTACTTTCGTCAATTCTCTCGCGATGACAATGTTGACCGGTCCAAGAGTCATCTTTAATTCATTAAGTACTTTTAAAATACGATGAGGTGTTTCATAAAAGACAACCGTCCGTGTTTCGTTTTTCAGAGATTCAAAAATTCTTATTCTCTGTGCACTTTTATGAGGAAGAAAATTTTCAAAAATATACTTCTCACAAGGTAATCCGCTGCAGACAAGTGATGCCAGAACTGCTGATGCTCCCGGAACCGGAACGACCTTTATACCCTCGGCAATCGCCGCGCGCACTATATAGAATGCCGGATCTGCGATGCCTGGAGTCCCGGCATCGGTAACAAGTGCAATGTTCTCACCTTTTTTAAGACGCTCGATTAATCTGGGTGTTACATAGGTTTCATTATGGTCATGGTATGAGATAACCGGTGTCGTTATGTTGTAATAAGAAAGCAATTTTTTGGACACTCTGGTATCTTCTGCGCAGATACAATTCACATCCTGAAGTGTTTTTACTGCACGGTAGGTAAGGTCCGCGAGATTTCCAATCGGTGTAGAGACTATATAAAGTGACAATGTCAATATCCTTCCAGTTTGGCGATTTTTATAATTTTTTTAAGCTTCTTTGTTCTGTTTCTGATTGTCAGTTTTGCATAGTAGGTTCCATTTGCAATACGATACCCATCACGATCACGACCATCCCAGGGGATCTCTTGGTATCCGATAAGGTTATTAAATTTCCATGTCTTTACTGTGTGGCCGCTAATCGTATATATGGTTAGTTGTATGTCATTTGCTGCATCTGTCAGCATGTAAGAAAAACGTATAGTAGTAATAGTTCCATCCTGACGTTTTGCTGCTGTAAAGGGGTTGGGATGACATGAAAAGAATTGAATGGAAAGATTTTTTCCCGGAAGATACGGGAATGTCCGATCTGCCTGGTTCCCGGCGAGATCCATTGCTCTTATTATCAAAGAATCCCGTGAGGATTCTTTGGGTGGATCAGCGGTTATTGATATGTGTTCCAGATCACCACTGAAAGGTATCTGGGAATACTTTTCTTCGGATAGCTTTCGGTTATTGTGAAAGAGCATAATCGTTGATGGATCGAGTTCTGACGGGTCGCTTATACTAATTGAAAACGGTTTGTCTTTAGCTGCGTAATCTACAAAATCAAGACTTCTTCCATATACGCTGACATGTATGTCAGGTGCGCTCAGATCACTTGAATAACCAGCAGAAAAAACACCTGTTCCGGTTGTATTATACGTGATGACCGGTTGTGCCGGTGAAACTTTTTGACCTGTAGAATGCCATCGGGCGATAGTACTGTCAAAATAAAAAACTGAATGCGCACCGCTTTGACTTATTGACTGAGAGGTCAATGAGGGATAAAAGAGCCACTGGATGGTATCTCCGGGAGAGAGTGATGGTCTGGTGCCAATTGATACAGAGCTGATGGAATCGCCCTGCAGGTTCAACCAGTACGAACTGCTTTTTAGCGGATGTTTTTGCTGCAGGGAATCTCTCAGAAGAAATAGTGTGACAGGGTTGATCAGAGGATTCAATGGATGAACTGCAATTCCCCGGCCATCTGAAAAAAGAGTATCGGTTACCGCTCTGACTGTTTTTTTACAAATGATAGCTTTTCCTTCGATTCTGTTATTGTTTGTAGTATATTCCCGGGTTTTGCTTAATAGTATACAGGCATAACAGAGCGTGTCAAAGGTATCGGGTATCGGGAATGTTACCAGTGTGGTGTGGGCTGGTTTAAGGTTCCCGGCGAATTCAAACCTGTTGATTGTGTCATAATTATACTTATTCTCTCCTGCGAGTAACATTACAGAAAACATGGAATCCGGGCTAATCCCTTTATTAATGATCTGGACAGATGTCCTCAGTGAATCATCCTTCCAGTAGAGTGAAAGCTTTTTTGCTGTAAATGCAAGATCTGGACATCCTGCCAGTTTAAAGGTGAAAAGAGGGCTTTCACGGGTTTGAGTAGCTGTTATCACACGAAATGAAACTCCAAACTGATCATCCGTATAGGACTCTCTGAACAGCACAGGTATTCTGTTTAGTGTCTGCCATGAAGTGGAATCAACTGATCTCATGGGGATCATCGAAAAAACAGGCTTTTCGGATGGGGTGAACTGTGAATAAAGACACATTATCTGAGATACTGAGTCCGCTGCCACCGAGCACATGATTGAAACCGAATCTCCATAATGGGGAAGGGACGGAGAAATTAAAATTCCCGAAATGTTAACAGTGTCCCTGTAAAATGATTCTACCGCCAGGCATTCAGCTGAATCGTTCCACATATACGCCCTCACAATCCCATTGGCACTGCGAGCTTGAGGTTTCACTGGAAATATCTCGGTGAATGCGCCGTTGGTTGTCTTTACGAATCGATTAAACCATTCCTCACCTCCTGATGTAACCAGAAGACGAATGTCACCATTTTGTATGGCTTTCGAATGACCATTGACTTTGAGGCTGTCAGTGCCTTTCAAAAGTGATGTATTTACTGTCAAATGCAGTGATGTGTCCGGGTACAGTAATGGAAGTGCCGGATCCCCAAGAAGGTTGTATTGTTTTACAAGGTTAAGATATTGTGCGTCGTAATGTGTCAGAAGACTCAGTTCGCAATATCGGATCAGCTCACCGAGAGTCTTAAATTGCCGGCTCAAAAAGTTTTCCAGCACCAGCCGGTTAAAGATACGGTTTCCATTACCCGATGTGTAAGCTGATGCGCCATAAAAAGCGATAGTTCCATTGTAATTGTTCCTCAAAAATTCTTCACCCAGTGAGCGGTATTCAACGCTTTCAAAGAAACCGGTCAGACAGGTAAAGCTGAAAACGACAGGAAGGCGTCCACCTTTATTTCCAGAACTATTGAGCAGACGGCTCAGATCACGATAACCGAAAAAATTGTTATCAGACCAGATGTTTCCGCCGCCATGGCCGTTAAAATTGACAAGAAATACACCGCTGTTGATAGTATTTGCAATAATCTCAGGTGCTATGGATGCGTCTTTGTAATATCGTGATGATGGTTCGGCATCCATGCGAATTATATTCATTGCATTTCCGATAACCTCATTTGAAATCATATCGTTAAATTGTGAGAACAAATTTTCCCCACCGCCAAGCAGCAGAATGTTATCTTTCCAGTAGCCGCGCTGGGGAAAAGATATGTAGTTGCAGGTTTTTTCAACAAGGATTGCGAGTTCTTTGCGGTTGCGTGCCGGAAAACGGCCTATGCAGAGATCCGGGAACTGGTCGTTTCCATTGATTGTAGCAAAATAACCGTCATCAGCTCCAGGACCCCATCCACTAATTCTCGACAAATGAGTAGGAACAATGTTGAGGTTTCTGTTGTTTTTGTCAAGATCGTGGCTTGTGTCCCCTGCAAGAAGCACATATTGTGGCGGGTGGCTCTGATTGTTTTGAAAACAGTATTGAATAAATGTCCTGATTGCATCAGGGTCATGAATTCCATATGAAAAGTAATGGTAAACAGTTTCGATGTTTACGAATACTGTTTTGAGATTACGGCTGTTATGCAGATCAATGAGCGGTTTGAGTTCCTGACTGAACGAATCGGGTGCAATGACAATATAATCAACATTTTTAAATAATGATTCTTCAAAATGGAGTGTATCAGGATAAAATACCGGAGTTTTTCGATGTGATACTTCCTGCGCGAAATAATGAGCTTCGTGACAAACACTGTCCTGAAAAATTAAGGTAAAGAAGCCGCGTTCCTTTCCACTTCCGGCATTAATGATACAATTGGTAAAAAACCTGCCACGATTGATATCCCAGAGTTCAAGATCCCTGGTGGGAAATCCGGCAACTTCATATTCGACAAGCTTGCCATCTGATGCCGGGCTGTATTTAAATGTCGCGTTACCATTGAGCGCTTTATATGAGAAAGGGTAGATGCATTCGATCCAGTTGAGCGCAGCGCGGTTGATAATACCCGTGTTTCTGGTGATGAAGCTTATCTCGTTTTTTCCATGCTGTAGGGAACCTGACGGGAATGTGTCACTTTCGAAGGTATAACTCTGTTGACCATCCCAGGCAACATTTGAGTTATTCCCTATGGGATTACCGTTAAGATAGCATCCAAACTGATGATCTGGGGAGACCGAGTCTATATCTGTAAGACCCATGAGATTGATACGAAATCGTGCTGTTCCGTTTTGTGATGGCGAAGGTATCATAAATGGAAAGGTAATAAGATCCTTGTCACCAATAAGTCCCCAGTACCAGTTGTCTATATTATCGCTCGATTCTACTGAGTTTGTAACATCATCAGCTGGAATGTCTGATATGTTACCAAGCCAGCGAATCGCATTGTCTTCCTCAAGATGCAGGGTGTCCATGATTACATTTGCTTTAAGATTTTTCCCTGTTGAATAAACTGTTGGATCTTTCTTTCGATCCCCCGACGTTCTTGATATCCGCACTCCCCGTCTGGTACCCCAGAACAGGCGGTAGTGAGCGGTAACGGAAAATTGTTCATAGAAATGTTCCTTGCCATAGAGGCGTTTACCATAAAAGAGAATGTAATCGTTATCGGACAAAAATTTCCCCGCGTTATCAGAAATGTAAAGTGGGATTTCTTTGTCTTTAAAAAACATTCTGAAATTATCAACTGGAACTGTATTGAGAGATACACCCGCAATACGGAGCTGCTCTCCTGTTAATTTGTAAATGCCATCCTGCGAGATTTCTATATTTATGCACCAGTCTGACGGTGCTGCGAATGGTACTATGGATTCAGTACTCTGCTTTTTCAGTTTCTGATAGACTTTTATATCAAAGAGAATGCAATTATTCCTGATTACCACAGGTACATTATCGGGTAAGGTCATGTTGTGGAAAGTGAATACACATGAGCCGGTGTATTTTTGGCCTGGAACAAAATCCTGCACAGTGAACCGGAGGTTCTGGAGGTAGTATCTGCCGAAATAACCGTTCACGTTTTTTTTAGTAAAGGACCCGCGCAGCTTTTTATCATTGTCGAAAAAGATATCGGAAGAGATTGTTGCTGCAGGCACAGATGAAAGAGAAATAGAATGATCTGTGTCACTGATTCCAGCAGGAGAAAATGAAAAATGGACCGTCAGAGTATTGTTTGATAAGTGAGCACTGTTCCACTTGATACTTTGGGCAAAAACGGGAAACGCAAACAGAAGTGATAGTGTAAAGATACATTTTTGTAACTGCAGCAGGATAGGATTTTTAATGACACTATGGCTCATAATTACGATATTGAGTATAGATTAAAAAAAATAGTCACTGGTTAATCAGAATTTTACCTGTTTTTATTGAACGTGCGTCTGTAGCTTCAAGGTATAGTACAAAGTAAAGATAATCACCTGTGGATAGAGTGCAGGTGTCTGGTATGCATGTTGTAAAAACGGCCGGTTCATCGGTTCTGGGAAATGCATCGGTGCGTCTGCTTGACCAGTGAAATTGCTTTGAATCTGTCCAGAACTCTCCATAAGAGATCTGGCCGCCTCTGATCCAGCTTTCCCATCTCAGACATCTTGATGTGGTTGTAAATACAGGATTCCCTGGTTGAGGAGCGATTAAAAGAGTACATGCTGAGGAGGTGTCGCCTGGTCTGCCATAAATATCCACTGCATAGATTTTATAAAACAGCGTATCAAATCCATCTGTCGGGAACTGCTCCAGGTCGATTGGATCATTAAAGCTTTTAATTTCCGGAGGAATCCTTCGGGATAGAGAAAAAACGTCAAATAGTGAATCTGATGGATGCTTTTTGAGTAATGTATAGTAGAGGATGTTACTGTCCTTTTCAGGGGCATTTTCCCATTGCAGAAAAACAGATTCCAGGAAATTACCATAGGGGTCATCATAGGGGGCGAACATAATTGTAGTAATTTGCGGGGCAGAAATTTTCTGGAAATGCTCAGGGGAGTGCGGAACACAGGAGCAAAGATGCAGCAGAGCTATTGCGGATAAATATTTTAAAGGGTGCACCCCTGTTCCTCCCTGTATCGTTCAAGGATAAGGCAAGCTGCAATCCTGTCGATAGCGGATTTATCTTTCCGGACTTTCTTTTTTCGAAACATAAGTAATCTGCCGGCATCTATTGATGAATAACTCTCATCGACAAAATGTACCGGAACTGCACTTACAGAAAACAGCTTTGCTGCATAGGCACGTATCTCTTTTGACATTACAGTATCTGCATTATCGATGTCAAGGGGTAGGCCAAAAATAAGAATGTCTGGCGACTGCGCAAGGATAATATCGTGAATAGCTGGTATTGTATCAGGTTTTTTTTTCCGATCAATGGTAGTTAAGCCCCTGATACTATAGCCATCGGCATCGGTGATTGCAATTCCGATACGCCTGCGGCCATAGTCAATTCCCATGAGCTTCATCAAGAGCCTTTGTCCATTCCATCAGGACTTCGAGGGTAGAGAGATTAAGATTCGCTGTTTTCGCGCGCTTATTGGTTACAAAACGGAATTTTCCAGCTTTTAGATTCAGAATCGTAAAAATAGCATCTTTACTTGTGATTCCCTTTGCCGTCGCGGCATAAACGATACGTCCATCTGTGAAATAAATTAAACCAAAAGGACGTTCTGTTTCGATGAGAAGGCAACCACTCCTTCTTCCTATTTCTATAAACTGCAAAACTTCAAGCAAATTACCATCACCAATCTCGCCTTCAAGTGCGGATGATTGTACGCTCTTCTGCATATTACGGTTTGTTTCGCTGACGATAAGCGGTGTAACAATTTTAAATATATCTCTATCAGAAAAAGAGCTTCCCAGATAGGTCATATTCGGTAAAATTCTACTTGGGCGCATTGATGTCGGGTCGGGGACATTATAGATGATAAACAGAACATGTTCGGAACCGGGCATTGTTGCAAAGAGCCGTTCGAGGGAGGTCAGAATGTTCCTGTCAAATCTCCAGTCCACAAGGATAACATCAGGTGGACTTTGTGACAGAGCACTTCGTATCGACTGATTATCTTTAGCTGCTGTTATAGTAAAGCCAATTTCAGTAAAACATCGTTCAAGAGATTCGGCTGAATCTGTAAGGGTATACTGAATAGTTTTCGATGCCTTTGCAATAATGAGGACATTTTTTTTAACATTCAGTGTAATTGCAGGATTCTTTTTTGGCCTTAATCGCAGAATTATTAAAATGACAAGTATTGTAAAGAGTATTATTCCGATAATTACAATGATTGGAAGTAATGAATTGAGGTCAAAAGGATTGGTGTTCTCAGATACTTTACCATGGCGATGTTCAATCCACCCGATAGTATCCCGAAATACAACTTTACACCAGGAGTCACCTTCACCGATGAGCGGAAGAAAATCGCCTTTTCTGGCCATTCCCAGGATTGGCGCTTCCGGGTCCAGATAACTCAAAACCCTTGCCGGTCCGAATGTAACCCTGAAGTAAAGCTTTGTAGTATCTGTAAGGTCCTGGTTTAATGACGGAAGCTGCGGCTGTGATTTTTTAGTAAACCAGTTTCTGGGTTTTTCTTCCTGTTTGGGTTCCTGATTCGTTGAAGATTCCGCTGGTTCAGATCTGCCTGCACTTCTGGTATAACTTCTCTGCGGTGTTTCTGCCGCTGCCGGCGTCGTTTCTACCGGAGGCGTTGAGACTGCGGGTGGGGGTTGTTCGTTTGCAACAGAATCAGGAATTACAGCTTGTGCTTCAGTCGCTTTTATGGAATCCTGAATTGCCTGTTCAGCAGCACGTGCCGCAACTGTCCCTACAGGGCCAATCTGAGAGCTGTAAATCCAACCAATCGCGTTTTTGAAGCGGATCCTTACCCATGTATCATGCCGATCAATAACAGGATACCTTTCACCTTTTTGAGCTAGTCCAACAAACTTGGATTTCTCGTTGGGAGCAAGGTATACCTTAGCGAAGAAGTCGATTATCTCGACTTCCTGATCGCCTTGAGCACTAACTGTTACAGATATATAAAATAAGCAGATCCACAACTTTAAAAATTGTGAACTGAGTCTGAGCATATGTTATACTTCGGCCGTCTCTGGCTTGTTTTTGCTAAAATAGACAATTCCACCCGTTGTTCCACCAATGATAACAAGAATCAGAAGTGTTGCCGGCAGTGGGCTTGCTTTACTACTGCTTACGACTTTACCGGATCTTTTTTCTATCCACCCGATCGAAGAATCGACTTTTACCTTATACCAGGATGTTCCTGCATGTTCAAGTGCAATTCGGTCACCTTTTTTAGCCTGCTTGATAATTTCCGACTCCGGATCGAGCTGCTTGTAGATGTTGGCGAATCCAACTTTGATTTCGACCCATTTACCTTCCTCTGCATTTGCTGCCGATTGAAATACCATTATTGAAAACAGACACAATAGTAGAGATAATGAGACAGACCGCACAATGATCCTCCTTGGAAGAATGTATTAAGTAATCATTTTCAAAAGTTTTTTAAAACGGTTTAATGAATCTTCAGAATTGAAACGCAAACACATCTTAAGATACCAAAAATCCCCATCAGCTGCAATGCTGTTACCTGATAATCGAATTGCATCCTTTTCTGTCGTGATTATTCCATGAGAATATAATTTCTGGATTGAAGAGATATCATCCTTCCTGTATTGATAATGATCAGGAAATATAAATTCTTTCTGGATATCCAGACCTTCCTGCTTCAATACATTGAAGAAACGTTCCGGTCGGGCAATTCCGCAAAGTCCAACCATAGTTTCACAGGGAGGTTTTTCTGAGAACGTCATTGTTCCGGCATGAACATAACCCTGTGGTTTGTATAATAACTCAAAAAGTTTTAAATTGGGGTATTTTTTTTCAAGAACGGATTTAAGTCGCAAAGTCTTATCAGTTCCTCCGATTAAAAAAGCCACATCAGCACGATCCAGTGCACTTAGAGGCTCTCGCAGATATCCCCGGGGAATCATATTTTCTTCAAGGGTGTTTTCATGAAGACAGACAATATCCAGATTACGATATAACTTGCGGTGCTGAAAACCATCATCCAGAAGAAAAACAGTAGTAGCTGGTATCTTCTTTTGCAGACACCTTACAGCTTTGAGGCGATCAGCTGAAATCCCCATCCAGCACTCAGGGATTGTGTTACGGATCATTGCTGGTTCATCACCGATCTCCTTCCAATCGACCGCTTGGGAGGGTTCAATAATTTTTAACCCATTGGAGACTCTTCTATAACCACGGGAAAGTATTGCCGCTGTATATCCAGCCTGTTGAATCAGTGATGCAACCAGGATGGTGGAAGGCGTTTTTCCTGTTCCCCCGGCTCTGATTCCCCCAATGCTGATCACCGGATAGTCTGCCTTTTTACTTGCAGAAGAGATTCCATCATACCAGCAATTTCTTATTGAAACAGCGGCTCTGTAGGCAACAGATGCAATACGGGCGAATGGGGAGTCAGCAATGTAATCCGGCAATGGATTCAAGGTTTTATTCGCCATAATCAAGTTCCGGGACCTGTGCAGTAATAACCCGTGGATTGTTACCTAAATCATAAATAACAGTAACGTTACGCCATCCATAAGTTTTAAAAATTTCTTTGCATTTTTCTTCCTGATCGTACCCTATCTCACAATAGATATGGCCGTCTTTTCTGATGTATTGAGCTCCATGATATGCAATCTGCCGGTAATATTTGAGGCCATCATCTCCACCACGCAACGCCAGGTGCGGTTCAAATGCTTTTACGCTGTTGTCCAGTTCCTGTACAAGAGAATCTTTAATGTACGGCGGGTTGGAAACAATAAAATCGAACTGGTGTAATGGTCTGAGTGCATTGAAGAGGTCACAGCAGAGAAAAGCAATGTCAGACCTGCGGTTTTTTTGCGCAACATTTAACGCGTTAATACTTATGTCAATAGCAACACATTTCCATGGTTTGAGTTCTGTCAATAGGCAGGCGATAATTCCAGAGCCAGTTCCAATGTCAAGAAACGTTTTGCGCTCTGCTTTTTCCTTTTTTAGTACAGCCTCAACCAGTGTTTCTGTATCAGGACGAGGTATCAGCACTGATGGTGATACGAGAAACTCGCGGTTGTAAAAATAGGCTGATTCCAGAATGTACTGAAGCGGTTCATCGCTCAGCATACGCTCTATGATCATCCTGATCTGTTCAACAGTTTTGTCCGAAAGCAGCTTTTTAGATGAAAGGTAAAGATTGAAACGGTTGAGACCGGTCAGAGTGCAGAGAATTTCCTCTGAATGTGGGAGTGCAAGCTCACCAGAGGACGATACGAGTGCCTTTTGTAGGTAGGTAAGTGCTTCACTGATTGTCATCTGGAATGTTTTCTGCGGTTGTATCCGCATTTAATCATTGAACATCAGACCCCGGAATGTTTCATCTGTTCGTCAAGGTCTGCGATGGAGAGCGCGTCGACAAGCTGATCCAGATCCCCATTGATAACCCCTTCGAGATTGTAGAGTGTAAGGTTGATACGGTGATCGGTTACCCGGTTTTGCGGGAAATTATATGTTCTGATTTTTGCGCTTCGGTCTCCGGTGCTCACCATGCTTTTCCGTGCCGCCGACTCCTCAGCTTCCACTTCAGCAAGCTTTTGTTCGTAAAGACGGGTCTGAAGCACTTTCATTGCTTTAGCCTTATTTTTTTGTTGTGACTTTTCATCCTGGCAGGTTACTGTAACACCAGATGGTATATGTACAATACGGACCGCTGAATAGGTAGTATTTACCGATTGACCTCCCGGACCGCTTGAACAGTAAAGGTCGATACGCAGATCATTAGGATTGATATCGACTTCAAATTCATCCGCTTCGGGAAATATTGCCACTGATGCTGCAGAGGTGTGTACCCGTCCCTGCGCTTCAGTCTGAGGTACCCGCTGCACCCGATGAACTCCAGATTCAAATTTCAGGGTTCCATAGGCGTTGTCCCCATTGACCATAAAAATGATCTCCTTGATGGCTCCGACATCACCAAAGTTTGAACTGAGTATCTCGATTTTCCACCCTTTAGTTTCGATGTAGTGAGTATACATGCGGTAAAGATCGGCAGCGAAGATTCCGGCTTCAGTACCACCTGTTCCCGCACGGATTTCAACTACCGCATTTTTCTGATCTTTAGGGTCTCTGGGGACAAGGAGATATTTAACCTGCTGCTCAAGCTCCGGCAGCAGCACTTCGTTCTCCCTGATCTCTTCATGTGCCATGCCAAGCATCTCCTGATCCGTTTCTGTTTGAAGCAGTTGTGCTGCATCCAGCAGAGCTTGATTTACATCGAGAAATTTTTTATAGGTGGGGAGATTACGGTTGATATTGTTATATTCCCTTCCCAGTTTTTCCATTTGTGATGGATCAGAGCTTACCGATGGATCGGCCATTTGCTCCTCAAGCTCTTTTTTGTGAATGAGAAGCGCTTTGACTTTTTCTACCATTATCTGGTTATTTTCGGACATCCGTTTTCCTTATCTACAAAAATAAACTCTTAGAGTCGTGAGAAAGGTATGCTGCATAAATACGGCTGAAACAGCTTAATAGTTACCCCCGAAAAGGATTAAAATATCAGCTTTGATTTCAGCTATAACGCGGCTTTTAGGGCCAGAGATGCAGTTTCCATCTGTGTATCATCAGGATTTTTTGTCGTGATTTTCTGAAGCCACAGACCCGGTTTGATGAAAAACCTTACAATCGGGAAATTCTGGTAGCGGTCTGATAATTTCAGTACTTCGAATGATGTACCACTTACAAGAGGAACAAGAGCCAGATGCACAAGCATCCTGGACAATGTATTGGGGAATGGAGCAATATATGTAATTATTAGAGCATCGACAATTGAGAAAAGAAGAATGCAGCATAAAATCACAAGGAAAAGAAAGCTGGTCCCACATCGGGGGTGGAGAGTCGTATAAGGACGCATATTATCAATCGTCAGTTCCTTACCATCTTCAAATGCAAAAATTGCTTTGTGCTCGGCACCATGATATTCAAAAACTCTTCTGATTTCTTTCCACTGACTGATAAGTATAAGATAGGTAAGAAAAAACACTATTCTGATTACACCACTGAGGCTGTTAAATAACAGCGCAGATTCTTTTGGTACAAATTGTGAAAGGATCCACATCGGAAGATACATGAAAATTCCGAGGCTGATGAGCATTCCCAGCACCAGTCCAAATATTGATGAAGCCTGATCAGCCACTTTATTTTTTTTCTTTTCGACCTTTGCTGCATCTTGCTTACTCTGTTCTTCAAGCTCTACAGCAATATCCGCCGATCGGGAAAGTGCTTTGTATCCTATTGCCAGGGATTCAAACAGACTGACTGCACCTCTTATAACCGGAATGCCAAGAATCTTATATTTTTTACAAACAGACTGAAACTCCTGCTCTTCTATCAACACTTCCTTGGGGCCCTTACGGATCGCCCAGGACACCTTGTTCTTGCCCCGCATCATGACACCCTCAATGATTGCCTGACCACCGACACTGTTTTTTTTAGGGGAGGCGAGCAATAACTGAAGCGGGAAGAGAAAGCTGTTTCTAATCTGATGAAAAAAATTCATTGGCACCTCTTCTATTTAAAAAAAGACAGAAGAACCTGATTGGTTCCCCTGCCTTAAATATTCATCAAAAAAATACTACTCCTGAGTCTTCTTCTCATAACGCTTACGGAAACGGTCAACACGACCTGCAGAATCGATCAGTTTCTGTTTTCCAGTGTAAAAAGGATGACATTCATTGCAGATATCGATATGCTGGCTGCTGATTGTTGCACTGGTTTCGATAACATTACCGCATGAGCAGGTGAATTTTGCAAGTTCATACTTTGGATGGATTTTTTCTTTCATGTTTCTTTATATCCTTTTTTAATGTATTCAAAATAATTAATGGAAGATAATAAATTTCCCCGCCATTTGCAAGTCTTATCGGTATCTGAATTACGATCGGATGAGAGAATTATTATTTTGGCAGTATAGAAATCTGGCATTCCATCTGAATAATGAATTTCAACCGCAAACGTATCCTGCTTTCAGAGGACGGGTTTTTAATATTCTGTCTCCTTTCTCCTCCATTCTATTTTTCTGAGGGTAGTTTTTTTATTATATGGACCGCAAAAGCGGGAAGTGGGGATAGAATAACTAAGGGTGAAGGGTGAAGGATGAAGGGTGAAGGGTGAAGGAGGAAGGAGGAAGGAGGAGGAAGGAGGAAGGATTTTTCTATTTCTTTTTTACACTTCACACTTCATTGTATGTCCCCGCACTTTGATGCAGTAGGTATCATCGGATGGAGTTAAATTATCCTGAAAACTGCAGCGGGTGATAAGACCGATCCCAAGCTCGGGGTACGTCATCCATATCAATCTGTTGGTTTTTTTTGTGGTAGGCTTTTTTTGACACATTTTCATAGTTAACTGTCCGCCAGAGTCGTTCCACACTAACATTGCTCAATGCACGCCCTTTTCCATCCATGCTTATTTTAATACTGTTATCCTTAAGCACGATATAAACCCATTTTTTGTAAACTGACTCCCTTGATCTGTGTTGGATATTTCAGGTTTTCTGTATTTGGCCAAAGCCTCCTTTATTGCCTCAGTACAAAATGCTGGTTCGAGTGTTGTTGAGAGTCTCCAGGTGAGCACATATTTACTATGTTAGTCAATAACATATCTCTTAGTCCCATTGCTTTGCTGATACATTTGTTCATCCAGGCAGAAACTCTTATGGTATGGAATGCGGTTAAAATTTGAAAAGCAGATCGATATTATCCCTGGCCAAAATAAAAGAGCACCATCATCTACACAGAAAGTCATTGAATATTTTTTTATAAAAACATATAATTGGTCAATACCATCACTCTCATCTTTCCAAGGAGTTTCAAAATGAGCATAGTTGACTTACATTGTCATGTTTTTAATGCTGATGATGTACCTGTAAAAGGAATGTTACAAGCACGAAATGCTCCCGATTGGGTTGCAGGTTTTCTTGATAAAGTTCTGCAGGGTCTGACTAAAGATGCGACAAAAAAAAGGTCTGCTTCCAATAGTATCAGTGATCAGGAAATAGTTGACACATTCAAAAATGTAATGGATTGCGATTATCCGGACTATGCTGATAGTTTTCAAGATTACCTGGACATGAAGGATTCCGGAGAAACCTGTGAAAAGAAAGCTGTCGTGAGAAAACTACAGTTACCCCATTTTCAAGGTTATATTGAATGGTTAATGTTAATTGTAAGGGATCATCGTACAATTATCAGAAAATTAGTAAAGCAATTTCCTGATATTAATTTGTTCGTTCCATTAATTGTCGATATGGACCATTGGCTTGAAAATGATTCTGCAAATGTTTCTATTGCCGATCAGGCAAATATCCTTGAGAAAATTTCCAGAGAACCGGAATTTTCAGGAAAAGTACATGGTTTCGTCCCCTTTGACCCTTATAAACAAGCCCGATTTTATAAAACAAATGAAGGTAGCGCTCCTCTGAGTATCATAAAAAAGGCAATTGAAAACCAAGGTTTTATCGGCGTAAAAGTGTATCCGGCAATGGGGTACCTACCAGTTGAGAATAAAAAGTTTTTAGGCATGCAGTACGACGAATTTGATTTTGACAGAGCATTTGATGAATTATTTGATTACTGTCAAACCAATGATGTACCCATAACAACCCACTGTTCACCAGGCGGGGCAGAAGCATACAAACGTAGTGGCTTTTGGGGAAATCCAGGATTCTGGACCAGTGTGCTTGAAAAGTATAAAAAATTACGGGTAAATTTTGCTCATTTTGGGGGAGCTCAGGAAACTATTAATAGTTATGAACGGAGCTGGGCATGGAATATCGTAAATCTGATGAAGTATGAACATGTATACACTGATCTGGGGTACTTCACTCCAATATGCAATAGTGAAAGCTTTTCAAAGTACCGGGAATTTTTTAAAACGTTAGTATCAAAAAAACCTGTTGCATTTGATCGGGTATGCTATGGAAGCGATTGGCAGATGATCGTTGTTGAAGCGAACCAGAAAAAATATTATCAGAAAATGAAAGAAGTCATAACCGATCTTTGCAATTTCTCCAGCACTCCAGGTAAAGCATTTGAAGGTATTATGGGTAAAAACGCACTTACATTTTTAGGTCTCGATGAAAATGGTAAAAATTACCACCGCCTGAAAGCTTTTTATCAAGATCGTGATCTTCCTTTCTGGTTAAGTTGAAAATTAGCAGAAACGAGAAAAATATGAAAAAGAAACTTAAGGTTAATGATAATCTGTTTTGGACAAAAGAATTTGACGTTATAAACTGGGATGAACCAATTAGTAAATTGATTTCCATGATTAAATCCAGACGCAGATTCTATATTATCATAAAACGAAACCGGGACATGCATTATGTCTATAAATGCCAGGAATTACTGGCAGATCCTGGTATCAAAGATGTTATTGCAAAGAAAAAACCGGCGAATAAACCAATTTTTGATGTTATCAACTTTCATGAAAGTCACTGCAGCGCAACCTGTCTTCCCGATAAGAGTATTGTTCCATCATGGCATACTGTTTCTGAAGATATTCCAACTTCAGGGCGACATGTACAGGTTGATGAATTTAATGCGCCGCTGAATATATCGCCAGGTACAGAACGATTCATGCTGAAATCCATGAAAAATGGATATGATCCTGCTTTTATTCTTAAGAGCACAAATTGTGAAGAACCAGACGAAAACTCCGGGTCACCACAAAATGACCAGAATGATACAGATCGTGATCCAGTTCGAAACCCTTCAATCTGTGCAGATAGCAAACCATTACCAGGTGCTCCGTTTATAATTACTGTTGACCTCCTTTTCCAGACAAAAAATAAGGATACGATTATCGATAAACCTTTTGCATTACGAGGGGTTCCGCCCGAATGGAAAACCCTTGATGTAAAAGTCGAACTCATCTGTGATGGTATCACCTTTGAGAGCAATACCGGAATTGTGAAGGTTAACAGAAATGCTAAATCGATACCATGCACATTTAAAGGAATAATTGACAAGGCTTGTTCAATTGGACAAAAAATTGAAGTTTTTGCCCTGTTTTCATTTCAGGAACGAACATGCGCAATAGCAAAAAGAGTTTTTGAAACAGGCAGTCTTCCGGAATCGTTGTTTATCGAATCTGAAGAAAAACCATGGCTGAATATTGATCTGTCAACTGCAGCCCCAGACTTAACAATTAAAATTATTCAGCCCAATCCTTCAAATAAAGGATATTTTGTCTGGATAGTCAACTCGCCTCATGCAAAGAATAGTAATGGTTTTCCGGTTGATTGCAGGGGAGAATGTGATTTAGGTACTTCCTATGGCAGTGAGCTTGCTGATGAATTCAGGAAATGTGCAGATAGAGAGCCTGGTGATCACATGGACGGCTTTTATGGCTTCGGAGAGCGGCTTTACACTATTACTCCAGAATGTTTCAAAACCGCCTATTGGGCATTGAGAAAAGCTTCTGGAGCCGGTTTTTCGATTCAAATTATCACCAACGATACGAGCGTTCCCTGGGAATTGATGCGGCCTTTTACCGATGATGAGTTCGGGGAGTTGCTTTTAATGACACATCCTGTTGCCCGATGGGCTGAAAAATCCAATGGTACACCTCGTACAACTATAAAAGCCGGAGAAAAAATTACTATTGCTCCCGATTACAGAAGCAGAGACGTCACTGCATTGGCACATGCAAAGGAAGAATCAATCTGGTTAAAATCAAAAGGAGCTGTACAGGGGCCTTGTGAAAAAAAGGGGTTTAAAGATCTGTTAAAGCAAGGTGGTAAGAATCCGATATCACTTATCCATTTTGCAGGGCATGGAAAATGGAAAGATAAGAATGTCGATCAATCAGTTATTATGTTTGAAGATAGAGATCTTGCTGCTGAGGAAATTAATATTCAGGAAGTAAGGCTGGGTATTAAAGACGGGCCACTTGTTATTCTCAACGCTTGTGAAATTGCTGCTGGTGGAAACTTTTTAGGTGCGGCAGGTGGATTTGCAGAAGCATTTACCAGCCGACGTTTTGGAGGAATAATAGCTCCGCTATGGGCTGTATTTGATGATCATGCAAGAAATGTTCTGGAGACAATAATCACCGAAATTGATAATGGGAATAAAATCAGTGACGCAATGCTTAAAGTCCGCAAAGAATTCGCTTCAGTTTCACCAACGTATCTTGCGTACTTATTTTATGGAGATGTAATGACAAAAATCGAGAAATAACAAACCAGAATCATAAACCATTTTTTAATATCCTGGAGGAATTACATGGCTGAAACTATTGAAGCTGGTGGATCAGAAGTAACTCTTGATGGAATGGTCTTTCGTTCTTTTGGTGTAAATGCAGAATTAGAGATTGCCCAAAAGAATAGCATGTCTTCACGTACAATAGAACCAGTACAGGATCCATTACTGGATCTGATTTTACAGCAAAATATAACTTTGCATAGCACTATTGTGATCTCGACAGTATCCGTTGATAAAATGAATGTAGCTTCACAAAGTCGAGGTGAAAATGATTCTCCCTGTATGGAAGTCGAAATTCCGGTAAAGTCAAGTGACAATGGGCAGGTACTGTTTATCCAGGATGAAAATGGTTGTGTCAAATGGGTGTTTCCAGATCGATCGGATGATCATCATCTGAAAGTTAGGCGGACAAGTACAACAACTCGTTACACCATTGATTGGAACCTGCAAAAGGCTACCGACACCAGGACAAGAGGTTTATTTGGATCAATAGGGAAAAGAATTCTTCGTGTTCTGATTTTTCCATTATTTAATCCCCTTATCGAAAAATTAATTTCAGCTGGAATTGAATTCTGGGAGGAAAAAAAGAGACCCTATGGGATAAGAATGGTAACTCCTGAGAACTATCGAAATCTGGTTAATGGTGTTATCGGTGAGCCACAATGGAATTTTTTGTCGGGTGGAAGAGCCTTATTACTCATTCATGGTACCTTGAATAGAATAAATACGAATATTCAAGACATGGATCCGGGGTTATTCAGGCGCTTATATGATATATACGGGGGTAGGGTATTTGCATTTGAGCATTATACTCTTTCACATGATCCAATACAGAATACAGAATGGCTTTTAAGTCACATACCTACAGAACTACAGCTTGACATTGATATAATTGCCAAGTCAAGAGGTGGGCTGATTGCGCGATCACTTGCAGAAAAAAATGATCTGGTCAAAACAAAACATAATATATCTATAGGGAAAGTTGTTTTTGTAGCAACACCCAATGCTGGAACTGTTCTTGCAGATCAGGAGTATTTATCTGAATTTATTGATACTTACACTAATCTCCTCCGTTATATTCCGGGAAAAGCTGTTGATATAATAGAGACTGTTATCGAAATAGCAAAATATATTGCAGTTACCGGAATGAAATCATTCCCGGGATTACAAGCCATGAATCCACGTGGTGAATTCCTTCAGAAGTTGAATTGTCCGCCTAAATCACAGTCAAGATACTTTGCAATTTCATCAAATTTTGAACCAACGGACAAGAAATTCAGTAGTTGGGTAAAAGACAATCTTACGGATGCCATATTCAAGACGGAAAATGATTGTGTAGTACCAACCGCTGGAGTGTATTCAGAGAACAACTGCCCTTCATTTCCAATTCGACAAACCTTTGTTTACCCTCCTGATATGGGGATTAATCATGAAACATATTTTACGAATAGTACTACTACGGAAAAAATTATTTCCTGGTTGGAAAATTAACCTGGGCAGGTTTGCAGCGTAAAAGATCCGCCCATTTTCCACTCAGTGTCATACTTTTTGTAAAAAGCAGCGTGCCCCTGCAGCGAAGAATACTATATTCTGACTCCTGAGTAGTACCTTAATCTTTTGAAATTAAAGTGGAGAATGTCGGTTTAAATTACTGATTAAGATCAGTGAACCAGGAATGTTTTCCACTTTTTATCAGCGTAAGTTACTGATGATTATGTGCTGTTGAACCATTCGATAGAATTTTGAAACCAATCAGAGGTAACAGTGCAGTCTTTTAATATAAACAGAAATGAAATCGAAATATGCGAATAGGATCAGTTCCGGCAGCAATCATCATTGCATTTACATCTGTTGTTATCGCCAGCAGCAGTGAATTGGCAGACACAACCACCAGTGAACTCAAGAAAATTGTTGTGTCAGCAACGAAACAAGCGAGGAGTATACACGATATTCCAGTCAGCGCCACGGTAATCGAAAGAGAAGAAATTCTTCATTCTGCAGCTAAAAATATCACCGATGTGCTTCAGTTTGCGACGGGAGTGCAGGTAAAATGCCCGGTTGGAATGGGGGAGGGCGTCCCTTCAGATATTATGATGCGGGGAATACCCGGAGGGTTGACTTCATCACGGGTACTTATTCTGGTTGATGGGATTCCGACAAATTTATCCGGTACATCATTTTTACTATTGAATCAAATTCCTCTGGAAGTGGTTAAAAAGGTGGAGATTATTCGCGGCCCTTTTTCATCATTATATGGTGCAAATGCATTCAGTGGGGTAATTAACATTATCACCGAAATTGGTGATGGCAGGCCTGCTGTCAAACTCGCAGGGGAGACCTCCTTTCCATTTTCTGCCGCTCACAATTATGGTGTTGAAGGTCGGCAGACAGGTATGAACTTCTGGAAAGAGAGTGGTGAGCTTACCTACTGGAATATTTCCGCAGTCGCTGGCGGTGGAAATGAACGTATGGATATACTTGCTGCGGGAGGGGCGCGGACTGCAGGAACATATATCTTTTCAGACAGTGCATTTGTAAGAAATGGAGATAGAAAATATTCCAAAAGCGCTGAGAACCATGACTATACAGACTATCGATTGTTTCTCCGAAGCGGTGTGCGCTTACATGAGAATGCAAAGTTGAATATTCACATGCGATATCTAAACAGTGAGCTCGGGTTTGGAAAGACTCAAACCACTCCGGATGCTGATATACTTGTCAAGGGAGATAATTTTCTTGCCGGAATGTACCTTGATTTTTCAGCTCTTGAGAACCTTCATTTGAAAATTGGAGGGTTTGGAAGACTCACAGGTGGAGAGTATTTTGACAGAGCAGACAGTGTTACCGGTATAATTGTGCCGACTACCTGGGATGTCAGTTCTCAGGATGTTCAGGGTGAAGCAAGCGCTGTATATACACCTTCAGATGTTGTTTCCATAATAGCGGGAGCGGATCTTCTCTGGAGTAAAATAACCTTTGGAGCGCTCAAATTTCGTAGTACTAGTGAAGTGCGTCCCGGAGAAAAAGAGATCGTTGAACGGTTTCGTAATGCAGGCATGTATGCTCAGGCTGATATCAAGCTACCTTATTTCAATGTGGTTCCTGCGATAAGGGCTGATTATCACACTGAGTTCGGATGGATGATCTCACCCAAACTTGGTGCATCTTCAAGGCTGCTGGATCACTTGACACTTCGAACTTCATATGGTAATGCTTTCAGGGCGCCTTCTACTCTTGAGTTATATAGTGATATGGTGGTCGGAACATATAAGATTGAAGGCAATCCGGATTTACTGGCCGAAAATGTTCAGGCTTTTGATTGCGGATTCGAGATGGACTTTTTTAAAGGTGTTACAGTTCAATCCAATTTCTTTTATAATAAAATGGAGAACCTCATCACCATTGATTTTGATGAAAAGGTGATTAACAATATCGTTGGAAACGGAAATCTTGATGATGCCAGATCTTTTGGTGTTGAGAATGAGATTACATGGAATCCACTCCGATCTCTTAAATGCTCTTTTAACTACACATTTACTGAATCGGAAAATTTACGCTATGAGGAACCGTTAGATTATATCCCCCGGCACAAAGGTAATATGACGGTAATGTGGGCTGATACACTCGGCCCCGGAGTGTTACGATTTTCGGCTCTTGAAGGGTTTGCAGGCAGGCGACACTATGCTGACTGGGAAGTAATGCCGAATATTAAAAGTAAGCGTGTCGGAAATACCGTTGTGACTAGTATCACCCCTCAATTCGCTTCCCTGGAGCCATATTTCCTGACAAATATCTCCTGCAGCTACACGTTGAAAAATAAACATGAAATCGCTCTTGAGATACAGAATCTTTTCAATGCCGAAATAGAGCAGAGCGGAGGTACACTTCTCCCCGGACGTTTTGCATCACTGAAATATACGGTGCCAATAAATTTCTGATCTATTTAAAAACAGCCGCATTAGATACGAATAGATAGCGATGGGCAATTGCCATATGATATTTATTCATGGCTATTGTTTCCAGCGGACTTTAAGTGTTTTGCCTTGAAACACGATCATGTCATTATCAGGATTCATTAATAATACAATGCACAGGTTTTCATTTCGCCGTCGGTGTCGTTTATCGGCATCGAAAAAAGCACAGTAATTGAGAATCGATCCCGATTGCGACAGCGACTCCGATAACTACTATGCCGATAATTATGAGACCGGTCAATAATGAAATCTCTTACATTATATAAAAAGAAAAAAGCTACGTTGTAATGAGCACCCTTATTCTTCAACTTTCACAAGTTCTACTTCAAATTTGCTTGCAGCAGCCGCTATGAAAGGGCTTGAAACGTCAATCGAAAGCGTTTCTGCTACCGGAAGCAGATCGGTCATAAGAACTTTCCAGAGATTGTTTTGAATATTGATATGGATCGGTATCGCATCTCCACATCCACGCACTACAAGCTTTTTCTGATTTGTATCGATAATCAGACAGTTGTTTCCAACCAGAATGATGCTGTCGCCTTTACTGTTAAGATGCCACGTGCCGGTGTGTTTCAACGTAGTATCTGTCCCAGGAGCATACGTGCTGATCAGTGAGTAGGTAGAATCGGCATCGTTGTTAATTTTAACATCAATTAAAATGGTATCCGGGAGCAGGCTGCTAAGTAGTTTATCGCCGCCAATTCCACCCTGCCATGTTCCAACACAGATGTGCTTTTCCGTCGGGTTGGCAACATTGTTTTCATCATTTTTCTGACAACTGAAAAGCAGAAAGCTGATTGTCATTGTGAGTGCCGGTATAATCTTATTCATAACAAAACCCCTTTCCGGGTTGATGAGATCTATCACCATTCTTACCATAGTGTATCATCTGGCTTGAGTATAAATATGCTTTAATCTGCTTATAAATATAGTCTTAGTAATTTTGTTGTGGTATAATTTTAAACGGTTCAATTATCCGGCTTGAAAGTGTATTCATGTATGATTAAAACCAGAAATTCAATCGGAACTAAACTGTTGCGGGATATATTTTAAAGGAGATAACGTATGACTGGTTATATCGTTCTGACATCTGTAACGTTATTCATGATTTTTATCCTGTTTCTGGTTGTCGGGCGAACAATGAACTCAATAATCAATATGCTGATAAAAACAGAATACCTGCTTCAAAAAGAGAACGATTTGAAGTCTGAAGCTCTTGAAGTGCGCAGAATACTTACAGAACAGGCAAATAATGTCAAGAGCAGGTAACATAATAACATAATTGTGAAAACTTAATCTTTTTGTCCCTGTTCAGGTGTTTAAACCTGCATTTCTGTAAATATTGATGTTAGTATACCTGAGCAGCAGCATTTTTTTTAATTATGAAATCTGGAAAAATATTTGTTTTTTCTGCTCCTTCCGGTGCTGGCAAGACAACTCTGATGAACCGGTTGAAACAGCAGATTCCGCAGCTTGTGTATTCGATATCCGCCACGACGCGCAAGCCCCGTGCCGGTGAAATTAATGGCACTCACTATTTCTTTTTCAGCGAGAGTGAGTTCAAAGAGAAAATTAACAGTGATGATTTTGCCGAGTGGGCAGAGGTTCATGGAAATTATTATGGAACACCCCGCTCTTTTATCGATTCAACGATAAACAGCGGTGCTCATATAATGATGGATATCGATGTTCAGGGTAAAATGCAACTTGACAAAGCGTACCCGGAAGCTGTCGGGATTCTTATTCTGCCACCATCGATTGAGGAGCTTGAAAAACGGTTACGAAAAAGAGGCAGTGAGGATGAAGCCACGCTTGCATTGCGTTTGAAGAACGCTCTGACTGAGATCAATACCGCAAAATCTGCTGGTAAGTATGAGCATGTAATTATCAATGATGATTTCAATCGCGCTGCTCGGGAGATCGAAACCGTGCTGAGAAGTTATATTGATCGTTAGTTATACTCTGTTAAAAACGACTCTATCGACTTCGCTTAATGAATACCTTTCGATGAACGCTTTTATAAACCCCTGAACTGTGCGTTGTTATCAGCAATTTAAGCGCAAAGTGCTATCTTCCGAAATTCCTCCTTCAGCAGTTCGTTACCCGAAAGTATTTTATTACTATTCACGACACGTATATATTCATATCAGTGTATGGAGCGAAAAACAGTATGGTTCCCAACATGCAGAAAAATAAGCCTACCGACGTAATTCCTCAGAAGCTTGGGCATTTTAAAATCCTGGGCAAAATAGGCAAAGGTGGAATGGGTGATATCTTTAAAGCTGTTCAGGAACCGTTAAATCGGGTTGTTGCGCTCAAAGTCCTGCCGCCCCAACTAAGCCGCGATGATGAATTTACAAAGCGTTTCGAGATTGAAGCGAAAGCAATTTCACTCCTTCAGCACCACAACATTGTAAGTCTCTATGAGTATGGTGAGGAGGAGGGGTTACGGTTTTTTGCCATGCAGTTTGTTGATGGTACCGATCTGGGGCGTTATATAAACGACAACAAAATGCTGCCTATACATGAGATAATTGATCTGTCAAAACAGATCTGCCGCGGGTTGCGTTATGCGCACAGCAACAATATTATCCACCGTGATATCAAGCCGCAGAATATTCTTCTGGAAAAAAACGGTACGGTGAGAATCAGTGATTTCGGAATAGCAAAAATATTTTCCAATACAGGTATTACTTTGACAGGTTCAGCAGTCGGTACCCCGGAGTACATGTCGCCTGAACAGGCACAGGGGCAGAAACTTGATGTGCAGACGGATATCTATTCACTGGGTATTCTCATGTACGAGATGCTTACCCGCAGGCCGCCGTTTATGGGATCCAATCCGATGGCTGTAGCATATAAGCAGGTGCACGAACTTCCGGTTCCGCCATCTGCAAAGCGCAAGGACACACCAAAGCGCCTTGAGCTTATAATTCTCAAAGCGATCAAAAAAGATAAGCGTGACAGATACGCGACCATCGAGGAGATGCTTGACCATCTGGATTCTGTTGATCCCGGAGATATGGTTCAAAGGGGGGTGGCTGGTGTTGGAATTCAATTAACAAAAACAGGGGATACCGATCATACTGATATTGACCGCAGAATTACCGATCGCCGTGGTACGCGGCACCGGGGTGAACAGGCACCTTTTTTTTCGCGGGGGTACTGGAAAGAGATGGTGCGTACGCAGTGGCTTTCCTGGCTTGGAATTTTAGGTATCGGCGTGATGCTGGGCTACCATATTTTTAACAGTTGAAGAGATATATGAATTCCATGGATAAATCGTGCGATAATCCAGTCTCATCGACAACAGCCCGTGGTGATGCAGGGGAGGAGAGGGCGATAGACTTCCTTCTTGAGAAAAATTATCAGCTGGTGTGCAGAAAGTATCGCTCCAGAAGAGGAGAGATTGACTGTGTGATGAAAGCTCCCGATGGAACGCTTGTGTTTGTTGAAGTCAAGTCATCATTCAGCGGGGCTTATGGAAATCCATTTGCGTGGATAACTCCGGCCAAACAGTCGACAATTGTCAGGGTTGCCAGGCAGTATCTGGCAGAGCATCACATCACGTCAACCCCCTGCCGGTTTGATTGCATCGCGGTATTCAGGGATAGAATAGAACATATAAAAAATGCATTTCTTGCGCGTTAAGTTATACATAAGTTGTATAGTATATCGCGAATAGATCTGATTTTCCCCCATCCGCCTTCGGCACCTTCCCCCGTTAACGGGGGAAGGATGGGATAAGGGTAGTAAAATGTAAGGGTAAAAATAATCGCAACTATTGATGTCGTCATGTTATATACATAAATTGATATAGTCTTTGGAGTGTTATGAATTTTATTGAAGAGTTACAATGGCGCGGGATGATACACGATATCACTCCCGGAACAGAAGAGAAGCTTCTCGAAAAATCCGTTGCCGGATATACCGGTTTCGATCCTACTGCCCCATCACTGCATATTGGACATATGATACCCATTATGCTGCTGATGCATTTTCAGAGAGCCGGGCACAAGCCATTGGCGCTTGTGGGTGGTGCAACGGGGATGATCGGTGATCCATCAGGAAAATCAGAAGAGCGCAAGCTGCTTTCTTCTGAAACGGTTGTTTATAATCAGGAGTGCATCAAAAAACAGCTTTCAAAATTCCTTGACTTTACCGGGAATGCAGCGGCTGAAATTGTCAATAATCACGACTGGTTTGCAAATATGGGGTTTTTTGAGTTCTTGCGGGAAGTGGGCAAGTACCTTACTGTAAATTATATGGTTTCGAAAGAATCAGTTAAAAACCGCTGGGAACAGGGAATATCCTACACCGAATTCAGCTACCAGCTTCTTCAGGCATACGACTTCTACTGGCTCTATACAAATAAAAACTGCATCTTGCAGATGGGTGGTTCTGATCAGTGGGGAAATATCACTTCCGGCACGGAGCTTATCAGGCGAAAAGCATCGGGAGAGGTTTTTGCGCTTACCTGCCCATTGCTCACACGGGCTGATGGTAAAAAGTTCGGGAAAACTGAAGGAGGAGAGAGTGTATGGCTCGATCCAGAGAAAACATCACCGTACAAATTTTTTCAGTACTGGTTAAATGTTGCCGACGCAGATGCACCGAAGTTGTTGCGCCTCTTTACGCTCTTACCAAAAGAAGAAATTGAGCGCCTTGAAACTGAGCACTCGGCTGCTCCTGAAGAGCGGATCATGCAGAAGGCGCTTGCCAGGGATGTTACAACACGCGTTCATTCTGAAGCGGACTATTGTGCCGCAGTCGAGGCATCAGAGATTCTTTTTGGGAAAGGAACAACGGAATCGCTGCGCAGACTCTCTGAAAAAGATTTCCTTTCGCTTTTTGAAGGGGTTCCGCAGTCAGTTGTGTCCCGGACCGAGTTCGATGCCGGTATTGCACTTCTGGATCTGGTGACCGATAAAACGAAGATGTTCCCATCAAAGGGAGAAGCGCGGCGGATGTTTCAGCAGGGGGGAGTATCACTTAATAAAAACAAAGCCGGTGACCCGGCGGAAAAACTGACTGCTGATGTGCTGCTTAATAACAGATATCTTCTTTTTCAGCGAGGAAAGAAGAATTATTTCATTGTCAAAGTGGAGTAAAATGGTCATCAGGCACTTGTAAGCTGAGCTGATAGGTAATTTGATTTTTTTTACTTATGAGTAATATAGTGCTTGCATTGACCGGATACAACTATTTTACTGAAAATTGCAACCACTTCTTGGAATCGGCAGTACCGAATAATCTGATTTAATTGTTTTACCGATTTTTTAAATTATTTTACTTGTTCTGTACGAAAAAAATAAAAATTACTTGTCTCATTTAAACACAATTTAAGGTCGAAGGTGCCGCATATCTGTATAAAAGTTCCCACTGCTGGTGGTAAAGATCTTCCCTGCCCTTATTGCGGTAAAAAGATCATACAAAAAATCAGATTTGAGGGGATGATTCAACTGTTTAAAGATTGGGAGATCGAATTTTCTTCGGGTGCAGTATCTGCCTCAGAATATTCTGCAGGATTAATAAAAATGCTGACACCTTTTCAAAAAAATTTCCATCCCATCGAGGCGGTTGTTTTTAAACGATTAGCAGATGCAAATAGAAAAATTCCTGAAAAAACGTTTCAGGAATTAATGACGGAAATAAGACCTGAGGCTCTAAAATATTTGCAAAAAACAGAATTAGCAATCCTTGATAGTATTGAGGATTTGGGTAGGTGTTTACCGAAAAGAACCGGTCGTAGATTATATCGAATTGTCAGTGCAGGCTGATCAATTATTATTAATAATAATCAGGGCAGACCATTCAGAAGAAAGGCTTTTTTAAGAGAAATAAATTCTTTACACGTAAACATCGGAGATATTGCGGTTCTGGTTGCGATTAATGAAGCATTAAAATTACCAACATCATCTGATAACCCCAACGCATTTATTGTCAAATATTCACAATATAAAAAAAATATGGGTATGCATTTGGTTGGTGTTAGCAGCATTTTTTACAAATGACTCAAGTACAGCCGAATACGCAATCGCCTCTCTCCGCATTCGACAAGCTCAGCGACCACGTCAACCCTCTCTCCACTCGTGGAGAAAGGGAGCAAGAACTTGCGATGTATTCTTATTCTTCTTCCCCCTCTCCATTTTCCAATGGAGA
>JAFGIN010000078.1 GCA_016929595.1 Chitinispirillaceae bacterium
ATGTTTATTGCTGGATAGTCTTTATGCCGCACAATGTGTCATGGATATTTGCAAAGAGTATGGGTGGGTCTATATTATCTGTTTCAAAGAAGGTTCTATACCATCAGTTTATGATGAGTTTGAAAAATTGCTACCTCTTCAAGCTGAAAACTATTGTTCTTGGGAAACAAAGACGGTAAAGCAGCAAATTCACTGGACCACCGATATTGACTACCATAAACACAATCTCCATCTGGTCCATTGTGCCGATCATTACAAAACAGCCAAAGAAACTAATGATGAATACAAAAAGTTTCTCTATATAACAAATGTCAAACCAACAAAAATAACCGTACGCTCCATTGCCAATGGAGCAGGGAGGCAACGATGGAAAATTGAAAATCAGGGTTTTAATATGCAGAAAAACGATGGATATAATCTTGAACATGTTTATTCGGAAAATGAAAATGCGGCAAAGTGTTTATATGAGTGCTTACAAATAGCACATACAATTAACCAACTCATCGAAAAGGGGTCACTTATTGGTGATCTACGAAAAAATATGGAAGTATCAAAAACCTTACTCATTGGCTTGGCGAAGCACTTCGGTTTATAAAAAGCAGATATTGCAGCTTTATTGGAAAAACCATTTCAAATTCGATTACAACAAGATTCTTCATGAAAATAAGTGCATGGTAAAGATTATTCCTCGACCGCATATCCACAAAATATTGACTGTAAACGTTAGGTCATTTAATGATCATAAGCACTGTATTTTCTCAAAAATAACTACATCTTCACATAGAGGTCTTCAGTGCCTCGTAACCCGTGTCTGGGTGAATTTAATTCTTTTCGCTCTTCAGAGCTGCTATTTCACACAACTTATTGACAGCTATTATTACAATAGTTTATATTCAACAATCTAAATTTTTAAAATAACTCATATAACGGCATATTCAGAAAAATTTTCAGCAAATATATATTTGTACTTCAATTCCGGAAACATATAGTATATCTGCATTAACAATAATTCTTTTTTCAGGAGGCCTTGATGCATCTTTCCAATTCCAGCAAACGCATTGTACTACTCTGCGCCGCACTCATGTCGACTATCGGGTGCGCATCACTTTCAAACTTTAAAACAGCAAAACCAGTCGGGAAAGGTAATACCGAAGGTGCCTTCGCAGTTTCTCATGTTGCTACAATGAACAGCAAGGATTCTCTCGTTCCCGGTCTTATGGAAGAACCTCCTGAATTCACCTTTTTTGAACTTCAGGGAACTCTGGGAGTTACAGAAAAACTTGATGTCGGTTTAAAGTACACCTTTCCGCTATCCGGAGCAGTTGATGCGAAATACTGCCTTGTGGGAGCCGGGAAAGAAAAAGGATTATTTTTTTCACCAGGCCTGAAAATCGGATACACATCACTGCCTGACACTGATGAAGACTCCACCGAAAGCCGGCGAATCGAATTTTTTGTTCCAATGTACCTTTCTGTCTACTTTAACGAGTTGATATCACTGTCCCTGATACCCTCCTATTCAGGTCGATTCTACACGGAAGCTTCAGGATACAGCAATCTTCTTGGCGGAAGTGTTAATTTTAAAATCGGTAGAAAAGTCGGTGTGATCGCAGAATACTCATTATATCACAATTTTGATATGGAGTGGAATGAATACCAGGCTGGTGCAGCACTCTTTTTCCCATTGGGTAAACTTTTCTAATTTACTCTCACACCTATTTGTGAAGTATGGTTTACACACGCTATACTTCACACATAATAATCACACTACCACTTGATATCAGCTTCACCATTTTTCAGCACATTAAGCATCCCCTGGGCATTTTCCACTGAAACACCAGCGGCTTTCGCAATCTCATCAGCTGTCGATTCTTTTATTCTCTTTACCGATCCGAACTGTTTCAACAGCATTTGCGCTCTTTTTTTGCCAATGCCCTCTATACTCTCCAGTATCGATGTTTTAAACTGTTTCCCACGGATTTTTCTATGGTAGGTTATCGCATAACGATGTACCTCATCACGGATCCGCTCTACGAGTCTTCGCGCAGGGTGTGTTGGAGGAAGCGCTACCGGTTCGGGGCTTGAAGGGGAATACAGAATCTCTTCTCTTTTTGCAAGAGAAGCGATCATGGGAGGTTCAGCAAACAGCCGAATTGCATCAATAGCGGCATTAAGCTGTCCGGGACCACCATCAATGAGTAAAAGATCCGGAAACGGCCTATTCTCATCATGTAGACGCCGCAACCGCCGTGTCACCACCTCCATCATCATGGCAAAATCATTCTGTCCCTCAACTGTTTTTATTTTAAATCTTCTATAGCCACTCTTATTGGGCAGTCCGTTCTTAAACTGAACCATACCAGCAACAGTAAATGACTCACCCAGATTTGAAATATCAAAAGCCTCGATGGTCTCCGGTAATTTTGCCAAATGCAATACTTTCTGAAGGTCAGCGATGTCTTCCAGCGCAGTCGGCATAAGGTTTTGTGCCATGTAAAGCTTTGCATTCTTTTCCGCTATTTCGATAAAAAGCCTCTTCGGTCCCCGTTGCGGAATAATAACTTCAATTTTTGAAGCATATTTCTGCTCAAGCCAGGACTGTAAAACTTCATGGTTAAACCCTGCATTTTCCGGTATGTACACAACAGATGGCGGGAGTTCATCACGAGACGCATAATATTGCAAAAAGATAGTATCGTGATTTGATGTGCTGAACTCCCACGAGGTACGTCTGAACATGAAATTTCTTGATGAATTAAGTAAACCTTCTCTGAAATGGAGTATCGCCAGACATATCGTTCGTTCACCTTCAACGATTCCGAAAACATCACAATCCGTATCGATCACTTTCAGATCGACCTGCTGCAGCCTCGATGCATCTTTTATCAATTGCATCTGATCACGCAGCATCGCAGCATCTTCAAACCGCAGCTCCTCAGAAGCTCTCACCATGCGCTCCTGAAGACCCTTGAGAAGATCGTTTCTTCTTCCCGAGAGAAATTGAAGCAGATCGTTTATATTTTGTCTGTAATCTTCTTCTGTAATTTTCCACGCACACGCCCCCGAACACCTTTTCATTGCATAGTTTATGCACGGACGCACAGGCTTTTCCAGTGGAAGGTGTTTATTGCAATCCCTCAACTTGAAAATCTTTTTTGCAAACCCCATCAAACTGCGCATCGCACGTACATCAGTGTAGGGTCCAAAATATTTCGCACCATCCTTCTCCACCCGCCTGACAACGAGAAGCCGCGGGAACCGCTCCTGTACAGTCACTTTCAAGTAGGGAAAATGCTTGTCATCACGCAAATCAACATTGTAATGGGGCTTCTGGCTACGAATCAGGTTCGCTTCAAGGATGAGCGCTTCAATTTCGTTGCGGGTTGCGATCCAGTCGATGTGATCAAGCTTCTGAAGCATCACCGGGATCTGAATCCGATTGTCGTGTGAGTCAAAAAAGTACGACCGCACTCGACTACGCAGATTAATTGCTTTACCAATATATATCGGTTTACCCGATGCGTCTTTCATGAGATAAACACCGGGGTTTTCCGGAAAACGACTGATCTGCTCAAGGATCAGTTGCTTATCACCCGAAGGCGACAGTGTATTTGACTGGTATTGTTCCATCTATAAGCTATGCGCGCTTATTACTCCTCCTTGAGGTACAGTTCCTCTTTCAGTGCAGGATTACCTGCAGATTTCATCACGCTCAGGATCTTTTCTCCAATTCGAACATACCCTTCCATATTGGGATGAACATGATCCGAAAACCATGTTGAATCAAACACCATATTCGTATCTGTTAAAAGCGTATCGGCATCAACAACAGATATATGTGCACCATTCTGATTTCTTACCGCAACACTGTCATAAATGCTCTTATTAAAATAAGGACGGTAGTAATTGCCGGTATAAAAATCGTCAATATCAGGAAACGGCGGTGCAGTAAGTATGTAAATTTTACTCTGCAGGTTCCGGTTCATCAACGTGTCCATGATAGCTATACAGTTTCGTGTTTCAACTGTAGAATATTGCGAATTGGCGCCAAGCATTATTACCCAGATATCAGCATTAAGTTTTTTATATACTTCCCGGAGGAAAAACAACATCTCGTAACCTTTGGCACCGCTTATTGCATAGCAGGAGTCATCTGATGGGTACGCTCTCATATCCGGAGTTACAAGCGGCCCTGTAGCTTTGACTGTATGGTAAGGAATTAAATTTTCCCGCAAACCTTTAAGTACTGTCGATCGGAACCCGCCACTGAGCCCATCTCCGGCCATACCACTTACAACGGAATGTCCCACAAAACAGATGGTATGACTCATGACTACCGTAAAACTGTCCCGAACCGATACACTGCTTCCAAACGAGTCAGTTGCTTTAAGCAACCAATAATACACTCCCGGACCATTAACCGAAACTGTAACTGAATCTCTTCCTCCAATAAATTCATGCACTGTATCCTGACCACTCTTTGTAATGCTTATCTTTACCCCGAGTGTATCGTTCTCTTTGTCAAAGAACGTGTATCCTATTGAAGCAGATGCAACAGGGTTTGTTTCAGTACAATACAACGTATCGCTCAATGACCTTTGCAAATACAACGCCGGAGGTGCATTGAAGTGGACGATCATTGTATCATATCCCACGAGACTGTCATTATCCTGAACAACAGCGCTGAGAACAACTGTTTCTTTCCCATGGTAAGAAACCGTAAAAAGGCTCGTGTCTATTTTTATTCCATCATAAAACCACTGCGCCGAAATAATAAAACCATTGACATCGCTTACCGATGCTGCAACCTGCAGTGTTTCATCAGCCCGAAGTATCGTATCTTCAGGAAATTTCACTTGAGGAATACCCGGCAAGACCACCACCTTCACTTTTTCAGAACCCGATTCGATCCCGTCAGGATCTTTTACAAAAAGTTCTACGGTATGTGTTCCCGAATCCGCAACATTAAACGAAAGCTGCAGTGTATCCAATCCTTTTGTTTTTTTGACGACCAGACTATCAACTGAAAACGAGAGCGTATCGACATCATCAGGTTGACACCCAATCGATGCCACAGTAAGTATCTGATTGGCAAAAACAGTCGTATCCCCAATCGAAAGCGTTGGCTTTACACGCACATACATTACCGTAATCCCGATAGTATCAGAGCTGATCAGTGATGAATCGGCATTTAACAAATGAACTGATACCTGATGTTTCCCAATTTGCTTATTACCAAATGCCACCGTAAAAGTATCGGATACAGCTGATGCTGCCACAGCAGTGTCAATCATCCATCTATAATAATGCTTCTGCGGGAGAGCTTCATCAAAAGCGGTATGAATAACCATCGAAGTGAGAAGCTGCAGGGTCGTGTCCTTTTCCAGAATATGCAGCTTTGACGAAGGGTTCTTTACCTGGACAACAACAGTATCGATTGCAGACATGAGATTATTGTCATCCACAGAGCGCATCAGAATATAATGCGTACCTACCTGAAGACGCCCCCAGGTAAACACTCTTGGTGCAGGCACTGCTGAATACCACAATGAATCAAGATCTGTCTTCCAGCGTATTGCAGTTACAACGCCATCAGAGTCACTCACTGCCGGATTTATGCGAAGTGTGTCTCCCCATAAAACGGTCGTATCATTCTGACTGGCGTTGATTGTTGGAAAGTGAGAAGTTACCCGAACCAGGAGTGTTTCAGGATCAGCCATCAACATGTGTCGATTGAGGGCGGAAACGATAACAGTGTGCAGCCCGGTATCGCTAAACTGCCAGTTGAACGTTTTTCTGTACTCCCTTGAAGTATCAACACTATTATCTACCTGCCAGATAAAATGCATGCCATAGAAATCCCCACCGATGACATCCACCCCGAGGTGAAAATTATCACCAGCCCGAACCGTAGTATCTTTCATCGTCGAAAGCACAATTTCCGGCGGGACAGGGTTTGACGGATTATCGCAATTGAAAAGCATTACCGATCCGGATAACACCACAGAAATTACAAAAATTCCATTCAATATATTTGTCGAAACACCTTTTTTCACTCTAAGGTTACTCCTTGGTTACTGTGATCCATACGATGTAATCAGGCTATCGATTCTTGATGTCAACTTTGCAGCACCTTGTGGGGAAAGATGATTGGCATCATAGGCATCTTCACCGGTATAATCATGATTTCCAAAGTTATTGGCATCATAATAGTGAAAATATGCATTTTGCGCTTCAATGCTCCGTAATAATTCCTCAAGTTTTTTGTATGTGCCGACTAATGGGCCAAGACGGCCCATATTATCGCCATCAGCATACCCAGGATGCTGAGGAGTATTGACAACAAGGACATGAACCGCATGCTGCGCGGCCATAACAGCCATCTGATTTACTATCGTTATACACTTCTGAACAACCGGATCATTAATGTCATAATCTCCCTGATCGATGATTACCTCCTTCCACCCCGTATCCCGCAGAATCGTATGGAAACCGAGCGAATCAAATCCTTCCCATTGTGGCGCTCCCCAGACATCAATCTTCTTCTGTATCTGCTCTGGAATACCGTCACGGTAAAAATTGAATGAGCTGTCGAGTTCGAATCCTTTACTGTCCAGTAACCCTGTCAACCTCGGGTTTTCTTTGTAACTGTCAGTATCAAATGAGTAGGACATAAGATCAAGTACTATGGCCTTGAGGTTTTTGATTTTACCAAAGCAATACTTTTCTGCAAGTGCCCCTGCGGTCATGATATTGCTGGCAGAACAACCGAGATTTATAGACTTTAGAGACATCCTTGACGGATCAAAGGCGAAATAGGCAGTTGAACTTCCAAGCATCACACACTCCCACTGGTCACGGTAGCGCCATAACAGATGCATCTTTTTTGACAGCTCGATCTGCCCCCCGGACTGAACAGGAAGATCATACCGTCCGAAAAACCGGTACGGATCCTGCACCTGAGAAAGCTGCCGGGGATCAACCCACATGTACACATCCCTGACATGCGCACCAGATATAAGCTTCTGATAAGAATTGTTTTTGCAATCTATTGCAAAAACAACATGATCGCCTGAAAAGGGTACCGCCACTGATGCAGCATAATCTGCGTGGTTAGACCACTCCGGATAGTCCCACTGCTTGAATTCCGAAGGCACTTCAAACCACTTCGAAACATGCCCGAAGCTTAACATTACGGTATTACACACAAACAGTATCGAATGGAAATTATACGCTTTTCCCGTAACAGTACTGACCCTGTCATAGCCATAATCAAGCAGCATCACTTCACCAGGCTCCTTGACCGATGGTGACATCGATACATTGCACGTCTGCGTACGGTCTTCACGACCGCTGTAAGGAGGCTCAAAATAAAAAATATTGGTATCATTGATCTGCAGATCGACAAGGCGTGTACGTGAGTAGCCAGTCGCAATAAACCGCCCGTCAGCACTCATCCCCCCATGAAATGACCCTTCAGGCCAGATGATTTCAGGAGCTCCGGCAGCTTTACCTCCCGTCATTTTCACTCTCATGGTTTTTTCTGTACGCCACTGCGGCTCCTTATTTACAGATGCCCCTGTTGTGTAAATAAGAAATGTATCTTTTTCAACCGGAGAAACCCACCACCTGGGTACGATACCCGGGATTCTCATCTCCGCAGGATCATCAGGAGAACTTTTCAGCAAACGGACTGTCAATGAACAAACCCCATGAAAGCCCTCAGGATTAGAGCTATACGCAACATAATTGCCATCAGGAGATATAATCGGATTGTAAACGTTCGAATCTTTTCCGCACTGTGTTACCGCTATACCATTACCTGTAAAGTCTGCCAGAAACAGATACCGTTTCAACAACTGCGCCTGGACATAAGCAATCTTTATCGATGATGTCCCCATGAATTTCAGCAGATCTGTTTTGGTGACTATCATTTTGCTTGAGTCAACAAAGGTTGACTGCCCCTGATTCGTCTGTTTTTTCTCTCTGGTATCAAATGCACCTAAAACAACCCTGAACCCGATATCCTCCTTGACATAGAAAGCAACTGCCTCATAGGGACCTTTTCGGGAAGAGGCTCTGAGATAATCGGTCCCCAGCATATACGATCCCCCCCGAAGCGGTCTCTGCCAGGATGATTCAAAAACTTCCTGCGCAAGATGTACCGGCCCGATCGGATTAGTATCCGGTTTTTCATCATAAAAATCAAACCAGTCATTCACCCATTCGGCAACATTTCCGTTAAGGTCATAAAATCCCCACGGATTTGGCCTCGTTGTCCTCACCGGGTGCGGTCTGCCGGATGAATTCAGGAAATACCATGCACATGAATCAAGGGGAGCACTTCCCCACCAGTAATCACCTGTAGTTCCTGCCCGACAGATATATTCCCATTCCGCTTCAGTCGGAAGCCTGTAACCGGTCCTGTCATAATGGATCTTCCAGTCTTCAAGGAAAAAAGGGCATTGGGCAGCATCACGGCAGATTGCACTATACGAATACACCGTATCATACCCATCACGCCTGCTCAACGCGTTACAGTAAAGCACCGCATCATACCAGGAGATATTTGCAACCGGCAATGAATCACCCTCCGAAGAGTGATACTCAGGAACCAGGGAGCGATACTCGCCAACCGTTATTTCAGCTGCCGACGCATAAAAATCGTAATCAAAGTGTACCGGCATTGCCGGTCGTTCCTCGACTTGAGCCTGCGGATTATTGGAACCTATTGTAAAGGCTTTCCCCTTTGAAGGCACAAACAGCAATGTGGAAGGTTTTCTGGAAAACATCGCTGTAATGTGTATATCACCCGTCATTGTTACCACAAGAGGATTATTGAATTTTCCGGAATCGACTCCCCATCCGGAAAAAAGGTATCCATCACCCTGTTTCGCTGTAAGAGAAACTACGGAACCAACAGGGATCAGCGAATCAATTACCCCTTCAACGGTACCATTGCCTGTGATAGCAACCGAAATTTTCGCATAGGTGACTGGGGCTGGATCAGGGTTGTTAATACAGAAAAAACCGGAAAGTAACCCTGAAAACAGAATGTTCGTCCTAAAGAAGCGTTTAAATAATTTTAAATTCATTGATGTTTAAGTATCCCGATAATTTTAGACTCTATTTGTAATACCCCAGGTAAAAATATCTTTTTAAATGAAATAAAAAAGTTCATTCTACTATTATAACTAATATACAAAAATACTATGGAGCTAAAGGCTTTCAGTTTGGGTACCCCCCCGGGCAGCAGTGGGTAAGGACTCAAAGCATATTCAGGGGGGGACCCGCGTTGCGGTTGGTTATTGAAAACACACTTAGCTCCGTCTTATTAGTTCTACATTGTTAGAATTACACACCAGTCGTCGATCCCAAGCTCGGGACTCAATGAACGGGTGATGCTATTTTGGTATTCTAGCAATGTAGAACTAGTATGAAAAAATTGTTTTGAGGCATCATGCAATATCCAATTTAGTATGGTTTAAAGATTATTACGGAAATAGGCTATAGGCCATTTCATTATTGTAGGGAAAAATGCAGACCCAGAATCCTCTTATTCCCTGTAGGGGAATCATTATATGAAGCCCCCGTTTTACGCAGTAAACCTGCGATTATGCACCTTTTTTTTACCATTTCTAATGAGTCCTGAGATTGAGGTAATTTTTATGCACTACAGTAGCGAAATGTCGGGTGAAGAGCTTTTTGGATCGTTCGATCAACTACTGCGCAGCTCAAGACAGGAACAGTTGAGTAACAAATGACATAAAAAAACCGAATATGGGATCAAGCAGGTAGGAGATTGTTTTTACTTTGAGCACATTTTCTGCAACTAAAAGAATTATAAATCCTATTCCAATATAATGTGAATAGTACAGGTATCCTGGAATTTTATTATCGGGAAGCAGACCTATCAAAATTTTCGACCCATCAAGTGGGGCAAATGGAAGCATATTAAATATGGCAAGACTGATATTAACCAGAACCAGTAAAAATAAAAGTGTATTGAATGTAGAAGCTAACGGAATCAAGGGGAACACATAAAACACCCTTGATAAAACAACTGCTACTGTTGCCACAAGGATGTTGGAAACCGGCCCCGCAAGACTGACCAGCATAATATCCCTTTTAGGGTTACCAAAATTTCGCGGATCAACTGGAACTGGTTTTGCCCACCCAAACGGTATGAAACTACTTAAATACATCCCTATCATCATGATCGTACCCAGGGGATCGAGATGTTTCAGGGGATTAAGTGTCAATCGCCCCATTCTCTGCGCAGTTTCATCACCACATTTCAGTGCAGCCCATCCGTGAGCATATTCGTGAATGGTCAGAGAGAATAACACTACCGGGAAAAAAATTATCAGTCGTTGCATATCCATTAATTCATACCCTTCTTCTATGTTCTGTCGACAACCTTCGGTCAACACCTGTCGTCAGCGGTAATTGTCTATTTTTCGTCTTTCCGGTGGTCCGGCCGGAAGACGCCCTGCCGGACGTCTCTACCCTGTGGCGGCATCATTCATCATTCATCATTCATCATTCATCATTCATCATTCATCATTCA
>JAFGIN010000008.1 GCA_016929595.1 Chitinispirillaceae bacterium
AAAGACCAGCGAAGATGTTCAAGTTATTTCAGCCCTGTCCCTTAATTTGGTTTCCGGTCGGAATCGAGATATCCGAAACATCTCTCCAATCCAGGTTATTTCAGATTATAGTATTGAGAATACTTTTTGACAAGAATAAAAAATATCAGAGAATACAACCTGTCACTCTACTGAGTGCTCAACGCGGTGTAAAATAATTCAATCAGAATTAAAAATACTCTTTCTGCACCTTCCATACAATACCCTTAAATCATTGAATTTTTTTTTCTAAAAGCATCATGAAGAGCTGCAGAATCTATTCCAGATTCAAAATACAGAGCTTCGACCTGGTGAGAGAACCATGTCGATTGCCTTTTAGCATACCGGCGACTATTTTGTTTGATCAATTCAACGGCCTCGCGCAAAGACAATACCTGTTTAAAAAATGCTGTCAGTTCTTTGTATCCTACACACTGAAGCCCAGGTGACTCAGAGGTAATACCCGAATCAAGCAATGAACTGCATTCATTAACAAGTCCTAGTTCTATCATCTGATCAACCCTCTGATCTATTCGTTTGTACAGAAGAGTGCGCTCCATAGTAAGTATTATTGTTCTGAATTCCATGTCCGCAGGAGCATTCCCTTTAGATTTTGATCTTGAAAATGGAACTGAAGTCTGCAAATAAACAGCCAGGGCACGAACAATCCTCTGAAGATCATTCTTATGTATTGATAAAGCAGCATCAGGATCAACCCGCAGAAGTTCATCATGAAGTGACCTGGACCCATCTCTCTTCCCACGCTCCATCAAAGAGGCTTTCAGAGAAGGATCTGTTTCGACGTTGGCACTGAATCCCTCACTAAGGGCCTTGAAGTACAGACCTGTTCCACCACATAAAATTACCCCTGTTCCTGCAGATGCACGATTTCGAATAATCCCTGCTGCATCAGAGGCAAAATCAAACGCAGAATATATCTCTGCAGGATCTTTAACATCAATCAGCCAGTGTTTAACTAATTCCAATTCGTGCCGCAAAGGTTTCGCAGTGCCAATATCCATACCCCTATAAATTTGTCTTGAATCACAGGACAATACCTCCCATCCGTTCAACTGAGCTAATTCCAATGCATACCTCGTCTTTCCAACTGCAGTTGGCCCTAGTAAAACGGGTACCACTATTTTTCCGGCATCAGAACGTACTAAGGTATTGCTCAATCCTCCCCCAAAGCTTATTTTCAAAAACCACCAAAAATACTTTAAACTATGAACCTGCTCGACAAAAAATAAAAAACACGATTCAGGTCAAATATACGATATTTATCACAATATCACTAAAAATTCATTCCGATTGTGGACCAGTTCATACAATAGGTGTATATTCTCTATAACATTTAATTCGTCTCGATCTGACCAATGCGTATAAAAATACTTCTGATAATATTCATTATAACGACCCTGATACTTGCTTTGCTTATCGGTTTGCGTTTTAATTATCTCAACACCGTTGTTGACATTCTTTCTCAAAAATTTGCAGAAAATAAAACCGGAGTTACCGGAAAAATAACTGAAAAAGAGTTTCAAACAACCTCTTTTGATGGAATTCTTCAATCACTGTATGCCCAGCTGGAAGTTAAACCAGAATCGGTCAAACGAAGTTTCACACTGGAAGATTCGATGCTTACGATAAAGATCGAGGTTCCCCGGGGAAAACCAATGGAATGGATAATCTGGTTATTTACTTCTTCATTGGGAAAATCCAGCTACACGGTTGAAAACTGTACCTATCTATCAGAAGAACGCGGTTGTAACATTATGCTCAATCCCCAAAAAAACAATGCTCCAAAATTGTTCATTAAAATCAAACGCGGGAATACCTACTATTCAAGAACTGCGAAACTCGCTATCCTCATAGAAGATTTTCGTTTTAATGCCGATAAATCTACAATAGAGATCCTCTCATTCAGTGAACCACTTACGTTATCAATGAGATCAGAGAAAAAACTTGCGGCCTCGACTGCTCAGATCGCTAACGAATACAAAAAGGAGATCGTAATACTACAGCCTATGGAACCAGTTCCAAAAACTGAAAACACTCCTCAGGTTATAAAGGTCCATTATCCGGAAGATAAAATACGGTCAATTCTGCGCGAATCAGCACAGAATATTCCCTTATCCAAAGGTTACTGTAATTACCATGGCTCCAGAGTGCTTGAAGACAGCCATGTAATGGGAATAATATGTAATGAAATTAAAAAGCAGAATGTTTATCTTATCATAGCAACAGGCAGTCGTAAATCTGTTGCTGCATCAGCGGCTCAGGCCACTGAAATTTCTTACGCCGAAATCGATTATGAATTTAATGCTAATCAAAAAATACAAGGCATTACAGATTCACTTCGACACTGTGCTGTACTTGCACAAAAAAGAGGTTCATTGCTGGTCAAGGTTTACCCGACAGCACCATTCATTGAAGCACTGAAACAAAGCCGACACGTATTTGAAAATAACGGCATTCAACTTGTGTATGTTTCTGAATTAATTAATTCTACTGAAAAACAGAAAACATCATCTGAAATTGAAAACAGCGGTGAAAAAGCCCCTGGGAAATGATTATTTTTACTAAAAGAATCAGGTAGTATCATACCAACAACAATCGGAGTTCCAGTTTATGGCATCACTTGGAGTAAATATCGACCATATTGCAACCATTCGTCAAGCTCGCGGCGGCAAAGATCCTGACCCTGTCCATGCAGCGGTTATAGCTGAACTCGCGGGCGCAACAGGAATTACTGCACATCTCAGAGAAGACCGCAGACATATTCAGGACAGAGATATTTACATGCTTAAACAGGTAGTAAAGACTCATCTTAATCTTGAAATGGCCCCAACAAACGAAATGACCGCCATTGCTGTCGATGTACTCCCGTTCATGGCTACACTTGTTCCCGAGAAGAGAGAAGAACGAACAACAGAAGGTGGCCTTTCTATTCGTGAACGTGAAAAAGACCTTGCCAAAACAATTGAAACATTACGAAACAATAACATTCTAGTAAGCCTTTTTATCGATCCTAATATCAATGAGATTAAAGCCGCACACAGGGTAAATGCAACACATGTCGAACTTCACACAGGGTATTATTCGAATGCTGCGAGTGAGAACAGTATAATGGAGGAACTCGCAAAACTCAAAGATGCTGCATTAGCTGCAAATAAACTAGGGATGAGAATCAATGCAGGTCATGGTCTTAATTATGTAAACGTTGGTGCTATATCAGCTATAAATAATGTCGAAGAGCTCAATATTGGCCACGCAATTATTTCCCGTGCAGTACTTACAGGTCTTGATACCGCGATTCGCGACATGTTAGCCTTACTGTAAGCTCCAACCGGACGATTTCTTACGCGATCTGTTTTGCATTTCATCGTCAGAGAATCCCTCTGTATCAGGCATACTTTAAAGGATTACTCGATTTTATTTCCAAGCGTTGCAGGAATAAACTTACCGAGTTTTACGTGTTTGTAACTTGACAAATTCTCTGCAATATTTCTTATCCTGGAAGCTTCTCCTTTTAATAATATCACTTCCATACAATTATCATGATCAAGATGTGCATGCAGTGAAGAGATTATGCACTCATGGTGGTCATGCTGATGTTGTGTGAGCTGCTCGGTTACACCATGTCTGTGATGATCGTAAACAAGCACAACTGCAGCGGCACTCTCCCCTTCCCCATCCTCCCACTCAGCACTGACAAGACGACTTCGAATCAAGTCCCGAATTGCTTCCGAACGATTTGCGTAACCACGTTTTTCATTATCCTTATCAAAATCCTCAAGAAGTTTCTTAGGAAGAGAGACTCCAAATCGAATTAAATCATCCATTGCAAATACCTTTATTTAATGATATAACTATTTCATTCAACCCTTTTACGCAGCATATCGCCAGGACGCAGCTTATATGAAGACTGACAAATAACCAGCCTGTTCGAGGGTGCATAGTGCAAAACATTTCCCTCCAGATCAGTTATGAGATCAATTTGAATACGAAGCGGTACAGCATTGCGACCAACAGGCAATACCTCAAGAGTATCCTGACAGGTAAAGCTATTCTTTACGTCAAGGACTGGTACTCCGTCTCTGAGTGACGCCTTAACAACCGCTATCACCCTTGTGGGGGCGGTAGCCTTTGATGTAAATACTTCCTGAAGATTATATTCCCCCCTGAGAAAACCCGTCGTGTAAGGACGATGCTCAACAGAGTCAAGTATCTCTCTCCATACAGGAAGTACCTTGTAAGTATCGGAATTTTTCTGATATGAATCCAACGCTTCGCGGTATACTTTAACTACAGATGCAACATAGTGCACACTTTTATTACGCCCTTCGATCTTTAACGAGCTTACTCCAGACTGAACAATCTCCGGAAGCAGTTCAATCGTGCAGAGATCTTTTGAATTCAGCAGGTAAACCCCCTGCTCAGTTTCTTCTGCATCAAAAGAACAACTATCAACAGTGAGCTCCTCAAGAGTAGTTATACGATATTTTAAGCGACAGGGTTGTGAACAATCTCCACGATTTGGATGTCGCCCGTTCATATAGGCTCCTAAAAGACACCTTCCAGAGATGGAAACACACATCGCACCATGTATAAAAATTTCAGTATCAAGAATCTTTGCTCCATTTACAGTACGAATCTCTTCAAGATCCATCTCACGCGGCAGAACCACGCGTTCAATTCCATTTTGTTTCCAGAACTGCATTGAAGCCGTATTAAATGTACCAGTCTGGGTACTGAGATGCAGTGGCATATCGGGAAGTATCTCCCTGCATGTCACTATCACCCCGGGATCACTGACAATAAAAGCGTCAATGTTGTGACGTAGCGATTTAATCTCTTCACAGGTTTTTCTGATATCAGAAAGCATCGTCTCATCAGGCATAGTATTAAATGCAGCATAGATCTTTTTTCCACGGGAATGCGCGATCTGAAGAAGTTCATCAAGATCTTCAAGATGAAAATTGGGTGAATGAGCGCGAAGATTTAAAGCACCAATACCTGCATAAACAGCATCAGCACCACTATCAAAAGCCGCTTCTGCAATAGAGAGCGAACCAGCAGGTGCTAAAAGTTCAGGTACTGTCATTTTTTAAGAGAATCCGCAGGTTCCGGCTTTTTCGCTGCGAGCGCAAGCACTTCTGCAATTGCACTTTTATACATCTCTTTAGGCTGCAGTCCAGGAAGGTGTTTCACAACATTTTTATCATGTACTATATATACAGAAGGAATGGAATTTACCCGAAAATAAGCCGATATCGCCCTGTGTACATCAACATTAATTTTCATAAATTCAACTTTTCCATCATACTCCTTTTCTAACTCAGCCATAATAGGATTGAGCATTCTGCATGGACTGCACCATGCTGCCCAGAAATCGATCATTACAGGAATTTTCGATTTTACAATACGATCTGCGATCGCCTGTGAAGAATCCTCCGATGCAGCCAAAGGTGGCCGGACTCCCTGTGCAACGCTTTGCGACAAATACCCCACTGCACAAAGTAATGATAACGACAGAACCAGAATCATTCGAATTTTCATATCTGATCTTTCAAAAACGAGAAAAAGTAAACCAGTTTAAGTTCCCTTGTCCAACCAACCGGTCTGCCACTTTTTTTATACCGGTTTTCCAGGACATCCTTAGCATCAAATTCAATAAAAAACTGGGGTGTAAATGCCCATCGTAAACCAGCATTTAAATACCCTTCATTTATCAATGCATAATTTACAGGACTCTGCCCATGAAAATCACGCGTATTAAATCCAAAGTTATATTCAAAAACAAGTGCAAGTTCCTCGTTGAGCGATATATCGATTCCCGTAAAAAGGTTGGGCCACTTCACATGCAGGAAATCTTCCATCGAGATATTCACTGTTGCATGAAGTCCAAAAAGAACATGGTTTAAGAGCTTAAAATTTTTACTCAAAGCAAGAAAGAAACCAGGTGACTGGTAAATGTACCCTTTATAATCAAAATCCGAAGTGTCAGTGAGCCCCCCGAATCCCTGATGATCATACCCGATTGCAACACCCGGCCCTGCAAAACGCTCCTCGAACAGACGATATTTAAAAAGTAACCCGGGGAAATAATTGAATTGCACCTTTCTTCCCCTGCCGATCAAACCCTCACCGCCATACCCTATACCTATCATAAGCCGATCAGATATCCCGACAGCAAGTCCTGCATTTAACCCCGCACCCAACTCCGGATTGCTTGACGGGTAGTATCTGCAGTCAAAATCGACACTTGCCCTTGGAAGCATACCCGCTGTATGAGAATCAACAATCCTTCGTGGCTGCAGCATCTGCTGTGAAAACACCCACTGTCCGGCACCGATTATAGTACTCATTACGAGCAGAAGACGTATTTTATTAACTCTCATTTTTTAACCTGCTTAAGTCTCAACCGACGCTGGTTTTCCTGACGAATCGCGTTTTTCTTACGGTCGTGTTCAGCGTTTGTGCGTGAAAAATCATGCTCACCGGACCCATCCCACTTGGCAACAAAATATAGTTCATCCGTTTGAAGCGGAGCGGCAGCGGCCTGAATCGCGCCAAAACCCGGGGAACATATCGGCCCGGGGGGAAGTCCTGTAAATTTACGTGTATTGTAAGGATTCTCAGAATTCAATTCAGATACACGCAGCGGACCGTTAAATTTCCGGAAAATATAACGCACTGTAGGATCCGCCCCAAGAGGATACCCTTTCTGAAGCCGATTGTGAAAAACACCGGCAATTCTCGTTCGCTCCTCGGGCAAAGTAGCTTCTTTTTCGACAATAGAAGCAAGTGTAATAATCTCATGTACGGAAAACCTTGATTCAATCAGAGGATCAAATTGAATTTTTGAATAGGAGCGATTAAAAAGACCTGTCATTTTTTTTAACACATCTTCAGCTTTAGCCTCTTTTGGGAAACGATAGGTCTCAGGAAACAGATACCCTTCCAGAGATGGTGCATCGATGCCAAGTTTACTGATGAATAAACTGTCGCTGGCTAACTGGACAATACGTGCCGAATCGATTCCGGTCTGAGCCTGGATTCTCGCTGCGGTCTGTTCAACGGTCAACCCTTCAATTATTTTCACCGAAACTTCAAGTGCAACAGCATGTAATAATTTTTCAGAAGCTCTGAGTATTCCATCCCCACGGAAAAATGTCACACTTCCAGCCTGTATTTTTCTATCCATTTTAGAAAATTTCAACCAGGCGAGTAAGATTTCAGATGAACGCACGACCTGTTTTTGCTGCAACGAATCGCTCACCTGCCTGATCGACATCCCAGGCGTAATAATCAGATCAACCTCTTGATTATCAACCCCGAATGGATGAAAATAGAAGTTGAATAAAACGATAGACGTACTACCTGATAACATTACCAGAATAACTGCTGCGATAAAAAATTTTTTTTTAAACTGCATTAATCGTACTACCCAGAGAAAACCATAAAATAAATACCCCGGAATTGCAAGTAACAAAATAACCCCGGTCAGCCATAGCTGCAAAATAAACCTTACATCAACCGACGAACGAATTTTACTCATTTATATAAAAGTACTTCTACCCCGCACATGTTTCAAACAGAAACACACTTACTTTCGTATCCCAAGCTGCTTCATTCGTCTGAAAAGGGTCGCTTTGTGAATTCCGAGGCGTTCCGCCGCAAGAAGCCTGTTACCTTCTGTTTCACTTAAGATACTTTGTATGTACATTCGCTCCAGTTCATCGAATGTTTTAACTTTTGCAAGAACTTTGAAATCCGGATCATCTGTCTTATCTGTTATAGTTGCCGGAAGATGCTCGCTTTTTATGCTGCCAGACTTACAAAAAATAAATGCATGCTCGATTATATTTTCAAGTTCCCGGATATTACCAGGATATTCGTGCTGCAAAAGCAGAAAGAGCGCATTTTCATCAATCCCGGAAATCTGCTTATTATATCGGGCATTGAATCTATCGATAAAATGGTCAACCAGCAGAGGGATATCACACCGTCGATCTCTTAAAGGTGGTAACTTGATTGATACGACATTGATTCTGTAGTACAAATCCTCCCTGAATTGCCCTGTTTTTACCAATTCAGTCATATTTTTATTTGTAGCAACAATCACCCGAACGTTAGCTTTAACTGCAGCTGTACCTCCAAGGGGTTCATATACTCTTTCCTGAAGCACCCTGAGGAGTTTAACCTGCATCGTGGAAGAGATGTCCCCGATTTCATCAAGAAACAGCGTTCCACCTTCAGCAAGTGTAAACTTTCCCGGCTTATCCTTTTTTGCATCTGTAAAGGCACCCGCTTTGTAGCCAAACAATTCGGATTCAAGAAGTGTATCCGGTAACGCACTGCAGTTTATGGCAATGAAGGGCTTGTTTTTCCGCTCACTTAACTCATGCAGAGATCGTGAGATCACCTCTTTTCCAGTTCCGCTTTCACCAAGAATCAGCGTCGTTGCCGAAGTGCGGGCAACCTCAGGCAAAATTTCAAATACCTGTTTCATTAATTGACTTCGGCTTACCATGTTGTGAAAACTTGTTTTATCTCTTAACTCTTTACGTAAACCAGCAACAAGTGCTTCAGCACGAGCTGTAGCCTGCTGTTCTTTTACCAGTCTCTGTTCCTGAGCGATCTTACGTTCGGTTATGTCCTGTACCTGTGCAAGGAACATGTTTTTCTGTGAATTGTCCAGATCAATTCGCGTAACAAACCATGCAAAATGCTTTTTTCCTCCATCTTGAGATTTGAAATCGTAAGCAACCTCTCTAAAAAAGTACTCACCTTCCCGTAATTTTTCCTCTTCCGATTCGCTCAAAGAAAGACTGACAAAGATATTAAACTGAGCAGTCTGTTCCAGTTCGTTAAAAAACATGCTGTGAAAAGAGTTATTTCTGTCCGCGAGTGCCCCATCATCATTAAACAATGCAATACCAATAGGCGACTCATTATAAATGGTCTGAAATCTCGCTTCACTGATCCGTAACTGCTCCTCAGCTTCAACAGTCTCAGTTATATCAATGATACAACTGCGAACTCCTGTATTAACTCCGTTTTTGATTATGGGTGCAGCATTGATCAGGGCGTGAAGTTTTGAGTTATCTATTCTGCAAAATTCATAGACAACCGGATTTCCATAGTCACCATGAAAAATGTTATATATATCGGTCTGTATCTTATTTACCATATGAGGAGGAACGAATTGAAGAACATTTATGCCACTGGCAAAATCCTCGCGTGAAAAACCAAACGTCTTAAATCCCATTTCATTAACATATGTCAAATTAAAACCCATATCAAACTCACAAATGATTCCCGGTAGAAGATCTGCAATTTCCTTGAACCGGAATCTGCTCTCCTGAAGCTGCTCCTGATCATTTTTTCTCTCTGTGATATCCCGGGCAATACCCTGAATACCTACCGTATGGTCACATTCCCGTATAAGACGTGTACTTACCTCAACCCAGACTGGTTCACCATCCTTTGTTCTTGTAAGTATTTCATAAACATGTGATTCTTCCCCTTTGCGGCTTTTTCTTACCAACTTACCAAAAACGATATCGTGATAAGCTGGATCCACAAGGTCTCTGACAGTTATTCTGCCTAGATCCTGATTGCTGTATTTAAATATTTTCAAAGCAGCAAGATTAGCAGATGTAAAAACACCATGTATATCGATGGTAAAAATAATGTCATTTGCATTACGAAAGAGATTTCGATATCGCCTCTCACTTTCCTGAAGAGCACGTTCGGTTCTTTTAAGAGTAGTAATATCAACCAGAGACACAAGTGTTTTTCTGGTACCGGGGATTACGACAATGTTCGCAAGCATATCCCGCAGCCTACCCTTTTTGTCAATAAGACGAAATTGATACTCCGATGCGGATTCATCCGGATTTTCTCTGATATTGTTGTGGAAATCAAGCAATTTCTGGAGTTCATCAGCAACGACAACGCCGGTCCAACTCCGTTTCTGAGCAATATCGTCTTTAGAAAATCCGGTTATCTCCTCCAGCTTACGATTACTCATCAGTATAGTTGTATCATCATCAACCACCATCATTGCAGTTCCAGTACACTCAAACAGTAATTTGTAACTGTTTTCACTCTCCCGCAGTGCATTTTTCAGTAGTTCCAACTCACCAGATCGCTGTTCCAACTCCCGAATCCGGGATTTAGCTGCATCCAGTTCCTGTCTGAGAATTACAACTGATTCATCTGACATAGTCTAACCTTTAAAATCTGAACGTACCCTTTTTATGATGGTAAAATAGTACATTTCTTTAAAACATCACATACTTTTATTACCCTAGCTTATACGCCAGAGAAGGAATTACCACAATTCGCCCTGAGTTCGATGTATATGGTGAAAATTCCTTCATTATTTTGTTGCACTGCAGATTTCTGATCTATAAAATAATAGCAGCTCTTTTGATTATCTGAACCTGTCATTTCTTCTTTGTTTTCCACGTTTCGGGAGTCACAATGGCTGGAAAAATAAAAGCTTTGATTGATTATATTGTTGAAAAAAGGTCTCAGGGTAACCCTACCCTGATGGTCACTACTAAAACCAAAATCATGTTAAAAGGTGTTAACCCGGAGATCTATACCAGTACCTCTGAAGATAACCCGGCAATTGAGCAAAGGCTTAAAGATATCGGTAAAGAGTTAGGAATACCTTTCTAAACAGGAGTACTTATCATGTCTGTATTATCACTTTTTTCTGATAAAACCACGGCACCGGAAATTATCGCATCCTTTATAAATAAATCGCAGGAAATAAAGCCACGTTTTATCCTGTTTTTTTCATCGTCAACCCTTCCGTTTAAAGAGATTAGCGAAGAAATGAAAGCAGCATTCCCTCAGGCTCAGGTTGCAGGATGTACAACTGCGGGAGAAATAGTATCCGGAGCGATGTTGAAGAACAGCGTTGTTGCACTTTTCATTGATGATGAAATAATTGATGATGCAGCAATTTCTGTTGTTGGTAATATTAAAGATAATTTTTCCATCCAGGAAACTATGAGGTCTTTTGAATCTCATTTTAAAATGAGACTCAATGAGATGGATCTCAAAAAATTTGCCGGGATAATTCTACTTGACGGGTTAAGCGGTGCAGAAGAGATAGTTATAGAAAATATAGGAGACTATACCGACATCACATTCATCGGCGGTTCGGCTGGTGACGACCTTAAATTCAAACAGACACTTCTCTCTTCAAACGGAACAACACTTTCCAATGCAGCTATTCTTGTGTTACTGAAAATGAAAAACGGCTTCGATATTATCAAAACTCAGAGTTTTTCCACTACCGGAAAAAAACTCACCGCAACAAAGGTTGATGAAAAATCCAGACTGGTTATCGAGTTTGATAACAAACCAGCACTTAATGCTTATTGTGAAATATTGGGAATTGAACATACAGAATGCTCAAAATATTTCATGAGTAACCCGTTAGGTCTCATGTTGGGTGATGAACCTTTTGTTCGCAGCCCCCAGCAGGTGAAGGGCAGCAGCATTGCATTCTATTGTAATATTCGTGAAGGAATGATACTTGATGTACTTCAAACTGGTAACATTATTCAGGATACACGAAAAGCCCTGACCGATAAACTAAGGCAAAATCCGTCAATAAAAGGTATTGTCAATTTCAACTGTATACTGAGAACCCTTGAGCTGGAGCAACAAAATCTTTGTGAACAGTATGGTAAACTTTTTTCCTCAATTCCAACTGTTGGTTTCAGCACATATGGCGAAGCTTATATTGGTCACATCAATCAGACAGCAACGATGTTTATACTTCTGTAGAAAAAAGGAACAAACCGCCTCCTTAAGATCAACACGCAAAAGAACGTATTATCTTATGTCTGATAAAGAGTGGCAAAACCGACGACAGCGGTATCCCCACTCTTTACTACCGCATTTACTCTAAAGGTTCATAATCTCCACAGATAAATTCATCCTCATCAACCTGGTCTTCACGGATTGATTTGCAGAATCCTTCCTGATCACCAGGTTCCCCATTTTTACTGCACATGAGACAAATGGGAGGAATCGGCTCCTGTTCATCATCATAGCCTTTTATTTCATCATTGAAAAAGCCATCCTCATCAAACATCCCGTCATCATCCATATCATCGTCATTAAACGTTTTCCGTACCCCCCGTTTTTTTGGCGGTGGTGTACTGTACTCATCAAGATCTTCGATATCATCACCATCTTCGAAATCATCCTCTTCAATGTCTTTCATAACCCAGCCTCCCCAATCAATAAAGCTTCATATAACACGTCCTATTTTTCTGATAAAATAGTATTATAGTTATGCTGAAAAGCAACAACTTTTTTATCTATCAGCACCACATTTTAATTATTATAACAAAAATTTTCAGGAGTTGTGAAACTAAAAATAAATTTTGATTTTTTTTTGGGGAACACCTTTAAACCAGAGCCACATTGCGCGCGCTCATCAACCCTCGTCATTTTGGAGATAAAAATAACAGCTCCGATCCCACTTATGAAAGGAGAGGGGGAGATATATCCGAAGATTATTCATATCGCAGAGCTTCAATCGGGTTAAGCCTGGCAGCTTTTCCTGCAGGATAAAACCCGAAAAATATTCCTACCACCGCTGAAAAGAGTAATGCCAAACCAATAGTAAGTAAATCAACCGAAGTTTTCAGTCCAAACAAAGCAGTCATAGCCCACACAATTCCCATAGAAATTCCAACACCAATAATACCCCCCATGGAACTCAAAACAACAGCTTCGATAAGAAACTGCATCAGTATATCTGATTCCCTTGCGCCAATTGCCATGCGGATGCCAATTTCCCTGGTTCTTTCTGTTACAGAAACAAGCATGATATTCATAATGCCTATTCCCCCTACAAGAAGTGAAACTCCAGCAATCGCACTAAGCAGAAGAGTCATTGTTCTTGCAGTTTCTGTAGCACGTGTCATAATATCAGACTGCGTTCTTATCTGGAAATCATTATCATCATCTGCGGTTATACCATGTGAATTTCGAAGCATACACTCTATTTCTTCTGAAGCCTTCGTAATATCATTCATTGTCGATGCACTGGCCATGATCTGCTGAATGTGACGAACCCTATTCATTCTGTTAAGAACGGTCTTTACTGGAGCTAAAACGATATCATCCTGATCCTGACCCATTGCATTTTGTCCCTTCGCAGCCAGGACACCAACGATCTTTAGAGGCACCTTTCCAAATCGGATACTCTTCCCTACCGGATCCTGGCCGGGAAAAAGTTCCTCAGCTATCGTCTTTCCGATAACAATCACTTTCGATGAACCCTGAACATCTTTTTGTGTAAACATCTCTCCGGTTTCAACACTCCACTCCCGTATAATCAGGTACTCGGGAGTGACACCATACATCGAGGTCTGCCAGTTTCCATTACCGCTTACAAGCTGCCCGGACATTCTTGTTACCGGTGATACTGCGATAACCGTCTCAACCTGTTGTATCAATTCGGCATCTTTAAGTGTCAGGCTTTGCCTGCTTCCTGCTCCCATCGAGGAACCACGGGTATTCTGCGAGCCAGGCATAATCATAATGATATTGGTCCCCATCGATTTGATCTGATTCTGAATATCATTCTGAGCACCCTTTCCTATTGACACCATGACTATTACCGAAGCAACCCCGATAATAATACCAAGTGTCGTAAGAAAAGACCTTACACGGTTTCGAAGGATACTTTTTACTGCAGATTTGAACAATTGAGAGAATCTCATTTTTTACCTACCGGTTCATCGCTGAGAATACAACCATCACGCATCGTTATCAGCCGTCTGGCGTATTGTGCGATCTCCATTTCATGAGTTACCAGAATGATTGTTTTTCCACTTTTGTGTAATGATGTAAACAGTTCCATCACCTCTTCCGAAGTACGTGTATCCAGAGCTCCGGTTGGTTCGTCGGCAAGTATCAACGGGGGATCGTTAACAAGTGCACGTGCAATCGCTACGCGCTGCTGCTGTCCACCTGACAACTGATTAGGCAGGTGGTGCATCCGTTCACCAAGCCCGACTTTCTCAAGAGCTGCTTTCGCAAGGGCGGGAAGACTGCCAGCCTTTTTATCTCTGTTGTAAAGCATGGGCAATTCGACATTTTCAAGTGCAGTCGTCCTCGAGAGCAGGCTGAAATTCTGAAACACAAACCCGATCTGGCTGTTCCGCAGTTCTGCAAGTTCTTTTCGTGTGCAGGTATCAACACGCCGTGACAGAAAATTATAGCTGCCACTGCTTGGCAGATCAAGACAGCCGATTATATTCATCAACGTTGACTTTCCAGATCCTGACATTCCCATAATGGCAACAAATTCGCCCTTTTCTACAGTCAGATCGACACTTTGAAGTGCATGTACTTCTATATCTCCCATCTTGTATGTTTTTGAGAGATGTTCCAGTGAAATCAGTAAAGCCATCAGGAGCCTCCCCGTGGCGCTACTCCACCACCGGATGATCTTCTCCCTGATGTTCCTCCCGGCATTCTTTGAGGTGCAAACAGTGATCGTGAAGCAGTCTGCTTTTTTTTCTTGCTTTTGTCAATGACTCCACTTACCACAAGCATCCCTTCCTTTACCGATCTTCCCTGTATTTCAACGGATGATCCATCGGTCAAACCGGTTTTTACGAATTCAGGACGCAGATCCCCGTTATCATCCAGAATCCATAAAACCCCTCGACCAGATTCACTCTGTGATCCATTGTTTTTAACATTTTGTGTACTTCTGGCAGGACTATTGGAGACAGAACCGGAATCTCGTTTGCCACGATCCCCCATCTTCTGGTTTTGACGCATCTGTCGAAGCTTTGCAAGCTGATCGTCAGATGGTTTAAAGCGTAACGTCATCGACGGCACAGTCAGCACATCATCCACTTTTTCTGTTATAAAATCGACATTTGCAGTCATCCCCGGAAAAAGTATTCCATCCACATTTGAAGCCTTGATCACAACAGTATAGGTAACAACACTCTGAGATGTCACGGGTTGCAGACGTATCTGACTGACAACCCCTGAAAAATTCCTCTCCGGATAGGCCGGTACCGTGAATGATACTTCCTGATCCTGACGAATTTTTCCGATATCGCTTTCATCTACATCTGCAAGGATTTCCATCTGTTGTAAATCTTCCGCAATGATAAAAAGTACTGGTGCACTGAAACTCGCGGCAACCGTCTGTCCTACCTCTACACTTCTGCTGATCACGGTTCCATTTACAGGAGAACGGATGATCGCATAGCTTAAATTGTTGCGTGCAGTTTCGATATCCGCCTTCGCCCCTTCGAGTGCTGCCTTCTGTGAGAGATAGTCTGTTTCAATAGACATGAATTCATCATCGGATATGAGGCCCTTCTCGTGAAGAGGAATATTGCGTTTATATTTCGATTCAGACTGTTTGTATTGTGCCTCACTTCGCATAAAGGAGGCTTTTACCTGATTAAGCTTATTTATCAATGGTTCCTTATCGATCTCCGCAATTATCTGATCTCTGGTAACGATATCGTTATAATCGGCAGTGACCTTCACAATGGTTCCACTGACCTGCGTCCCCACTTCAACAGTGCTGACCGGATTAAGCGAACCGGTACTTGATATTACATTTTGAATTGAACCACGGGTTATTTCTACTGTCTTATACTCCGTCTTCTGCAACGTCGCTTTACCAGCAAAAAAGAAGTACGTGCCACAGGCGGCAGCAATTAAAATTAGTATGATAATGATTGTCTTTTTTTTCATTCTGAATACCTGTACCTTTTAATTTACACTTTTTTCAATGAATGATTGTATTGACCCGGTTACCCTGAGTAATGAGATGTAAGAGTTAAGAATCGAAATTTCCGCTTTAAGACGAGAATCAAGGGCATCAAGATAACTGTTATTAGCAAGCGTTGTTTCCAGAAGCGTTGACATACCGGACTCATATCTTGCCATCACAGCATCAAGGGCCTCTCTGGCAGAGAGTAACCGTACCTCCGCCACGTCTAACTGCTTCCTTGCCATTTCCAGATCAGAACATGAATATTGATAGTCCAACCGTATGTTTTTTTCAAGCTCTATCAGTTGCAAATGAACGTTGTTAACATTTATTTGTGCGGACTGTACCCGCTGTTTCCTGGAAAACTTATCGAAAATTGGATAGGAAATACTGACCGATGCACGAAGGTCCGGCTCTGAGAACCCCTCTGGACTGTCGTAGTCAGTGCCGCTGTTCAAACTTCCGGATATTGATGGGATATAGGCAGCTTTTACGCTTTTGAATGTCAGTTCTGCAGCTTCGAAATCCCGTTTTTTTGCCTGATACTGTGCTATCACATTTAAATCCAGTGCTGGAACTGCAGCTGAATCAAAAAGAACTGCAGTACTGATCAATGCAGTAAATACATTTGTATCTGGTGCCATACGACTATATAGAGGCAGTGATGCAATATTAAAAAGTGAGAACATCGCCCGCTCGTACCCCTGCCTTGCCTGCAACAGTGCGGCTTCACTTTCAGCTGAAATCGTCCGCTGCTGAAGAACATCTGCCAGGGACCTTTTCCCCGCATTACGATACTCTTCAATCTGTTGAAGCTTCAATTTCTGATAGTTATTATCATTAACAGCAATTTCTATTTTTTTTAACGTGTAAATAGCATCGATGTACGTTGTAATCGCATCAGCCCTTACCTCATCAATGATTTGCTGATACGCCAGCTCTGATGAAGCCTGTTTTTTCTCGGCACTCAAAACATTAGGAATTGATGAGGGCGAAAAACTGTAGGAAACTCCTGCCGAAATTGAATTGGAGCCATTCCAGCTACCATTCACAGTCTTTCCTGCAGAAGCCGAAACTCCTGACCTGACCTCTGGAAGAAATTCAGATTTTGCCGATTGCACATTTATCTGCTGCTGTTTAACCTGGTTTTTTGAAACCTGTGCAGAGGTTCCATTTTCAATTGCCAGCTCTATAAGCCTTTTTAATGAAAGCAGCGTGTCACCTGCAGTGTTCTGTGCTTCAGCCAGAGACCAGACCGACACAATAAGGATTATAAGTATACTCGTCCTTTTAAAATGCATTAAAAATAAACCTTCTATGAATATTTTAAGTTTTTTCAATTCACCATTGCCTTAAACACGATTTCTGTACAGTTAGACTCGTGGTGTAAGCAAAATGTTTCATATAAATTGGAAATACCACTGCCTGGAGATATCACTGTGACCGGAAGATTACTCAACAAGAGTTTGAAACGACAAAAGAAACTGGTGATTTTCATTATACCAGGAGTGTTATGGCAAAGTAAGCGGTTTTAAAGTGATAAAGAAAAACCGGCACGTCTTTTCAGTACGGATTATTTCATTTTGGGATCAATACGACATTCTGATCCGCGTGTTGATTCATATAGCTGAATTTCGCCCATGCTGCACTTCTTTGAGTTGAATCCATCCTGAATTCATCAAGAGACCCGTTAAAATAGCGGATTTCAGCATTCGGGACATTGTTATAATCATAGCCACTTCGTCCGATTTCATCATTCCCGAGACCAGACATACTTCGGGAGTTTAAAATCTGATTTTCAAGCGCCCCATTTATATACAACTCCTCAGTACTGTCTCCCCAGGCCCAGAGGACATGATACCATGTGTTTGCAGTAAAAGATGTCATCTTCGACGTTTGATAGTACCCGGTATCCGGATCTTCCATTTTGGTAATAAGTTTCCCGACATTCCCTTCAACGGGATAAAATTCCTTGCCTTGCAGTGTGATAGTATAATTAATACTGTCACTTATTTTTTTGCCCCAGATACCCTGAGTTTTCTCAGCCTGATTATTAAATGTTCTGGCAGGCTTGAACCAGAACGATATCGATCCGCTTTTCCGTTCCGGCAAACCTTTTACATACAGGAAGCTGTTTGCGCCATCGAATCTGCGCGCACCGGCAACAACGCCTTCGGCATCATGAATCGAACCACTGTCAATTGCAGCAAAGCTGTTTTTCAGTGAATTTTCAACCGAACCGTTGAAATGAAAACAGGTCAGATAGGTATCGCTAAACACCTTTGATGAATCTGTAAACAGAGATGCATTGTTGTTTCCCCACTGCATGTAAAGTGCTGGTCCACTGTAATTACCATTAATTCGGTCTAAAAGAACCCAGATAAACGCCTGTTGTTTTGTACTGTCCCAGTATTCAATCTCATGTGACAGTACAGAACTATCCAATGAAATAAAACGTATATCTTTTCCATTACCGCGAGCACTGCTGAAACTGAAATTATCTGCAGACAACCTCACCAGCAGTGGGAACTGCTTTAACGTATCTTCAATTGCAGCACCAGCCACTGTCGTATTAATATGAATTACTTTATGATAATGCCACCCTGCAGCAGGAAGCTGTACCGTTTTATTTGAAACAGCAGCAACATCCTCTATCTCAACTGGCTCCCACTTTTTTACATCCGATATTATTTTCAGATCAAATTCACCTTCGGGAAGGTCTTTTACAACGAAAACGCCATCATCACCCACAGGCACACAACGATTCAATCCGTAAATCAGTAAAAATCGTTTCTGGGTTTTGTCTTCCAGAGGCCCGGCATTGCCACCAATTGACGCATAGGACTTCATAACACCATATAATTTAGTTGTTGAATCCGTAGCTGCAGATATACTGAAACGCAGACAGACTGCAGATCCGCTGGTATCGTTGACCTCAATAACATAATCACCGCTATCAAGTGAATCGATTACAACGTGACCTGAATCATCAGTAGAAAGAAACTGTATATCCCCACGCCAGACCGGAGCCTGGGAGTTAATAGCTGCAAGGTACTCTTTTTTTGTAAGAATAACAGGTACTCTGACAGCAGGTGTACCATCGGAGGAAAATATAACTGCAGCGACTCTTGCATTTCCGGTATCTGCAGTACCACCGGCGGAAGAAGGATTGATACACTGAACAATACAAACACAAAAAAAAGTGAAAATCAGGAATACAAAGTTCATTCACCCTCCGGGAGCTCTTTTGTCTGGACAGTCAACTCCTCACTTACCGGAAAAAGTGAAATACACATCTGGTAGATCCTGTTACTATTTTTATCATTATTAACGATTACTTTCACCCTGTCCTTAAAGGCTTCAATTTCATCTGCAATCAGTCCATACCCTTCAGAAGAAACACCCAAAGTAATACCTGAAATGTGCCTGACTTTTTTATCGAGCGTATCGAGAGCCAATCTGGACTTGTCTATCATCGTATGCATAAATGATCTGATCGCAACTGATGTAACAGAACTATCGGCAACTATCGCAGGAGATGTCTGCTGAAAGATGCCGTTTTCCAACCGTTTAACAAGCCCCAGCTTAAGGAGCAGCTGGATAGCATTATGTGCCTGGATCGGTTCGATACATGGCCGTACCTTTGATGCTATCTCAGCGTAATCATCTTTAAAATTATACAGGCAAATTAACTCCCGTATAACCGGAATATACCATTCGCCATAAAAATCAAACTGAAACGAATTCAAAACCGCTTCAGAAATTCCACTTACCATTGACTTAAGTGCAGCGTAATACTCCTGCTTTTCTGTGGAAGTCCTCGCCTGGTTAAATAGTACCAATAAACGAAAATACTTTTTTTCCTTTGGCCCCAGGGACAAAGCTTTCGAAAAGCGTTCCGTCATCTGTGGTGTAAGATTACGCTCACCATCGATGACATGCTTCAAAAAAGATGGTGAGTTCACTCCAATTTTCTGCGCGAAATAACGATAAGAAAAATACCTTACCGTGCTCTTTTTTTCCTGATAATAATCAGCCAGAAAACGACGATAGTCTATATATTCAAAAATTGGTTTCATAGTACCTAATATAACGGAATTCGAACTGAACCATATCCTGAATAAATGATCCATTCAGTATTTAGTGTACATTCAATGTGTACGTGTTGTCATGCTCCTGTTACATGTAAAACCCCGATTTCACTGTTTACCCGGCTACACAGAAGGTTGAAGATGCAATTTTCGATGATTTTCAACCCTTTAAACATCTCTTCCCACTCAACCGTGAGCGCTGGAATCAATCGGATAATAGTTCCGTGTTTTATGTTGAGAATCAGACCATTCTCAAGAGTCTTACTCTGAATGTAACTGACATACTCCTTTTTCGTAAACTCAACAGCAAGAAGTAACCCCTCACCCCGAATTTCCCTGATCAGTTCAGGATACTTCTTCTTCCATCCGTGTAAAATTATCTTTGTTGATTTTGATACAGAATGAACATTAATGCATATGTGCTTTTCTATCATGTACTGAACAACAGATGCAGCCACTGCACATCCGAGAGGATTTCCATTGTAAGTACCTCCATGATCCCCATCCTCTATTTTCGATGCTATTGATTGAGCTACTGCAACAGCTCCAAAGGGAAATCCACCTGCGATTCCTTTGCCCATTGTCATAAAATCCGCACTGACCCCTTTTTCAGCAGTTATAAATGCAGGTCCGGTTCTGAAAAACCCGGTCTGTATCTCATCAACAATAAGTAATGCCCCCGCCTGTTTACACAAGCCAGATACGATCTCAAGATAATCAGGCTCAGGAACTCTCACCCCACCTTCACCCTGTATCGGCTCTATAATTACAGCCGCAGTATCATCGTCAAGCACTTTTCTGATAGCTTCACAATCATTAAACGGAACAAACTCAAAAAAGGGCATATGTACATTGAATCGTTCAGTCTGAACCGTCTGTCCGGTAGCACTGAGAGTCCCGATAGTCCTTCCATGAAAACTCATCAACGTGGAGATAATTTTTTTTCTCCCGGTAATTTTTCGAGCAAGTTTTATAGCTGCATCGTTAGCTTCAGCTCCGCTGTTTGTGAAAAATACCTTTGTAAGATTTGAAGGGAGAATTTTTTTCAATACCGATAGAAGTCGTGCTCTGCTTGGGGAATACGTCAAACCGGAATTGGGGTTGTGAATTATCTTCCGGGATTGATTGATAATAGCATCGACTATAGCTTTATGCGAGTACCCAAGTCCTGCGACAGCCCATCCGGAAGTAAAATCCAGGTACTCTTTACCATTTTCATCCCAGACTTTAACTCCCTCACCCCGTTCCACAGAAACTGGAAGTTTTTTACCAAAAGATAAATGAATATCATCTTCTACCGCTATCGTTTCATTATGTCCCATTTTTATTGTGCCCCACTTATGATCAACTTAACCAACATCCCATTTTTTACAAAAAATAAACATGATACCACTACCACAAAGTGCATCCAGGATACGTGATAACGTATCCCTGAAAACTCCTGCTCTGCGTTGAAATCGGATCATAAAAACTCCCTGAAAAATAAAGTCAAAAAAAAAGACCCGCACATTTCTGAGCGGGTCTTTTTTTACTACCAGTCTTGCTGTATTATGCTCTTCACAAGACTCCCGCTCGCGTACGAGGATTACTACGTTCCTTATGGCAACGAGCCTCTGCTTGCCGTGAAACCGGGCTATGTCCTGTCACAAATACATTTTTAGTAGTCATATTCCGAATATATACAATTTTTTAAGAAAAGACAAGAAAATTTTTTATCTATTTTTCAGCAAAAAAGTAACACATTCAGATGAGCTTTGTTCAATACAGGTGTAAGAACACCTAAGTACCCCATTTCATAAACTATCACGTATAACGTGCTCTTTTCCTCTATCTTTATCACTCGTAAGTAATTTCGCTACAGAGAAAAAAACAGCTGCGTTCTCCCTGTGACCATATTTATGAAAAAAGAATTAGGTTGATGTAAAGCAATTCGTGTGCTAATACCCGATTCTGTGCATTTCATCAGCAGGAAATCTTCGGAATCAGACAGAAATCAACTCTGGAAATTCTGATCGACACACATTGCGATGAAGGTCAGGTCATCATGATACGGAGCACCCTGTGTGAACAATTTGATGTCCTGAATAATGCAATGTATAATTTCTTCTGGAGTATTACCGATATCTCCGGCAAGAAGTTTCATCAGGCGATTCGTACCATAAGTTGCTTTTTGAGGATTAAACGCTTCGGTAAGACCATCAGTGTAAATAAAGAACCGATCACCATCGGTTAGTGAAACAGCCACCTCATCAATCGTATCAGAAAAGGTTTGTGCATCGGAAAGGATTCCCAGTGCAATACCATTGGAATTTATTGTCTCCACATTGCCTTCCCGGGTTATACGAATCAACCGCGGATGCCCGGCTCTCGCATAGGTCATTCTGGTACATTCCGGATGAATTACCAGACATATTGAAGTAGCAAACAACCGCTCATCAAGATTGACACGCATCGAGTCATTAACCGAACAGAGCAGGTTTTTTGCAGATGTTTCTTTACGTGCTTCATTTCTGAATGAGCTTCGAAGCAACGTCATCAACATCGCAGCCGGAACACCTTTACCGCAAACATCAGCAATTACCACAACCCAGTACCCCAGATCATTTTTAAAATAATCCAGATAATCTCCACCGACCTCAAATGCCGGAGAGTACATCCCTTTCAGATTGATCCCCGGTACAGGTGGTTTACGATTTGGAGTAAGACGCTGTTGAATGCTGCGCGCTGCTTCAAGTTCCCCTTTCAGTTGCGCTTTTTCGTTGAGCTCCATCTGAAAGAGCGCATTACTGAGACTGACAGCAGACTGAGACGCAAGTGTCAATACCACATTTTTCTCATCATGAAACCGTTCACATGTCTGATTTCCGCCAAAAAGCTGGACAATCCCAACTAACCGGTTATCAGCCAGAAGAGGAATCCCTATATAATAAGGAAAACTGCTTAAGCTGCCCCATTCATCAGCATTGGACATCCGGCCAGTCCAGTGATCTATAATAACCGGTTTAGATAGTAAATTTACAGAAAAATGTCTGATAGCCGATTTGAACAGGCTTTTAAGATCTTCCAAACCACCCTCGCCTGTCACACCAAAGCATTCATATTCTTTTTCTCTGACAATGCATAAAGCTGCAACCGAATCATTTAGAATCGATGAAAAGCTGTCCAGAATTACCTTTGAAAGGGTGTGAATATCATTGCACTGTGCCATCTGAAAAGATGCACTGGTAATAAAATCAAGCTGTGAGATACGTCTCTGAAGGTCGGCATTTGCTTTTTGAAGATCCAGCGTTCGAAGACGTACCCGCTCTTCAAGTTCACATTTAGCTTTCTGAAGCTCATTCTCGTATTTTTTTAATTCAGTTATATCCCGCGAAATTCCAAACGTTCCAATAATCATCCCTTTGCTGTCAACGATTGGAAGCTTTGATGTAAAAACCCATTTTTCAGGCATTCCAGAAGCTGTTTCGCGTTCGATTTTTCCAAGTATCGGTTTACCCGTTTTGATTATCTGCATCTCATCATTAAATGCAGCCTGCGCATGTTCAGAAGGAAAATAATCAAAATCTGTTTTCCCGATAGCATCTTCGGGTGATTTTTCATACTTAAGAGCGGGATGCCCCCTGCTGATCCTTACGTAACGACTCTTAAGATCTTTGAAATAAATTGCATCGTTTGAATGATCAAGTAAGAGATAAAACATCTCTCTTTCATGAGCCAATGCCATTTCAGCTTCAGTTAACGCGGAAATATCATGACTTATTCCAAACGTTCCAATAATCGTATTGCTCAAATGATCGTACACCGGAAACTTTGAAACTGTCGCCCATCTGACCGGACGCCCATCGATCTCAATCTTTTCAACTTTACCAATTAATGCTTTTCCGGTTGAAATAATCTGCTTTTCATCTTCAAAGAAAATATCTGCAAATTCCTTCGGGAAATAGTCATAGTCAGTTTTACCAACTACGCTCTCTCTGTCAGTGATTTCATGACGAGTCATCCATACACGGTTCACGATGGTAAAACGGGAATTTTTATCTTTGAAATAGAGGCTATCCGGAATACTATCGATCAGCAGATCAAAATACAGCGATTTCTTTTGAAACTTCTGAAGCTGGAGTTTTATCCCTGATAGCTCAGATGTCATATTCTCGGTTGAATCACCATTTTTTTCGATCATTCAGAACCCACTTTAGAAATCACTGCATCCACTCACCTTTTTTGTAGTAACTACGGCCAGAAAGATACTTTTATTACGATACAGGATCCTGACCTCTTCATACAATGATTATAACTCCTGCCAGTACTGAATGAAAATACCAGGAACAGTCGTGACCCTATATTGTATCGGAATAGACCATAAAAATCAATTTGAAAATACACGACTGTGTGATACAGAGGTTGTGAATCGGGGGTTTTCAAATCATGGCAGTTCAGTTACCATTTCCACATGACAGATCATTGCATTTCTTTGCGGCCTTTGAAATAACCCATTGCCTCGGGAAGCTGATTGCTTATATTGTTAATTCTTGCATCGTTGGATGGATGCGTACTGAGAAATTCCGGGATGTTAACTCTGTCTCTTTGACTCATGCGCTGCCAGAATGGAATCGCCGCACGCGGATCGTAACCCGCCATAGCCATAAAAATAAGTCCAAGCCGGTCGGCTTCTGCTTCCTGGAGACGACTGTACGGTAAAAGTACCCCAACCTGAGTACCGACGCCAAATGCAACCATTGCCAATTGACGGGTGATTTCCGGCTGTTTGTTCAGTGCGTCAGACAGTACCATTCCGCCTAATTGTACAAGTAACAACTGACTCATCCGTTCGCTTCCGTGATTGGCAACCGCATGAGCAATCTCATGTCCCATGACAACCGCTAAACCCGTTTCATTTTCAGTAAGCGGCAGTATACCGGTAAAAATGACAGTCTTTCCTCCCGGCATCGCAAATGCATTCGCAGAAGAGTCTTCGATAAGATTACTTTCCCAGGAATACCCATCAAGACGTGATGACATTTTCTGGTAATCGAAGTATTTTTTTACTGCCAGCTCGATATTCCCGGCAACACGCTCTACCATCTGTGCTTCAGGTGTACCTTTAATCACTTTACTACTATCAAGAAACTGTTTGTATTGCTCCGCACTCAACGCAAGCAATTGAGACTGCGGAACCAGATCAAGCTGTTTTCTTCCGGTAACGGGTACTGAACTGCAATATAAAAAGGTAATCAGGCAAGGCAGCAATACTACTAATGTTTTCATACAATCCTCCTGTAATCAACCATTGCGAAAGATATGCCGGATCAGAAACACAACTCAGACAGTTACAGCAAGCGACCCTGATTTATGCACAAATCACAGCCGTTTTCGATAGTATATACAGGCACAAAAATTGTTCTGCCTGTTACCTGAACCTGCGATCTCCTGACACAATTCGCTTCATTCAATGGTGAAAAGAGGTTGAGGTTAAGGTTAGGGTTAGGTTGAAAAACCTTCCTTGTCAAAAAAACAATACACACCTTCAGTTGAGGTATCATGAGAACCATATTTGCACTGTTTACTGAAGTCTATTCTGCAGAAAACGCTGTACAACGACTCCTTGAAGCAGATTACCGCGAAGAGCAGATGAATGCAATCGCGCAGGAACTCACAGCGAAACAGTATCTTGACATATCTGATCACAAAATGACTGTTTTCAAAACAGATAAGTCTGGACACAAAGAGATTGTCGGCCTGAAAGCACTTTTTATCGGACACAGAGGAATAAATATTTCAGATGTCGGCAGAGTCCTGGCATGCGGGCCTGTCGCTGGGGAAATGGCCGGAACCGCTGTTGATAAACCCCATGGAGGGTTACGGCTGGTATTTAAAATGTTTGACATACAGGATCAGTTTGCTGACAATTATACAAGTGGTATTATCGCAGGTGGTGTTCTGCTTTTTGTAAAAACCGATCCTGATGCCAGTGGTGAAGTGATAAAGATATATAATGAAAATAAGGGTGAATGGATATTGGGAGTACCATGAAATGTACCTGCTTTTCAAACCTATTCCTGAACGGAGTATCCTGAAAACGATTTCAACTGAAAGGGAACAACATCATGAACTCGTCAGACCAGTGAGCCAAGCGCATTTTTGAGTGCAGGAAGTGGCATTGCCCCCTGTAACCGATGCACCTCCCTGCCCCCTTTAAATAGTATCATCGTCGGAATCGCAGTGATATTGTATTGCATGGAGAGTTCCGGCTTTGCTTCAGTATTGACTTTAATAACCTTGATCCGTCCTTTCCACTCCCGTGCCAATTCCTGAAGAACCGGTCCCATCATTTTGCACGGCCCGCACCACTGAGCCCAGAAATCAACAAGTACGGGCAGATCGCTTGTAGTAATAAATTCCTGAAAGCTCATTGCACTGTTTTCCATATAGTTCTCCCACGTTTCCGATGATTATCCATAGTTCAAAGTAAGGTTAAATATACTATTTTCCGCCATTTCAGATATATACACATCTTCTGCACTACACTCTTGAACACACACCAAACATATATCACGTCTTGTTGTGTGCCAAAGTATCAGAAGCACAGCCAAAATCCGCCGGTTCCAGTCTATTGTAGTGTCCTTTGAACAGATTTGGATGCTGAATACTAATTGAAGGCAATGTGCTATAGAGAGATTCTATCGCCATTCCGCGGCAAAGTACCTTCCGAAGTATGTCATATTGAGCGCTTCCACCCCACCAAACCGTCTATCCCAACAAAATGAACCGTATATGCAATTAAATTCAGTAAATTCTATCAATACTTCATTTTTCATATGAAGTAGAAGTCTGAAAAAATACTTTCGCGAATATAACCCAGTATCTTATGGTTCATCTCTTGTTCCAGGATTTAACCATATACATTATCAAAAACTCGTATTAGATGCATCTGTACACTTCAATGGATCGTAGATAAAGTTAACCTTTAATCCTATACTACGACTTGTAATCTTATGGCTTGTAGAGCCATTATTAATGTAGCAAATAGATATAAAAAAACTCATTTCTCTGGAGGAGAAACATTATACAACGCGGATTCTGCAAACACTTCAGCATGTTTCTTTATTCATTTACAAATTTTACAATACCAACGAGTGAAACATTTAGGCCAACATTCGTTATTGTTATACCAATTACACCAACTCCAATGGCAGATGCAGGAAATACTTCCGATGGAGTACCTTGCATACCATAAATGCCAATAGAAACAAAGCTTATCCGATACCGCCATTGACCAAAAATGATGTTTATTCTCCCGCAAAATCCATTAAAATGGTTGTATCCGGCTAATGCAAGCGCTATTTTAAACTTATAAGTAAAAAAGATCAAACTACCTATCAGCTATTAAAATAATTCATTAATTGAATATACTTATTTTAACATTATCAATTTCATTTAGAATTTGCATGGTGTCAAAATTATTGTTTTCATGGATTAGCAGATACTATGTTAAATAAAAATATTAATAGCGGTACTCTGGTCTGCATTGGAAACGGAGAATGTCGTACTGTGCTATGTGCTATGTGCTATGTGCTATGTGCTCATGGTGACGGGAAAAGCGGAGGTCTGTCGTACCGAGCGGATGTCACAGTAAAACGAAAAAAAATCCCGTATTGGCGGGGAGACTGAAATTGATGGTTAATGCTTTAACGAAAAAACAAGACTATGTTTTTCTATAATTCATCACACACACCGGTTCACTATGCCCTGCCCCCCCCATGTCTGTATCGTGTAACAAGTAAAATATTGTTATATGGGTCTAAATAAAACATTGGTGGGGAAAAAGGGAACTCACAGAACACACTTTGAAAGATGCCCTCTTCCTGAAAGTGCGGTTTCTGATATTGTTCCCCACAATTTTTATTTGTTATTATCTCCAGTATACCAATATTTATTCGTGTTTTCCATAAATATAGTAATCTTTTACTTTGAATTTTATTAATTATTTTTGGAGGAAGTATATGTTTTTACATAAAATTTTTTTAAGAACAATTGTTTTGCTGTTGGTTGTCTTTATTCATTCGTCATTCGCAAAATGGGTTGATTTCAACAATACCACTTCTGCTATAGGAAAAAAAACGGAAATAAAATGCACTGGCATTGATGTCCATGGTAATGAATCCGCCAAACTAGAGTTGAAAAAAGTCGATAAAATGAAGGTATCAATAAAACTCAACGGTGTCCACCTTAACAAGGTAAAAGCAAAAGACGGGTTGAAATATTCCGATATGGTGCTGCCTGATGCCGATCGCTATCGGAAACTTGGTGCACCGGCAGTTCCCATGAAAGTAATTATGGTGGAGATTCCAGCGAATGCAGAAGCTGAAGTTTCACTGTTGAAAAAAGCCGAAAAGAAAATGGATGATATCACACTGGTACCGGTACAGCCTATTCCGGAAGATAATGCTGATGACAGCAATATTCCCTTTGAGAAGGATAATTTTCTGTATCAATCTGCATCATTGTATCCGGAAAAACAGATCGTCAATACGTCAACGTTTTTCGCTCGTGACCGGAAGATCCTGGTAATTCATTACTGTCCGGTTCAGGTTGTTTCCGACGAGGAATATGCCGTCATTACTACCAATGCGGATATAATCATTAAACTGAACAGTACAGGTGAAGATAATATTTCGGCGGGGCTGAGTTCATCAAGTTTTACCGCAATGACGGCAACAGGTGCCATTACATTACCAAGTACCTATGATAACGGAACTGTCGGAGAAAATCCTGAACGCTATATGATCCTGATGAACGATCAGTTTTACGGCAATGCACGATTGAACGAGTTCATAGAGTGGAAAAAACGTAAGGGATATTCGATTAATGTCGTAAAAACATCGGATATCAATTCAAATGGTCATCCGCATGTCGATACCATTATAAATTATATGCGTGCATTAGCAGATAGCGTCTATCCGACCTATCTTCTGATTATAGGTATGAAAGACAGTACAGACGGTGTGGCTGCATGGAAATATAGCTTCAATGGAACCCTCCGGTATACCGATCTTTATACATCTTGTCGTGATGATGCCGATTTCGTTCCGGACCTGTTCTGCGGAAGGCTCGTTGCCGCTGATACGGCGGAACTATCTTCAATTTTGGAAAAAGTAATTGAAATGGACAGAAATCCACCGTTTACTGATATGTATGACAAGACTGTTGTTTCAGCATACTTTCAGAGTGGAAGAATTTTTACTGAAACCGGCGATGCCGTTGCCTGTTACTTTGAGCAAGATGCAGGTGGTGTTAATTACGAAACGTGGCGTGCCTTTGTCGGATCGGTTGACAGTACGACACCATGGCCTTGTACGGTGGATTCCATTAATGCACAGATTCATTCCATCCTCTGGCATGGTGCAACCGGTAATGATGCACTTATTGGATCGCGTGTTTCATCTAAGTTTCTAAATAATGCTGATGCCTGTGACACTATAACCAATCGGACAAATGAAGGTATCGCAATTTTGTTTCATCGTGATCACGGGGGTACTGATGGATACGGTCATCCTTCATGGCGTACTCCGGATGTTCTCAATCTTACCAATGGTGTTAATCGTCCGTTAGTTCTATCAATTGACTGCAGTACGGGCGAATACTGGATTGCGAATAATTTCACCCATGCGTGGGTAACTCATGTCAACGGTGGTGCATATGGTGTTGTCGCAGCGGTAGGAAGTTCACCATCAGGGCCGAATGATTATCTGGCTCACGGAATTTATATGGGTTTTCTCGATGATTACCGTTCCTGGCATAACAATTCCACTGCACCGGATTTCACTTCTGATTTTTCGGTACCGGATACCACGGGCGGTTATCTTTACAATTTGGTTGACGGTGCGGCAACAAAACTGGGCCAGATGCTCTGGTTCGGAAAATGGTATGTGATGTCCCGTTACGGTGATGGTGTTTATGCGGGACAAAATCAGTCCGAACGTATTTCCCGCCTTTATCATGTTTTCGGTGATCCGGAAGCTGAAGTCGTTCTTCATACACCTCAGGTCCAGACTATACATCATTCGTCTGACATTCCGACCGGTTCACAGACAGTGAATGTCATTACCGGAAATGAGGATGCACAGGTATGTCTTTACAGTGAAGCATTGGGAATTCATCAGGTTGCAATTGGGGATACAGTTTCCTTTAACATCAATCCTTCGACAACCGGTAGTATTCATGTGACGGTTACCGGTTTCTCTTTGCGACCATATGAAGGGATTATAAATGTAGGAAGCTCTACCATCAATGATGTATTAGGTTTTGAAAATGCATCGCAGTGGCGATTCGCTGTCGGCAGCGGGTTTCTGACGAACGATACCACTATCAAGACCGAAGGTAATGCTTCGATTCAGGTCGGTGGATACAATTATCGGGAAATCACCAGTATTCCGATGAGTACTACTGAGATAGCCGGTGAAACATCCACACTTGCAATCGATTTATTTGTCGGGCTTATACAGCCTAATCCGTCGTGGATCGGACAGATTCAGCTGCATGTTTCCTGTCCGTCTGCCGGTATTTACCATCAATATCTCGGTTCTCTCGAGTTGACAGATCTGCCTCGTGGCGTATTTTCTACGGTAACCTTCTTTGTTCCCGGAAATGTCCTTTCGGTATTGCAGGGCGATTATGACGATTTTGATATCTCAATCGACCTTAATACCAATTATGGATCTGGAAGATATTTTCTGGATAACATGAGATTCGTACCATAATCATTTTTCATCATCGGGTTGGCAGCAACCCGGTATTTCCCCATTGCCGGATAGCAAAGGAGAGATTAGATGTTACAGTACCGGATGGGTATGAATAGTACTGCGGTCAGGTGTTTTTTGATTTTGTTAGTTTTCTTCATTTTACCCTCATCCGGGTCTGAAATCAGGATTCTGTTTACCCCGGTCGTGAATAATACCGGAGATTCAACACTGAACACACTGGGGGCCATGCTTTTCGGACACTTTACGGAGAATCGAGGAGTGTACTTGTGGCTTGCTGAAGATGAGAGCGTGGTTGATTCATTTCCGTCCGAACATCTGCTTGATAAGGCACGGAGTGCGAATGCCGGATATATAATCTGGGGGTGTTTCGACACGATGAATACGGACAATTTTCTGAGGGTTCATATATTTGAAATGTCAAGTGGTATTGTCAATAACATAGAAATTGGTATCCAGAAGAATCAGAACCGTATTATCCTGGCGGATATTTTGTTGAGTAAAATAACTCTTGCATTGAAAAGAAGTATGATGTCCCATCTGATTATCACCAGTAATCCGAAGGGAGCGGAACTATATATTGACAGTGTATTCGTCGGAACCACACCGTATGAGGAACTGGTTGATCCGGGATCGTATACAATAAATGTCAGGAAGGAAGCGTATGAACATTTCTGGCAGAAAGCTTCATTTCTGAGGAACAACACGTATCAGTATCATATTCCACTCAAAAGCAGAACTGCCGTTGTCGAGGATAACGGTATGCGCAGATGGCTTGTCGCGACCGTGCTTCTCTCGGCAGGAACAGCCGCCTCATTTATCATGCGACAGAGATCATTCGACCGCTATCGATATGCCACTCCTCCGGGGAATTTTGATGCACTGTTCAGAAATGCCATGGGTTTCAATATTGCCTCATACTGTTTCGCGGGGGTGACCACCGTGAGTTTATCCATTACCATTGTTAAGGTTTTCAGAAAGCCGGTCGTGCAATGACTCATCGCATTACCGGCTTGTTTGCGGTTACCGCACTGTTCGTGTTGTCCTCCTGCATGTCACGTTCAAACCCCTATGATCCCGATGGTCCCCGTTTTATCGATCCGACCTTTTACCGTACCTTGCAGTTCCGTGATAAATATACTGAACAAATTATTGATGATACCGTTGTATGCGTTTATCAATATGGAGGCAATGTCGACACCGTGAAAGCGTACCCCACACAGAAGTTGACAGTGAAAATAAAAGACAATCTGGCTGTTACCCGTGTATGCTGTACGTTAATGACCGTTGCCATGAGGAATTACACCGTTCTGAGTAATATTCCGATTACTTTGTTTTCGGAAATGAGTGATACGGTCATCTATCTGACTTCGGAAGTAGCCTTTGCAGTAAAATGGGATATGGGTAACACTGGAATTAACCATTTAAACGTGCAGTTGCAATGGTATGCAAGTGGTTCCGATTTTTTTTCTTTTTACAGATTGTTACGCACTGATCCGGATTCCACTTCGGATACACTGTTTTTCTCCGGAAACAGAGATGATACCGTATGTTATGATTCAACTGCAGAGGAGAACAGCTGGTATAAGTATAATGTCACAATCGGTTCTTTGAATGGTGAGGTTCAGCGTAGTAGTGATCTCATAATGCCGATACCCAACAAACCACCTTCATATTCCGATATTCATGAAGTAACGGCAACCAATTTCACCTGTCTTCATGTTGTATGGGAACAGAACCGCAATGATGATTTCGAACGGTATATCATTTACCGAAGTACTGATTCACTTACCTTTGATTCGGTTTTCACGTTGACGGAACAGTCGGATACTGAAAGGACTGATATGTCTATAGAAAAAGCGGGGCAACACTGTTTTTATTTTGTCGAAACCATTGACGATAAAGGACTGGCCGCCCGGGGTAACACGGTTTCAGGCATTAACCGGATAGCGCTCGATAGCAATCGGATTTTGGTGTATGAGAGAGAGTTCACCATGGGGAGAAATCACCGTGACGGAGTACCATTTAATGAGGAACCGGAACATGTCGTATACGTATCCACCTTTCTTATTGACCGGTATGAAGTGACCATTGACCGGTATGTCTCGTTTCTGAATAATGGAAACGGAACACATTATCATGATATGTTGAGCCGTATCGGAATTGTGGCGAAGGACACTCTTTTTTCATATGAACCGGCAGTGAAAAACCTGCCGGTAACGTTCATATCCTGGAATGATGCCGAGGCTTACTGCAATTGTATGGGAGGACGACTTCCAACTGAAGCTGAATGGGAGAAGAGTGCACGCGGTACCGATAAACGTGAGTATCCCTGGGGCGATGATTTTTATCTGAATCAGTCGCCACCGGTTTACCTGCTCGCCAATTATGTGGTTGGAAATTCTGGAGTAACGGAATCGAAGTATACGGATGACGGAGGAAAAGGAGCGGTTAATATCGGAAATTATTTGCAGGGAATATCACCGTACGGAGTATATGAAATGGCGGGAAATGTAAAAGAGTGGTGCCGGGACTGGTATCAAACATCGTATGATGTTAATGACAGGGTCGATCCCCGGGGAAGTGAGTTCGGTTTAACCAAGGTGATACGGGGAGGAAGCTTCAAATCATATCCGAATGAGATGTTCACCACTACAAGGTCACGCGCAAGACCAGAAGAAGTCATGGAGGATGTCGGTTTCCGGTGTGTGTACGAAAAAAAATAAATAAATTTTAAAATAAAATGTTCATTCGGTTGTGGAAGATCGTCATTAATTATGAGAGAACGATTTTTTCAACTTCAAAGGAGGATGTTATGAAAAAAGTACTAATGGTAGTCGCGATTATAGGTGCCGGTTTGATGGAAAACAGTTACGCTTGTTACGATCCTGCTCTGGATTGGGCTGTCGGAATATATTTGAATAATAATGAAGTGATGGATTTCACGGTTTTTACCGCCAAGGGTGAAAACGGGGTTAATTTTTATTTCAATGGTGATGCACTTCAGCCAGTGTATACTTTCCGTAGCCATTACGATCCTGACGCACAGGTGGAACTTGAGTTTGCGTTCGGTGACCAACCACCTGAAGCGGAAGTCGCCAACAAGGATCAAACCTATTATGAAAGAATGGGAAATATCAGAATATCCATTGATACTTCAAAGGATCGGTCAAGCTATGATTTCCCGAAAGCTGTGGAGATAGAGCTTGAATGGCTCAATGAGATGGGAATAGTAAATATGCAACGCGTTGACCGGGAAAAAATTGTTGAGAAAATTGCCGATGGAAGATTGATTTTTTCGAAAGATCTTTCCAGTCATGAATTCATGGAGTTTGAAGACTGCAGAGCAAGTGTAGCCTCGCCGCTGAATTTACCATCGAAAGAGTTCAAACCGTTAACATCGAAAAACCGGAGAGAATTTAAACATTTTAACTCCAACAGTATAAATATTATTTACAACGGTGTCCGGTTGTCATTCTCCGGTGTTTCATCTGTCGGAGATTTCACCATCAGCATTTTTGATATGCAGGGAAAGCGGGTAGATCATTTTTATTCGCAAATAAGTAGTGGTAGTGTTGGCTTAGTTGATCAAAAATACGTCGGTATACCGGATGGCCATTACATCGCGGTACTCAACGGTGTTTCGGTACAAAAATGCATACGGTTCACTACGATCAATTAGTGTTGTATTCCTGAGAGGAGGGGGGGATATGGATTCTGACTGGTTTCAACTGGAGACGGTATCTGACTGAAAAATATGGAAACGAAAACAGATGATACGGAGTTGATTCGATTATGCCAACAGGATAAAAAGAAACACTTTTCCGCTCTTGTAGAGAGATATTATGAGTTTGTTATCAATTTCTGCTTCAGGTTTTTCGGAGAAATGGAAACGGCAAAAGATGCGGCACAGGATATTTTCATTAAGGTATATCTTGCAATCGAATCACAGAAACGGGAATCATGTCCTTTTTTTCACTGGCTCTGTAGAGTAACCTCTAATTACTGTCGAGACATTTACCGGAAAAAACAGAATCGGCAGAAAGCTGAAAGTGAAAAGACAGTCGTAGAGTGGTTTGAGGAACAGCTTGTTGCCAATACCCAGACCTGGCTGACAGAGGAGACAAAATCTGCGATTGAAGAATTGAACTCTATGTTATGTGGACTTGATAAAGATGAGCGTCTTGTGATTATTCATTCCTTTTATTCGGCCATATCATCACATGAAATTGCCATTATAATGGGTTTGCCGGAATATACCGTGCGAAGGAAAAAAAAGAAGGCTCTTGAAAAACTCAAAGTTGAATACAATCAACGGAAACTGGTTGAATATGCAGCGAGATGAAAAAGAGTTTCGGTCATTTCTTGAACAGGGGTTTTCCACTGTGCCTGCTGACGCTGAATTCGTTCGTGGTGTGGCCACCTTCATAACTACACTTGACGAAATGGATACGGATTGCGGGATTCACCATAATATTAGATCGTTTTCCTGGAAAAAATATTTGCCAATTGGACTGGCGGCCCTTTTGTTCCTGTCCGTTTTTTCTTATGTCACTATCATTAAAATGGCCGGTAATCCGACTGATGAACTGATTGACAAATTGAATGCCGGGTCTGGAGCAGATACCAAGGAAGTATCCGTTATCAGCAGTATCAACACTGACTTATATTCGACAGGAGATGCAATCAGGATCAGGGAAACGGTAACAAACGACGAAGATAATCAGTTGCTTTTTTCTATCGGTAAATATGTTACGATACTTCTGTTTGAGAATTCATCCGTCCGTATTCTTGAAGCTGCTGATGATGATTCGCACATACAGTTGCTTTCAGGTAATATCGCGGTTTCGGTAGTACCCGGCAAAATAGGGAAATTTGAGATTGAGACGAAAGGGGCTTCTTTTACAGTGGTAGGTACATTCTTTTCGGTATCTGCTGATTCCGGCCGGACTGAGTTAAGAGTATACCGTGGGAAGGTATGTGCCAATGGCAAACGAATGAACAAAAATGTCATTGTCGAAAAAAATCAGCAGTGGTCTGACAAAAAGGAAATTGTGTCGGATGTCAACATGGATGAACATTCGCTGAGGCTACTTGAGAAAGTTTTTAAGTCGGGTAAGATATCATCTAAAATCACTTTGCGTAAAAGCCGGAAAATGTGCGGAACACCAGATAGGAAGAGACGAACTATCACAAAAAAAATGGATGAAAAAAAGGAAAATGCGGTTAATTTGTTCACATCAATGATTGCAAAAGATATGTATCAAGAGGGGAGTGCTATACTTCGTGGTATCGCTGGAACACCAGATGCTGATACTGTATGTATTCTGGTGTTGAAACTGGCCGACAGAAAGATTGATCATTTCCGTTTTACTGATGCTCAGACACTGCTGGAGATGGTTATTGATATATTTCCTGAATCCATTTATGCGGAAAATGCCTATATACGATTATTCAATCTGCATAAAAGTGTAGGAAAGTCATCATCTGAGCAGTTACTGATAATGTGCAAACAATATCTTTCCCGGTTTCCGGAGGGTAATTTTGTCCGGGAACTGAAATATGAAAAAATCATACTGTTGCAGAAACTCAAGCAGTATCGTGAATGTTACCATGCTATAAGCTTGTATAGAAGAAAATACCTTAATCATGAAATGGATGATTACCTTTTATATCTTAACGCGACACTGCTGCGCGAACATATCGGCGATAAAAAGAATGCTGTTCAGATGTACAGGGAATGTTTTGAGCGGTATCCACAAAGTCGATATGCGGAAGATGCTCTTTACTGGATTATAAAAACCAGTGATGAAACTGACAGAGAAAATTATGCCTTCTTATACAAAAAGAACTATCCGGAAGGACGATGGATAGCGGAAATTACTTCAGTTTCAAAATAATCCTGGTATCTATTCAGGTTCTTTGTGTGGCGGGACTATGATGGTTCGACCAGGCTCACCAACCAAGATTATCTCTTTTATCAAAGAAGATATGACAATTAAGAAGATACTTGAACATTGCGGTAAGTGGAAAGAGCCGATCCCTGGACCACCACCTCAAATAGTTATTGAACCTGCCGCAGTAGCCGAAGATGTTACTTTAGATTATGATTTCCCATTCGACAATCTCAGTGCATGCTTCGAACAGAACTGCGTTTAAAGTGTGTTTTTAAAATTTGTTACAATAGTCACTGGGTGTTTATTGTCTTAGCCCAAATAAATGTGCCTGTTTTATAGGACAATTTGATAACGCCATTAACAAAAATAGTGCTTATTTTCTCGAAAATTCATCAAAATAATTGTATCAGCATAATGCAAGCACTATTTTAAACTCGGAAGTAAAAAGTATCAAATTGCCTGTCAGCTAATACCAGTTTGTCGTGATTCAGATCGCGTCAGGAAACCATCTGATTCACATAACAATAAACAGAAGGAGATTCTGTATGGGATTCAACATCAAAAAATCCATCAATGTAAAACTCAATGTCAGACCTGTTCTGGTTGACCTGGTCCACGATTACGTGTTCGAGGGTCCATGCCGTTTTCGCAAGGGCGAACAGTTGGAACATGATTTCGATGTAAAATCATACGCCGAATTGTACAAGATGTTCGTAAAGGATGTCAGGGAAAAGCTATCAGAAGAATACTTCACTATTCTTGAACCAAAGCATATTTCATGGAACGAGAGTTTTATCATTGAAGAAAGCCAGCTCAATGACATGGCAGAGGATATCGCAAATGTAGATGTGTTCCTCATCCAGGCGCCGGGCGTGGGAGATTTCGTGATCGAATTCGCCTTGAAATTCAAAAAGCCAATGATCGTACTCGGCTTCTGCCTCAACACTATGACTACGGCAGCATTGACGGCCAGGGGCCTTGACGCGTTCCCCTGCGAGACTCTGGACGATGCTGTTGAGACAATGAAAATCATGCGGGTCAAAAAATCTCTTGCCGAAACGAAAGTTCTGGCTCTTACGCGTATAAATTCCAATAATGCGCCCGGAATCTACGATTCTTTTTTAAGTCTCAATGACGTTACGACAAAATTAGGCTCCCGATTCAGGTTCGTCAATATTCATGAATTCATGGACCAGACTCATAACATCCCTGCAGATGCAAATCCTACGACACCGGGAAAACATGAATCCAATATCAATGACGAAGATGAAAAGGAAATCGAAAAAATGGTGGATACGTTCATCAAAGATGCCGCCGAAAACCACATGGAGCGCGAAAATATCGTACCGTCAATGAGAGCCCATTATCTCATAAACAAGCTGATGGACAAGATGGGCTGCAACGCGTTCACCGCCCCGTGTTTTGACATCTGTGCATCAAGAAGGTTCAATGAAGAAAGGTTTACCTTTTGCCTGAACCATTCCTTGAACAATGAAAACGGAATCCCGTCGGCCTGCGAGTACGATATGTGTGCCCTGTTTGCAATGATAATCCTCATGAATACCGCCAAATCGGCTCCATACATGGGTAACACCATACCCAATCCCATAAAAACCGGTTCATTGGCAGCAATGACAGAGCATGGCCTTGGCCTTCTTAATTCGGAGGGGGTCTTCGCCCTTGAAAAGGAACTTGAAGGAATGGACAACCTTGTTTTCACCTTTCACGCCGTACCAAACCGCAAGCTTAAAGGATTCAACCATACCCCCGCTCCCTACGGCATACAGTCTTTCACGCACAGCGGATGGGGAGCCACCATTCGCTACGACTTTTCTAAAGATATAGGCCAGAAAATCACCATGTGCCGGTTTGATCCTACATGTTCAAAGCTTTTTGTGGCCTGCGGCACTATCGTGGGCGGTATAGGCTACAGTGACAAGAACTGCAGCGAAGGGGTCATCTTCCAGGTTGCCGATTCAAAGGATTTCTTTGAAAAAATAAGTCTTTTCGGAAATCATCATCCCCTTGTGTACGGTGATTATTTCAAACAGCTGGTCAAAGTGGGAAAGATGTTGAAAGTTGAAATAGTTACCTCTTGACGGGCGATTGTACTATAACAGCAAATCATAACTGGCAATTACCGCACCAATATACAGTGGTTTCTGGCAGGAGCATGGGATAACTGGTAATGCCTCGACATAAACCAAAATCGGTCGGTTAATTGACTATGAAATATACCGCGATTTTGAGCGGTACGGCGGTGAAGATTGTACAGGTTATATCTGCAAAGCGATATAACCTGCCGAAGTCATCCCGCTTCGGAATAAACAACCTGAACTTCGTAATGCCTATGGCGCGCAAAGCAGATCGCGTCAAGATCTTAGAAGCACCGACCCCATTATTTTTATTTACACACATAGGAATCAGTTAAATACAATTTTTTTATTAAGTAGCTTAATTGAGGAATTCTTTACTACTATAATATAACTTCCCTTAGCAGCAACTGAACTGATCGGCAAAGCCGATGATCCAGACACTACCTTTCTGTAAATTAGCTTGCCATTAAGATCGAAAAGACTTAAAGTATAGTTGCTTTTTTGTGCAGTTCCATCAATCGATACCTTATTTCTATTAAAAGTAACATTCGATCCGGTAATCTGTGAAACACTCTTTGTAGCAACTGCTGGACCGTATTCAGCCATAATATTTGGGACTTCATCACGGGTAATCACAAGATCATGAGCATAAACTGATTTCAAATAATTTTTGTCTACCCCAAATATATGCTCTGTATGCCATACCATAAACCATGACCACATTGCATCCTTACTCTTGCACAAGTCAGGATTTGGTGGTGTACCACATTCATGGTAAACTATCGGCATAGTACTTCCATGAATGGCTTTAACTGCCTTATACATACTTTCATGTGCAGAATTATCTCCATACGTATCTGTTCCAACAAGATCATAATATCCTGTTCCTGGATTATACCCATTATCAGCACTGCCATCGTATCCCAGAAACCAGATCAGATTATTTAAACCTTTGGTTTTTGTATAGTAGTCAAACATGAATTTCCATAATTTTTTAAAACCCTCACCACCATTCATATCCCACCAAAACCAGCCTCCACTGCACTCATGCATCGGCCTCCAGATAACCGGTACGTTGGCCTTTTTCAGTTTCAGCAGATGCGCAGCAATTCTATCCAGGTCAAGCATCATCTCCCTATTCTCATTAGTCCCGACTGTAAGGCACTTGTCAACATAACCCGCAGCCAGGGGCTTACCGTTATTTTTACTCGCTTCATAGCCTTCCCCAACTGTCGGAGCACCCCAATGCCACATTATTGTTGGAATCCCACCAGCTTTCCACCAATCAATCGCATCCTGTATTTCATTGTTATTTGCACTTTCATTTATAAGGTCCTGACCACGAATTGCAGGATATTTCCCAGTCGTCTGGTACACATATTCCGTTTCATCAATCTTAGCCCATGGTGCATACATCTGACCAGATAAAATCTTTTTACCATACATGTCATAAATGTAATTTAGAAGGGCCTGAGCTTCCGGTGATGCATCAGGTATAACTGGCACAGCTGCATAGGTTGATATTAAAAAGAACATTATTCCACCTATCAGGCTCCTAACAATATTAAACCGTTTAGTCGACATAGGAATCTCCTTTTTGAAGGTAAATTGTACTATTTAAGAATTTTTTGAATTATTACTAACCTTCCATCGATACGGAACAGGCTGGATATCTTTGCATTAGGCGCCATGCGTTGCACCATCAACCGCTCACTCCCGGATTTGAACACGAGCTGAGTCTGCGACACGAGTCGAGTCTTCAGTGAATTCCCGTTCAGGCCATCACGAGACAAGGTGATTCCTGTCGCAGTGCTGGTGAAAATATGCGGAACAAAATTATAGAAACAGCGATTGAAACAATTCCAGTCATGACCTAATCCCTGTTCATACTGGAAGGTATGGGTGATACCCTTGCTGTCGAAGAACGCATGGTACTGGTCGGCTGAACCTTTCGTAAGGTTGTCCGCGGTTCCTACCCCGATAAAGATGTAGCGCATTTTCTCCTTTATTACTGACGGATCCGGAACATTCTTTTCGGGCGCATTTGGTATAGCGGGTGCAAATGCCCCTATCCAGTTGAAGACGTCGGTATTCGTCAGCCCGAAATTTAGCGTCTGCCCTCCTCCCATTGACAAACCGCCGATGGCGCGACTGAGGGGGTCGGTCAAGGTGGAATACGTTTTGTCAATGTACGGAATCAAGTCTTTCAAAAGCAAATCTCCGAATTTTGCAAAGTTGCTCATAGTACCATTATCACCCACAGCGTTATCAGGGAAAACCACTATCATGGGGACGATCTTTTTATCCGCCAGATAGTTATCCAGGATGTTATTTGCTTTCCCACTGGACCCGTTGGTCCATGAGGGATGGTCATCGCCGAGGCCATGGAGTATGTAAAGAACCGGATACTTCTTATCGGTAGAATATCCCGGCGGAAGCCATATCGAATACAATTGTTGCCCGTTATTCCGGGTCGGATAGGATAGAGACTTTTTCACCTCCCCTTGCGGCACATTCTTTACCGCATCCCATCCGTTCGGGGGAACGGGTAGATTCGCGTTACCGGAAGAACCGGTGGTTGCCGGATAAACAGGTTTAGAATAAATTGCGACCAATACAAAACAGACAAACATGTATACTATTCTTGTAAATGGTACTTTAAACATTTTTTCTCCTTTAAACATTGAAGTTCTAACCTATTAATTATTTATTCGTCCCTGTTAACCACTTTAAAAAATTCCATACCCTTTGGAGAAACAAATTGGACAACAACAAATCCTTTTGTATCGATTATCGTATTTGAACCTGCTGAGAGGGTTACCTTTTTTAGGACATTTCCATTAAGTGCAACAATAGTAGCAATTCCATCACAAGCCGAGCGAATGTTAATCTTACCGTTTACGGAGACAACTTTTATTTTATGCATTGGACCGGAAGAAGATTCGTGATATTCATCATTGCTTGCTATTGTTGAATACAAATGACTCATTTTTTCAAACCAGAGCCTCTGAATACTTGCAGCGCCGGCCGCATTGGGATGAACACCATCACTGTTTTACCTCTGGAAATGATTGAATTGGGTATCATTGCTGAAACAGCTATGCAATTCACACAAATAAATATCAGCATGGATTCTAATTTGTTATATTCCCTGTTCATACAAGTCCCCTTCAAGGTCTTTTTTTAAAAATGACACAACAGATAAATATCTGTTAACAAAATACCGTTTTTTAAATTCTTCTGCACTCAGTTCTGTATCCAATATTGGCAATTCCGTTGAACTTGTGTTCAACGATTGTAGCAGAAATGTTGGTTATTCTTCTTAAAATTTGAGGAATTTTTTGATATCGTAACTGTATGAAACTTTTTATGGGAAAATAAAGTTCAACACTAACTTGAAATCACGGGTTAAGTTACGCTCGGGAAAAAACATTAATTTACATTAGGTGGTAGCCATGCTAAAAAGTGAAAACTACTTAACACGTACAACTTTTAGCCTGCTTCATTTTATTTCAATGCGTTTAATCCAATGTTTTCAAGATAAAAATCATCAATGATAAACCGCAGTGTATCGCCTCGAGTGTTGGTTTGTGTTGAAAATTCAAATTCGATATCGATTAAATTTCTTGCATCATTTGCCCATATATACTGATCTGGTGACTGGATATTCGGGACAATATGCAATGAATCAACCGATATACGATAATCGCGGAGTGTATCTGTTAAAGACAGCAGATAGGTGTAATTAGACAAGCCCTTTGTTGCAGAGATAAGATTCTGTGTCTCAAAACGCACCCAGACGATTCCTTTGCCTTTTGCTCTAAAAGAAAAACCAGTCATAGCAGATATATCAACCCCTGCGGGATTTATGCCAGTCATCGATACTCCAGCTACTGCATAGGGTGCATTTGCCTTATCTAGTACAGCTGCAAACTGCATTGCTGTTCCACCATTATCAATAGGTACAGCAGCGATCGATACGTAACTTTGACTATTTGTACCTTGAGTAGTTTCTATTTTATCAATAATTTTATTGTAAAAACAAGATCCATTATCAGAGACTGCATACCAGCTTAAATTCGGAATTAATTTTCCAATAGCTGTTGTATTTACGCCATTTTCGAAGTCGTCTATAAGAAGGTGATTTATAGAACCACTCAGTGTTGTATCAATCGTGGTTTTCCCAGGTTTCAAAGTTATTCCACCGCATATACCGATTTCTAGTGACACCTGATTGAAGGTTTTGCCGATAACAGTATACGCTTCCGGAGCAACTTTACTAAAGATAAACCCGTTAGACAAAACCGCCGCCCTGTAGTTAGAACCCGATAATAATAGCTCTTTTATACTATCGTTTTGCCCTTCAAATTTCCCACTATACATTGAATATGTATTCAACCTGAATGTATCATCCTTGATTGATTCAGTAGTAATTGATCTCACTAAAGAGCCTTCTTGATTATGATCAATCTGAATGTTATAGGACTTGCTTTTATCCTGAAGAGAAAATTTTATATGACCTTGCGAATCCGCAACTGTTTGCTGAACAACCACAGAAGACCCACTCTTAATACTATCAAGCCACCCATTTGCATCTATTACTTGCACCAATGCACCTCTTGCTGGTGTTCCATCCGAAAGACATGCAAGTGCATTTACAGTCTCTGTACCACTGCCTCCCCCATCTGAAACGGGTTCAAGACCACAGGAGAGGAATACTAACATCAATTGAGTTATTAATAGTAATGCATTTATTATCTGCATCACTTTTCCTCCCGTACAGTATTTCTAGAAAGCGGAAAAATCTGAAAATTAAGCTGAAATACCTCTTCCACCTTATCTTCTTTTCCTACAATCTCCATAATTTCACGCCTTACAACTGCCAGCCGATCCTTGATAAGTTCTATACATTTGCGGGTTGTACTGATAGTAAGTGTTGAAATATCACGATCTTGTTTAGGTATCCGGTCCAAAGCTTCCATTCCCAATCGGCATACTTCTTTTTGGAATGATTTTATAGCCAATGCTTTAACTATGCCATCTGAAGTAATGAATTTATCATTAAGGCTGTATGCACCCTCATTATCTTTACTTATCATCCCCAGGTCTTCCAGAAGTTTAACTGACTTTAGTGCTTGTGCCGGAGTAATTGGTGGAAGCAGCCTGCCTGCTAAGTCGTTGAAATCGCCCTTATAGGTAAGTATATTTAGTTCTTCTCGAATAGCAATATGCCACCAGGATGAAAAATAGTCGAACATATTCTTTTCTAATATTTTAGATGCTGGTAATCGCATTGACAATAACTTTTCAAAGTAGAATTTTTCCTGATCAGTTCGTTTCGCTTTATTAAAGTGCACAAGTGCAGAAAAGTATTCACGTTCACGTCTGTTTAAAGTGAGGAAATCCGATAGAACAGGTATCGCCTTATCTGCGATATGTTTCTGTTTCTGCAAGACTTTAACGTAAAAACCAGCATCAAGGCCTGTTTTTAAGGAAACATATCGATATGAAAAAAAACTATGGTGTTCTTTGTTGTAATTGTAATGATCACGCAAATAATTGCGATATTCTAAATATTCAAAAATGGTATTCATCTCAGACTCATTACGCCTTAAGTTCATTAGTGTTGAACTTTTTCCCAATCAAGTCGATCTATCCTGTCTAGTAGTATACAAAAAAGGCCTCAAAAAGCCTATATTTTTTAAAACTATTAAACTTATATGTTGAACAAGTGTTCAACACCATGAACAGATACTGTTGTTTAAATGTAAATATCTCCTCAAAAAACATCCCTAAAACAAAACAGTATAACTCAGACTTAATAGTGATCTTTTTTACATTCTTATTATAGGGTACTATCATGATAAACGTCTCCTCCCCTGTAGTTGTTAATGTGGATGGTGGAACGGTTCTTAACACAGTCTTCCGACTATTTCTACGGCCATAATTACTGGATGTAGGCTCCTGCATTGGGGAAACAGACAGAAGGGACTGAGTCACTTATCGGCGATCTTGGCGTCAAATAATTACAGTAAATCGCGTTAATTGTCGCCTGTGCCGATATATTAATTCGGGATTCCTTGCAAGTGGTCTGAACAATTGTTCTTATTATACTGAAATATTTCTTTTTCATTTATGGTTATTCGATTTGAACGAAGTCTAATATGCAGAAACTTAGTATCAAAGATTTCATAGAAAATGGAATCCTGACATTACACTCTTATTTAAGCCAAAAAATTCTTCAAAACGATATCATGCAATTAAGTAAACTTGTAACCGCAATTTAGGGAGAACTGATTAAAAAATCTGTATTCTTAGCTTTTATAAAAGTATTTTAAGAAATATCTCAACAAAGGACTCATAATGAATGCAAAAGGAACCGCTAAAAACATCATAGAATCGCTCCCAAACCGCGTTTCTATGGACGATGTGATTCACGCATTGTATGTCGCCTCAAAATTTGATAGAGGTGAAAGTGAAATACGCGCTGGAAAGGGCATTTCCGACGAACTCGCTAGAAAAAGATTAAAAAGATGGCAAAAATAATCTGGGCACCAAGTGCTTTAGATGATATCGATGCCATAGCAGAGTTCATCTCCAGAGATTCAATCGATCATGCCGCACTATTTGTTGATAGAATCATTGAAACAGCCGATCGCTTAAAAAATTTTCCCCTATCGGGACGAATTATTCCGGAAATTGGGAATCCAAACTGCCGGGAAATTATTTACGGAGCGTACCGGATCATGTATCGTATCGATAAGCATAATATCTGGATTACAGGAATAATTCATGGTGCCAGAAATTGGAAACCACCACATGATTAATTCGAAATCTGCACTTTAACCAACCTTATCATCAGAACCATAATACCCGAACATTTCTTATTAAAGGAAATACAGTACAAATGCGATTGAATAGAAATTTAGCTTCCCAAAGTAAATATTCAGAATTGCCTCTATCTTGTGCATGCCTTCGAGTCCTGACCATCTTGATTCTGACAATCATGCGAACCATGCGATTTTAAAGAACTATAATATCAGAAATTTAATCTCAGAACATATAATTTCCGTAAAACTCAGAACCATACCGTTCCTTACTTTTGTAAAAAAATCCCATGTGGTAACATTGGGCGGCCTATTATTGGTTGTTTTAAAAGTAACAGGTTCGATTGTTAGATTTTTTACACCACTTTCATGGAGTGCATCGTTGGTAAAATTAACAGAGTATATTATATCAGGTACTATATTCGGGTTTTCCGCCAATGCTGCTGGATCATATGCTATTAAAACTACAAGTTTATCATCGGCATACAATTTTAAAACAAGCATATTAAGAATTGCACAAATGGTAGTAACTTACTTTCCGCGGGTTGCGGTTACGTTTTTTTTGAATTTTTTTTGCCCAGTTTTTCTTTAGAAATATAGCGCTCGCCAAGTCT
>JAFGIN010000079.1 GCA_016929595.1 Chitinispirillaceae bacterium
ATCCCATCCTTCCCCCGTTAACGGGGGAAGGTGCCGAAGGCGGATGGGGGAAAATCAGATATATTCGCGATATACTATGTCGCTATGAATACTTTCACAATGCACTCCTTAATATTTTTTACCATTTTACCATTCAGATTTTTGTTTTACTTGACAATGCAAGTAGTTTTATTGTAAATCTCATCACCAGAATTGATAAAGATCCTGTATATTCCGCTTGCAATGGTACACATTTCAATCTCAACAGTATGCATCTTGTTATTAAGGTAATACCGCATCTGGGGATAAAAAAACCTTCCTGCCAGATCAATCAACTGCACTGATGCTTTTTCAGAACCGGATGTTTGAAAATTGACAACCAGTTTTTGTGGTGATGAAATCATTGTAAGATCTATATTAGAATTTTGCCATTTTCCGTTTCTGATAATGCCGGAATTTTTTCTGGAGACTTTTCGAATATACCCTTTATCATGCTCAGTAACAAGCACATTTCCCTGATAATCAACCACTACCGATCTCACTTCCCTCACTTTAAAACCGGGGGTACGAAAATTTTCTCCATCACCGGTATGACTCTCTTTTTTATCTTTCCCATCAAGAAAGATGTGGGCGACTCCGCTTGTATCAACATACCACACCTGACAACCCTCATGGGTAGCCAGAAAATAGCCGTTATCTTCAAGAAACCAGACTCCCCTGACACCATAAAACGCAGTCTGTAAAGCGGCAACTCCATCACCACCCCCGCTTGTCGCACCAGTACCGGCAATTACGATTTTTTCAGTATCCGACACTATTCTGTAAACAAGATTTGCGGAACGGTCGGTCGCGACAATCGCACCCTTACTGTCCTGTGTAATATTTCCCAGTCCACTGAAACCATTTGCGCACAGTACAGCTCCCCCGCCAGCAGTCCATCGTTTCACCGAATTTACACCAGCATACCAGATAGTATCCTCATTTTTACTTACCCATAACGCCCGTCCGCCACCAAATCCATCATCATCTTTAAACACGGTTGTCATCTGACCATTTTTATCAACTTTTCTTACTTTTTTATTACCCAGATCAAGAATATAAAGCACACCACCCCTGCTCACCCATAAACCGTTGGGGGAACTCAGTGCCTGTTCATTAGCTTTTCCATCACTGCCATCTCCCGCGGTATTGATTCCGGCAGCAGTAGTAATAATACCATCTTTATCTACTTTACGAATAGAATGGGCGTCTTTATCGGCGATATAAACATTACCAGATGAATCTGCCATTGCAAAATGTGGGCTGGACAATACAGCATCGACTGCTTTATTACCTTCAAACGAAGTATCCCACTCATTTACTACTCCATCACCGCTTCCACCTCTGCCTGCGATGGTAGAAAGAATATCAAACGATCTGACAAGCGACTCGAATTGATCTGAAAAAACAGTGTATGCAAAAAACAACAGCAACAGAGCTGATGTAACCTTTGTTTTATATCTCTGCGTGTATATAGTCATCGAAAAACCTTTCTGAATGATTTCATACCTCAAGGATTGTATCAATAAGCTCTTTTTGCTGAACATTCCATATACAGAAAATATACTTCAGATAGAATTACTTCGCTTAAATTCATTCTATTCTGCCGGAAATGCATCTTTTTTTCAAAATTTTTCGTATATTACCATTATTGCTACATCCGGTGAAAGAATGCTGGGGACAAATGAAATTCCACCGGGTAAAATGTAACATCTTTTTATTCCAGTTGCCAAATACCGATGAATATAAAGCTTATCCTGCTTATTCTTTATATAGCGATTATTCCGATGAGTGCTCTTAACTCATCCCGGTCTATACATTCGCTCTTTTTTGCCGGACTGAACTGTTCGTATAGTACTATTGAAAGTTTTTACTACCTGTCTGGAAAAACGTACCATTTACCAGATAATTCCCACTTATTTTCACCTGAAATCGTTATCGGAAAAAGATTCTCTTTTAACCGTTTTCTATTTCTGTCTGCCAGTGCCCATTGCAGCTACGGTCTCAATAAATACGATCTCACGTACCCTCTCGTTATCAATAATCAATTATCAGATTGCCATTTTTATAAAACGTATCTTCAGATTGGCACCACATCACTAATTCATCTGCAGTTACCCGGCGATTCAAAAACCTTTTTCTTTTCTGTTGCAGTCGGTGGAGGAATTCACTACTCTTTTTACAAAGAGATAGAACGCGAAAAAAATGGAGAGAAAAAGTTTGTTATCGACGACTACCTTGTAAAGCATTCAAAACCTGCAGGAAGTCTCGATCTTGGAATATATATGGACATACCACGATCAGCCGGTAAGTGCTGGTGCCTGAATTACAATGTGCGTGTCTGGCAAACAGTCAACTATCAGGTATCAAAAGACCTTTTTCCGGTAGAGCCTGTAAAATATCAGGAATTTTTTATAACACATAGACTGGGTATTACGTACCTTTTCAGACCCTTTCTATAACAGCATTTTAAAATAATCTGTAATTAGTCAGATACATTGACATCAACGTTTACGGGACCGCTCGTGATCCAGTGACGGGCGTGAAAAACGCGTTTAAACATCGTTTATCAACTTTTTGAAGTGGGCTCACTATTACATTTGCTAAAATTACTGTTACCGCTCAGAAGTCAGGATACAGAATTCTGGATATATGAGTGGTTGTATTGTATAAGCTTATCACATTTTCGCTACAACAAACATATTTTTCCAGTTTTTACCAGTAATATAAAATTGACCTTTCCCATCATAAGCAATACCATTCAAAACGTTCTGTTGATCCTGCGGTGCTTCTTTTGCTACAATTTCTGTACAATCAATAATCCTTTTCACAATCCCGGCAGCAGGATCTATTTCAAATATAAAATCACTGAACCAGACGTTTGCATACAGTTTATCTCCGACCAGTTCAAGCTCATTTATATTGATCAACGGCTTTCCCGCCATGGTAATCGGGATTGATCTGAGAACCTCAAGACGATTATTACGAACAGTAATTACATCGGTACCATCACTCATATAAAGATACCTGCTGTCACTTGTTAACCCCCACCCTTCCCCCTCATACGTAAGAGTCCCTGCCACTTCAAGAGAGGGGATTGTATAGGTAATACATACCTGTTCTTTCCATGTTATCTGGTAAAGCAACCCGTCCAGCACTGCACACCCTTCAGCGAAAACATCGGGAACATTGCGTGACTCAACGACAGTCCCGCTGGTATCGAGGATACGAATCGTTGACTTTCCGTTAATCCCGGTACTTTCATACAATGCCCCACCCATAAAGAATAACCCTTGTGTAAAAGCTGTCGTATCATGTGGGATTACTTTAAGAATAACCGGTTTCACTTTTGGAATCGACTCAAAATCCGGCCGTTGTTCAGTCTGCCTTTTACCACCGCAGGTAATCAGGCAAAAAGAGCATAGTACAATTGTCAAATACTCAAATATATGCATTATCGAAAAATCCTGTCGGTTAAATGCCCCAAAGCAGAGAAAACATCGCTTTTTTCTCAAGAAAATGGTAGTTAAAATCAAGTGTCAGTCCGGAATTGAACAGATAGGCTTTTGTTGCTCCACAAGTCAAAGAGATATTCAATATATGGTCTATATAGAGGTTGTCATTGAAAGAATACTTTTTGAATGCAGTGCTGTTAAAATCACTTTTTTTGACAAACTCTTCATTGGTAACACACGAAAGTGTATATCCTACTTTTCCATAAAGAGCATCCCAGTAACGTGTCAGTTTCACATTGATATCTTTTACCAAAGGGTGCACATACGCCGCCGAGACGTTTGTCAGGTAGTATTTTCCGGACCCATCATCAAACTTTTTATCATACCCCGACAATACTACTGAAGTATCCATCGACTGAATAAAAAAGGTTCCAGACAATTGCAACGCGCTATACTTTGCAATCTGGATAGAATGCATCCCGCCGATTCCCGCAAAATAACCTTTACTCTGCAGATACTCAGTAGATTCATTACCGTAAAAATCAATACTTGTATACGAGATCGGAATCCCCAGAGGTGTATAGGTAGCGCTCAAAACTGATACATCAGCCATGTTATAGGCGATATCTGTATTCACATAACCATCACGTGTCCATCTTAAAGTAATCGGTATCTGATACTCATAATTCAACTGCAGAGGCATCCAGGAATAATCAACTCCAATTGAGCCGTAAAGATTTCTCAAGATCTGCTGATCGAGTGCAACGTTTGTTGTCAACATATATGGTACCGTAATATTCAACATTAAAAGTTGAACACTCATAGAGAAATCGACAGGACCGAGCTCCCTTCCGAATGTCAATCCTGGAGCAATAAGCGGCACCATCGGGGTGGTCGCAGTACCATCATCATTTCTTTGAGTAGAAGATGAGTAACTCCTTATCTCATTGACTGATAATGATCGCAGTGATTTATCCACAGGCGTGAGATTTTTGTCATCTTCATTGAATGGTGAAAAAGAGTTGTCCTGTAAAAGAAGGCTCCCGTGCTCTTTTGAATAAAAATTATCTGTATTTTTAACTCTGGTAAAATTTTTAAAAATCCCAACGTCCATCACTAACCCGAAAAAGGACTTACCCAGAGGATCAGATTTTAATGACTGCAGCCGCGCGGTAATATTGAGCATAGATGTATCCTTATAAGGTATGTACTGCTTTGTCAGAAGACTTCTGTTAGTCTGATATGTTCCCGAGAGAAGCATCTCCCAGACTGGTCGCAGCAGTGTACTTTTATAAGGACGTGATTTAATAACCACATTTCCCTGAGGTACAGGTAATGAAGAAAAAGAGCATCGACAAAAAGTCGAATCCGGAGTATACGAATACGACATTGGAGAAATTTCTGTAATGGCAAACCCTGATGCGCCATAACGTGATGCCAGAATTTTTCCATCAGGGGTTCTAAAAGGAGTAAAGTATCCGCCGACAGCATCCGTATGACGCTTAAGTTCTGCCCCTGATGAATCAATCGAATAGATATTATAGATCCCGTCAAAGTCTGCACTGAAATAGATCCTGCCATCATCTGCAAACATGGGAGTCTCGATCTGAGCAAAGGAACTCAGCAATGAACGCATCTGTGTTCCATCATGGATGAACAGTTGCGATTTACCGTTAATAAGTTTTGAAATCACCAGCTTATTTATATCGTTGCCGCATTGGGTGACATGCATAACCGTTTCTCCGATGGGTTCTTTGCCAAGTGAAACAAACTTTCGATCTTTAAGAGAATACCTGTACGTTCCAAAAATTCCTTTCACATATCGCACACAGATCAGACTGTTTCCATCAGGAGAGACTGCAAGATCATACACCCGCGCATCCCGACTTATCCGCTCTTTGCTGCCTGTTCCAAGGTCGATTGAAAATACATCATTGAGGTATGATCCCCTGCGGTTAGGATTGCGGGATTTAACAAAGTAAATTTTCTTTCCATCAGGAGAAAATGCCAGGGCGGTATGTGCATGATTTTCTTTGACAACAGTTTCTCCGCTCCTGAGATCCCGTACATAAAGGTCCGTTCTGCTACCATCATCTTTTCCACTTGAAAAATAAGCAAGATACCTCTTATCAGGTGAAACTTCCGGTGAAAAGTTGTACACTCCAGATGAAACAAGTACCTTCTCTTCAGTGCTCTTTCCAGAAATCATTTCTCTGTATTCATTTTTTAGTGAGTCACGCCAATGCGTATATAACCTGCTCAGTGAATAACCTGTAAATTCAGAAAAATAGATGTCAAAATTCAGACCGTAATTAGAACAATTCTTAAAAAATTGGGCAAGTTTTTCCTTTCCAATCTCCCGCTCTATATGCTTTGTAAAACTGAAACCGTGGTTGTACACCATCTCGTTTCCAAGACTGTTATGGTTGAAATGCCCCATCTCATCAAGAGTCAGTTCCTTACCGTTGAGAATCGCGCATCGCAGAACCATATCCCTGCGCGAATCCCAGCAGTCATTTCCCTGATGCTCTGTCTGGAGCTGAGCAATTCCTTCTGAAAGCCAGTTTGGAAACGTAGTAATTCTTGGAAACACCTCCCCCAGAGCAATCGTTTCATCAGGAGATTGCAAGTTAACACTTGCAGCTATATCGATCAGCTGAATCTGTTTATTGTTTTCCATTGTTAAAATGTGAGTTAATTCGTGCGTGATTACATTGCGCAGCCATGTATTGCAGGAGCGTAAATCAAACCTGGAGTCAGGAATCCAGACCATGATATTGGCTGATGTCCACTCTGCCCACCCATTGCTGTAATCGTCATAATCAGCTAAAGAAAGATTGATCTTTCCCTTGGGTTTGTACCCGTACACGCCACTTATTGCAGCATACACCTCTTCAGCGATTTTCCAGGCCGGATACACAGCCGCTTCAACATCATCATAATAATTTATTTTGAAATGCTCTGTTGAAACCGATTTCCATCTGATTTCCGGATGATTAAATGAAAATGCTGAGACACAAATCACACTTGAGAGTATGACAAATTTTGCCAGAAAATTTCCCATTGGATCACTTCTTTTTAATGGTGATATAATAATCCTGAAAAACAGATCAATCCGCTGCGGTTTTTAAGATTAAAATAGTACTCTAATATACAACCTTCAAATCGACAGGGAAAGAGATGCTATAATGTAGGCTTCTTCGAAATATCAGTAAAAAATTGTATTGTACCGGAAGATGCCGGTTTGTATTTTAATATGTAAAGACTTTTAAAAGAACTATAGGTGTTATCCAATATGTATGAAAATTACAGCATACAATTTCTAAGGATTGAATTTTTTATGTGTTTTATTGGTCAGCATACCATCAGGCAATGTAATGTTTATTCCCTTATTATTCTAATAATATTGTTGGGGATTTCTTCTGTATCATCAGATCCGATAGCAAGTGGGAAACAAAAATTTCTTGGAAATGTAACCGGCTCAAATCCGCCAGCTGACTTTTCTACTTACTGGAACCAGATAACCCCGGAAAATTCTGGAAAATGGGGTGTCGTCGAGCAGATTAGAAATGAGATGAAATGGGAAGCTGTTCAAAAAGCTTACGATTTTGCCAAACAGAATGGATATCCTTTTAAACAACACACCTTTGTCTGGGGCCGACAGGAACCGCAATGGATTAAAGACCTCACACCCGAAGAACAGAAAGCTGAGATAGAAGAGTTTATTCGTCTCTATGCAGAAAAATTTCCTGAAACCGACTTTGTTGATGTTGTTAATGAGCCACTTAATGATCCGGCATCATATCGGGAAGCTCTCGGTGGTGCAGGAACCACAGGGTGGGATTGGGTGATATGGGCTTTTCAAAAGGCAAGAGAGTACCTTCCGAAAACGAAACTGTTGTTGAATGAATATAACATTATCAATGACAATGCTATGACGGACAAGTATCTGGAGATAATAAATCTTCTAAAGGAACGTAACCTCATAGACGCCATAGGTGATCAGGCACATTGTTTCAATCTTCAGGAATCCAAACCGGAAATTCTTAAAGGAAATCTTGACAGACTTGCTGCAACTGGATTACCTCTTTACATTACTGAACTCGATCTTGAGGGGAATGATACACTGCAACTACAGCGATATCAGAAGTATTTCCCCGTTTTATGGGAGCATCCTGCAGTAAAAGGGGTAACTCTGTGGGGATATCGGTACAAGCGTACCTGGAAAGAGACGACATGGCTTCTGGACTCAATTGGTGGAGAACGGCCGGCACTGACATGGCTGCGAGAGTATGTTGCAACACACAGTAGTGTTTTACCGAAAAAAATTAGCAGAAAGCATACATCCTCTGAGATTTTTATCAATAATACAATGATACAGACCGCTGAAAAAAAACCTGTACTGATTGAAATATTTACCGTTAATGGAAAAAAGGCTGGCTCAGTAACTGTAACAGGCTCTGTTCCCGTTTCTTATTTCAACCTTTCAGGCGGGAGTTACATAATCCGGGCGAACCGTTTACATTTATTAATGTTATATGTTGCAAACTGATTGTGTTTGTCACTTAGGAGAAATCCTTTTCTGATCAATTTCATATTAATGACGAATATATTTCCAGGCATTCAGTTATTGTCCTTGCTTTGATATGAAATTATTAGTATATACATTATCGGGTCGGTGTCATTATCATGTTTATTTTGATACTACCGTTTTATTGCAGGGAACAATTAAAAAAAGGACGTACTGATGGCCTTTGCATATGATCATGATAAGTTTGTCGCCAAGAATCGTTCGCTTGCCTCAGCGGAGGAGATGAACACCAAAGATAAAAATCTTGAAAAAAAGGGGTACTCCCGAATACGGGAAAATCAGGAGGGATCCTGTTTTAAATGTAAGTTTAAAAACGGGTGTAGTGAATTCCGTGCTAAAAGAAGCGGAGGATCAACCGGTGTGGTTTCTTTTGGTGGAAATGAAACGTTTCTCTGTGACAAGTTCGTTCCTGCACCATCACAAACGAAAACGATGTCTGATCGGCAAATTAAATCTTTACTGAAAAACACCAGACGCACTCTTCATTGAATCCGGAAAACTCTTTCCCGATCAATGGAGTTGTAGTGTCAGCACTTTGGTACCTCTAATTTATGTGAATATAGTATGTTGTTGTTATTTTCTGATGTGTAGTCTGATGAACGCTTCTGTTTATTTAAATTATTGTTCCAATTACCATTCTACGATCTTATTTTCTTGAGTGGAGACACATACGTCCAGTTTGAGATTTGAAATTTTACTATCAACATGTCGTAAAAATTATATTCCGGAATAGTCACACTTTAAGGTTTCTACCTAACCTAAAAATCTGAATATCATGACTACCTTCTCAAGGTATTCAACTCAGGAGCAACAATGGAACAATCACCACTTGAACTATACGAAACCGCATACAAACTTCATTACGTACAGAACCGGATTTCTGATGCTCTTTTACATTATCAGAAAATTATCGAGGTATTTCCGGACTCCAATGAGTGCGGATATGCCTCTATTCAAATTCAAAAAATTAAAGCTGAAAATCTTGCTAATGAGCTCAAAAAAGCCGGAAAGGTTCTACATCCGGCAGCAATGGTTGCTCTTATACTCGGAGCCATGTCACTGATTCTTGTTGCTACATTTGGTATCATTCTCAATGGAAAAGTAAACCTTGAAAGTAAAAAAACAACTCTCACCCTCAGAGCTTTGAGCAGAATGGAAAATGGTGACGATGAAGGTGCTCTCAAAATTCTTACTGAGTTGAAAATCCTTTCCAGTAAGAATATTCTTCCTTTCGAACTTTCTGCAGACATTCTCGCTAAACAGAACAAATTTTCTGAAGCCCGTGAAGAGTTTTCGCTTTTTTATAAACTCAACCCCCACTATCAGCCATCAGAAGCCGAAAAAAAAGTTATTCAGAAACTTGATGAAAAAAAAGCTGGCAAAAAGAAGAAAACTCCCTCAAAAAAGTCAAACGATGTCTCGTTTAACAGTGAAAAAAAGGATCACGTACCTTCACCGGTCAGAAAAACTGTTGTAGAGAAAAATCAGTTAATTATACATTCCGACAGTGTATCATATTTTTAATTATTATGGATATTACCTTCAAAACTAAAAAAATGGTTGAAAATGGCTTTGTACTCGACGAAAGGGGTACATGGGTACCTCTTGTTGACAAATTAAACATGGAGCGTTTTTTTATCGAAAGACTCTCATCTGGTGAAGTCCTTTTCAATAAACGCTGGGCACCAATCGGTGAAGTAAAAGCCGCCATCTCTTCAAAAGAAACCTCAACAACGACAGAGGAGAATAGTTTAGAACCGGAGAAAAAAGAGCAGGCCCCAGCTCAGGAATCCACAAAATCTACAGACTCTTTTATGTTTAACGATTTTCTCAATGAGGACCGGGCTGACGGAACAGAATTTGACGAAACCAGCCATTCTGTAACCATTCCTGCACGAGCTGAAAAAGTACATATCGAACCAATGGATGTAAAGGCCCCATCTGCAGATTCAATCCTGCTCGATCATAGCGAATACGAAACCGTAATGCTCGCTGCCGGTAAAGTTGAAGAACTCGCAAATGTTGATGACAGCATAATTACCGTTAAAAAAGCCAGCATGACTCAGAAAATTCCTGCAGTATCTTTCCACGAAAATATCGACGAAATACTTGAATCGATTGAAGAGTTTGATGAATGGGAGAAGAATACAAAAAAACGTCAGGCACTCCTCTTCGCTATTGTCAGCGGTATCGCTGCAGTTATCGGTTCATCGGCAATTATAGCACTTCTCATGATATAGCACCATCGCTGTATACTCTGCATTTTTTTATTTCTGTCTTAAAAATAATAGAATAATGATTGCAGTTGCCTGAGCATGACACTATCAGCAAGTGGATTATCTTTAAAACTGTTTCCGGAATAAAATAGAACTTTCGGTTCTTTTAGATCCAGCAGTGCCATTGACATCGATGATATTCCTTTTTTATGATATACAAATGTTCCCATACCAAATCCTGTAGCTGCAATTCCCCCGACCAGTGTAGCAGTAGAAATAATTGTCGTTATTGCTTCAGTTGCTTCCAACATTGAAAGATATTCCTCAGAATAATGATACCCGTTCTGTGATATCAACAGAACATATCTGTTGTTTATATTTGAAAATAGTCGGGTTATCTCTTCTCCCAATCTATACTGCTCTACTTTTTTCAAAAATTTTAGTTCCTGAAACATAGCATTAATACTTGCTCTTTGCTTTGTATCATATTTAACGCTCTGACAAGCGACAAGTGACTGTTTTTTTGAATAACCAAAATATCTGTGAGCATAACTATCGATAACGGATAAGGCATATTTATTCGCCATTTCAGAGGGTTCAAGCTTCCATTTTGACCATTCACCCCCTATCTCATCAATAACTATATGAAAATCTATATCAGCGATACACAGAACTTCTTTTATCTCTTTTTTAATATTCCTGTAATTATCAATTCGAAGAATGTTTTTTGTACACAAAACATTCTGACAGATTAAAACACAAACCGAAACATACTTTATAAAAATTTTGCATTTTTTATGCATCTTTACCTCTTGTTGAATACACCTTCTTACAATAATCCGCTTCTTTAATTCTATATTGTTAGAATTACACACCGGCCTCCGATCCCGAGCTCAGGATCAATGATCGGGTGATGCTATTTTGGTATTCTAACGATGTAGAATTAATGTATACTATCAAATCTCATCTTCCTCATAACAGCCATCCTGACACCGGTTTCATCAACAAACCGTTCTTCGATCTCATAGCCGTTTTTCCTGTAAAAGTTCACATTATCGACACTGATCTCAGCTGTAAAAAGCTCAAACTTCGTAACTTCAGGGAACTTGTTCTCGAGAGCTTCAAGAGCTATAGTCCCGTAACCATTTCTCTGAAAAACCGGCTCTACAATCACTCTCCCTATATAACAAACTCCATCTTTCACCATTGCTCTTGCTGAACCGACAATTCTCTTCATACTGACGACTTTTAGATACGCAAATTCTTTAAACTCTTTTCTAAACTGCTCCAGTGTCTGTAACAATGGGATTATCAGATAGTTAGTGTTATTTTTTTCAGCTTCCTGAACGAATGCTCTTTTTTGCAAAAAGTAGATTTCTTCTATATCGTTATCATCTGCATCCGATACAACAGGACCATTGTCGTTACTTTTTTCCCAATGTACAATCTCAGAATGAATAAAAAAATTGACAATATTTTTAAATAGCTGTTCTGCAAAATCCGGATCTATATTGTTATCAAGTGCCCAGGCTCTTCTCTCGGCCATCATTCTTTTCACCCGTTCTGAAGCCTGCACATCACTTTTTGACTTCTTAAATGATGATGCCGCCATTACATATTCAGAACGTTTTGCGAGCAGGCCAATAATTTGTTTATCAATATAATCAATATTCTTACGGATATCCTCTATGGATTCACACACTGAGGCATCTTTCATGTATCCTCCCATTTTGCAAAATGACTAATCTTTTTAAACGTTTCTTTTCAATTCAAAATAATTTACCCGTTCGTATCCCGTAGTTTCTATAAAGGGTTGAGTCTACACCCATATTCAGGAATTCCGGCTATGTATCACTCTGAAAACAGGCCAAAACATTTTACCCTTACGGGTACACCAATTTCAGCCGGAATCGCTGTGGGGAAAGTGTACCTTTTCAGACAAATTGATCTTGAATCTTTGAAAAATAATTCATTTCCCATTGAAGATGTGATCGTTGAACTCGACAGACTCAGTAACTCAATAAAAAAAAGTAAAGAACAACTCGCAAGCCTTCAAAGATCTGGTGCCGAACGGCACAAAAATGATGTAGCAGATATTTTTGCATCACATATTCAGCTTCTTGAAGACGAAACCTTTCTTGAAAATATCAGGGAAGGTATAAAAATTGAGAGGCTTAATGTTGAACATGTTATTTCCGTTAGAATTGATGATATTGAAAAGAGTTTCCAGGCGATAAGCAATGAGACTGTTCGAACACGGCTTTTTGATGTGCAGGATGTGTATCATCGTCTTTTACGAAACCTTCTTGAAATTGAACATGTAAGAGTTTCTCCCCTTATCAGAAGTTCAGCCCCACCTATCCTTGTTTCTCAACATCTATTGCCTTCAGACATAGCACTGCTTGAATTCAGAGACATTTCCGGCATTATCATCGAAGAAGCATCAGCGCTCTCTCATATAGCCATCATCTCCCGTTCTTTTGAAATTCCTGCAATAATCAATATTCCAGACATCACCCTCATCCTGCATCAGGACACCACTATTATCCTTGATTGTAATGAGGGAAAGATCATAGTAAATCCCAGTAGTTCAGAAATTATTCAGTATACAAAAAAGATGCAGGCTCATTCGAAGCCTGAGCGTTTTCCACATGAATCCTCAACCTCACGGTGTATGACTCGTGATGGTGTGCGTATTTTCCTTGAGAGTAACGCAGGAAGTGTCGTTGATGTCGCGAAAGCATTTGACAGTGGTGCCGAAGGTATAGGACTGCTGCGCTCTGAATTTTTCTATTTAGGAAAGAGTGAACTTCCATCGAGTACTGAGGAGCTGCTCTTCTATAAAGAGATCTTCAAACTCGCTGAAGGACGACCGGTAACTATCCGTTTAGCAGACATTGGAGCTGATAAAACGCCCTTATTTCTAAGCTTTCCGCAAGAAGAAAATCCTCAACTGGGTATCAGAGGGATTCGTTACCTTCTTCATAACAGAGACCTTCTTATCACACACCTTTCCCGCATCCTTCGTGCTTCACGGTTTGGTATCGTTAACGTTTTAGTTCCTTTTATCTCAATACCCAAAGAATTTAACAGCATACGAAGTATCATAAATTCCATTATTGTTGATGAGCATCTCGATTTTTCGCGTGTTCGCGTTGGAATGATGATTGAAACACCCTCAGCTATGATGACCATACGTCAGTTCAGAAACGTCGATTTTTTCAGTATCGGCACCAATGATCTGACACAATTTCTTTTTGCCGCAGACAGAGAGAACACCCACCTTGACACATATAGAGAAGCCTCACTTCCGCTGATTGTTTATTGTATTAAAAATTTAGTCGTTCAATGCAGCTCTTTAAATATAGATATTACAGTCTGTGGTGAAATTGCAGCTGTTCCGGAAGCAGTACCCTTACTTATTGGAGCTGGAATACGGGCTCTATCTGTTCAACCATCAATGATTCAAAAAGTTAAAAAAATTATAGAGTCAAAAACTATAGATCAGGTTACCAAGGAAACAAACGACTATTTGAATCAGTTTAATTTTTTTCAGGATGACAGTAGTAGAAATCGATTATTCTGAAATAATAACGTCACCCTTCTCCATCAATTCGGAATCAGAATGAGTGAAAAACGAAATTTTTGTAGTATTCAAAAAAAATTCCACTATAAAAAAAAAGGCGCATTTAAAGCGCCTTTTTTTTTATCCGCTAAAGACACTTTATTTCTAACGTTTAATGTTCTTAACAGCTATCATCCGGGTCTTCTCTTTTGTAACTGTTTTAGCAACCTTGTCTATTGCTTCGATATACAGTGCATAGCTTCCCGTACCTACAAGTCTACCCTTCAAATTTGTTCCATTCCACCCGATTTCAACCTTTTCATCTGAAGTAAGATTCTTTTCGTTTTTATGAACGCAGTTACCTAAATTATCCAGGATAATAATCTTGACAACCATATCAACTTTTTTATCTTTGGTTGTATTTGGTTGAATGAAAATCCTGATGCTGTTTTCTCCATTAATTTCTAATGGAGAAGGACCAACATTGAAGGACAAATTTACAGGCTGCTCTTTAACCTTTAAAAATGCTTTACGGTTGGCCGGATTTTTCTGAACATTTTCAACATTATCCGAAAAAGAGCTACTGCCATTTTCAACATTAATAATCACTCGATCACCACTTATCGCACCTGCAACATCTACAGTAAGCATCTCAGGACTATGTTTGATAACTTTGAACTCACACTGTGCATCCTTCTGGCTCATCTTTTCAAGAACCATTTTGTACTCCTGTCCACTACCGGTGTAGAATACAAATGGGGGAAATGCCTCAAGTTCCCGATTTAGTAAATTTTCCGAGAATTTTACACGCAATGTATCAAAAGCTTGAGTTCGGTCTTCAAGCAACCGTCCCTGGTAATACCAAACAGTATCCAGAATTACAGGTGCCGCACTGTCTGCAACACGGTTTTTTACCGGCTCCAGATAGCGTTTATTCTCGATTCTAATAACCATTGAAACACTGGTTTTATTTTTCGCAACATCTGATAACTTATCGGAAAGATAGATTCCAACATTTTGACTGTCATTCCCGGTATAGGAGGCTGCATCACTGGCTATGCTTATCGGATTTTCATTGTCTCCTATCAGCACTCCATATTCCTGTTCGCCAAGCTTCACCCTTTTATTAAAAGTTAAAGCGACTGAATCAATCAAGCCATCAGCGTTTTTATCGTAATAAGCGGCGAAGTTAATTGATGGTGGAATTTCCTGAATAAATAATTCAACAGGCCGGTTATCTTTATGAGCAAAATTTCCTTCTCCGTCCACAACTATTGATTCACCGGATTCATCGACAAAGATTTTCATAAAATCACCCTCTTTGGGGCTGGTTTCCTCGCCTTTGTTTTCGATTACGATTTTAAATGTATTGTTACCCATTGGTAATATTGTGTCCACATCAAGCTTGACGCCATCTCCCTTTGTTAAAAGGAATGCTTCACCTGAAATTTTACCACCCTGTACATGTTCAGTGAACTCAACAACGAGAGTATCATTGAGACCTTGCTGCAAACGTTCAATAAGGATAGCTTTCTTGATCAACGGTCCGACTTTATCGGAAATTTTAATATCGGCTACTATCTGATCAACTAAAGCTGGATTTTTCCAGTAAGACTTGCCAAGATCCTGCACATCACTGGCAGTTATTTCCTCAGGGAAAGGCTCCGGCAAAGTAACAATAAGATGAGTTGCATCATCGGCATCAATTTGCATATTGGCTTTTAGCACTACTTTCCGTGTGTCAGATTTTGTCGGCCAGAAAAGTTCCATAGAATCGGGAATCTCTGCATCCTTCAGTTCCTTCAAATAATAAATATCAAGCCGATCAACCGCTCCATTGCCATTGTTTGCGCTATATTCGGCTTTCTTGATTGTCGCAACACACGAAGAGAAATTAATTCCTGAACGCATTTTCATCTGAACTTTTGGTACAGAACCTGGTGCATCTGAAATTGTAATCGCAGCATCACGTATTGATGAACCAGCACCAACAGTCTGTATGTATATCTTTCCAATTCCATTGGTAAGCTTGCTCTGCGTAATTTTGGCCGTATCGCTCTCTGAATCGGTCGCATAAGCTGCTAACTGAGGTGAATTGAATTCTATTAAAAACGTGTTGTTGACATCTTTCAAAGTGTCAAAATTGTTGGTGGTAGCCCGAATCTGAACAGGTACTCTCGTACCGGAGCAGGTAATTTCAGGTATTATGGTTGAAGGATTATACAGCGAGGTATCACCGTAATAAATACCATAGCGGTTTCTCGGTTTTCCAATAACCAGTTTTGAATTGTCTTTAAAGCTATTTACTTCGAGCGTTCCGACAATGGGAATGGAATCCCCCAGCTCGGCATCATCGGAGGCGTTCATTTTATTGACAGCAACACCATTGGTATCTGATTCAACTGCACCTTTATTTTCAAAATCACCTGTTCCCGGCCTTGAACTCTCGAACAATACATTAGCTTTAGTATTAACCTTATTATCGTATTTATCATATACCTGAATCGTGACATCATAGGGAGTACCCTGGTAAATATGTGCCCAGCTGCCTGATGGCGGATCCTGGAACAGGATTTTTGCTGGCGGTCCCGGATTGATACTTATCTGAGCGGATGTACCCATGATTGCACGACCAGACTCAGTTGCAGCTGGTAGGTAAATACCATTCACCGTAATGATATCCCACCTCTGATCGGGAATTTTCGTGAACATAACCGGTATTGCAAGCCCTGTCAGAGGCACAGAGGTTATAACGATATCTTTCCCATCAGGATCAAGTAGCGGATAGGGAGAAACCATACTTAATTCAGTTTCCTTCACTTCACCACTTTTCAGAGCAGCACCCTTTACATCAAGAGGTATAATCTGAAGTCTGTAAGGTTCACCGACCTGTACTTTAGTCAGTTCTGTTGACGGACTCATATCTCCAGTTGGCGGATACAATTTTACACTAAATATATTCTGGAGCTTACGATAAGGTAAAAATCCGACAGCACTCGAAACAGTCTGACCATTTGAACCTTTACCTTCAACAACAATCTCGAAGAATGCATACTCACCGGTCTGTTGAACTGAAAATGTCAAATTGTTCAAACCAATCTTCAATGGAGTTGTTGGAGCTTTTACTTCCACAACTGTACCCGGTTTAGTGACATCAAGTACTGTACCCTTATTTGCATTATTTCCCCATGCCGTTGTATCGCGGGGAAGGTCCTTAAGCCAGCGGATATATTTTATAACCGGATCAGTAATAGTCCCTGATTGAGTGGACAGATTAAAACTGACAGTAGCAGTACCACTATTTATAATTACGGGCTTGGTAGGTTTGATAAATATCAGATCTTTTTTGGTTTGTACTGGTGAAAATGGAATCGCGCCTATATCTGCAATGCTGCCGTCATCATCCCGAATACCAGCATCTTCCCATCCTTTATCAACAATAAACTTAGTCATTACTGAATCATCCCAATCGGGAACAAGGAAGTCTGCACTTTTTGGATCGGTAGATTTGAACTTCACCTCAAGCCATCTGTTTTCAGCACCCCTTGGAAAAGGTTTTGTTTGTGCACCCAAAATTAGTGCCCCGGGTTGAACAGTCCATTCCACATTAATTGTTTTGTAAACAGTATCATAGGAAAGTGGAATAGCAAGAACTACTCTTTCCCCCTCTTTTTCAACATTCTCGAGACCATTATAGATTACTACCCGATCAACACCAGTTACAACTTTCCTGACCTCTACATTTTTGTTGAGCGCAGTATCCTGTTCGTTAGCCTGGTAGTCCTGACTTCTTGTTGAAGGCTTTTCCTGCATGGCAGCGTACAAATTGTGCTTTGTTCTGTTCATGAGTGCTATATCCAGAGCGAACATGAATGGATTGTCAAAGCCGGTTATATCCTTCCACATTGTTATTGGTCCACCAAAAATATTATTGAACATAAGATGTGAAGCACCTGCCTGCCACTGCCCGCCGACATTCATTGTATTGTGCCAGAAAGTATTGTTGTAAATGGCAGTTGGCGAGAGAGCAACATCCTTGAACATAATCGCACCGCCGCACTGATGTGGGCCTTCAGTACCCATTCCCTTCACTGCTGTTGCAATTGCATTTGTCTGATGATGATTCAGGTAAAAGAGATTGTACCTGATAACCGACCCAAGATCCCAGGCCGACTCAAAAAACATGCCAAAAGAGTTGTTGTGAATTCTGTTATTCTCAAATACGTGATTACCAGTTTTTCCGAAACCTGAAAGTGGTACAATGTTCTGCCGTGCAATATCTGAAGGGTTTGGACTGGCAAAAATACCACGGATATTTCTATCTTTTATGTTAATTCCAAAATAAGCATTCTGCACATCACAATTTCTTATCGTAATATCACCAGCAATCCACAAGTCGATTGCAGCATTTCCATGAAACAGGTCGTACATTGGCGCACCACAGTTAGGACCGCCCCACACACTTTTATTGAAAAAAGGATAAGCCCCTCCTCCGTCAACAATAATACCATCAATGATAACACTCCGTGCTCTTAGAACACGTAGAGCTCCACATTGATCAAAATAGGTCCCTGCTTTTTCAAATTCGGCAGACTTGGCTTCATCCTGTGCATCAGCGCAGGTTTTCGGGTTTACTGCCAGCTTATCCTGCCACTTGATTGTAGGCCGGGTTTTCGATGTGGGATTCTCAGATCTCAGTACCAGCCCACTTTTTGTACTGTCGATGGTGACCTGTTCCGCATACACCTCTTCATCCATAATAGTTACGGAGTCGCCAGGCTTTGCAGCATTAATAGCATCCATGATTTTGGTATAGGGACCTTCAGCCTGGGAAACACGTAAATTTGCGGCATTGATCGAGCATGCTGCTATAAACAGTAATAAGGCAGCAATCACTTTTCCGTTTTTGATCGAAATCATACGGATTCTCTCCTTTAATTGTTCCAGATTTTTAGTACCGTATTGGGTAATTAATTATTAAATATTAGTGGCCCGGTATTTTTAAACGTTCATGATTAGTGTATTCCATCTGGATACGCACCAAAGTGAATCACAAAAATCAATTTAAGCGCTTTAAAAACCCCTGAACCTGTTGCTATAGAACTACAAATATAATGATTTGAAATTGGAATTGCTTTTAATTTTTTTTAAAAAATTGAGCTGGTAAGAATACAATATAGATTACAGACTCTATAAAATCGTATGTATCGTAAAAAAGGACCCTGCCTGAAACGCTCTCTCCCGAATAACAGGACAAAGAAATCTTCTGGCAAGGTTTTAACAATTGCTATGGATTGGTTCTTTTTACTGCCAGCTTCCTGAGCTGTGGTTTAATAACCCTGTGATGTTCAGTTTTATCTGTTGCCTTAATATAGACAGCATAGGTTCCTGTTCCCACATAACGGCCAGCCTTGTTTGTACCATCCCATTCTATTTCCAGCGAGGTATCATCCTTAACGGAATCAACCGCTGAAAATACACAGTTTCCAAGATTATCCAGAATAGTAACATTCGTATGAACGTTTACCTCCTGCTGACGCAGAACTTCCGGTTTAACGATTATTTTAACTTTTGATCCACTCTTTGGAACAAAGGGATTTGGTCCCATTCTGATATCCAGACCTACAGGTATCTCATGCACGGTAAGTTTCACCCTCCGGTTGGTCTTTATCAACTGATAATTCCCTAAAACATCAGCAAATGGCCCGGTCACTCCATCGGTATGGATACGAACAGAGTCTCCTGTACTAGACCACTGAACCTCCTGAGTCAACATATCTTTTGACAAAGGGATAACTTTAAACATGTAAAGATTATTCACCAGGCTGTGTTTAAGTAATGAAACGTAATAAACAGAGCCTGTTGAGGTCTGTAAAAATTCGAATGGATCGCCCGAAGAAAGATCATCATTTTTGAGGTTTTCGGAAAACGTAACTTTTAGAGTGTCGTGAAGCTGTGTTTTATCTTCAAGCACACGTCCCTGATAATAATCGGCGGTTTGTATCACTGGCGCCGCTGAATCATCAACAGATCTGCGGATTTGAACCCCGTTGAACTGAGCATCATACACAACTACATTCATCGGCCCGTCGGTGACCCCTGTTCCGGAAGAACTGATCGCACCATTAAGATCCAACGCAACCCTCATACTGTCGTATAAGCTGTCAACGACATAAACTGCCCTCGAATTTTGCAGAGTTTCAGTAGAAACGCCTCTGAAATCTACTAAAAATGATAAATTGCCCATCTTTACTTTTTTATTGAATTTCATCAGAACAGAATCGACGGTGCCATCTCCATTTCCATCGATATAATAAGCATTGGTAAGAGATGGTGCAATTTCCTTCATTGTTATTACTACAGGCCGGTTCTCCGGATGAGCACTGTTATTGTCGCCGTCAACAACGAGTGAAATACTCTCTGAATTCACAAATATTTTTATTGAATCTCCCGCTTTTGGACTGGCATCCTCACCGTTATTGGCAATCGCAATCTTAAGCAATGTACTGGTCACCTGCTGAGCTTCAAGCACTGAAAGCACGGTATTACCCCGCAGCAGTGTAAATGCATCACCTTTAATTGACTGCGCCTGAACAAATTCACTAAAGGCAATATTCAATGTATCCGCTTTACCAGACTCAAGTCTTTCAATAAGTTCAGCACTGGTGATTAGAGGTCCGACCTTCTCGACAATACTGAATGGAAAAGCCTCCACGTTTGTCAAAGTTGGATTCCTCCAGTACGAGGTACCAAGCTGCTTTTGTGAGGAAAAGGTGATACCGTCCGGAAACGGCTCAGGCAGACGCACAATAACATGTGACGAATCCAGAGAGTCCAGCGACATCGATTCCCGCCTTACAACTTTCTGATTATCTCCTTTATCAGGCCAATACAGTGTTAACGAATCGGGAATTTCGTCTGGTTTCAACCTTTTCGGGTAAAAAAGATCCAATCTGTCAACTCTCCCATATCCGTTATCAGCACGGTATTCGGCTGAACTGATATTGGTTACACAGGAAGTAAAATTTATACCGTCACGTGAAGCCTCATGTATTTTGGCTGGCGTAGCTTTCTCAAAAGCAGTTATTTTGCCATCAAGCACAGATCCTCTTGTCGCCTGAACCCACAATGATGCAACACCGTTCACCAGAGTAACAGAGCTGATCGCCTGATCACTGGTCTCATCAGCGAAAGCAGACAGATTATCAGAATTTAATTCAATGCCAACCTCTGCGTTGATATCGGTAAGTGTCACATAGGTGCCATTATCCAATCGTGTTGCACGTACCTGCATTTTTACTCTGGTTCCGGAGCATGTCTCTTTTGGTATTTCAACTTCCGGATTATATTCCAGAGTATCACTAAACATTATTATCAATCTTGGCCGAGCTTTACCCACAATCATATAAGTCGTGTCAGTATTTCCATTACGGGAAAGTGTTCCGACCAGTGGAAACATCTCATTGAGATCGCCGTCAGTAACCTGAACCTTAAATGATGCGACCCCGCTTGCATCCGACAAGGTATCTGTAACTCCGGCAACATCTCCGATTGCGGGTTTAAGACTTTTAAGATTAACTGATTCAGCATGTTTAACCTTGTTTCCGAATTTATCAGTCAATTGAAGCCTGATATCATATAATACACCGGGATCCAGCATGGTATTGGTTTTCGAACCTGGCGAGACGAACACAATGTTATCTGCCAGCCCGGGATTGACTTTAATATCACCCGAAACTCCCCATATCGCCATCCGGATATGCTGAGCTGCATTGACAAATTCACCGCTCGCAATCACCGCCTCATACCCACTCTCGGGAACGATGGTAAACATTATATCTTTATCAACTTTTCCAGCTCCGCTTGCTATTCCTCCATTAATTTTCAGTGTATCCCACTGCGGAGTGAAGGCTGTAACATGTGAACGTAGCGCGATCTCGACGGTATCAATCTTTCTGTCAAACGCGACATTACTGTTACCGCCGATTTTCATTGGAATTAATCTCAGAACATAGGGTTCCCCTGCAGTAACTTCATTGAGAGTATCTTTGAGATCCTTACTCAATACAAGCACCCTGAACATATAATCCAGCTGGCGATATGACAAAAAGCCCATCGTCGACTGTACCTTATTTCCCAGTTCATCGGTACCTTCAACTACAATTTCAAAAAAAGCATACATCTTATTTTTACTCTGTGCCGGAATGGTAATGATAATTGAATCATTGGTGCCGACCTTTAGTTTTTTCGATGGAATAGCAACGTCAATTATTGATGAAGAAGGGATAGGTTTACGATTGTCACCGAATGAATTTGTATCAACTGGTATATTATCAATCCATTTCAGATATTTTATAACCGGATTATTGAACTCACCACTTTCAACCTTAATAGTAAAGCTAACCATAGCTTCCGTTGTTTTATCCGGGTTGATAAGTACAGGCATATTGGGCACAATTTTTACCAGATTCTGTTTTTTCCCGCCAAAAGGAATCGCCCCAAGATCTGCCCTCGATCCATCATCATCCAGTATCCCGGCCTCTTCCCATCCTTTATCTTTTATATACTTATCTACAAGTTCGTTATCCCAGTCGGGAACGAGGAAGTCTGCACTTGCAGGATCTGTCGATTTGAATTTTGTTTCCAGCCAGCGAATATCTGCAGATGCCGGAAAGCCTCTTGCATTAGCGCCTGTGCCAGACTGTACAAGACGATTCCCTGGAACTTTTACATTCTGCAGAATTCCTGTTACAGTGTCATAGGAAAGCGGTATCGGCACCGTCAAATTGATCGCTTCCACTTCTCCCAGATTATTCATTATCCGTGGTTCATAAACAGTCACCGGTACTCTTACCTGCTCATTTGTCGCAGTATCTGTGGCCTGTACATCCTGCGTCCGTTTTGATGCAGCCTGCTGTTGACAGGCATAGACACAGTTGTGCATTCTGTTACTGAAAATACCATCGACAGCAGTTGAACCTCCACCGGAAAAGACATCCTCCTGTGACCAGTACAAATAGGGTTCAGCGTATATATTATTGAAAATGGTAAACTGGTTTCCCGGTCGCCATAGCCCTGCAAAAATCAGATAATTGTGCCAGAATGTGTTGTTGTAGATCGCCAGAGGACTGAACAGATGATCCTTGAACATCAAAGCACCACCAGCGTAATTTCCACCATCCCCGGTAAGATCTTTTACTGTTTTTGCCAGGTTTGTTGAGGCATGATGGTTTTCATAGATAAGATTATAACGGATAACCGAGCCAAGATCCCAGGTTGACTCAAAAAACATTCCGATGGAATTATTATGTATCCGGTTGTGTTCAAATACATGGTTTCCGGTTTTTCCAAATCCCGACAGTGCAACAACTCTCTCTTTTTCGATATCAGAGGGGTTAGGATTGGCATTGATTCCACCCTCATTGCGATCCTTGACATTTATGCCGAAAAATCCGTTGGAAATATCACAATTGCGTATCGTTACATCACCGGTTATCCACAATGAAATGGCTGCATTGCCATGCTGCATGGGACAGGGAGATCCGTTACATCCACCTTTGGTGCAACCGCCGTCTTCATCTGTGGACCAGATTCCATTTTTGCCAAAAGGGAAAGCTCCATCGCCATCGACCGCTATACCATCAATGGTAACACCGCGCACTCTCATGATCTGTAATGCACCATTTTGATCAAAGGTAATCTTTTCTTCTATTTTGGCATCAGCGCAGGATGTCGGCCCGATATTTACCTTATCCTGCCAGACGATTTTTGGTTTACGTTGTGAAGTTGGATTTCTTGAACAGAGCACCAGGCCTGTTTTGGTACTATCAATAGTCACCTGCTCCTCATACACACCCTCATCGACAATTATAACTGTATCACCCGCTTTAGCAGCCCGGACAGCCGACATTATCGTATTGTACGCACCCACCCCATCAGGTTTGGAAACCAGCAACTGTGCTGCATTGATCGCATGTGACATGAGAAATACAACTAATACGCAGCATAATCCGAACTTTTGTACGACCATGTGTCCACTCCTTATCCTTTTCAGGCAGAAATTTATATCCAATCCACTTTTAAACAAATTTTATCCTCTTACAAGGAACCTGAATACTCAGGCTTCAACTAACAATGTACACTTTTATTTTCGCACAAAACCCAAATGAGGATTTTTGAACAGCAAGTACCGTATTCCCTGAGAATACAACTATCCAGTAAATTAATCAACTATCTGTAATTAAATATAAAGATACAGTCATGATTTTGCTCTCTTATTTTTCTATATGAATACAAAGCTTAACTGAAAACGAATCGATTACCGCTTGGAAAAAAGAGACGATATTCGAGTACAAAAAAGAACCGCCGGGAATAAATCCCGGCGCTTCCGCTTCACCCAAATTGTAGTGCAAGGTAGAGGATCCTTGCTTAAAAAAAAGAGGTACTTTTAATATACAATGGTTCATACAAGAAAACAACTTTTTTTTACTTTTTTTTTACCTTTTTTTAATAACTCTTTAATTTCAATTCAAACACTACCACGGCAGCAAAAGAAGTGCATTTTAGAAATAACTTTTCTTCTATTATTTTTTTAAAGTACAGTGGCAGATTTTTTGCACTCCTTTAGATTGGTATCACCAGGCATTTTAAGTGATACTCACCCACTTACAGGAAGGTAGCATTAACCCAATACCAGTTTGTTGGTTTTTCACTCAGGATACCTCTCAACAATATAAATAGACGTTCCAGATAAAAGCCGGTTTTCGGTAATAATAATGGACACTCTCACTTTCAAAATGGAGGACTACTTTGAAATGTCAAGTAAAAAGTACCCTGTTAATAGCGTTCTTTCCGTTACTGCTTCTTGCTGCTGACCAGAACAGCAATCCACTGGTTCTGAACGATTACTTTGACAGTTTGAGTTACGTTCTGGGACGCGATATCGGCAGCCAGCTCAAAGATATTGGCACAACAGTTAAATTACCCGCATTTAATGAGGGAATTCGTCAGGCATTACATGGCGATTCTGCTATGCTCGACTCGTCAACAATTGATACCATCCGAAGGAGATTTGCTGATTACATTAAAGAACAGATGGCTCAAAAAGAGCAGGAACAGGCCACTGCAAATCGCGCCGCATCTCAAAAATTTCTGGAAGACAATAAAAAATCGGATGGTGTTAAGACTACCTCAAGCGGATTACAATATAAAGTTATTCAAAAAGGAAAAGGTATCTCACCAAATGCTACCGATTCTGTCACCGTTCAATATAGAGGAAGTTTGATTGATGGTGTTGTTATTGACAGTACCTCACCAGGCCAGCCGGCCACACTTGACCTCTCAAAAACAATACCCGGCCTGACTGAAGGAATACAGCTTATGTCAGTTGGTTCAAAATACCGGTTTTTTCTCCCTCCGGAACTCGCTTATGGTTCAATGGGTGCTCCGCCAGCAATCCCCCCTGAATCTGTTCTGATTTTTGACATTGAATTAATTGATGTTCCCGGACAAAAGTCTAATACAGGTACACTGTATTGATCTGCTCGTGTTTATTAATTGTATCATAATACAATGGCACAGGTTTTCATTTCTGAGTCGGGGTCGCAATCGGTATCGGTATCGAAAAGCACAGCAATTGAGGATCGATACCGATACCGATACCGACAGCGACCCCAATAACAACTATCAAAAAAAAGTGCCGATAGTTCGGCATGAATCGCTGTCATAGTTTTCTGTATGGACACTCGCAGCAATTCATGCATCAGTACTTCAGCGGGCACCTCTGAAACCGAAAACACTCCCGCATATACCGCCAGCAATATGTGCAAACTGAGAGATGGAATCCTTCTGAAACGCATCAGTAAATTCTTTTGTCAGAAACATTACTACTACCAGAATAAATGTAACTGGTATCTCTCCAGCTTTGATATTAGTGAATGATCCCAGAATGATAAACATAAAAACAATGCCGCTTGCACCTAACAGGCCGGTCGAAAAAAACAATGTATTTAGAACACCTGTAATCCCCGCAGCTATAACAATCATCAGGAGAAGACGTTTTGATCCATATTTTTCTTCCAGTACCGGCCCGACCAACAGAATGAAAGTAAAATTACCAAGTAGATGTACCCATGAACCGTGACCAATTGCATGTGAAAATATTCTCAGATAGGTTAGTGGCTCAGTAAAAGACATATCAGGATAACACACGAAAAAAGCTTTTATTAAAGAGCCCCCGATCGCATTACTGATAATCAACACAGTAACACAAATCAGAGAAAAAGTCAGTATGACAGGTGCATTATACCGAATCTTCATTGTACTAATCAACTCCTCAAAACAGATGTAACTTATCTTACCATATCCGGGTCTACGTGCAGTCTCACCTGATAATAATAAGTATATTATAACATGATCAATTTGATTGGTAAAATAATTATCACCACAGATCATTCATAAGGAATCATTCATGTACCTGTTGACAAATGATTTACTGTCAGTTTCAATCCTCGATCCGGCAACCGATATGCATCTTTTTGGTTCAAGGTATTGTACCGGAGGATACATCTGGCAGATTTTTCACAAAAAGATTTGCGAACTGATGAGGGGGCCGTGCTATCCTCAAAAAGAGCCTCCGGTTTTTGATGGACAGGGCGCTCCTGAAGTTTTTGAATCACCAGCCCCGGATGCAGATCTTCAGCCCGTCGGATCACCAGTACTTGTACCCGGAGTTGGACTGGTCAAAAAAGCCTCTTCACTAATTCCATTTCACCCCCGGAACAATCCCGAAGTAATAAACTTCTGCACCTGGAAGGTAACATCAACCCCAGATTCCATTACTATGACCACAATTCAACAACAGAATGCCTTTAAATGCTCAATTTCCCGCGAAATCACACTTGATGGTTCAACGGTTATTTCCAGTACATCATTCATGTTTACCGGACCTGATTACTTCCCGCTGTCCTGGTTTGCACACCCATTTTTCCCACTAAATCCAGATTTCAGATGCTGCAGATTTTTCAATCCCGTAAAATTACCTCCAAATGATGCTTTTACTCTTAATGAAGAGAATGGTGAACTGGCTATTCGTCCTTCATTTGATTATACTAAAAGCAGTTTTACACTTCTCGATATCCCTCCAGATAATAAATTTACAATCAATCAATTTCATCCTGATACCGGCAACATTTTTATTTCAACTGATTTTCCAGTATCGAAAATGCCAGTATGGACAAATCAAAACACATTTTCTTTTGAACCATATTTTCAGCCAGTTCTCAGGAACTCTGAAAAAGTAATCTGGTCAATGATTTACCAGTTTTAAGCTCCGGTCTTTTTCTGTAAAATGTAATGACTGAATAACCGGTGTAATGTATAATTTCTTCTGTATTCCTGATCCAATCTTACTATCAGGGTGGCTATTAACGATTCTTAGTATCTCAATGCTATGGTTACCAACATTCTTGTTTCTTTAAAAACATTAAAAGCAGGTACGATTCTGCTTTTTTTAGCCATAGTCCTGGCAGGGCATTTTTTGGCCTACAAAATAGTACATATACCAGCCCAGCTTGAAGTTGTAATGCTTTTTACCGCCTTTACATTCTATCCGATAGTACGGATTCCCCATTTAGGAGTACTCTTACTATTTACGATCATGCCATTTATCCCTTTTTTACGTAAACTTTACTATCTTCAATATGCCCGCCCGGCCGCTGATCCACTGATTATCATCGGTGATCTTCTCATTTTTTTAATGATGGCCGGTTTATTTTTTGAATTCAGAGATAAATTAAATGAACCCCGAAGTAAAATCATGTATCTGATCATAATTTACATTATATACGCTCTTATCCGTACCTTTTTTTTTAATATTTCCCCTTTTTCTTCAGCGATTTTGCGATTTCGAATGTATGGCCCTCCGGTCTTTCTGTTTTTTGTCGGCTCGGTTTTTGCCCTTAACAAAAAACTGATTAACCATGTATTACTGAGTACCACATGTATAGGAATCATTGCCGCATTGTATGGGTTTAAACAGCTTGCGTTTGGCTATTCGCAGGCAGAGCGGATCTGGTTCTCCTCCATATCGTTTACAACACTCTTTATTAAAGGCCTTGCCCGACCGTTTTCCCTGTTTCAATCCCCTGCAGCTTTTGCCGATTATATGCAGCTTTCAACGATTGCCTGTATAATTCTTATCAACAATTCTCAGCGTATTTTTTTTAAGCTGACTCTTCTCTTACTTATCCCCATTTACTTTTATGCTACACTTATCACATCGGTGCGCTCGAACTGGATTGGTCTTATCGTATCACTTTTTTTATATTTGTTTTTCAGCATTCTGAAAAACAAACGTATCAGGATGATTTTTTTTGTACTTACTATTGCAGTCTTCACCGGATCTCAATTCATCGATTTTAACAACAACCCTCTTTTACCACTAAATTCCATAGTGAAAAAACCACTTAACGATACATACCTTGAAATGCTTGTAACCGATAGAGCTGATGCTATAACAAATCCATTTAAGGAACACTCTCTTCTATCACGAATAAGTTTATGGAGAATGATTTTTGACCTGTCATTTGACCCGATCATGGGCATTCTAGGCAGAGGAATCGGAACATTTAACGCTGATTCTCTTTACTTTACTTACCTTGCGGAACTCGGGTATCCAGGTCTAATATTTATCACAGGTCTAACACTTATTTTTATTCTCAGAGGTTTTTCTCTCGCTGAACGCACAAGCGGAACGTTGAGCACACTTGCTCAGGGAATAACAATCATGAACATCACCTTTGCCATTATCAACATTACCGGCACACATATTCATTCTTTTCCCGGAGATGCATTTTTCTGGTTTTTCAATGGAATTTTAATAAGGTTGGAATATTTAACCCGCAAATCATCTCTCCGGAACTTATATGAAGTTGTTGATAACAATTGACTTTCCTCCGGAAAACGGTGGGATCCAGAGTTACCTCCTCGATCGCGTACTACATCTTTACGATAGCGACGACATTGTAATTTCGGGAAGCTACGGAAAATTCACAGGTCAACTTCCCTGTAGAATTATTCAACACCAGGCATTCTCTTTTTTCAACAAAAAATGCAACCTGATACTAATGTTCTTTTCTCTATTTGCACTACTGTGTAAATACCGTGCTGCTGCGATCGAAGCCGGGAATATCTATGGAGCGATTCCGTTATTTTTTTTGTCATTTATATTCAGACATTGCAGATATTCTGTCATTTGTCATGGGACGGAACTTCTTCAACTTCAGAAAACCTCTGTTAAATGCATCCTTCTCAGAGCTGTGCTAAAAAGATCCAGCCAATACCTTGTTGTCTCGAAATTTACTCTGTCTCTTCTGGAAAGAGCCGGTATTTCCGGAAAATATTGTTTTGTTCCACCCAGAATCGATCTTTCCAACTACGATACGCACAGAAACCAGATTAAAAAGAGATCTTTCCATATTTTGTCCATTGGAAGATTTGTTCCACATAAAGGCCATGCAATGCTTCTTAGAGCTGCGGCTATGCTCCCCCAATCCATTCAGTATAAATTAACAATTGCAGGCTCAGGTCCACTCTATACGTCTCTGAAGCAACAGTGCAGTAATCTGTCGCTTACTGAGAGAGTCTTTATTTTCAACCAACCAACATTTGATCAAATACAGACGCTTTATCGGGATGCAGACCTGTTCATATTCCCATCACTTAATCTTCCTGACGGAGTTGAAGGGTTTGGAATTGTCCTGCTTGAAGCAATGACGTTCCGAATTCCTGTTATTGCATCTGATACAGGTGGTATTCCGGAAGTCGTTACTCCTGAGTGTGCTATACTGCTGCCTCCGGGTAATCCGCAATCCATTTGTAAGTCTATCATAATGCTGTATGAACATCCGGTTCTGAGAAAACAACTTGCCCGGAAAGCATATGAACGATTAAAAAACAATTTTTCCTGGAAACGTCCGCATGCGAATCCTGTTCTTTAACTTCTGGGCATCAAGACCCGGTGGCGCAGAGATCTCTCTGATTGACATAATCAGTGAAATTTCAAGAAACCACCAAACCCGGCTCATCACCTCAGAATCAGGCTATCTCACTGAGAATGTATCAACGTGCGGTTGTGAGTGTTCAATAATCCCCTGCGACATCGACCTTTCTGCGTTTCATAGAAACCGCCTCTTTTTCAACAGTATCCTGCATATGCTCACCCTGCTTAAATTCATCAGATATTGCTTTAACGTAAGGAAATTCGTTTTTTCAGATATGCCCGACATTATTCATGCAAACGTACCTAAATCACATATGCTTCTTCAATTCCTTCTCTTTACAGGTTTTACTGGAAAAGCAGTTTTTCATATGCGTGAACTGTTTAAGCGGTATTCTGCTGTTCACATTTTTTACTCTTTTCTGTTCCGATTTCACCCGGCGTCAGTAATCGCAATCTCACATGCTGTTCTCGATTCACTACCAGAATCAATGAAAAAATTCGCTACGGTAATTTATAATGGAGTTGATGTTCCGGATTCTGTTCCTTCTAAAAAGCCATCAGGGAATTATCCGCATTTTCTCTATCTTGGACGTATCGTACCCTGGAAGGGTTGCGATCTGCTTGTCGAAGCTTTTAAACTATTAGTCAACAAATACCAGGATAAGTCAGGTACACTCACAATAATTGGTGGTACATTTTACTGGGCCGCATCATACCGTGAAGTACTTTTTAATAAAATATTCAGTCTTGGTCTTGAAAAACACATTACATTGCTGGAATTCAGCAATACTCCAGGAGAAATCTACATAAAGCATTCCATATTGTGTATGCCTTCAGATAAAGAACCATTTGGCAGAGTAGCTGCTGAGGCTATGGCATTTAGTTTACCTGTAATCGGATTCAATTCCGGAGGACTTTCTGAGGTTGTACAACATAACGAAACAGGCCTTCTGGGACAGAACCGCACTCCTGAAGTATTATGTGCATTGATGGAATATTTTATAATTAACCCAGGTGAAATCGAGAGAATGGGTGCAAACGGGCGGGAACGCTGTATTCGTTTTTTTGACAAAAGAAGACAACTGCCACAGATCGCACATACGATAATCAGCTGAACGATTACATAATAGTAACCGATATGCCCTGGGTGTTCATTGCAAAATCCACCAGTTCAAGAGTACTCTCATCTGTTATTGAACGTCTGAGTTTCTCCGCCTGCTCCGGAGTATCTGAAACAAACAACACAAAACCACCACCTCCGGCACCCGTAGCTTTCGCACCGGAATAGTTTCCTTTTAATGTTTCAAATAAATGGTCCATCTGACTATTTTTCAGAAACGGATGAATTTTTTCGTTTGTATGCTGAAATGTATTCAGAACAGATGCCAGACTACCAATATCAAAAGCCGCCACAGCTTCAGCAGCATCGAATGCCAGGTTCTTCAACTGCTTTAGCGAATATTCGTAAGATGGAATACTCTCATTCATCAAATCTGCTACAATCGTACTGATTGTTTGAGAGGTTCGCTTTATTCTGGTATTTGCCAGTGTAAAACAGGACTTTCTGTATGAATCAGTCATAAAGTCTGCATTCAAACGGGATACTTTAATCTGTGGAAAATACCCGGGCGCACTTTGTAATAATTTCATACCACCATAAATGCCACCTACAATATCCTGCCACCCGCTCCCAGCTCCCGAGAGCTGCTCTACCTGTATGGTATCATTAAGCAATAGTTCCCAGGAAACGGATCTGCCAAAGAGTGCATAGACAGAGGCGATCACCGACGCTGTCAGTATTGATGAACCTCCCAGCCCACTTCCCGGTGGTACCGCACACATGGTTGTTATCTCAATTCCACCACCAGCATCAGCCAGCATCTTATCAAGCGATACATTCCGGTTATTATTGAACCCGCAGTAGCGTAATGCATTCAATATAAGATCAAACCCCGATTGAGCAGATTCGAAATGATCAAAATTTGAACAGGTATAGCTGCACCCTTTGTCAATTGAATGGACTCTGATCACCAATTCATCGATTCTCCTGGTAAAAACATTTACCGGTTCGATCCCTTTGAGATTGACGGCCATATTAAGTACCGCTCCGCCATATTTTAATGTAAATGGCGGAACATCACTCCATCCTCCCGCGATGTCAACACGCACAGGACATCTGATAACAACAGTCTGGTCCGGATTCACTACGTACGTTGCACCAGGGAGGTTAGAAACGATTTTTTTCTGATAGAACCCCACACCACTTGAATGTGACCTGGTGCCCCGCAAAACGTCCAGCACACGCCCCCGGTATTTTCTGGTCAGGATGTCACTGGTGTTTTCATATATTGTGTCAATATCTGTATTACTAGCGTCTTCTGAAAAAGCTTCTCTGAAATCATTGGCCCCTGCACTAACCCATCCTTTGCCATCGATAATTAACGAATGCAGCATTGACGAGCGAAGTTTCTGGCGGTTTTTATCACGTTCAATTGCAATTTCAGGAATAGAACATTGTGATAACGATAACCGTTTCGAAGAACAGAATTTCTCTTTCCATTGAGTACCCGAAGGAGGATTCCAAAAACCACTCAGAAAATCATCTGAGGCGTCTGCTCTGAACAATTTTGCCTCACTTAACCTGAAAGGCTCCTGATCAATCCCGATATCTGCAAGTGTCAGAAATCGTTGTGTCAGCCATTTTTCAAGTAATGTCCCGCAAAACGTAAGTGTATCTGCAGTTCCGGCTTTGGAAAAATTATCTGATGTGTTGTATACAAGAAACACTCTGTCACTACCTGCAGTCCTGCAGTCAATACATATTCCGGCAGGAATTGAAATATCGGTCTGCCAATCCTGTATCCCCGAAAACAGGTTGTCACCCAATGCATTCTCAATGGTACAGGAGGAAACCCCTTCAGCAATAGAAACACTCCCCCTGCGTACCGGTGTACGCACCTTATTGCAATTGAAGGTTATCCAGCCAGATTTATGTGTTACCCGAAGCTCTGCGAATTGCCCGGAATACCATACTATCACCTGCTTAGCCTGAAGACCTTTACACAAATCAAAATAGCCTCTTATAGTATCGACATGAAAGAATTGTGCGTTTTTCAGCAGTGATGCGGTCAAAGTAAAAGACTTGACATGTTCATATATCAAAGCAAATAATTCATGTTGATGGCCATACAAAGAGATCGTTTCATGGTCTGATTCCCACTTTTCTCTCCCCAGCGCAGCAGTTATCAACTCCTGATACAGGTCAAATGATACATCTCCGGACTTAAGCGTATCTATCAATTTTTTCCCATTAAATTGCTCTCTTGCAAGGCCTAATAAAGCTGCAACAAATGATGGACTGAGCGAGAGAATTCCTGTATCTACCGCACACGTATCGGTACCTTCAATTGAAACATTCTTTTTGAGAAAAATCGGATCCGACTTCTGAAAATATCCGGTTACAGCGTGCATATAGGAATCGAATCTGAAAACACCATGAGAAGAACCCGTATCGAATGATGCTGGAAAAGTGAATCCATGAAAATCCCCCCGCTCTGCCGGTATGTACTCAGGAGCACAATCCACGTACACATCTGCAGGAGCAACAACTACTTCATCCTCACGCCACGGATATTTCAGAAAGAAATCGATTTGCAGATCAAGCATGACAGGAGGAAGAGTACTACTGCTGTCAACCGGAACGGGTGTAAATACAATTCCCTCTGATGAAAATGTGGTTAAAGCATCGCCACTCCCCCCCGCATTGAGTATAAGTATCTTTCCAGAAACGGGATTTATATCATCAGATTCATTCAACCCGCTCTTTCTGTCAAGAAAGTGCTGTAAGGCCAGAAGCACTGCTCCTCCACTACCAACCTTTCCATTCCCGGGATCGCTGAGTACCTTAAAATCTATCTCTGATGGGTAAAGGCCATGATTTATTCGCCGTTCGATAAGCTTTCTGTATTCCTGTGCCCGCGATTCGGTTGAAACGGTGATTATACAGGTTGTAAACAGCGACATTATGTGCCTCCGGATTTTTTATTTAATTATAAATTAAAAAACATTGTTACTACTCAGCAGGATACAGAACTCAGTATTCGGTATTTTGAATAAAAAACGTATGGGTCTTCTTATTCAGAAAAATTATTTAATTTCTCCGGCATCCCACCGTTTTACGAAATCACTGTATGCCATTGTTAACCCTTCACGCATGGAAATACGATGTTTCCATCCAAGACCGTGTATCTTTGAGCAATCCAGAAGTTTGCGTGGAGTTCCATCGGGCTTTGATGTATCAAACGTTATATCGCCAGTAAAACCTACCGCTTCTTTAACGAAGTATGCAAGATTTTTAATAGAGATCTCATCGCCCGAACCAATGTTAACTATCTCACTGTCATCGTAATGTTGCATTAAATAGATACAGGCATCTGCCAGATCATCAGAATACAGAAATTCACGAAAAGCTGATCCTGTTCCCCATATCGCTACCTCAGAAGCATTGTTAATTTTTGCTTCATGAAATCTTCTGATCAAGGCTGGAAGAACATGTGAATTCTGCCCATGATAATTATCTGCAGGGCCATACAGATTTGTAGGCATTACACTGATAAAATTAGTTTCATATTGGCGATTATAACTCTGGCACATTATAATTCCTGCAATTTTTGCAAGCGCATAGGCCTTATTGGTTTCCTCAAGTGGTCCGCTAAGCAGCGAACTTTCATTCATAGGCTGAGGGGCAAATTTTGGATAAATACACGACGATCCAAGAAAGAGCAGCTTTTTAACCTTGTGTTTATAAGAACTATGTACTACGTTACACTGAATCTGCATATTACTGTAAGCGAAATCGGCCGGATATGTGTTATTAGCATAAATCCCGCCAACTTTTGCCGCAGATAGAAAAACATAATCCGGCTTTTCTTTTTTAAAAAACGCTTCTACCGCCGCCTGATTTTCCAGATCAAGTTCAGAGCGGTTCCTTGTGATAACATTTGTAAAACCTTGATATTTTAACGTCCTGACCAGCGCGGACCCCACCAGACCACGGTGCCCCGCAACAAAAATTGATGAATCCTTCTGCATAGTACTCCACTATCTTTCAAGTTTAAATATAGCAAAATATAGTTTTCCCCACTCCATATGTCACTATTGCAGCATACTCCTGAAAATTTCACCTGCAGAAAACAACCTTTCAAAAAAACCGATAAAAGAAACGATTGTAATGTGCATTACGGAAAGGCTGGCAAAATACTGATCGGCCCGGGCATGGGCCTACTGAAGACATTAAACCGACTTGCCCTGAATCTGGAACAAACCTCAGGAGTCAGTAAGAGGATCTGTTATAGTACTCAGATGCTTCTGATATATTTACAATACCGGCCGTGCGTTGATCCCGATTTGCATGAGAAAGATAAACGTTTTTACGCATTACGACAACCCTTCTCCCGCAAAGCGATTTCAGAATGAATTGAAACCTGGCTTTAATCGAGTAACTATTATTGTAACAAATATTTTTTAAGAGTGTACGTCGTAATAAGTTTCCCATTCCTGTACTTCAAATACCCAAGACAACCAATAGCTGGATGATAGTAGTAGTAGGTCTCTGTCGATGCATCACTTTCCTTATACAGATAGCATGAATCCCTGAAATAAACCGGTGATGCGCCATGCCTGTTTTCAATTGGTGCATAAAATTTTGTTGCAGTCTCCATTACCTGCATTACTAGAGTTTCTGATGAATCCCTCCCTGGTAATGCGACCTGATACACAGTACCTTTTGTTGATGGATACGAAAGCCATAATACAGCATCTTCGTAAAGTACTTTATTTTGATGAGCATATTCACCAACAATGTATAATCCCCGTTTGTTGAGATCACCGCTTCCAATATGCATCAGAAGCAACCCGCTGTCAAGATTTTCCCATTCATATTTGTACACATACTGATATGATTTTTGACTATAGGATGAACTATTTCTGAAATTTTCTGGTGAAATGAGTGTATCATCATTAAAAAGCAGATACCCCCCGGGAATGCTCCTGAACAATGTCCTGTCACTTAATTGAATTTTTATCCCATTGGTATCATACCATGTACTCCAGTATTCCCAGTGATTTCCAATGATTAGTGGACAAATACTTTCAGTCGATGGCAGCGGTGGATCATCGATACCACATAGAGCATCACCGGGAGAATTTAATGAGCAACCAATCAAAAAATATGATCCCAATAAAATTACGTATACTACAAGTCTTCTCATCCCTTTACCTCCTTCAGTCTCAATGTAAACAGAAGGTTAATATGAAACTCAATACCTCTTAATTTAAATCTGAAATCTTCATCATCAATGGATTCCTGATCTTCTGGTGTATTGAATTGTGGCAGTGTCATACCATAATAGAAACGCTCTGGTTTTTTCTGATATCGGAAACGTGTCTGAGCACCCAAGACAATAAACGGCGTAAGCTGATACATATAAGCCAATGCCGCATATGGTAAAATCTTCACCCCTTCATCTTTTAATTTTTTCTTTTCCACTATATCAAAAAGGGTATCGGTAAAATCTGTGGTAATATGATAGTTTCCGCGAATAAATGATACTCCGGCAGTCCCGGATACTCCCCGCAAAATACCTCTGGAGATCCTGTATCCAGTTCCAATGTCAAACGTAGAAAGTTCAAGAGACCTCTTCAATATGAGTGATACACCATTGTTGTTTGTATTATCAATCAGAGAATTTCTTCCAGCATGCGACTGATCCTCTTCCCATTTTGATTTTTCATAGGACAGATTAACGAGATACTGCCCCCGCAATACTAATTCTCCCATTACCCCTGCGGAAAAGGCTTCATAGGGAAAATTAAATGTCGGATTCATACCAAACATTCGGTATCCATCAAATCGCTTCATCATCTGTTGGTTGAGGTCCTTCATTACCATCCTCCGGACCCCTCCTGAAAATCCGAAATTCAAACTCGTATAACGCGAACCACTCCCTTTTTTTCTTGACTTCTGTCCCTTTGTCAGCATAAAATCGTTCTCTCCAACCTGGACCGTTGACGATCCAACCTTTACTCCAGATTTCCACATTTTCCCATTTTCATTCCTGAAAACGCTGTATGTACCCGGGTCAAGTGCTATCATAATCGTTGCCTGCCGCTCTTTGTCAAGATCCGCAACAACATTTGCCCTCTCATCCTGAATAGTAATTGCTCCACTCAACCCGCTTTGGAGTAAAATTCCCTGAGACCTGATATTGAGATCAGCAAGAACAATATCGCCTTCACCCTGAATCTGGAACTGATAACCCGGATGCTGTGTTCCTCCCCACGATGATGCCGTTGAAGAAACGGTGCGGTTATATGAATACTGGTATGCTTCAGCAAGGGTTACTTTACGGTCACCTGACATATCAGCACTTCCCCGCAAGGCATTAACAAAATGAAATGTAAATACTGAGTTTTTTAACCTGTCAGATTCCTGTGCATTTTCCGTAGCAGAGGATGAACTCAATATCACCTGTCCCTTTATTTTACTATCCTCTTTGAACAAAAACGGTTCAGACAAGGCACCACCTTTAAGACGGGTAAAACTACCACTCTGACACGCATCAAAAACTCCTATTCGAATCGATACCGGAAACGCCGAAAAACTGTCTTTTAGCGACTGAAGCGGATATCGTCCGGCACCCATCTTCAGATTACTCTGATCTGCATGTCCGGTGTAGTAGAAAAGCAGCAGATTATCTTCACCGGCGGGAAGCTTTGACTTAAGATCTTCAAGAGCTACTTCAAGATCCTGCGGCGATTTATCCTGAAGTAAAAGGATGTGCTGGTTATCGAAACCACAGTACTCTTTTAGAATTGTCCAGAGTGACTGAATATCGTTATTAACATACCGCAACTCGCTCACATCACTCCCCCCTCTGCTGTTACCAACAAGCAACGCAAATCTTGCAGCATCACCTGATTGTGCAATTACAAGCAAAAAAAAGACTGTTAATAGTAAATATTTTACTCTCATTGCGCATGCTCCTTCTTCTCTACAACGATACTCTGAATGACAGCATTTTCAATATTAAAACGCAAATCTCTCAAACTGCCACTACTGTTAAGTGCTTTTGAAAATTTTGCTGTAATATGGGTGGCGTGAAGCGGAAACGCCGAAAACACTGCAAGATAAAGCTCCGGACCAAGATACTTATCCAGTGTAATACTGTTTGGTAAAGGAAGATCACGACCTGGCTCAAGCGCAATCGAACTGTCCCCATCAGAAGGGTAGTACACTGTTATTGATTTATTGCTATCTGCACTAAGCAGCATGAAATAATGCCTTTCCCCACAGGAATAGGTGAACTGTATTTTTTCTCCAGGGTAATAAATGCTGTTATCACGCTTTACAGGACTTCCATTCTCATCCTGAACAAACAGGCTGACCTGAGTTGTACCTTTTATCCGGTATCCATCAATACTCGTATTTGTATATACCAGGTAAGCGCCTGAAACAACAAGAACTAATGATGCCGCCAGAGCAAGCAAGGGACCATGCCTGAAATGGTGTACCCTGCCCGCTGTATGTTCCGGTACCTTTTCCGGTTTTGGGTATTGCTTCAAAAAATTACTTCTTTCCTGCTTAATCTCTTTAATCATAGCATCACAAAGTGTACACTCTTTCAGGTGTTCATCTATCGATCTGGCCGTAAATGTATCAAGATCTCCTGCTACAAACGATAGCATTGTCAGTCTGTCAAATTTGTCGCACCGCATTATATCCCCAACTCCCTTCTTGCTGACGGCAGAAGATCTCTGAAGCGCTTGAGATTCCGCCGTATTGTCGCCGGTGATTGACCGGTAAGCTTTTCAATTGCCCGCTGATCCAGCTCTTCTATATAGGTATAGTGCACCGCATCTCTAACTTTTTTACTGATACGACCCATGATCAATCTCAGTATCTGTTTCTTCTGAAGCCTCTCCTCAATTTCGTCAACTTCGCCCACCTCATCTGCATCAACAGCCAGCTCAATATTCTTTCTGCTTCGTAACACATTGAAACAATGGTTTTGAGCCGTGCGAAAGATCCATGATACTACCTGTGTTTTATCCCGTATCGTATCATATTTATCGATCAACTGCATAAATACCACCTGCATCGCATCCCGGGCATCCTCTTGAGACCCCAGCATCCGCAAACACCGTCCATGGATCATAAATCCATACTTTTCATATAGTTGCTGTATCTCTTGTTCGTTTATCATAGTCTGTTCAGTTATTAAGACACACGTTACAATGTCGATCGCTCATATTTTTTTTCTTTAAAATAAAACCCTGCTATGCGTCTTTTTGAAATTGTTTGAAATATGTTTTTTTGTGGACCGGCGGGCGAACGAGCGTGAGCTTAACAGATATTGCATCATCCATCCACTCTTAGAGGTCTTTAAGTGAATCCCTGACATAGTAAATACGCGATAAAAATGTCGAAATGTACTTTATTTTATTAAATACGATATGCGCCTTGATCGTTTATTAATTACCGCTTTTATCCGCCCTATCACTGGTTGATCTCCATACATTTCCCGGAATTTTCCAGATACGGATTCTATTCGTTCCGGCCATACAGATATCATAGTGCGGATCATATTCTGTAAGAATGAATACCGGACACCAATCGCCTCTGCCATATCTTTCCAGTACTTTTCAGTCAATTGCCCTGTATCGAAGCACCCTCCAACAGACATGGCGATTCTCAAGTCAAGCCTGGGATATATCGCGGTACACACCAGATCATAAAATGGCGCAAGTGTTTTTGAGTTTTTGTCTCTATATACCAAAGAGAGGTTTTTAGCATGTCCATCAGCATTACCAACAAGTACATTGAAAATATGCCAACGGATTAACGCTTCAGTATCTGTAAGCGGATTGTCAGCTACTTCGGTAGCAAGTGAAAAGCAGTCACTAAATGAAGGACCACCTTCAATCTCGTACTTTCTCTGAGATGAGAAACCCAGTGCTTGACAAAAATCTTCCTGATGAATCCGTTTGATTATACCATCATTTTCCGGGAGACGATCATATCGTCTTACCTTACAAACGCGGATATTACCTATTGAAATCAATTCAGCTGAAACGACAGGTAGACCCATTTCATTTGCAAACCATGTTGTAAAAACTTCATTTTCAGGAAGATATTTAAAATCGCGATTAGGAAATTTTAGTATATGTGAACTTGGAGAATTTCCAACAGGTATATATATCTTTCCATTTTTACACAGGACCGGCAGTTTGTCCTGTGCACCGGCAAGTGACAACCTGATTGGGCCATCATGTGCAAATACAGGATAAACAAGCCCTGTATGTTCAAGGTTTGCAAGTTCATCCGTTGATATCTCACGGTATCCACTTTTCTCTAACTCCGCTTCACCCCAGTCAATCGGAACGATTGCCAGCGCACCGGCACATTCGCCCCCTATTGCTTTAAGCAACTCAAAATCATTTTCTTCTGATATCCCTAATCGTCTGCAAACGAGATAGCGAAGTCTGCCTTCAGGAAGCAGATTTGCAAAAAAACGTTGTACAAACTCATGTGAATTAGTTCCAGGACACATTGGTATCGTTCGGGATATTGGCCATGAGTCAGTGTCGATCAGCCACTCATCGGAATAAGAAAAAGCCAACCGTCCATTTTCCAGAAGATAGATAGTTCCTACATGACGATTATAGTAAAGGACTTTCAGTAGATGATCGCTATCAGGTATCATCTTTTCCCCATAATCTTTTCACAAATTGAACCACGAGGCATAATACTCACATCAAGTCCTAACCGTTTTAATACCTGTAATGCTTTTCCTAATTCAACAGTGGACTTTCCCCGCTCCAGTTCAGAAAGAAACCGCTCACCAACACCTGACATCCCCGCAACAACCGCCTGCGTTGATCTAATCTCCTTTCGTCTGAATCTTATTATCCTACCCACATCTTCTGCTGTTAAAATTTTCCCGTACGGGACTATTGGTGTACTCATCAGACCTCCATATGGAATTTTTACCGTACGGTATAAATATATCTTTTTTTTTGATAAATTTCTATAATTATTACCGTTCGGGATTTTTTTCAGATTCCTGGCTCTGACGACTTCAAAAAGTAAGACGCTTTTCAGCTGAAATTAAAAAGAGACCATGCGTAGTCTAAAACTGAAAATGTAATTGACTGGTTTGAGTGGCTCCTTTTTCAGAGTAAGATTGGTTGCATGGGAGCTTGAAGAAGGATCACTGATGAATCTGCGACCATCAATGGTAAATAATACTATTTCACAACGGTTTTCCTGACTTCCCAGGCACACCCAAGTCTTCTGGTTTGAATATACCCTCTTTTTTCAGCATCCAGAGCAAGCCGTAAAAAACGTGGGTATCCATATTTTCTGTAATCAAAATTATTCGCAAGGCTGCTTAAATTATACCATTCATCACTATTGGGTATTTTTGTCACAAGTAATCCAAACACTTCAGGAACGACCAGATTACCAGTGTCCTCAAGGGTAAGTATTCTTCGATTTTCATCTAAAAACTTTACATTCGAATTTTTCATCGCATCAGCAATAAAATCATTCCAGGCTTTATATCCAAGTTTTTTTTCATCAAATCTGAAGTTTAATAATTTCATTTTTATTTTAACAGATCCGGACTCAGGTTTTTTCTTTTCTGCAAGCATAATATTTACTGCTTCACTGAATAACTGAAACGCCTGCTCCTTGGTCACCGTATTCTGATCTGAATGAGAATCAACTCCCACATGTTCATTAACATCTTCGGAATCGATCATCTCTCTGTAATCAGTATACCTGTCTGCCATCTTCAGCAATTCCTCTGATGCGTTATTCTTAACATCACATACAATCCAGGTCCTTTTCCCATATTTTCTTAAAGATAAAATGAATGGTCGAAAATCTGCATCTCCGGAAATCAGAACAAAATGATCAATATGCGGGTAAAGAAATATCAGTTCTACACCACGTGTTACCAGTGTGATATCAGCACTGTTTTTTTTTGATTTAGGTATATGTATAAGCTCGAAATTAAATCTGGATAATTCAGATGCAATACTTCGTATTGAATCTTTGTTCCAATCCCCGAATGCCATCGCATACGAGATTTTCCCTTCCTCAGATATTCTATCAATTAAAGAAGCGATATCATCGGTGCCGGTGGGCGGGATAACATTTTCAATGTCCCATAAAATTGCAATACTCATAACTAATCCTCAGTCATTGAATAATTTTCATTGAACCCGAAAATACAATATGAGCATTCTATTTATCAAAAACTATCACTGAAGCATTCTTCTTGAAATCTGCAAATGACGTGATCTTCATGCCAGGCCTGATATGCACTATCATACGGTCTTTCTTCTTATCACCCACCACAACAGAAATTGACTTATAGTTATAATTCGAATGCAGGATTTTGATCATGGAATATACTCTCTCTTTAAGAACATCCGCATTGGCTTTATCCATATTGACATTCATGGTAAGTACACCAGCATCACTGATATACATATCTCCAACAGTACCAAACCTGCTAACCTGTGAAGAGACCTCCAGAACATCATTTCCGAAAAGCTCCTTCATCTGGTTAGCCGCCTGCTGATATTCAACACCCATTCCTGCAGATTTGTATGCTGCAAGCAATCCAAACCAGGCATCAAGATTATACTTATTAAAAGAAATTGCTATTTTGTAAAAATTTATCATTTTCGAAATATCTCTGCGAGAAGCATTTTTAGCGGAATCACACATTAAAGCCGACGTTTTCTTATCTGCCGTAGTCACACTTTTGCGTTTTGAAATCTGAGATGATTGAGCACTTCCGTCTGAAGTGCTGTTTGAACGCCCAACAGCATGATTCGTATCTTGCCCTCCATGAATTCCCGAAACTACAATTTGCCTTTTTCCACTATTTCCGGAAGAGAATAAAAACATCACCAGGGGAATGATTATGAACAGTACCAGAAATGAGATAAGTATCAACTGTTCATGTTTTCTCTTTTTTTCCTCATTTTCCCCGAGCTCATTAACCGATACACTTTCGGGAATTCCTGCTCTCAACTCTGTATCTTTCGGAAAAGCTACATATTTCATGGTTTTTGTAACATTTTTTGAGACATCCGTTCTCTGCGGAGAATCAACTGGAGGTTCACTACCCGGGTGGAGAATGATTGGAGCTGCCGGAACAGGTTTAAGCGGATCCTGAGCAGGAACAGCTTTTAGCCGCACCCCATATTTTAGATATTGACCTGCCTGTTGCGCCATCGTCTGTTCATCCAGATCTCGAAACAGTGTTACGGGAAGTTTCCGAAGTTTCCCGAGCGCATCCTGAAACGAAACACCGGGATCCCTTGCCAGCTGGTGTGCCAGAATCTTGCGGGAATTATCGTTTTTTATCTCAGTAATCAGCAGATCATATCGCATATCTTTTAGTATACATTATCTGCTGAAATAAGTACATTCGAGGAAATTAATGCAAAAAATAATAAGGGACTAAAGGCATTAGTCTGGGCGATGCAGCTTGTCGAAAGGGTCATCCCGAGGGCGGGAGCAGCATCAGGTACAGGTCGGAACATATTCAGAGGGGACCCGCGCGGTGGATGGACCACCCCATCAGACGATACCTGCCACCCCTCTACAGAGAAAATTTTCAAAAGATATTCCCCTCTGTGGAGAGATACCCGGAAGGTTTTGTAGACAAAAAGTCATTTCTAACTTAACAAATTAATATTACATTTTCGTGGTCTGACTCGTGTCAAAAAAACCTAAATACGGTAAGTATTCAATTTTGATAACTTTTTACCTAATTTAAAAATGATAGATTTTTCCAGATTTTTAACATTTGAAAAATGTTTAGTATATATTTCATCAAAATCAACTGGTGAGAGACCAATATCATAAAAAAACTTTTCAGCAATACCGGGTATTTCTGTCTGCTCATTCTCTTTAACCCAGGCAAGTCCCTGATCTCGACTCATTTGTCCTGTGCGAACAAGAGAGCTTATTAAACCAGTTTTCTCACTGCATCCCCATCTCTTAAAGTAGAGATAATCTTTTAAACCATCAAGCAAACAATCGCCGTGTTCTATGACTCCTTCAGGGTTTTTCCACCCCAACTCTTTTGACAGCTCCTCTGTCATTGTATTGATTTGTACCTCATAGAAATCGAAAATGTTTATAAGTTTAGGACCAGTCCTTAAAATTCTACTAATCCCTTTTTTGAAATAGGATTCTTTCGAATAAAAAGCGATATCACGTTCAATAAATTCCCCGTTCAATACAGAAAAGTAATATTTCCTGTCATAGTATTCAGAAATACTCACTCCTTTTATTCCAGATGAGAGGAATTCACTGCTACCAGAAAGAATAACGGGAATATTCAGCATTTTAGCGTAATTTTCAGTGATTGAATCAATACACATCAGGCATGGTGTACAAAATTCTCCGGTAGTAGTTAAAAATTTTTTAAATAAATTTGACAGGAGAATCTTATTGGGTTTTATTTTAACAAAATCTACTCCTAAAGTATCTATTGTATTTTCTATGTTTCTTATTGCATCAATCGATTGATAGCCATTATCGAAGTTAATTGCCAATGGTTTTAAATTGAATTTTTTAACGGCCAGATAGAGAGCATAAGTGCTGTCTTTTCCACCGCTTAAACCTACAACACAATCATATAATTTATTTTTATTACTTTTAAAAATAGTGGCCAAATTAGATAAATTCGCAACTTTCCGTTTATTTCTCTTTTTAAAAAACGAATTACAGTAATTGCATATACCATCTTTATCTAAAGTAATGTTTGGCAGGTTTGTTGGGAGTATGCACATGCAACATTTGTCTGGTGGTGTAACAGGAACCATATTTTAATCCTTTTACAATAGCAAAATTGTGGATCAAGATACGCTCGGCAGGTGCCCGGAATGGGGCATAACCAGTCCAATAATCATCGCGAAATAATTTGCTTATTCAAATTTTCCACGTAATTACTCGGCAAATCCGATATGCTTCGTGATAACTGTGTATTACCCTGACAATTCAGCTCCACAAAAGAGAGTCCTTACTTATTAAATCGACGGTGATTCTTGCCGATTCGTAAATTGTCGGCAGACCGGAACCCGGATGCGTTCCACCACCTGCCAGGTAACATCGTTTACACTCCTGAAAACGATTATGAGGTCTGAAATAAAGCATTTGAAGCAGATTGTGGGCTATATTGAACGTTGCGCCATTAAAAACATTAAAGTCGGCCCACCAGTTCTGGGGTGTTATGATGTGTTCGGCAACAATATGGCTACGCAAATCAGTCATAGATGTACGCTGCTCGATGAGAGTAAGCACCGTATCACGATAAAATGCGATCTTGTTTTCGTCCCATATTATCTCTGAAAGCAGATTTGGAACAGGTACCAGTACATATATCCCAGAGTGTCCTGCCGGTGCAAGAGTTTTGTCAAGAATGCTGCCATTTCTCATATACATTGACAAATCTTCTGAAAGTATACCCTTATATGAAATTTCGGAGATGTTTTTACGGTAATCATGTGCAAAAATGATTTGATGGTGAGGTTCAGGATAGAGCGTGTCAACTGCAAGATAGAGCATAAATGTTGAGCAGGAGTAATTCATCTTCGCAAGACGAGCTGGAGTATAGTTTCGAATGAATCCTGGTGCAAAGAGTGTTTGTACACCATGTCCGAAATCTGCATTGATGATGACGGCATCACTTTCAATAATTTCACCATTTTCAAGCACCACTCCACGAGCGGTCCGGGAGTGATCGGTAACGATCTTTTCTACCTTCTGTCCAGTATGAACAACAGCACCATGCTCTTGAGCCACCTGCCGCATTGCAAGGGATATCGAATGTAATCCGTTTTCAACATGATAAATACCATAGGCGTGTTCTACGTAAGGTATGATGGTAAACAATGCCGGGCAGGTCCATGGGGACATTCCCAGATATTTAGCCTGAAACGTAAATGATAATTTGCATAATTCATTACGAAAATAGTTTCCGAGATTCTGGTAGAGAGATCTGCCTATCGACAAGTAAGGGAGGGCGGTAATCAGATCCGGATGCAGCATGGAGAAGATTGTAGAATAGTCCTTACGAAGACAGGGATACATCTTAGAATATCGCTGCTGCTCATTTTGCAAAAAACGATCAAATCCCTTCTCGTTTCCCGGAAAAGTTTGCGCTAATCGGGCACGCATCTCATCATGGTCGGAAACAACATTCAATTCTTTTTCAATAAAAGAGAGTTTATACATTGGATTCAGGGGAATCAGTTTGAGATACGATTCAATATTTTTACCTGCGAGTGTAAATAATTCGCGTAAAAAGAAATCCATCATGAGGAAGGTTGGTCCGATATCGAATGTATAGTTACCAAGTCTCAGTGCACTATTTCTGCCACCGATAGACTTTTTCTGTTCAAAAACAGTAACTCTGAATCCACGATATGCCAGAATCATAGCGGCAGAAAGTCCGCCCGGACCTGCTCCGATAATAATAATGTGTTTCGTACTTTTTTTCATAAGCATCACTTGTGGAGATGTTTACGTGATTTGCTTTTAATCGATTGTAACAATGACTGAAGATGTGAAAGGTTGAATCGTCTAGTTACAATTGTGTGATTCTTGTTCATCGGTAAAATGCGCTTTTGCGTCCTTTCCATCCATACTTTCCGGTTATCATTTGGAATAACGATATACTGCATACTCCGGTGAAAAAAATTATATGTAAAGGATAGAAAATAGCGGTCCACACCTTGTATGAACCAAGTTTCCTAAGCAGACTGTAAAAAAAAACGGAATAAAAACCATAAGTCAATAGAGAGGATATACGTACCGTGAATGTATTTTTTCCGAATAATCCAAACGTGGATCCCAGTGCGCCGGAGATCCATGCTATTGATAATATTAATCCACTATGACTTCCGGACAACGCACCAGATACACTGATCCTGGACCATCCGCTGATCAGATTGCCAATCCCCCCGGGATAGGGTATTGTAGTCAGCGTTTTTTGCCCTGAAAAAACATGAAGAGGAATGGAATTTTTTTTAAATCTTTGAGCAAGTTTCAGATGTTCAACGGGTGACCCTCGCACCGCTTCATGTCCACCAACAGTGAAATAATCTTCACGCGCGCATAATACACTTGGCCCGAACAGTCCATAATAAGTTTTTTTGACTTTTAATACTCCGTTGATAACTCCTGCCAAAGTGACAATATTAAAAACTGATAAAAATTGCTGGTATACTTTTTCAACTCTGTTAAAAGGCAGGACTGAAAGCACACCACGGTTATGGTAATATTCTGCAGCTATTCGTATAAGCCCCCATTTTTCGAAATGTACATCAGAATCGATGAAAAGAAAGTAGCCTCCGGATGCATAGTGTGCTCCAATACTGCATGCCCAGTTCTTCCCTGTCCAGCCATGCGGCAGCTCCGGTGTTTTCAGAACAACCGCTCCGAACTCTTTTGCTATATCCGAGGTATTATCAGTAGAGTAATCATCGACGACAATTATTTCTTTAGGTTGCCAGGGTTGTTCTTTTAGCGATTTCAATAGTGTGCCAATGGTGCTTTCTTCATTACGGGCAGGAATAATAACTGAAAGGTCATAAAGGATTTCGAGTGCACGCTCTGTTCTGAGACATTTGGGAATTTTAAATAATGAGTAGAATAGCGGTAAACCAGACAACAATGCAAAGATATATTTACGATAAAAAGTGCAAGCGCTGATCTGGTACACAATTGCTCTTTCAATGGTTAACATTGATTAATAGTACAATCATCTTTTAAATCGGTAATTTTTTTTCAATCAAATGTCCAGTATGCATACCTCCCAGGATGACCATAGGCATTCCGCTTCCCGGATTTACACTGCCACCGGCAAAAAAAAGATTTGAATACAGATGACTTTGCTTAGGAGCTTTAAATCCATAATTTTTCCCTATATCAGAAACTACACCATAAATTGATCCCTTATAAGAGTTATACTTCTCTTTTATATCCACTGGTGTCATTACATCCTCAGTATATATGTGTTTTCGAAGATCATCTATCCCCATACGCTCTAATTTATCTATCAGACGATCTTTAAATACCTCGTAATCAGAACGAGTGTAACAGTGAATGTCATTTTTATGAGGTATATGGGGTAATAATTTTAGTATATCACATCCCTCGGGGGCAAGTGTTGGATCAGTCCGTACCGGAGCGACAACATAAATAGTTGGATCGTCAGGTAATCGATACTCATTGTAGATTGCATTGAAGTTTTCTTTAAGGTTGGCAGAATAAAAGAAATTGTGATGCGCCAGCTTGTGATACGCTTTGTCAAGTCCAAGGTGCACAACCAACCCGGAACAGGAAGGTTCGAAACGGGCCAGGCGGCTTATTTGCTTTGCGGGTATGTGCAGGAGCGTTTCATATGCAGGAATCACTTCCATATTGGAAACGATGATTTCTGCAGGTATCTCTGTCCCATTATATAATCGCACCCCTGTCACTCTATCACCTGAAACCAGTATTCGATTGACTTGAGTATTCAGATGGAGCTCAACATTCAGTTCTTTTAAAAGTCTGACCATTCCGTTTGAAAGATTGAACATACCATTTTTGATATACCATACACCATATCGATACTGAATCCATGGCAGCAGGTTGAGAAAACCTGGGGCATTATAAGGAGAAGAACCGATATACTTTGCGAAATAGGAAAAAATATCTCTTATAAAGGGGTTTTTGAAATGATCATTTATTCCTTTACGCATCGAACCGAATCCATCGGTGGAGAGGATTTTCCCAAAATGGATATGTTTCAATACATCGAATACTGTATCAGCACCTGAACGAAAATACATTTTATCAATGGATTGGAATTGGTTCTGTGAGTAGTTGAGGAATAGACGAAACTGTTCGGGAAGAAACGGTGAAATTGTTTTGAAAACTTGTTTCTGTTTATCGTAATCATCAACCAGATCGATAATTGTTCCATTCTCGAAAAAGTTTCTCCAGTGAGTGTCGATTTTGACAATCGAAACATAATCTTCGAACCGCTTTCCTGCCAGTGAAAATAGGTCTTGAATTATATATGGCATAGACAATATGGAAGGTCCGAGATCAAATCTGAACCCGTCTTTCTCAAGAAAATTCAGTTTCCCTCCTGCATGGGAGTTCTTTTCATAGATCCTGACAGAATATCCTCTTGCCGCCAGTATTATGGCCGATGCCATCCCGCCCAGCCCAGCACCTATTATTATTACCTGTTTTGTTCCTGCCATATCACGCGCCCAGAATATCAGCTTTGCGTTACTATTCAAAAGAATAAAAGAAATACTCAAGCACAAATCAGGCCGATTATAAGCATGATAATTTTTTTGAGAAACAGGCACTCTTTTTGCATCAGGTACAACGCAAAATATTACATGCGTAAACAGAATCAAGACGGCTTTAATCTATTTTTAAGAAAGGAGACTATCTGCTGCATAACCTTCGTACTGATTTGGGTAAACCCAGCTATCGATGCATTCAACAGTGAAATAGCGATCGTTTCTGCAAAAGCTGATAGGTGTAATAATCCGATACATGTCCCATCACGATTAGTTGCTTGGCATTAGCGATCACTCTATTAGTAATGTTTATTTGTCTGGGGTTTGAGTGGAAATCTGAAAAAAAACCGGAGGAGTTCTGATAACAGTTCCAATTATCACAGATATTGCCCTACCCCTCCTGCCGCCAGGCAGGATATTGATTAACAATAAAAGAAGGGTACGGCCAAAACGGATGCTAACCATTACAATAAAAATGAATGTTATTGTTGCTGATCCTATCAACGCACAAAAGATATACGCGAACTGTACTCTCCCGCACCTGTACTCATTTTCACCAGGTATGTCCCTGCAGAAATTGCAGATTTCAATGACACGGTATTATTACCGGATGGGAATGTTCCCTTAGCTACAACAGTCAACAATTTCCCGGTTAAACTGTACAACTGAATCTCAACTGCACTGCTGTGTGAGAGCGAAAAGGAGATAGCTGCATTAGCATCAAGAGAAACAGATTTTGACAAAAGTGCTGATTTCGCCTGCACACTTTTGGCATCCTCAACAGCGGTAGTTTGTGACCAGAAATCCGGCATATTCCCGGAAAGATAGAGCAAGGTAAGGATCTTTATGGAGACCTGATAATATACTTTTTCAGGCATTGCTGCCAGATGTGTAAAAGATTTATCAACCCACTCCTGATGCGCGGCGTCAACCATACCGGCACAGGCAAAAGGTCCGACAAACGTTGCGTTGTTGTAGCCGCCAGTTTCAGTTCCATCAAGTTTATACCCATCGACAATACTATCCGGCTTATTTGCAGTCTTTGTTGAAATCCATGATGCGATCTTTGTGCAGATATCCTTCGCGTCCTGATGTCCGTACCAGGAATATGCCCATGCTATGCGCCATGGGGTGCGGGTGGCGTCGTAGGTGTAGTTTCCTCTGTTTTGATCGTAGGAAGTTGGTGCTATTGGATCACCATTTTCGTTGCACCAGTTTGGTACCAATCCGGTTGTAGCATTCTGGGACTTTTTTATAAGAGCATAGGAATTTGTGATTACTTTATCCCAGTCAAAAGTACTTGCTTTTTTAAAGAGCTGGAGTGCACCGGTACTAAAATAGGAAGGATTTTTCTGGGTGTCCCAGCTATCTCCCGGTGTGAGATAGCCATTCTTGTTGACTTCAAATTTAGCAATTGAATCAATCAATGCGCGGGCATCATTGAGATATTTCTCATCACCCCACTGTTTGTATGCCTGCAACAGACCGACAGCAGCATCAAGCTCTGCATCGGTAGCCGAGTTGGCACCTATAACAGTTGAAAAATTCCTGATTCTCCAGTTCATCAGACCATTTTTGTTAGAAAATTTTTTATAATAAGCCCACAATTTATCGAATTTTGCCTGTGTATTATTCTGCTCATTATCCATATACACTGTTATCATCATTCCGTATGCAATTCCCTCACTCACAGTAGTATCAAGCTGATCATGTTTGATTCTAGCCATTTTACCATCTGAACTTTCTTCATAAAGTTTCATGAAATCATCGTAAGCCTTCTGAACCTTAGCAGGATCTACGGCAGTTGGTGTGATCCCGTAAGGATATTTCGGGTTTTTCTGTGGAAACGGGTATTTTGGTGCCGCTGTTATGGATAAGGGAATAATGATTAAAGCGATTACCTTAACAAATGATTGCATCTGAGGTCCTTTATTCGTTCAGTTTCTGGATTTTGGTACACTATATTAGTTATATCAAAAAATCTGAATAGTTTCACAGAAAAGTTAAACATATAGCATTTCTTATATAACTGTATTGTTTATGGGATCTAAGTAATATTTTAAAACGGTCTTTGTTTTTACATTTCTGAATTGAACCATTACCGTTAATTTCTAATTAATCTTTAATAAGCCGGACAGAAAACCCATAATGCTTGCGACCAAGGCCAACACCATTTCCAAAATCAGGTGAGTCATAGTAAATAGCACGAGCCTCTGCTACCGACGCCGTATATTCATCGGAACACCACCAATATCCGTTTAAACATCGGTCAAGAAACTCTAAACCCTCACGATAACCACCGGGAAGGGCTGTAAAGACAGTTTGGTTATTTTTAGAAAGATCATTCCCGACATCTCCTTCATCCTCAGAGACTGTCCAGTCAGTTTTTGCTGCTAAAGACTTCCCAACATTTAACCCATTAATTGTCAGGTAGTTTTCAAGTGTATCCCATTCTTCGTGAGTCGGCACGTGCCATCCAGATGGAGCCAGTTTACCTGTATTTACAACAGTCCAATTGTATAAAGCACCCCACTTTCGTTGTTCGATGAGCGAATTTGTATTGTTATAATAGCAAAATCCCGGCGTGATTATGCTATTCCATACACTATCAGCTTCCACATGCGGAATACTGGTGCCATCATTAAATTTCGTTGTCCTTAGATTCTCTGCAGTCCAAACCTGATTCCCAATTACTACTATAGGATATTCGTTACTATCGGCATCCTTGAGAGTAGTTTTAACTGTTAGCTTTACCAAAGAACTCAAAGTACTTCCACTTTCATTACTAACTTCACATTGGTAATAGCCGCTATCTGAAAATTTTACTTTTTTAATTGTAAATACAGCGTTTACAGCTCCCGGTAGCTTTGCACCATCCATTTGCCACTGGTAAGTCAATCCAATACCTTCTGCTGTAACTGAAAATGATATGGTATCAAGCGGGTAAACTGAAAAAGTTTGCGGCTGGGTAGTAATCGATGGTTTCGCAATATGCCAGTTTGCATAAAGCGTCCTTGAAACTGTAATTGGCATGAAGAAATCAAATGCAGTTGTGAGTGCCTGATTAGAAAACCACCCGGCAAAAACATACCCCGATTTTATCGGGGCAACAGGTTCAGTTACACAATTCTTATAAGCTACGACTTCTGATGCAACCTCACTTCCGCCATTACAATTAAAGCTCACAGTAAAACTATCGATACGCCATTGGGCATATAACAGTACATTGTGCGTTCCCATTAAAAGTGAATCCGAAGGCTCGTATTTTTTACCAGTACCATTCTGGAGCTGATCCCAGCCACTGAATGTATATCCTGTTTTTGTCAGTAATCCAGTATTATCTTTTACTCTGACAATTTCATTTTGTGAATACACCGCTGTATCTGAAGGCACTGTGCCGGATTCATTCCCATTCCCTATATAAGTAACATTGAAAACAACTGTCAACAGTGCAGCATTACTCACAACTGAATCAGCGGAATTACTTACAACACAACGATATGCACTCCCACTAAGCTCTGAATTTACCGTTGGAATCGTATATGAAGATGTAGTAGCTCCGGGAATATCAACGGTTCCCTTCTGCCATCGATATTTAAGATCAGTTCCCGTTGCGGTAACCCCAAATGCAGCCATTTCCCCCACCTTAACTCTTACATCTGAGGGGTGTGCAGTGATTGCGGGTGGGGCCACACTCTTTGCAACTGTGAGTTTTGCAGCTCTACTCTTTGCAGTATCTGCTATATTACTTATGATACAATGGTATTCTGCCCCATCATCAGCAAGTGTAACATTTTGCAATGTATATGTTGCAGAATTTGCCCCTGTTATTTCTGCTGCACCTCTTAACCATTGATACTTCAGCGATGTCCCGGTTACAATAACCGTAAACGTTGCGTTATTTCCTTCAGTAACAGCCTGATCCGTCGGCTCAACTGCAATTATGGGTGCAACCATGTTCTGTACAACAGTGAGCACAGCCCCATTGCTGACAACGGTGTCGCTGGAATTTTTAACAATACAGTTGAAAACAGCACCGTTATCGGAATTTGAAACAGAAGTTACAGTTAATGTTGGACCATTCGCATCGTGTATAGCAATCGATTTTTTCTGCCATTGGTATAGAAGATTCGTTCCATTAGCCACCATAGTAAAAGTAACCGGTTGGCCCTCAGTAACGATCTGGTCAAGAGGTTCAAGTATGATAATTGGCCTGTTAATTTTGAAAAAAGAAAAAGAAGTATCTGTGAAATCATTATTATTTGGATGATAACAGGATTGGAATGACACTGTATGTTTGCCAGTATCATTTCTCGTAAATACAAAACGCACTTCAGAACCACTGTTTTTTACATTTTTCCATTCACTCCAGTTTTTGTCATCAATTTTGTACCGATACTGGTTCCTGCTACCTAAACTCCCGTTGAAAGACCAGACAACTTCTTCTGTGGCAATAGTATCTCCATCTTTAAAATTGTTTCCAGTAAATAATAATTTCGGAGGTATATACGTTTCATCATCCGGATCGACTGGATTATGTGGTACTATTTTGCAAGTCAAGATAAAAATCATTGGGAATATACATAGTACTCTTCTCATAAAAATTCCTCAAAATAATAGCTGTGCGATGATTCCTGGGCCCTCTTTATAAACAGGTAAAAATTGTACATTTTTTTGGTCTTCCGTATTTTTCTTCTTTTGAATCACCAAAGCCGCAGGAAGCAGGATAGCAGCTGCAGTACCTAGTGTAATTGTTCCTGCGAATGACACTTTAATGATTTTTTCATTATGTCGCAGTTTTTCGATGTCGTTAATTTTCGAATATGAATTCCTGTAATTGGAAAGTATTATACCGGAAGAAGCACTTCCAGCCCCACAGATTAGACCCGAAGCCATGCACACAAACGCCAGCTTTCCGATATTTGCAGTGCCCCTGTTATGCACATCAGAATGCTTTCCTTTCCCATATGAATAGGGGATGCCATCTGCAACAGGTTTTATATTATCATTGACCGTAAAATGAAACTGTCCATTATTTTTAAATGATCCGTTAGTTATGGTCAGTCCTTCTTTCATCGAACGAACACCATACACTGAATAGGCGAGAACAAAATTGACCAACTTTACATTGTTAGCTATTTCATTGATAAGTATTCCATTCCAGTCGAACGGGTTAGCGAAAACAGTGGACTTACTGTTGTAACTGCTGTCATTGACAGTTGTAAATACAACCGGATCTTTTAAGGTACCTTCCACTATCAGGCTTCCATCAACAACAATACCGGTGAATGATTTGAATAAAAGAATACAGCCTTTTTCGATTATTACCTGGTTATTGACCTTGACATGTAAGTTATTTTCAATAATATATGGACCTTTATCTGCAGTTAGTCTAAGGTTTTCCACTGCGCCTGATAATGGTGTCTGTGCGTAAATCACTACCCATGTAAATGCTATTATAAGTAGTACTTTTTTAAACATTCCTTATCTCTACTCAGTTTGAATCTGCATTTTTTCGAAAAAAAATCACAATCTCGTAAATACAAATTACAATTTATACACATAAAAGTTGATGTCTTGTCCTTTTACCTTTGATGATTTTCGTAGATTTCTCTTATACCACATTTCACTTACGAAATAACAAAATTTGAAAATACACAGCCGTGAAATACTGTTGCAAACGGCTCGCTTGCTCCTTTTGCGTAATATGGGTTATGGTTTTCGCAGGTGAACAGTAGGATAGCAAATTTTAGAATGAATATTAGCACCTTTTTCATAATGTTTTATTTATCATTACCTTCATTTCCAACTCCGAACCAATATTTTCTGTCCAGACTGGCCTGATTTTCCGAAACAGTCCCGTTCTTGTGAGTCTCTTTTATAATGACCTGATCGGTTCTGCCACTTTTGATATACCATTCCCGTTTACCACTTTGAAAAGTATCCCCTTCACTTTCACCGCTCATTCCATCATAACTGAACTTTATAATATAAAAGGAGCTCTTTATAAAAGTATCCGGAACAATCAGCAGGTCTTTATAAAATCCATCCCCATAAAGATAATCAAGTTCAAGTACACACTCGCACAAACCGTTACCATCAATATCCGCTTGTTTATAGCCCATTATTTCAAATGGATAGTCTTCATCAAATCTGATTTTTACCACTGTATCATTTCCATAACAAAGCAGCAACGCAGAATTCTTATTAATCGAATAAATTGACTTTAAATGTACTTTTTTACTATCCCTGTGATGAATAATACTATTAACCTCTTTGAGTGGCAGCCGGCTATTATCACCTGTTAGTAATTTACCGTTAAAGACACAGGATAAAGATTGTGATGAAGCTTTAATCTCAGCCAGAGAGTCGGTTACATGGTTTAGAAAAGGCGGCATAATTAATCCGCTATAGCCTGAAGCATCCAATATATCACGAGTGCCGGAAACAGAACAGGGACAAAGGAGCCGCAGGTTACCTGCCTTAACATATCCACTCGCATCTTTATCGCTGATCATTAAAAATGGATAATAATGATCCTCATCCCACAATCGTATCTCTTCCATGTCAATTGAACGTCTTGTGCGGGAAGATCCGGCTATTGTATAAGGCCTCTTTAAAATAACTGTACTATCAATCAAATCCAGAAACTGCTCATCGTCAGGACTCATTACAAATACTTCGATAGAATCATTTTCAATCATGACGTTTCTAACTTTGGACGAATCTATGGCAACTCTGGCCGTCTTCCGGTTGGGTAAGAGTACATTATACAATTCTCTGCTATCAGTTTTATTACCTGGGAGAATAAGAAGCGGCGAATTCCAGATAGTATCTCCCGTTGCGGTCACCATACCATTCTGGTTTATAACCATTAATCTGTTACCAGTCACCGGTTGTTTTGTGCACAACGATACTACTGCCATGCACAAGATCAATAAATTAAACCTTTTGTTCATATTTTCATCCAGGATTATGATCAAGTTGAGTCAGCGTATTCCAGCCAGCGTCCATAAGCTGTTTTTTGGTAATTCCAATCAGTTCCAATTCATCAAAAAACGTTTTCTGTATATCAACATTATACTGAAAATGCCACCATTCCAACTTGTTCGATCGTGTTTGTTTATCTGGATCTGTATCCCATTTGTTTTGAGCATGAATACGAACAAATTTACTGGTGCTTTGGATAAGGTCAGTAAGGTTTATCAAATAAGTATCTTTAGGTAACTTTCTCTCTTTTTCATCACCGGGATCATAATAGGTTAAAGTACTTTTTTTATAAAGAGTTCCTTGCGTCCCATCTTGTTTATCTGTGACACAATAAAGTTTCCAGTACATATCGGAACCAGAAGAGTCTTTCTGTATATAATATCGTCTGCCTTTGGGGTTGGCCAATGCCTGCTGTAGATCAACCGCACGCCCACAATAATGAAAACTGTAGGCACTAGTGCCTTTTTTGGAAGTTTTTCCCAAGGGACGTAACGTATCTCCATAAGGTCCGGATAGTGTTCCACCAGCTGCATTAACCAGCTTTATTATCTCCTCCCATGCTGTAGCAGCATCACTGCGGAGTTTTCCAGATGTAGATAATTTTTCTATTGTGTATACACCTAACGGCGCAACCCATTTTCTATTGATCCATTTACGAATTTCTTTCGCGCAAGCAGTTGTCAAAATACCATCTTCAGGACCGGTGTACATGTCACTATCTTTTATCAATTCCATTTTTTTTGTATCATTGTTTTTTCGGATCAGTGTAGCAGCACGGCGCTGAAACCGTTTAACAGCCCAATCGGTTGCCCTACCATAATAGCCATCTTTATTATCCGCCTGGTCTTCAAGGTAACCTAATGCAATTAGATCCAATTGAACCTGGTGAACATAATCCAATGGTGCAGTAGCAGTGCTTTTTGGGTGACTTTTTACCCAAACAGAATCAATACTACAATCTTTTGTATCTTTGAAGTACAAGTTTAAGGCTTTATGATCATAATATTTTTCCGGGTCAGCCATTTATGTTCCTTTCATCAATCTGGTTTTAACAAGCTCTTCCTTTGGGTAAAGCTACATTAAACTATATATTCATCCTCACCTTGAGGAATGGAATACCACTGGTCATACTCATAATTGTTGATTACCTCTTCCCCAGGATCAAAATCAGGCAATTCCTCATCATTCTCCTCCCCACCATCTTCGCCTTCTGGTATCGGGTACCACTGGTCGTACTCATAATCATTGATCACCTCTTCACCAGGATTAAAATCAGGCAACTCTTCACCCTCTTCATCACCAGATGCTCCATCTAAAGGAATGTATTCTTTTATGAATGCACCATCCTTGTAAACAGGGCAGTCATTTCGTTGACAAGAACCGTTTGAACAGGTACATTCAGGCAGCTCAGCTTCATCAAAGAAGAGTACTTCTACACGACGGTCTGTTTCACTCTTCATTTCAGAAGTTGTCGGCCACATTTCCCCACAGCCAACTCCTTTACAATCAAAAGCCCAGTTTATTGATTTTCTCATAGAGAGAGAATCTGTTTCACCAGCCATTATTCCATTCAGGTATTCCTGGTAAACATCAAATATAGCTCCCCAGGTAAGTTTTCCTACGATGCCATCATCTTCAAGAGAAGACTTTTTTTGAAATTCCTTTATAGATGCAATGGACTTCGAACCTATAATACCATCAATTTTTCCAGGATCACAATTCCATTTTTTATAAACTGCAATCCATTTCAAAATATGTTGTATATCTTCATTTTTATTCTGATCAGTTACAATCTTTATCCAGCTGTCCCGATCAGCTTCTAACACCGAGATTACGACAAAGGCTCTTTTTCTGGAAAGTTCAAAATTATACTCCTCAGGACCAGAGCGGTCGGTATGTCCGGCAATTAATACTTTTTGTTCAGCATGACTTTTTACCTGTTTTAAAATTGAGCGAATTACATTTAACCCGTTAATACGTTCCTGGTCTCCTGTACCACCAGTATCATTCCCGCTGGTATCAGGCAGAAAAACAGCGCTGTCAAAATTAAACAGGCAATCCTCAATTTCAAGAACCCTGACTTTCATACATGATACAATTGTAAAATGGTATTCTGCCGCAGGTGATAACAAAAAAGGTTTTTCGAATTGTACTATACCATTTTTATCTATGTGTAAAACATGTTCTTTTTGTTTAGTCATGTATAAGCCCCTTTTTTATGATACAATCGGATGCTGCTTTGAATATACTTAGAGATTTGTATTATTGCAACCGCACATTACCATGGGATACGGTGATGAGATGGCAGCAATCATAGGTAACTTTGTAAAACACCGGTCAGTTCCCCTGCTCCACCAGCTTATAAACACATCATTTCACTTGCCGTTATCTCCATTTCAGCTGCCGGAATTCTCAATTCCCTATCCCGAAAAAGTAAATCACCTGGTGAAAAATTTAAAACAGCGGGCAGAAAATCGCAATCAAAAGCTGTCAAAACGATTTCGTTAGGTTTACAATAAATAGTCACTCGAGGGTTTTCGCCAGCAAAGTAACAAAAACCATTTTAGCCGCCTCTTTTTTTCCCGGTAACAGTGTTTTCATCCAGTGCTGAGATTTTCAGGGCCAGTGGAGGTCAGTTTTTTCCAGTGATAGCGCAGAAGAAATGGTTTCATCATCTTTTAAAAATCGGGCAAATAGATAGCGTTTATTGGAAAAGTGCTGTCAGGAATGATTTGATTGAATCAAAGCAGGGAAGCTCGAAATCCCACTAGCCTTTTTGTGCACCCAGCCCAAGCGAATTTACAATTGGAGCTCTGGTTGAAAGATACGCTTGTACACGCGCTTTTGAAGCATTAAAAATGGAAAATTCATTTGGAACCTGGTGTTGTGAAAAACACATCAAAAAATTATCAATACACGATTTAACAGGCAGTAAATCGATTGTTGCAAGACAAAGGTCTTCGAGCATTCCACAACCTCATTATCAGGCATTATGAAAATACCTGTGCGAGGAATTCTTTCATTTGCAATTGTATTTGGCAGTAAAGGTCGGGGAAGTTCACATGCCTGTAAAGTATCGCAAATACTACGGAAAGCGGAATCTGCCAGGTTTGTTTCGGCATCCCGGATAAAACCCATACGTTCAACCTTATCAAACCCTTCAAGATTTGAAAATGCCATGAATTCCGCTTTGAATTGATCTTTACATCCAATATCGATCAACTGGATGTCTCCAATGTGCAGGTGTTGTAACAGTGGTTTGAAAAAATTACACTCATCCTTGCCTTCAACAGCCAGTACCGAATTTGAAACTATCTTCGTGTTTTTGTCCATTAACGTACCTCAAACTCTTTTTCAATACCGGCTTTTAAAACTTCGGCGGAATAAGAATAAGCATTGTGTTTACTGAGGCATATATTTTAAAAGGAATTTTTATAATGTTTCCCCTACAGGGAAAAAGGGGTGTATTCTTTTTCACATTGCTACAAGAATGAAAGTTCTACAAACTTTCATAAAAACAATTATGCGCAACGTGTAAACATTAATTGTCATAATGCGTCTTTTATCTTAATTCAGAACCCTGGCCTGTAGGGCGCCTGTATTATTGTAGTAAAGGTAACCACAATAAACCGCATTCCCTGGAGGGGGATCATTATCCAAAGCCATTCTAAATCATTCTATTTCAAGATCAACAAGCCAGGATGGATGAAAAACCTGAACAATACCCGGGTTGTGATCCCAGTAGGTTATGAGAAATCTCTTACCATTGAATAAAATTTCGTTTGGTGAACCATACGGAAGTGCATAGTTCTGGTATTCAAGAGACACTGGATCTATTCTGGTGATTATCCCCGGGTCAGTTGCAAATAGAGCCCAGATCGTTCCGTTGAATTCCTGGACAGCATAAAGGTAAAATTCAAATCTTAAATCATATCAAGTTAATCTTCCGGTTCAGAGAACTACTGTCCCAACGCATAGTGGTTTAAAGACCTGTGTATCTACCCTCGAAGTTCAAAAATAAAAATCCCAACACCTTTGAAATATTGTTTTCCTATAAAATTATACTGAGAATCTAATTTTTGTGAAATCAACCCCTTGGGGTCTCTGTTTTGTGAAGCGATTATCCAGATGTGGTTATATTTTCCTATTACGCTGTCCAATTCATGGATATTATTCTCATCAACCGAAAGGTTTACGCGTGTGGTTTTGGCCGGAAAAGGAATCTTTATCAGGTCATTTCTATTTGAATAATAATTATAGGCATTTTTCAGGTTAAAACCCGCATTAAAAATCATTACATCACCAGGTTGCGCATACGATTCAATATACCGTACAGCTTCCCGCCATTGGTCTTTATGTAAAGTTTTAAAATATGTTTTTGTATTAAACACCGACAAGATAACAATTAAAATTGTCATTGAGACTTTTATCCATTTATTGGATATTGCCATAATCCCGCTTACCATTAAAAGTATAAATGGTAACAGCGCCGCAACTACATATTTAGTCCTGTAAATCGACATGACCGTTTTTGAAATTGTAAAGGGCAATAAAATTATCGTGCTTAACCAGAGTAATGAAAATGAAATCGCCAGCAAATCAAGATCATGCTGATTACGTATTGTTCCCATATTAAAAAGTTTTCGCGCAACCGGTATTTTCATTAGAATTTTACGCGGAAATAATGCTATACCAAGCAGAACAAAAAATATAGTTTTTGAATAATAAGACCCTGCAAACTCCATAAACGTTTCAAGGAGGGTAGAACAGGATGGTATTGGAATCCATGCTTCCATTCGACCTATTAACTGTAATTTAACGACGAATAACCAGGGTAAAAAAGTTATTCCAACCAGAAACTGCAACACAAGAACACCTCGAAGGTTTTTCGGAGCTTTATTGTGTTTAACAAAAAACAGTAAAAGAGCCGCAAGGCCTTGTGCGCAAAGAACGAAAGAACCATGAATATGTGTATATAAAAGTAAAACGGTTGAGATAAACCAGGCTGCTTTTACTCGATATTTTCCACTATTTATAGTACGGATATAATAATAGAAGGAGATTAGTGATAAACAAAAAAGAAGGCTGTACATTCTGGTCTCTTGCGAGATGGCGATCAGATAAGTATTCAATGCTATGAAAAGAGCGGTAACAAGCCCTGTAGTTTTACAAAATAACTGTTTGCCTATAGCATAAGAGAACAGAATAGAAATACCACCTGCCAAAACAGAAAACGACCGGAGAGCAAATTCGGAATTACCAAAGAGTAAAGACCATATGTGCAAACAAAAGAAATATACCGGTGGATGAGCGTCAAGGAACAACTCGTGCATTATCTGCGTAAAACCTAACTGCGCAATACGCGCTGAGTGACCCTCGTCAACCCAAAGACTTTCTGTACCTAAATTATAAAATCGTAGACTGACCCCCAGCGTGCATATCAGAAATAATAAAAAATTTGCCCTTATGAAATCAAATGGCGTATTGCGATTCGGCGTATTCGGAATTTGTATTGTTTTCATTTTATCTGTTTTTTCCATGGAACTCAAGAGTCTCGTTTTTTAAATATCAATTCATCCAACGATTCATTGCCAATTTAATACGATATGTAAACAATCATGTATTAAAGTTTTTGAGCGCTTTTTTCTTAAAATAATTAAAAACAGTTTGAGCATTTGACTTTATATGAATTTTAGAATATCCTGAAAATGCTCTTCAGGGTTGTAGAGCTAATTTGATAACACGTTCTAATCGCAAGTACCTCTCTTTATAAAACAAACTGGTTTCATCCTGTAAGGTACTCTGTTACTCACTATCTCCCGGCCAATCCAATGGTAAAACCAATAGGAGCATTTGCTGCTTTTTTCTTCTCTAAATAGCTTATTGCGTCATCAATTATTGGCTTAGTCCACTTAATTTCATCTTCTAGGCGAATATCCTTTTCAGCCAATAATTGTTCTTTGCAATTGTATAAAAACAAAATATGATCATACCTGTTGTATTCTTTCAACCCAAATACAGTAAAATACCGTATTAAACTCAACTTTTGTTGTTTACCTATTTGCCTGCTGATTATTGAATCAGTAGATGGCGATTTAAATCTTGTTTGCAGAGCCAAAAATCCATCTTCACAAAAACATTTCTTTAATTTGTTCACATTCTTTATTTGTTTATAAGTTCCGATGCTATTTGTTAAATTCAGTATGTTATTCCAGAAAGATGTATCACTTGTAGTTTCTAAAAAAACCAATCAACATGACAGGCATTCGATTATTATACTCAAAGTGATTATCCCTTTTAATAAATGTGTGCTGGTTCCAGTTCAAGACTTTCCAATAATCAATACTTACAATAAGTTGCAAACCATTTTTTTTAAACCAGTTCAAAAAGGTCGTATCTTTTTGTTGTATAAAAAAGGGAAGTATCTCTTGACCGTAATACCTATTAGTTACCATAAATCTTATAAGTTCCAAAACGATTTGTTCATTCTTTGAACTATAAATAACGGGAATAAGCTCTCTAAGCTCACTTCTTCTTTCTCCTCCCACACCTCTGAATTGTTCGAAATGAGATGTAAAAAGAGTATCAGTAATTTTTGGGTTTTCAGCTTTACTTGAACAGCTGCTCCCGAGAAACAAAATCATCAATAACTTAAAAAAACTATACATTTTTAAAATTCCTTTATCCTATGATAAATTCTGTCCAATGGACTAATAGTCTTTTTTGACTATTAAAATCTTCAGACAGATGGCTACTGATGCCCTCCATTTTATTACTTTTCAGGCACTTTACAAATTCATTTTTAAACATCCCATCCCCATCCTTATCCTCCAACTTCAACTCCTCTGCAGTCCCATGATACGGGCACCATCCCCACGAAAGCAAAACAATATGCCCGCATGCCGGGCAAGTCACAAAAACCACATCGATATACCTGAGCAGATTTATTATCAGACTCAACTTTGCCGCTTCATCTTCAGAAAACGTTCCGCCTTTTACCTTTTTCTCAAGGACATCAAGGAATCTTTTCGATTTAAGCGACTCGGTGAATTTTTTGCTGACATTACCCTTTTCAAACATTTTCAGGAGATCATCACCGTTTCTGTTGCCCAATAATTTGTTCAGATAATCCCCGACACTGTCCTGCTTTTCCTCTCTTAATATACTTTGTAGCTTTGCCAGATTCTGCATGTACGCCGCCCGGAAACATGCTACAGAATCCGGCTGATTTGCATCTGCACGCTGCAGCAGGCCAGCTGTCGCCCCAAGTTGAATATTAAACGGCTGGTGATCATCACCGGTAAGTTCACGGTTCATGAAAATCTCTACCGTATCCGGTGTTTCCACCTTACTGTACTCAAGTGTTTTACTATTCTGGTTCAGCTGAATGGTCATTACCGCCATCAGGTAAAGAGAATCCTTATCCCCCTTCCCGAAATCAACTCCCCGCAGAAACGAACTGCTTGTTTTTGCAACAGTGTCGAAATACCCTTTTAAAACCTGTTCAATTGTTGCAAGCACTACAAAAAAATCAAGCGCTTTCCCGGGACCTTTCCCCAACTCCTTAAAATTGGGAAGTCCACTGCTTCTTGTGCCTGCTGCTGGAGTTGTCGCTTTCTGAAGGCACTCGAGAAACAGGTTCATCGCCTTTTTTGAAATAGTAATTTTTGTGGCATCATTGACAGGTTTACCCTCAAGCATCTCAACACCAATATCCCAGGCAGTTCCTGCAATATCACCAACATACGGTACAAAGCTGAGCAGAAACCCCATACATTTGCTGTTCATTGCCCTTGCAGCTGCAGCCCGGGCATCAGTATTGTTTTTTGCAGCAATATCACTCCAGCTGAAATCATTGATGATTACTACAGGGTTATTTTCGAACAAACCCGTCTCATTCCGGTTTTCATACAGTGTCACCTGTGGCAATCCACTCAGTGGCCAGTTAAACCCACGGTATTTTGACTTTTCACCACACCCTGCAATGCGATCGACTGCAGGTACGAGTGTATCGTCGGTAATCACCACTTCTACTCTTGGAGATTTACTTACCAGATAGACAAAAATCGCATGTCTTCCTTTTTTTACACCGTTAGTCGTATCGATCGGAATTTTATACTCCGCACTCTTTAACCTTCCGATAGTACCGAACTGGAATGTGCAGATTATAGGAGTTTTCCTGAGCACATCGACCTCTTCAGTAGTTAAATCTCTTTCTAATTCATAAACGATAATAAGCGGGCGATGCACCAGCGTATGTGCCTCCCATAGCTGCGCAGCATTTTTCTGTCCTCGCAGTTTAACATCGGTATGGCAACGACCTGTATACCCATACCCCGGAACTCCTTTTTCGATTAAAGTAAGGACTTCCCCATCTTCGCTTTTCAGTGAATCTTCCTGTGCTATCTGCAGCGTTGCAAACTCGTTAAAGTCAACTACCTTCTGTTCCATTACTATATCAAACTGCATTAACAGGACATCCTTGAATCTGTCCTTATAGTCGGCAACATAATCATGGAAAACGATGTCACATTTCCCGCTTGAAAAAGAATACGCCTTTGAGATAGAAACTGCTTTACCGCTGTTACCTTCTATAGAATTGATCTTTAAGACTGCCGAATCTTTTTTGAACAAAAAGCAGTGATCCCCAAACGAGTGGTACTCATCCTGGTCTGACAGGAGACCATGCCCGAACTGAACCGCTCCTCCTCCATCACTTCCACATGACTCATCAAGATACAGTTCCGGTAATGTTGCATCCCGCAGTTTTTCACCTTCTTTAACGATGAAATCTTCAGTCGCAGGGTATTTGCTGATATACTTTTTGTGGTATTCACTGTCATTTCTGCATAGTCCAATAGGGCCGAACTGTGCTCCTGCTCCAAAAAACGAAAATGGCAGTGCATTTTCAACTTTCAGGAAATTACAGGATGGCTCATCAAAAGGAAAATTATCTACAAAACCTGCCGCACCATATTGGTGCCGGGGAAGGTAACTGCCTGAAAGAAGTTTCTCCTTATAATAGTCAATTGCATATTCGAGATATGATTGCTCGCCCTGTTTAAGAAATTCCAGACGTTCTTTGGCTGTACCTACAGGAATATTGGCAACTCTCTTATATTCACTGATAGCCTGTTTATTAATCGTCCATGCCCATGCAAACAGATAGCGGTTCTTATTTTTTTTATCAAACAACCGTGCATATTGTGCATCGGTAAATTGTACCTCAAAACAGAGGTCATACGCGTATGCGACTTCACCACTGCCGCCTTTTCTGGCATACATTCTGGTCACCGTAAGGTCAGTTTTATCTGTAGAAAGCCCCGAAACAACATCGCCATTGATACCTTCATTAATTGATTTTTCCAGGTGATAAAGGATTCCGTGCAACCTTTTGCGGAGTGTATTCTTGATCTTGAGCCTGGTGGGATTTTTTTAACTTGAAGAAAAAGTAACGTTTCACCAATAAATATAGAAAAAAGATATTATTAGCATCTTTCTGTTTCACGATATCATCTTTACTTAGTGTCATAATATCAATAACTATTTTTGTCTCTTTCTGCATTCTTTGTGTCTGGGTCGTTAATTTATGTATTAGCAATAGTTTCCTCAAGAGTCCCGAGTTATCAATAATCACTCATCAAGCAACAAGTGCTAATCTAACTTACCATATGTATGATTGTATCTCTTTAAAAAAGAATCTGCTGCCCGATCAGCTGCAGCATATACTTTATTCATTAATAGATCTTCTTTTTCTCCGAAACATTTAGAAAATCCAATGGATATTAATGATGTCGCCCAGTTACCAAGAACACCAAGACCGATTGCAGAAGCAATATCAGGAATTACCATTTTCATCCCCTATCCGTTAACAAAATGAGGGTTTATTTTCCTTGCATCATCTTAATATAATCTCTACATTTTCAGTAAATTGAAGAAATTGCAAGTAATTGTTGTTCTTTTGTTTACTATGTTTGAGGTGCCCTGTTCTTCAGGACAGAATCCAAAAATGTCGGAGTTAGTTCTTTTTATGATAAGTAATATTTAATTGCAGGATTAATCAAGTAACAGAAAAAGGTTCGTCCTAAAAAAAAAAGTGTCAATTCCTATAATTATACTATCTGCATATGAACTTTTATGGGATTTTCACAGTACCCGGTTTGGAAGTGTGTCGCGAGCAACGATTCTGGTTCAACCGGGACTGCCGTGACGTGTGTCACATCCGGGAAACGCACCCTTCTTAACTTGCACAAATCACCTGCAAACATTTGTAACATTTTGACGAATTCACACGTATATTTCAACAATGATACCAGGATGTCTTGCCGGTAACTCTAACAATCAGCGTTTAATTAGTTGACATATGAAATTATTTCTTTTTATTATTCTTATTATTACTGCATCAGTCGCTGCAACCCACCTATCCATTGCAATTCAACAGATAGTCAGTGATTTCATCTTTGTGCTCCTTGTAAGAAGTATTTCAGGAAGCATTATGTTCGTGAATGATTTTTACGACTCCAGATACCACAGTAGCACGGCCTTAAGACCGTGCCACACGTAAATTTCTACAGTCTTGAAATGTATGGATGAGCAGTCACACATGCCACTTGTGTTTTCAAATCCACAACCCTGAAATTGAGATCTGTTTTCTACCAGAAAACGATTTTATATGGCAAATCAACAAAAATTTAGTTAATGATGTTATATTAAATTTACACTGATCAGCAATTTGAAAATGGGGGTAGTTATATGAATCACATTAAAATAGCACGATTCCTGCTGATTTCAACACTACTATCATCACTGAGTGAAGCAGCACTTTTGTATCATCGAGATACATTGAATATCCTGAGCCGTTTTGGACGGGAAGTTTCAGTTTCTGAGCAAGGTCGATTCGTTGTTGACAGTATTATACCTGGAGAAGCTTCTTATCCCTGTTCCGTGAAACATTCGGGGATTTTTTTTGCATCTCTTGGAATGTTTCCAGTCTGTCCATGTTGCCCATCATGGACAATAGGTGCACCAAGAGCATTCTACACTGCGAAACGAAACCATAACATCAATTGGTCTACCCCCCTGGAGCTTAATAATACATCTTTTTTTTCTAAATTGGACACCAATAAAACTACCGAAACATGTTATTTGCCCAAAACAGGTGATAATCAATTTCTAGTGTTTACACACTTAGCAAGCAATAACAAGATCAACTATCTGCTTGTTCATGTTATCAGGGCTTATGTAGACCCCTCGAAACCTACTATGCAGGGTGGCGGTGCTTTGGATTACCCATTAACAACCTGCGATAATATGCTTGTTGTTGAAATGTGGTTGCAGACGGATGGAACTACCAATTTCAAAGATGCAGGATTAACATCAACTTTCTCAAAACCAAAGATTTTAATGAGTAACCAAGCAATTTTATCCAGGAATGATAATTGCAAATGGTACACCCTTCAGGGAAATGTAGTAACAGATCTCAAACCACAAAAAATGCCCCAGGGATGCTACCTGATAAAAAATGGTTCGTTATTGAAAAAACAGGTGTTTATGTATCATTACTGACAACGTACTTACTGACTATAAACAATTTGTAGAAAGTAATTTTCTTTGAATGCAACGCAGAAGCACGGCCTTAAGACCGTGCCACACGCCTGATAAAGCCATCAAAAAACATTTTCTTTATTTCAACATCATACTGAAAATCCGGTAATTAATACTTTTTGCTCAGTATGACTTTTTACCTGTTTTAAAATTGAGCGAATTACATTTAACCCGTTAATACGTTCCTGGTCTCCTGTATCATCAATATCATTCCCCTGGTATCAGGCAGAAAAACAGATTGAAGTAATATATATTCATTACAACAGGACAGAGTGTGGTCCGGATCTATTTTAAGTAGAACAATTTCTATATGGTTCTTTATTTCTTCAAATATCGTCGGCAGATTCAGCAAACATCTTGAAAGAGATCTGGAAGCAATTCACCAGAAATGCGGCGCACATGACATTGCGCAGGTGATTGCCAATGGCTTTCCAGCGTTTCCCTGGCGGGGGCAGTTCTTATTGCCGCTGTATTTACTGCCGGATACCAATTGGTTTACACTCAAAACGTACATCTTCTTTTGTCATTTATACTATGCCCGCTTGGCGGGTTTACAGGATCATTACTGGACAGCGTCCTGGGTGCTACTATACAGGTAAAATATTTCAGTGAAAAAGAGGGACGTATTACAGAAAAACGATTAAGCAATGGAAGTGTCAACAAAGTAATTTCAGGTCATCCGCTTGTAAATAATGATGTGGTTAACTTTACCAGCAGCTTTATATCGTCATTGTTGACAGTTATTGTATATATGCTGCTCTCGGGACGATAGATCTACGGGAAGGTACTTAATCACCTGGTATCATGTATCTTTAAAGGGACCATTTTGTTTTAATTAGGGGCACGTTGCAACGTGCCCCTACACCGGAAAATTCTCCCTATCACCCGGGTAACTATCCGATCCACCACTCTGTAATGGCAAAACACCGGCCAGTTCCCCTGCTCCACCAGCCCAAACCCGTCATTTCACTTGCTCTTATCACCATTTCACTTGCCGGTTTTCTCAATTCACTATCCCGAAAAAGAAAATCACCGGGCTGAAAAATCAAAAAAAAGGGGCCGTTTTTCAAATCACCGGGTGAAAATTCTAAAACAGCGGGCTGAAAATCGCAATCAAAAGCTGGAAAAACGATTTCATTGGGTTTGCAATGAATAAACACTGGAGAGAATCCGCCTTTAATGGGATAAAAAACGTTTTAGCCGCCTCTTTTTTGCCCGGTGATAGTGATTTCATCCAGTGATGAGGTTTTTAAGGCAAGTGGAGACGTTTTTTTTCCAGTGGTCGCGCAGAAGGTGTTCGTTTTGAAAACGAAATAATCTGGCTGACAGGTAAAATTTGCTGCGATCTGGCTCTTTCTAAGCAGAGTAGGAGCGGAGTATGGCGGGTTGTATTTTAGGCATTGGATTGTTTTAAAAAAGGCATCTCATTTTTATCGTATTCGAACCTGTTTTATTGAACTGTACAGAATGAAATTTTTTTTTTACTCACGTCGTTGGCAGTGCAAACCTATTCATTATCGATATTCGGCTTGAATTTCGGTGATACAACAACACGTGATATTGACACACTTATCTACATCGAACCTCTGAAATGTGACGTCACTGCGAAGATTCACTACGAGTATGGAAAGCTCCGGAGCGTAGAGTGTTTGTTATCTAAAACCGGGATCGACTCAACATTTCAGGTTTTGGTGCGGTATCTGTGCCGTACTATTGGGAAACCATTTAAAACTGAAGGCGATTCTTCTGAAAAATATTATATCTGGGTTGCCGGGAATTGCTGTGTGGATCTTATTGAGAGTAAAAAGGATAGTTCCACAATAATTCGTATCGATGATGACGGGAAAACACGTTTGCAGATGCTGCAGCAGATGGAATCGCTTTACGATTCAATTAGCGCGTATCGAAAAAGAAAATGAATATATTTAAAAAGGATATAGAAAAATGTTATTTCAACTTTTAGCACAAATGCTGCCTCTCATTGTTTTTATTATTGTCGATTCAGTATGCAATAATATTAAGATATCTATTATTTCCGCGATCATCTTTGCTGCCGGACAGCTACTGTTTTATTACATGAAAACCGGGCGATTCGATTGGTTTGTTCTTCTTGATGTCGGGTTAATTGCTGGGCTTGGATTCATTTCAATTGTGCTTAAAAATGAGATGTTCTTTAAAGTCAAACCGGCAATAATCGAAGCTGCAACAACCATTTTCATGCTGGTCCTTATTTTTTCGCCTGACCGGTTTCTGCTTGACTATTTCGGACGTATGGTGCCCAAAGGCATGATGCTCAACCCCGCTACGATTGGTGCTCTGAAGAAAATGCTTCTTTTCATGTGCGGATATATTCTTGTGCATATTGGTGCAGTCCTTTACACAGCTCAGTTTTCATCACGAAAAATGTGGGCGTTTGTATCCGGTCCGGGGTTTTATTTTCTTTTCATTCCAGTTATGACATTTATTGTTGTAAAGAGATTGCGTATGAGGAGGGGAAGAGCCACAGTACGACGCCACAACTGAATTGATGGTTAATAGAATATGGGCGAGAAGCTTTTGAGATCAGAAAAAACCACTGGCCGGAATTCCTGCTTCGGGTACAACCGAACAAGTCACCGAACAAGTCAAAAAACTTATTCTGACACTTGGAAACGGAAAAGAAGATACTCGCACACTGATGGAAAGACTTCATCTAACCCATCGTCCAACTATGAAATACAACTATCTTCAACCTGCACTTGAAGCAGGATATATAGAAATGACCATACCAGATAAACCAAACAGTCGTTTACAGAAATACCGTATTACGGAAAAAGGCCGTAAATTACTGGAATCACTGAGACAAAAAGGAACCACGGAAAAATGAGAATATAAAAGAAGAAATGTTTTTTTCTTTCTAATTTCGTGTTTTTCGTGCCTTTCGTGGTAATTTTTTTTTGAAGGGCTTATCGAGTGTTATATATTACAAATTGAGAGCCCTACAGGCTTGAAGCGTATGATGTGTTACAAGGTGAAAAGGAAAAACGTTATTACTATTATGATTAAAAAAACAAAACAATACTTCAACACTGTCCTCTTTTTTACTTTTATACTATCTTTTTCTCATGTAGATGTAGTACAGGGTGAAAAAGATGATGAAAATGATAATATCAAGTATTTTACCGATACTCTGACCTCAGGGGTGTACAGAGTAATCCGGAATTATGTTTCAGAGGTCAGCCACGGCATTGGAACCAGAGCGGGTATAGAGGAAGAACTGAATCTTGAATTCGAAAAGCAATCCAAAAATGAAGTACTATCACTTGGTTCTGTAAAGTTTACCAACTCATGGATTGGCTATGATGATCCGATAGCTGAACTTGTTGATGTTCAGATAACATTTTCAAAAGACAGGTTTCTTCTTACAGAAAGCAGTTGTTCAGGAGAGTCATCACTAGAGTTTGCCGCACCGCATGATTCGCTTGTCATCTCTCCTGATTTTCTTAAAAAACTTGAAAATGTTGTTGACAAACCAAAAGATACTGTGACAGGATACAAAAACCCATGGTACATTCTCAACCAGATGCAATTTTCCGACATGCATCCGACATTGCTGTGCCGGCTTTTTGATATCAATGCTTTAATTGATTCAAGTGAATGGGACCAGGCTGAGCAATCTATTGTCACATTAAAAAAACAGGCAGAAGAAGCTGGTGATGCATTTGTAAAAGTCAGGTGCGATAAAATAAAGATGTTAATTGCACATCATAAAAAACAAACCGTACCATTCCGGTTGTCAGGAATAAAAAAGATCGGTATAATTCTGGAAGATCCAATATATCCCCCACTTGACTCACCGACTGTTTTCTGGCAGGATACGCTGCTGTGTGTTGTGCAGACAGATGCAACACACGAAAAGCCGATGATGCGCACCTGGAACCATTCAACTGCAAAGTGGGGTCCTGTTATACCTGCACGGATTCCAAAATGCAGCATGAAAGGGTATATCACTGTCTACCCCTGCTATTATTGCAATGATGAAACTCATTACTGGCATTCAGCACTTGAATTACCCGGTGAAGGGGGACCTTGCGATCTCTGTGATTGTTTCACGGATGAAAGGCCACTGGTATCACTACCTGCTGAAGAGGTGTTTCTTTTTAAGAAAGATGATTTTGATTCCTCGGTGATAGCTGCATCAGGAGGTTCCTGTATTGCCGGTTACGGAGCATATGTGTTTGGTGAAAATGGAAAGGTGTATTCGAAGGATATGAAAATTTCGTGGGATATGAAGCTGGGAAATATTGCGAGCTCGAATGCATATGATTTTGTAAATGAGAGGTCGATTACGGCATCATATCCGGTTGTTGTATCAGCAAATCAGCATCTTGTAGCCTACGCCATTAAACGTAAAGACAATAACAAAATTGAGCTATGGGTATCCAGAATCAGCTATATGAAGAACGGTGGGGAATAGACTCTTTTCATTCCCATGTGTTTGCAACAATAGTAATTTTTGTCTTAATTTCCGTGTTTTTCCGTGTATTCCGTGGTCAAAAATTTTTTGAATAGGATTCCAGAAATGACCTCCACCGCTATCTTCAGACGTTCTGGATTTATCCACAACCCCCCCCCCTTCTTTATTCGCTCTCTACTCGCTTATCCTTTTTCCTTGTAAACGATATCCACAGCCAGACCTGCCGCAAGCAGAAGCATGCTTTTTGCCTCATTTGTACTTTCATCATTGATAGTAATCATGTAGTTGTCCGCTGATGTAAACAGCTCTTTTCCTATTCCTGCCCATTTTTTCGTGACTGTACCTATTTCATTCTGATTGTTACCAATGAATTTGAAATTCCAACCCTTCCAGTCTCCTTTGACCTCAGCAACCATTTGTTCAGAACTGTCAAACACATGAAATCTGCTACGAAAACTGAATGGCTTACTTTTAAAGAATCCTACCGTATTGTCAGCTGAATCTGTAATGGTAACCTTTGTAGTAAAAAACTGCACGCCTTTTTTAAGGCTGAACAACACTGTTTCATTTTTATCAATAATATCAACACGAGTGGGAAGAAGCATTTTATTAATAATTAAACGAAGCAGTTTAAATCCAATATTGATGTTTTCTTTCGCATACCCGATTTTTTCGCCAGTTTGAGGATCAAATATTTCATACGTATCACTTAGTTTTAAAAAGGAAATATTCTCTTTAATAAGAAAATTTGAACGGTTAAGCATACTGGTATCCTTTCGGGTTACTAATAAAAATGACTTGCATGTTTAATAATACTTTTAAAACAATTTCCATAACAATTTAATTCTTTTTGATTACTCTGCTCAAGAGTCAGAATACAGAAAAATCAACATCGTCCAGAGGTTTATGTCCTGCCACGTTGGACCGTTATGGTAATAATTACCTACGCAATGTAAGCCTTTATAGTTAGTCTGGTTTTGATGAACGAAACCTATTGTGCTTTTACAAAAAATAACGTTGAGCCGATCATTATCCCGCTTTCTGACTCATCGTAACGGTTACTTTCTTACGTTTTAAAGTTTCTCCTGCTGTCTTTGCGAGCAATTGCCTGACTTTACCGCTTTTTACCGCTGCAAACGATTCTGCATGCGTTACTTCAACAAGTCCCAGATCACCCTTTGCAAGAGAACCCTTTTGTGAAAGAAATCCTACAATATCCGCTTTGCTGATAGAGTCGCGTTTTCCCAGGTCAATTACTATCGTTACCCAATCCGCCTTGTCAGGCAATGGCAGGTCCCGGGAAATCTTTTCAACCTCCGGCTTTTCGTGAAGATAGGATGGCAATGGTTCATCCTCTGAAAGAATAATATAGGTAGTTCCGGTTGCATTCATACGTGCAGTTCTTCCATTACGATGGATAAACGCTGATTCAGTTGATGGCAGATGGTAATGAACAACAAAGCGTATCTCTGGAATGTTCAGACCACGTGATGCAAGGTCCGTAGTCACCAGCATATGATAACTTCCATTACGGAACTTCAGCAGTGCTTTTTCACGATCCTGCTGCTCCATCCCACCATGATACTTTAAAACATCGATTGACTTCGATTCAAGAAACTTCACTACCCGATCAACTGCATCACGATGATTACAGAAAATGATCGTTGACTGGTTACTAATGTATTTAATCAGATCCAGCAGTGTCTCAAGTTTATCCGCTGATGGAGAAACGACTGTTTTGAGCGTAATTCGTGGCTTCAGTTGTTCATCTTCAAATGCGACCCTGAAAACATTGTCCATCTTGACAAATTCTGGTATGTTCTCCATCTGAGTGGCTGAAGTGCAGATACGCTTTTTAAGTTTTTTGCACTGATCAATAATAAACGACATCTCTTCAACAAACCCAAACTCCAGACACTTATCAAATTCATCGAGTACCAGCATCGAAATTGCGGAAAAATCGAATCGCTTCTCCCGCATATGTGAAGCTATCCTTCCTGGTGTTCCCACCAGAATTGAAGGTGCATTCCTGAAACCGGCCTTTTCAGCATCAATCGAATGCCCTCCATAACAACACATTATTTTCACTGGCGAATGCATCGATTTGTGAACATCACAAATCTGAACAGCCAACTCCCTTGATGGTACAATTATCAGCGCCTGAACGCAGGTTTTTGAAGGGATTACTGATTTTGCAACCGGAAGAAGATATGCCAGTGTTTTGCCCGACCCTGTCGGAGCATGAATCAATGTATTGCGATGCGTATATATAGCGCTGATAGCCTGTTGCTGCATCTCATTCAACGATTCAATATTGAGATTTTTCAGAGACTGTTGTATCACGTTGTACCTTTTTTCATTTAAAAGAAAATTTGATGTTTGGCTGTAATATACCTTATACCCGATCTGCTGCTTATCTTGAATTTTATTTTAATTGTAAGTAAAAAAAAAGAGGAGAAACCCCCTCTTTTTCTTATTCTGAAACTACCGATTCAGTTATTACCTGATAATCTCAATACCCGATATTGTAGCATTGTCAGTGACTGTAGTGAAAGTGATCACGATCTGTCCTGAGCCGTTTGCTGTCGCAGTAAATTCGCGTACAAGCGCTTTATATCGTGCGCCCGTTACTGAATATATGTCAAAATTTGTCAACACAGCAGTTCCGTTAATTAACACGTTAAACCTTCTGGCTCCGGTTGCAGTCTGATAGAGCTCGGCAAAATGAAGCCGTACGTTATA